>NZ_DAMBOE010000002.1:0-583871 GCF_032063905.1 Alcaligenes phenolicus
GTTGCGGTTGCGGTTGCGGTTGCGGTTGCGGTTGCGGTTGCGGTTGCGGTTGCGGCCATAAGCATAGCCCCTTCAAACCGCGATGAGGCCAACAAGGGCCTCAACAATCAGCGACAAGGACACTGATCAGCTTTTCTTGTTCAGTCGCGGCTTGCGAGGTGCCCGACGAGCCAGACGGTCATACAGCCAATTAGGCAAAAGACGCATCAGGCGCGAAACAACCCCCATCTGCCAAGGAATGACTCGATAGGACGCGCCCTGCTCGATGGTCTTGCGAGCTTTGCGGGCAAAGTCCTCAGCAGGCATCAGAAATGGCATGGAGTAAGGATTCTGCGCCGTCATGGCCGTGCGAATATAGCCGGGCGTAATGGTGACGACTGAGACACCGTACAGCGACAGCTCCAGTCGCAAGCTTTCGCAGTAGGCAATGACAGCGGCCTTGGAGCTGCTATAAGCCCCCGCACCGGGCAGACCACGAATACCCGCCACGCTGGCAATACCCACCAAGGTTCCCTTCCCCGTCGTTTTCATGGTGCCGATAAAAGGCTCGAAAGTCGCCACCATGGCCAGAAGGTTTGTATCCACAATGGCTTTGAAAACGGCGAAGTCTTCGGTTTCTTCCGTCAAGGTGCCAGCGCTGATCCCCGCACTGGCAATGACCACATCAATTTTTTGCCCTGTGAACTGCAAAAAGTCCCGGGCCGCTTGATGCAAGGCGTCTCTGTCACGTACATCCGCCACATAGATACGGTGCACACCGGGCAAGCTCTCAGCCAGCGCCTGGAGTTCTTCCTGACGCCGGCCCAGCAAACCCAGGCAAGCACCTTGAGCTGCGTATTCCTGAGCAAGCGCTTTGCCCAAACCGCTGCTGGCACCCGTGATAAAGACCGTTTGCATCTTTGCCTGCTTTTTACAGGAAGATCAGGGCAGCAATGCCCAGCACCAGCAACCACTTGAGGATGTAGTACAGGGTTTCGTTCTTTTTCTTGATCGCCTTGCCGAAACGACGCACAGCATAAACCGTACCGAAAATACGGTTGATACCACCCGTGCGGTCGCCTTCCTGGTTAGGAGCGGCAGCAGCGCGCAGCAAGAAACCACCCACTGCGTGATTGATCGCCTGTGCCCAGCGGTAACGCATGGGGCGCTCTACGTCCGCAAACAAGATAATGCGGTTCTGATCCGTTTTGTTCTCGGCGTAGTGAATAAAGGTTTCATCAAACACCACGGCCTCGCCATCACGCCAGTGATAACGCTGGCCGTCCACTTCGATATAACAATCCGGACTATTAGGCGTCATCAGCCCCATGTGAAAGCGCAGCGAACCCGCATAAGGGTCGCGGTGACGCGGCAAACGGGCACCGGGTGGCAAGGAGGTGAACATGGCCGCCTTGATCGAAGGAATATCCTTGAGCAGATTAGTCGTCACCGGGCACAGTTCGCGTGCTGACGGATGATCCGCGTCATACCACTTCAGGTAAAAACGCGTCCAGCCGGTTTTAAAGAAGGAGTTGAAACCCGCATCGTTGTACTTGTCCGAGGCCTTGATATGGCCTTCGCCAAATAGCTGCTCGGCCTCGGCACGGATTTCGTCGCAGTGTTCCAGCAGCTTGTTCAGCTCGGGAAAGTGTTTCAAATCCAGATACGGCTCGTTCGGTACTGCCGAAAAGCCGTACATGAAGACGTTCAAAGGAGCCGTGAAGGTGGAATGGTCCAGCAACTGGCGCGAAAACCGGTGCCTGACTCGACCCCTGAAGTGCACAACAATCGTGCACACGATGAACAAGGCAAGAATGAACCATTTCACGACATGATCTCCAAAGAAGAAAACTTCTGCACTGTGCAGGCGGTGGCCTGCGTGCTGCCCCAATACGACGGCTTGGTCTTGTCTGATGCAAGAACAAAAAAAGGCGCACCACTAAGGTGCGCCTTTCCAGCCGGGTAAGACTTAGTGTTTCGCGAGCAGAGCGTGCAGCTCTTGAACCGCGTAAACCTTCAAGCCTTCACCTTGGCTCAGATACTGCAAGCCTTGAACCGCAGCTACAGCACCAGCAATGGTGGTGTAGTAGGCCAGGTTGGCAGCCAGCGCATGTGTACGGATTGTACGCGAATCAACGATGGCGTTGCGACGCTCTTCAACCGTATTGATGACCAAGGAAATTTCACCGTTCTTGATCATGTCCACAATGTGCGGACGACCTTCGGTAACCTTGTTCACCACCTGAACAGCCAGACCGGCCTGTTCGATGGCGCTGGCGGTACCGCGGGTAGCCACAACCTTGAAGCCCAGCGAGATCAGGCCACGAGCCACTTCAACGGCTTGTGGTTTGTCCTGAGCACGCACGCTGATGAAGGCCAGACCGCCCTTGGGCAGGTTCACGCTGGCAGCCATTTGCGACTTCACGAAGGCTTCGGCAAAGGAGGTGCCCACGCCCATGACTTCGCCGGTGGACTTCATTTCAGGTCCCAGAATGGTATCCACGCCAGGGAACTTCACGAAGGGAAACACGGCTTCTTTCACGCTGTAGTAAGACGGCGTGACTTCTTCAGTAATGCCTTGCTCGGACAGAGTCTGACCAGCCATGGCGCGAGCGGCGATCTTGGCCAGCTGCAAACCGGTAGCCTTGGACACGAACGGCACGGTACGCGAAGCACGTGGGTTCACTTCCAGCACGTACACATCACCATCCTGAATGGCGAACTGCACGTTCATCAAGCCCTTCACGTTCAAGGCCTTGGCCATGAGTGCCGTCTGGCGCTTGATTTCAGCTACGGTTTCGTCGCTGAGCGAGTAAGGAGGCAAGCTGCAAGCGGAGTCACCGGAGTGAACACCAGCCTGCTCGATGTGTTGCATCACACCGCCCACAAACACGCGCTCGCCATCGGCCAGGCAGTCCACGTCCACTTCGGTGGCGTTGTTCAGGAAGTGATCCAGCAGCACGGGCGAGTCATTGCTGACCTTGACCGCTTCGCGCATGTAGCGCTCCAGGTCTTGCTGCTCGTGCACAATTTCCATGGCACGGCCACCCAGCACGTAGCTTGGGCGTACCACCAATGGGTAACCGATCTCGGCAGCCAGAGCAATCGCTTCGCCTTCGGTACGAGCCGTACGGTTTGGCGGCTGACGCAGACCCAGCTTGGTCAGTAGCTTCTGGAAGCGCTCACGGTCTTCGGCCACGTCAATGGATTCTGGGCTGGTACCGATGATAGGTACACCATTGGCTTCCAGAGCACGGGCCAATTTCAGCGGAGTCTGGCCACCGTACTGAACGATGGTGCCCACTGGTTTTTCGATGTGGACGATTTCCAGCACGTCTTCCAGAGTCAGAGGCTCGAAATACAGACGGTCGGAGGTGTCGTAGTCGGTAGAAACGGTTTCGGGGTTGCAGTTGACCATGATGGTTTCGTAACCATCTTCGCGCAATGCCAGAGCAGCGTGCACGCAGCAGTAGTCAAACTCGATACCCTGACCAATACGGTTAGGACCACCACCCAGAACAATGATCTTCTTCTTGTCCGTAGGATTGGATTCGCACTCTTCCTCGTAGGTCGAGTACATATAGGCCGTATCGGTGGAGAATTCCGCCGCGCAGGTGTCCACACGCTTGTAGACAGGACGCACATTCAGCTGGTGACGCAGTTTGCGCACTTCCGATTCCACGGTATCCAGCAGGAAAGCCAGACGGCGGTCGGAGAAACCACGGCGCTTCAGACCAAACAAGGTGTCGCGGTCCAGATCGGCCAGCGTCTTTTGTTCCAGAGCCAGTTCGATGTCCACGATCTCTTTGATCTGGGCCAGGAACCAGGGGTCGATCTTGGTCAGGTTGTGTACTTCGTCCAGGCTCAGGCCTTGAGCGAAGGCATCGCCCACGTACCAGATACGCTCTGGACCAGGTTCGCCCAGCTCGACCTGCAGTTTCTCGCGGTCGGTGGTTTTCTGGTTCAGACCATCCACACCCACTTCCAGGCCACGCAGGGCTTTCTGGAAGGATTCCTGGAAAGTGCGGCCAATAGCCATCACTTCACCTACGGACTTCATCTGGGTGGTCAGGCGCGAGTCGGCCTGAGGGAATTTTTCGAAGGCGAAACGTGGCACTTTGGTAACCACGTAGTCGATGGTGGGCTCGAACGAAGCGGGGGTCGCACCGCCGGTGATTTCGTTCAGCAGCTCGTCCAGGGTGTAACCCACGGCCAGACGCGCAGCGATCTTGGCGATAGGGAAGCCCGTGGCTTTGGAAGCCAGAGCCGAGGAACGGGACACGCGCGGGTTCATTTCAATAACGATCATGCGGCCGTTATCGGGGTTCACCGCGAACTGTACGTTCGAACCACCGGTATCCACACCGATTTCGCGCAATACGGCGATCGATGCATTACGCATGATCTGGTATTCGCGGTCGGTCAGGGTTTGAGCAGGAGCCACGGTGATGGAGTCACCGGTGTGCACACCCATGGGGTCCAGGTTTTCAATGGAGCACACAATAATGCAGTTGTCGGCGCGGTCGCGCACAACTTCCATTTCAAACTCTTTCCAGCCCAGCAGGGATTCTTCAATCAGCAGTTCGTTGGTGGGCGATGCTTCCAGACCACGACGGCAGATGGTTTCGAATTCTTCAGGGTTGTAGGCAATACCGCCGCCCGTACCGCCCAGCGTGAAGCTGGGGCGAATCACGACGGGGAAACCGGCGGTACCGATTTCTTCAGCAATACGCTTTTGAACCGCCCAGGCTTCGTCCATGCTGTGAGCCACGCCGGACTTGGCGGACTCCAGACCGATGGAGGTCATGGCGTCCTTGAACTTCAGGCGGTCTTCGGCTTTTTCGATAGCAGCGGCGTTGGCACCGATCAGCTCGACACCGAATTTTTCCAGCACGCCATGCTTGGCCAGATCCAGGGCGCAGTTCAGCGCGGTTTGGCCGCCCATGGTGGGCAAGAGCGCATCGGGACGCTCTTTTTCAATGATTTTCTCGACAGCTTGCCAGGTGATGGGCTCGATGTAAGTGACGTCAGCCGTATCCGGGTCCGTCATGATGGTGGCCGGATTGCTGTTGACCAGCACAGTCCGGTAACCCTCGGCCTTCAGGGCCTTACATGCCTGGGCTCCCGAGTAGTCGAATTCACAAGCCTGACCAATGATGATCGGGCCTGCGCCAATGATAAGAATGCTTTTTAAGTCTGAACGCTTTGGCATAGTGCGATTTATTTATTGGCCTGGTGGGCAGCCATCAGGCTGATGAATTTGTCGAACAGCGAGGCAATATCGCGCGGGCCGGGAGTGGCTTCGGGGTGACCCTGGAAGCAAAACGCGGGGCGATCTGTCAACTCGAAGCCTTGCAGGCTCTGGTCGAACAAAGAAATGTGCGTGACCTTGGCATTGGCTGGCAAGGTTGTGGCATCCACCGCAAAGCCGTGATTCTGGCTGGTGATGAACACGCGGCCGCTGGCCAGTTCCTGCACAGGGTGGTTGGCACCGTGGTGGCCATTTTTCATCTTCAAGGTCTGAGCACCCACGGCCAGACCCAGGATCTGATGACCCAGGCAAATACCAAACACAGGCAACTTGCGCTCCAGCAAGCCCTTGCAAGCTTCGATTGCGTAATCGCAAGGCTCCGGATCGCCAGGGCCGTTGGACAGGAACACGCCATCAGGTTCGTAAGCCAGCACATCAGCCAATGGAGTTTGCGCAGGCACGACGGTGACCTTACAGCCACGGTCTGCCATCAGGCGCAGGATGTTGGCCTTGACGCCAAAATCGTAAGCCACCACGTGAAAGCGCTCGCCTTCGGGCTTGGAGAAACCTTGGCCCAGTTCCCACGAACCTTCGGTCCAGTTGTAGGACTTGTCGGTGGAAACCACCTTGGCCAGGTCCTGACCTTTCAGGCCAGGGAAAGAGCGGGCCAGTTCCAGTGCACGTTCGGCATCATCACCCACCAGGATGCAGGCACCCATGGAGCCTTTCTCGCGCAAAATGCGAGTCAGCTTGCGGGTGTCGATACCGGAGATGGCCACAACACCCTGAGCTTTCAGGTAGTCGGGCAAAGACTGGGTGGAGCGGAAGTTGGACAGGCGGGCGGGACAATCGCGAATGACAAGCCCGGCAGCGTGGGCTTTGGTGGATTCGGAGTCCTCTGGATTGACACCGGTATTACCGATGTGCGGATAGGTAAGCGTAACAATTTGACCGCTGTAGCTTGGGTCTGTCAGGATTTCCTGATAGCCCGTCATGGCTGTATTGAAAACGATCTCAGCAACACAGTGCCCCTCGGCACCGATTGATACCCCTTTGAATAGGGTTCCATCCGCCAGGGCTAGGACGGCACTAGTGATAGTGCGGGACTCCTCAGGAAATAAAGACGGCAGCACGTTAAAAACCCCGGATTCTGAAATTAATATTAAACCTTCTAATTATATGCTCAAACGGGGTTTTTCCGGTAGTTTATCGGTAGTAACACCGAAACCAGGCACGAAAACCTGGAAAATCGACTACAGTAATTGATTGGTTTGATGGCTTTGCGATGGACTAGTAACAGACATGACTACTCAGCTTGACTCCCTGCGCCAGTGCACAACCGTAGTGGCCGACACAGGCGATTTTGAAGCGATGCGCGCGTATCGCCCTACCGATGCAACAACCAATCCTTCCTTGATTCTGAAGGCTGTACAGCAGGCGGCCTATCGCCCCTTGCTGGACCGTGTCATCGCCGACCACCCTCACGCCAGCCTGGCAGAAACCAGCGACCTGTTGCTGGTTGCCTTTGGCCGACAAATTCTGGACATTGTTCCCGGCCGCGTCTCCACCGAAGTAGATGCTCGCCTGTCCTTTGATACCCTGGCCAGCGTCGAGCGCGCTCGCCATATCATTCAGCATTACGAAAAGGCCGGTGTGCCGCGCGAACGGGTACTGATCAAGCTGGCCAGCACCTGGGAAGGCATTCAGGCCGCCCGTACGCTGCAGGCCGAAGGCATCAACTGCAACCTGACCCTTTTGTTCTGCCTGCCGCAAGCCATCGCCTGCGCCCAGGCCAAAGTCACGCTGATTTCACCCTTTGTGGGTCGCATCTACGACTGGTTCAAGAAAACCGCTGGCCAGGACTGGGACGAAAGCGCCAACCATGGCGAGAACGATCCCGGCGTGCGCTCGGTCCGCAGCATTTACGAATACTACAAAACCTATGACATCCCCACGGAGATCATGGGTGCCAGCTTCCGCAATGTCGGCCAGATCAAGGCGCTGGCCGGTTGCGATCTGCTGACCATCAGCCCGGATCTGCTGGGCCAACTGGATGCAGCCCAAGGTGAAGTCCCTGCCATGCTGGATGTGGCGCGCGCCAAGGCGGTTGCCCCCGAATGGCGTGCCAGCAATGAAATCACCTTCCGCACGGATTTGAACCAGGACGCGATGGCTACTGAAAAGCTGGCCGAAGGCATCCGTCAGTTCACCACGGATGGCATCAAGCTGGACTCCTTGATTCAGCAAGCGCGTCAGCAGGCTTGATCACTGGCACTGCGATATAAAAAGGCTTTGCATCCTGCAAAGCCCGGAAAGAAACCCGCTGCTTGATCAGCAAAAAGGATCAGCCCGGCATTGCGCCGGGCTGATTTGCTTTGAGCCCTATCTGGACTGCAATCAGATCTTGCTCAGATCAATACGCACCACACTTTTCTGATCCAGCACACTTTCTTTCAACGTTCGCAAAGCAAGCTGATTTGCGGACAATTCTTCTTGTAGTCCTCCCAAAAGTCTGGCGGATAGGCATCCAAAGCCTGCTGAGTCAATAACGGCATCTGCCAGCGAAAGGACCGAAAACCCGCCTTTGCCAGGGCCGCTTCGTAATGCTCTTTGCTCCAGCGGTGATAGGTAAAACGAATCGGCGGCCCCACATTAAAGTGTGCAGTATGCCGAAAGCCCTCTTGGTACGGCTCCTCCGTCAGCACTTTCAAACCGTACTTGGCCACATCCTCCTTTCCCAATTGAAAGTCCGGGTTCACGGTATAGGCCACCAAGCGACCATCCGGTTTCAGATTATCTGCCACGGCCTGGAACATCTGTTCCAACTCCTGCACCGACCGGGAGTAATTGAATAGAAAGGCTGCAATTGCCCGGTCGAACTGCCCGATTACCCCCATCTCCAGTACGTCTCCCACTCGGAACTCAATATCCTCCTTCTGCTGCCTGGAAATGTCTTTGGCCTGATTCACCATGCTCTCCGAAATGTCCACACCCACGACCTTGGCAGCCCCCTGTTCGTAGGCACGGCGCCCGAAAAAGCCATAGCCACAGGCCAGATCCAGCACAGACTTGCCGTTCACGTCTCCCAGCAATTGCTCCACAGTAGCGACCTCTGCCAGCCGAGCGGGCGAGGTCCGGTTGAACTCTTCGTAAATCGTGCCGATTGCGTTGTAGTCATGCTGTTTTTCCATGTGCATCTCCATCCTGGTTGGTTTGACAACAAACACTGCAAGGTATTGAGACTGCTGGCACCCACTGATCACGCGGTGCGGCCTTGATCTATAGCATTTTGGAGGCTTGGCAATAGGAGTGAAAACCACATGTCGATGCAGTCATGTGTGTTCCTCTATATATTTAAGTGCCTAACTGCCCCTCCCCTCCTCGCCCTTGAAAACGAGCAGGCATAAAAAAACCGACTCCTGAAACAGGAGCCGGTTTTCTCAACACTTGGACCAGACAGTGGTCAGAGCTTTTCTGTACCACCACCTTGAGGCCGCCAGGCCAACAAGCGGTCTTCAAACACACTGACCAGTCCATCCAGGATCAGCGCAAATACCGTAAGCACCACAATACCGGCAAACACTGTATTCACATCCAATGTGCCCTCGGCCTGCAGGATCAGGTACCCCACTCCACTGGCTGAACCCAGATATTCACCCACCACAGCACCCACAAAGGCCAGACCGACCGAGGTGTGCAGGCTGGAGAACACCCAGCTGGTCGCCGAGGGAATGTAGACGTGGCGCAGTAACTGGCGACGGCTGGCACCCAGCATGCGGGCGTTGTCCAGCAAGGTGGAGCTGACTTCACGCACACCCTGGTACACGTTGAAGAACACGATGAAAAACACCAGTGTCACGGCCAGAGCCACTTTGGACCAGATGCCCAGACCAAACCACATGCCGAAGATAGGCGCCAGAATGACGCGCGGCATGGAGTTGGCTGCCGTCAGGTACGGGTCCAGCAAGGCCGCCGCACGAGGCGAGAGCCCCAGCCACAGACCGCAAGCCAAACCAGCAATCGTACCGATGGCAAAAGCCAGCAGGGTTTCGCTCAAGGTCACGCCCAGGTGCAGGTAAATATCACCGTTGGTGACGAACCAGGCCCAGATCACCTTGACCACTTCCAATGGCTGCCCAAAGAAGAAAGCCACTTTGGGATCCAGCGTGAAGAAATGCCAGGCAGCCAGAATGACGACGAGCAGCGAGATTTGCCAGCCGCGCAGGGCCAGCTTGGATTGAGTAATAGATTTAGACATATCAGGCACGCTTTTGCTGGGCATAACCCTTCAGAACTTCATCACGCAGGACGGCCCAGATTGCCGCATGCAATTCGACAAAGCGGGGGTCGTTGCGTACTTCGGCCACGTCACGAGGGCGTGGAAGATCGACATGAAATTCGCCGATGGGATGAGTGCCCGGCCCGGCAGACAGAACCACCACTCGATCGCTCATGGCAATGGCTTCGTCCAGATCGTGCGTGATGAACAGCACGGCTTTACGCTGCGCCATCCATATCTCCAGCACTTCGTTTTCCATCAATTGACGGGTCTGAATGTCCAACGCCGAGAAAGGCTCATCCATCAGAATGATGTCGGGATCACGAATCAGGGTCTGGGCCAGCATGACGCGTTTGCGCATACCGCCAGACATTTGATGCGGGTAACGATCCCCGAAACCACCCAGGCCGACTCGCTTGAGCCACTCCTGCGCACGGGCGCGAGCCTCGTCCTGCGGGACACCAGCAAACTCCAGACCGGCCATCACGTTGGATTCGGCACTGCGCCAGGGCATCAGTGCTTCGCCCTGGAACATGTAGCCAGCGCGCTCGTTCACCCCTTCCAGGGGTTTGCCGAACACACGCACTTCGCCCGACGAAGGGCTCAGCAAACCCGCCCCTACGTTCAGGAGCGTGGACTTGCCGCAGCCCGTTGGGCCTACAACCGACACAAATTCGCCTGGAGCAATGCTCAGGCTGGCGTCACGAACCGCTGTGTACGTACCTTTGCCATCCCGGGAGGCAAAAACACAGCTGATGTTATCTAAAGAAAGTGCTGCCTCAGACATTGGGGTACTTCTTGTTGGCATTTTCAGCAAATTCATTGGTGTAGATCTTGCTGATATCAATCTTGGATGCGTCCAGATTCGGCACAAAAGCGGCCAGTGCATTCAAGGCGGTAGCAGGGCCATCAGCATCTACCAGGCCATTTGGCGAGAGTGATTCTTTGTTGGCGTCCAGACATTGCTTGTACAGCTCCACATCACCGAGCAGGTAGGTGGCGGGTACGGTCTTGGCAATGGTTTCGGCATCATTGGCCTGAATCCATTTGTCAGCGCGCACAATGGCGTTGGCCAAAGCCTGAGCCGTGTTCGGATTCTTGGTGATGAAGTCTTCAGAGGCGTACAAGCAGGCCGAAGGCATATTGCCGCCAAAAATGGTCTTGGTGTCGGCAACGGTACGGGTGTCAGCAATGACACGTACTTCGTTTTCCTTGAGCAAGGTGCCGATAACCGGGTCCAGGTTAGCCATGGCATCGATCTGACCCGTACGCATGGCGGTGACCGCACCCGCGCCAGCGCCTACGCCGATAAAGGCCACGTCCGAGGGTTTCAGACCGTTTTGTTCCAGATAGAAGTTGACCATCATATTGGTCGAGGAGCCCGGTGCGGTCACACCGATTTTCTTGCCTTTCAGATCGGCTGGCGACTTATAGTCAGCCATCGTCTTGTTGGACACAGCCAAAACAATGGCGGGTGCACGCCCCTGCTGCACAAAGGCGCGGTACATCTGCCCTTTGGCCTGCAAGTTGATGGTGTGCTCAAACGCACCCGATACCACATCGGCGCTACCGCCCACGACGGCTTGCAGGGCCTTGGAGCCACCGGCAAAGTCGGCCACTTTGACCTTGAGGCCTTCATCATCAAAATAGCCGTTGATCTCGGCAATGGACAAAGGCAGGTAATAGATCAGCGCTTTGCCACCGACGGCAATCGTGATGCTTTTTTTCTCGATTTCCTGTGCACGGGCCAATGTTGGCAGCGACAGTGCCAATCCCGATGCTCCAACCAGCTTGAGTGCATGACGACGAGTCAGTTTCATGGCAATCCCCTTCTTGTTGTTGGTCATTAATTATTTAGGTCTGATACTTATACTAAAAAACAAAGGGGGGTGTCCCCCCCTTGTCCGCCAAGCGGTCAAACCCGATTAGGTGGCGCGACGCTCCATCAAGGCCCAGGCAATGGTGCTGGGGTCTACGTACTCCAGCTCGCTCCCGGCTGGCACACCGCGTGCCAGTCGAGTTACTTTCAAACCTTGGCTAGTGAGCATTTCCGCCAGATGATGGGCGGTGGTTTCGCCCTCTGCGGTGAAATTGGTCGCTAGAATCACTTCCTGCACTTGGCCATCACCGGCTCGCTCTAGCAAGCGGTCAAATTGCAAGGCATCCGGGCCTATGCCTTCCAGCGGCGTCAAACGCCCCATCAGCACATAGTAAAGGCCTCGATAGCCATGCGTAGCCTCGATCATGTTTTGATCGGCAGGCGTCTCCACCACACACAACAACGCCGGATCACGGCGGGGATTGGCACAGGTTTCACAGATAGGTTGAACAGTGAAACCATTGCAGCGCTGACAGTGCTGCAGTGCCGTCGTGGCATGTTCAAGAGCGCGGCTCAATTGGTCGGCGCCTACCAGATCGTGTTGCAACAAGTGGTAGGCCATGCGGCGAGCGCTACGCTCGCCCACACCGGGTAGCCGACGCAGAGCCTGGATCAGAGCCCGAAGCGGTTCGGGCTCAGCGATCTGCGGTTCGTTCATTAGAACGGGAACTTCATACCGGGTGGCAGTGGCAGGCCAGCGGTAACACCCGCCATTTTTTCCTGCGACGTTGCCTCGGCTTTGCGCTGTGCATCGTTAAAGGCAGCAGCAATCAAATCTTCCAGCATCTCTTTTTCGTCTTCCAGCAGGCTGGGGTCGATAGAGACACGGCGCACATCGTGACGGCAGTTCATGATGACCTTGACCAGACCACCACCGGAAACGCCCTCGACCTCGATATCGGCCAAGGCTTCCTGGGCCTTTTTCATGTTTTCCTGCATTTGCTGCGCCTGGCGCATCAAGCCGGCAATCTGACCTTTCATCATGGTTTGGTTTTCCTGATTGATATAAATTGACAAGGGGCCATTCAGGCGGCCCGAACCAAAGGAGTGGCCTTGATCGATCCGGCTTTGACGCTGCCGTCAAAGTCCTGGATCAGGCTCAAGACAAAGGGATCCTGGGCAACCTGCTCTTCGGCCTGACGCTGGCGCTCGGCCAGCTTGGCCTGCTCCACGGCATGCGCGGTAGCATCGCCCGTATCCCCATATTCAATCACCAACTGAATGGACTGGGCAAAGTATTCCGACAAAACGGTGCGCAAGCGCGCTTTGCCCTGGCTGCCTTCAGTGGCCTTGATTTTGGCACGCAGGTGGATTTCCTGGCCTTTCACGCCCAACCATTCGCTCTGGCGGGCCAGCTCGGCGGCCCAGCCGCTTAAGGGCAAGCTGGTTGCCACATCGGGCCAGGTTTCCGGTTTCATGCCGCCCAGTCGCACGGTGCGCGGGCTGTCCGAACCGCTCTGCGGCACGGGCAGGCCCAGTTCGGTGTCGGGCATGAAGCGATCAGACATGGACACAGACGGTACATCGCCGTCTTCTTCGGCACGAGCTGCGTCCATATCCAAAGGCTGGTAATTCTCGAATTCTTCGTCCATGCCCTCAGACAACCAGGCGGGCTCCTCCGGGCCGTCCTGGGTGGAGGCAACTGGCGGCGCTTCTTCTGCCACCGGGTCTACTCGGGCGGCGGCCTGGGCTTGAGACGACATCAGGGGCTGAGCACTGCTCTTGCCCTGGGCTTTGGAGGACTCTGCTACAGGGTCGGCAGAGGAGTTTGCCTGGGCTGCGGAAGTGGACTCTGCGGCTGGCTGGACGGACGGAACGGATGGAGTCGATGCCGCTTGGACGGCTTCAACAGCGCTGCTGCCAGCAACTGCAGTCGCAGCTTCTTGAGGCTGACTGGTCGCGGAACGGGCGTCAAAGTTTGCATCCGCTGGGGCAGACTCTGAAGAGTCATAGCTGGCCCCTGCACCGGCAGGCTCGGGAGCATCTTCCCAGGCCGGGACAAAATCGTCGTCAGCAGGGATGGATTCTGCAACAGAGGCTGTTTGAGCTGCATGAGCACTAGTCACATCAGCGGCCGGGGCAATTGCGGGGGCAGAAGCCTGTGCCTGCTGAGACGCGGCCTGTGGGTTAACCGCAGGCTGAGTAGTTTGCTCTGCTTGTGCAGTTTGGGCGCTCGGCTCTGTTTGCGCACCCTGCGCAGCTTGCTGTAGAGGCGCGGCAGCGGCAGTAGAGGTAGCCGGTGCCGACGCAAGCTCTGAGGCAGCGGGGGCTGTCGCAGGAGCGGGAGCAGCCTGAGCCGCACCAGCACCAGCACCAGCACCAGCACCAGCACCAGCACCAGCACCAGCAGTATCAGACCCCGAAGGCCCTGCTGGCGGTGGTACATACGCCGAGACGGGCTCGGGCAACAAGGCCAGCATGCGCAAGCAAGCCATTACAAAACCAGCGTACTCATCCGGAGCCAAAGACAGCTCCTGACGGCTATGTACCGCTACCGAATAAAACAACTGCACATGATCGGGCGAGAGCGTGGGCGCCAATTGCCGCACTGCTTCTGCCAAAGGATCATCATCAGAAATCGTGCCGGGAATGCGCTGCTCGATGGCGATACGGGACAACAAGGTGGCCAGATCAGCCAGAGCGCCCGAATAAGACAGGCCACGCAAGGCCAGATCATCGGCCACACCCATAATGGCCTGCGCATCGTAAGCGACCAGCGCTTGCAGCAATTGCGCCAGGTGGCGTTGATCAATGGTGCCCAGCATGGCTTGCACAGCCTGAGCGCTAAGATCTCCAGCGCTATAAGCAATAGCCTGATCGCTAAGCGACAAGGCATCCCGCATGGAGCCATCGGCTGCCTGCGCCAACAAACGCAAGGCGGGCAGCTCGAACTGCATTTCTTCCTGGGTCAGAATGTCCTGCAGGTGGCCCACAATCGCGGGCACTGTCATCTGCTTCAAATTGAATTGCAGACAGCGCGACAAGACCGTGACCGGAATCTTTTGCGGATCGGTCGTGGCCAGAATGAATTTGACGTGCGCTGGCGGCTCTTCCAGCGTCTTGAGCATGGCGTTAAAGGCGTGCCCGGTCAGCATGTGAACTTCGTCAATCATGTAGACCTTGTAACGGCCCGAGCTGGGAGCGTAGACCGCCTGCTCCAGCAGCTGGGTCATCTCTTCCACACCACGGTTGGAAGCGGCGTCCAGCTCTACATAATCAATAAAGCGGCCTGCATCAATCTCGGTACAAGCGCGGCAAACGCCACAGGGCTTGGAAGTGATGCCGGTTTCGCAGTTCAGCGACTTGGCCAGAATACGCGACAAGGTGGTCTTGCCCACGCCGCGTGTGCCCGTGAACAGCCAGGCATGGTGCAGGCGCTGGGTATCCAGGGCGTGCGTCAGAGCGCGCACCACGTGGTCCTGACCAACCAAGGAGTCAAAGGAACGGGGGCGCCACTTGCGGGCCAGAACGAGATAGGTCATGCGAATTCCGGACGGCGTGAACCATCAATACAAATAAGCGAAAGGAAAAGTGTACCGGATTCGGTGCTGAAGGGAAGCAGATAGACCGGGCGCGCATAACCCGATAAGCAAATGAAGTGGCGAGCCTGACTCCGGCACTGACTCTGCACGGCTGTGGCTGCTTCGTTCCCGACCTGACCAGATTCACCGCCGAACCATGCGGAGGGGCCCGCCGACCAATAGTGTAGCATTAATACGGCAGCCAAAGATCGGCTCTTGGGAAATAAAGCGCAGCCTGCGCGGGCCGTCCATCCAGAGCCTGCACCTGCTCACAATAACGCTGCAATTGGGGAGCATAACGCTCCAGCATCCGGGCCTTGAAATCGTCCAGACTTTCATGCTCGGCAGGTCGTCCGGTCTTGTAATCCACCACCAGCCAGTGATCTTCCTGGGAAATGGCCAAGTCAATAATCGACACCCGGCCACTGACGTCCAACAAGGACCATTCCCGGTAAGCTCGGCTAACACCCAGCAGCCAGCGGCCCCGTTCCGTCTGTACGGTTGCAGCAATGGCCTCAAACAGGGATTGGGCGGCTTCATCCAGATAGGTCGCCGGCACACCAGCACGCAGCAGTTGACGACGCATCACGGCGCGGCCTTGCTGCAAGCGTTCTACCGGCCATTGTTCCAGCCCTTCACGGCCCAGCTTTTCCAGCCAGTCGTGGGCAACCGTACCAATGGCTTTTTCATGAGTCGTGTCCAAGGACCACTGCCAGCTCTGATATTGCGGGCTGTCGGCCTGCAACTGCTCGGGCGGCGCAGCAGGCAAGCTCACCACACGCTGCAACAGTACCGCAGAACCTTGCCCGGATTCCTCTTGCTGTCCGCCCTGCTCGGCTTGCCAAACAGGCGCCTGTGGCTGATCCAGGACTGGCCAGACACGGCTCAACAAGGAGCGGCCATCCGGTTCACGCAGGCCCTTGTCCTGGGTGATGCTCAATTCCGCAAACAGATGCAGCTCCTGACGGGCACGCGTCAGGGCCACATATAACAAGCGGTGGCTTTCCTGCTCGGCCCGGATGCGCTCCCGCGCCGCCAGAAACTGCGACACCGGATCGCGCTGCTCGCTGCCCTTGTGACTGATCGGCCCCAGAATCAAGCGCTCGGCGCTGTGCTCCAGACGAATCAAGGGTTCGGAGTCGGCGGCCGATTGCTTGTGCAAGCCAAACAAAATGACAGTTTCAAACTCCAAGCCCTTGGATTTGTGAATCGTCATCACCTCCACGGCCTTGCCCGTGCCCTGCGGAGTGGCATACAGCGACTCCACGCGAGCCTGCAATTGTTGCTGATCGGGCGGTCCGTAAGGGCACAGCTCCTCCAGCAGACGCAAGACTTGCTCTGCATCCGCCTGATCTGCCAGACTTGGATAGACTTGCGGCCCGCCCAAGCGCGTCCAGCATTCCTGCACCCAGGCAGCAAAAGGCATCAAGCCACTGCGATTGCCTTTGTCCAGCAAGATCTGGCAAGCAAAGAGCAGACGAGCACGCTCGTTGGCATCCCAGTCTTCAAAATCCTGATTGTGTGTAAGCTCGGCCAAGGTCTGTGTAGGATGCAAGGCGCACAGGCGATGCAGGCTCTCCAAACGCAGGCCGATCAGTGGCGAACGCAACACGGACAGCCAGGCCAATCGATCAGCCGGGTGCGCCAAGGCACGGACCAATTGCACCAGATCCGCCACCACAGGGCGCTGTTGCAAGGGTTCCAGCTCTACGGCTCGGCACGGTATGCCCTGCTCGCCCAGCTTGCGCACCAAACCATGCAAGTGCGAACGTGCTCGCACCAGAATTGCCACCGGATGCTCACTGTCCTGATAACGTTCCAGAGCTTGAGCTGCGCACTGAACCGCCTCTTGCACCGCACGCTCCTGGGCTGCTTGTTGCGACGGCACGGCATCCTCTCCCCGTGCCACCCGGAAATGCCAGGAGGGGTGAAAGTGCACCGCCCACTCGGGAATATCGGGCTTGAAGGCGGTCGAGTGTTCGTAGGTGACCATGCCCAGATCCGGATCAGGTCGAGCCGGAAACAGTTGCGCCCCCACCTTGTTCACCCATTCCACCAAACGCGGGTGCGAGCGGAAGTTATTGCTGAGATTCAGCGGCTCCAGCTCCACTTCGCCCAAGCGTCGCGCTTGCCAGACCTGCAGAAACAAACCCACTTCCGCCTTGCGAAAACGGTAAATGGACTGCATGGGGTCGCCCACCAGAAACAGACTGCGTCCGTCGCCCGGTTCCCAGCCACTGGTCAGGCGCTCCAGCAATTGCACCTGGGATTGGCTGGTGTCCTGGAACTCGTCCACCAGCAAATGACGTATGGATCTGTCCATACGCAAGAGCAACTCGCCCGGCTCGTCCGCATCGCCCAGGGCTTGCAGGGCACGTTGGGCAATCTCGGTGAAATCGACCTCGGCTTTCTCGGCAAAGCGCAGTTTCAATTGCGCCGCAGCCAGCCACAAGACCTGAATCAGATTGGACAGGACTTCTTGCTGTTGGGGGGAGTATTGCTCGGGCAAAAGGCGTGCACTGGCCAGGCGAGCAATCCAGGGCTCTGCGCCCAGACAATTGCTCAACCACTCGGTCAGAATTTCTTTTTGTGCCGTTTTCGGGGGAAAGCCATTACGCACCGTCAGGCTTTTGCGCAGATCGCCTTTGTCCGTCAGCAACAAGGCTGCCAGACCACGCCAGCGCGGCAAATCGTCCATGACCGGGGCCAGGTTATCGCCTTGCCAATCCGCCAAGGCCAGCACATCGCCGCTTTCCAGATTCGAGGCCGCAAAGCAGGCCAGGGGGGCCAAGGTTCGCGCCCAACCGGGTGGCAGTGAATCGCTTAGCTGCTGCAGCTGCTGCTCCACCACCTCGCGCAAGCTGTCTTGCAAAAGCGCCACATCACCGCCCTGCCCCACGGCTGGCAGCCACTGATCGCGGCTGGCCAACATACCGGCCAACAGAGCTTGCGCCTGCAGCAGGTTCACATCCATATGCTCCAGAAAGCGCGCCACGCTGGGCACGCTTTCCGCCATCTCCAGCGTGGCCCAGGCCGCCGCTTCGTAATGCTCCTGGGCCTTATCGGTAATGGCCGGCACCCCGCCCAGCCCCGTAATCCAGGGCATGGCGCGTACCAGGTGCGCACACAAGGAGTCGATGGTACGGATACTCAAACGAGCCGGGTAGGCCAGCAAATCCCACTGCTGCTCCTGATTGCGCTGCATGGCCGCGCGCGCCAGCTCCCAACTGCGTACCCGGTAGGGCTCGGCAGGCCGTTCCTGATTGGCAGCGGCCAACTTCTCCAGTACACGCGCATGCATTTCAGCCGCGGCTTTACGGGTGAAGGTAATGGCCACAATTTCTTCTGGCCGCTGCACGCGAGCCAGCAAGGCCAGAATCCGGTCAGTCAGCAGCTCCGTCTTGCCGGAGCCAGCTGGGGCTTGCACCAGAAAGGAGGACTCGGGGTCCAGTGCCCGTGCACGGGCGGGACTATCGCTAGGGGCTGTCAGCATTACACCTCTCCTCCATTGTCTTGGAGGTCTTCCTGGAACAAACGTAAA
Organism: Alcaligenes phenolicus; assembly: GCF_032063905.1. Taxonomy (NCBI): domain Bacteria; kingdom Pseudomonadati; phylum Pseudomonadota; class Betaproteobacteria; order Burkholderiales; family Alcaligenaceae; genus Alcaligenes; species Alcaligenes phenolicus. The sequence goes on from NZ_DAMBOE010000002.1 coordinate 18,451, forward strand.
AAGGGCAAAACATCGCAGTACAGCAAATCATTGCGGTTCCAGATCTGGTTGGCGGCCTGCCCTTGCAGGAACTCATCTGCCAGACCTTCCACCGCCTGTTTCCACTGCGCGATTTGCGCGGTCCACTGCTGGGCGCTTTCCAATTCGGTCAGGCCCTCAATATCCATGCCGGGCGCGGCCAAACCGCTTAAACCGACCTGACGGGCATGCAAGCGCACAAAGGCCAAACCACTGACGGTGCGGCCTTGATCCTGCAAGGCGGCAGCATAAAACGGCAATTGCAGATTCACGGGTCTGGGCCGCAGCCAGTCTTTATCAGGCCGCAGCTCGCCTATGCCGGTTTTGTAATCCAACAGTAATTGCTCGCCAGCAGCCAGATCATCCAAGCGGTCCAGACGCAGGTTCAGTCGCAACAAGCCACGGTTCCAGCTCAATTCATGTTCCGTCGCCCCCAGAGCAAACGGTGGGCGCTGGGCTTCCTGATGGGCGTACTCGTTCAAGACCGCCAGACCCCGCTCCATTTCCAGGCTGCGCAGCACCGGACCGTAATCGGCCAGCTCTTCCTGAGCAGCCTGTTCGATACATGCTTGCACCACATCCAGCAGCGAATCCTCGCCAATCAGCTCATGCAGGCTGTCCTGATCCTTCACACGCAGCCAGAACAATTCGACGGCACGGTGCAGGAACATCCCGCGTGTATTCATATCGCCCACACGGGCGTAATCGGGCAAGGCCTGACCATGTAGACGAAACTTCACAAACGCCCACAAAGGATTGCGAGCCTGGGTATCCAGCACACTGATCCCGCCGCGTATGCGCTCTTCCTGTTTCAAGCTGGGGCCTTGCTCGTCCAGCAGGGCTTCCTGTGCGACAGCCTGCTCTGCCTGCGCCGCCCAAGGCATTTCCAGCACGGGCCAGTGGGCAATCAAGGGGCTGGGTCTCAGCTCCTGTTCGCCCTGATGCAAAGGCGCACTTAGCAAAACCTGATTGCCACAGCGCAGCAAGGCGCTCAGCATCCAGCGCGCCCATTCCAGCTCCCGCTCTGGCGTACTGCGAGGTGCCGAGACTCGACGCAGCACCTGGGCGGGAATCAAAGGATTGGGTTTGACAGCAGCAGGCAAAATATCATCGGTCAGGCCCAGCACCCATACCGCATCCCAACGCCCACCTTCAGCTTCCAGAAAACCCAGCACATCCAGCCGGGAACGTGGGTCTCGTTGTGGCTGGAACAAATTTTCACGGGCCATGCGGGCCAAAGCGCTTTGCGCCTTCAAGGCACTGATGCGACCCAGGACAGGTGCTTGCTGCGCCAATTGCAGCAGCAAGGCTTCCAAAGCCTCCAGAGTTTGAAACTGGGCACTATCCAGACGGTTAGTGCCCGGAAAACCCAAGGCCTCCAGACATTGGCGCATGACCGACGCCCAGGTATCCACCCCTTGAGCGCCGGCCGACACGGACTCGAAGCGCTCCACCGCCTTGCCCCAGGCCAGAGCCAGTTCGGGCGTGTGAAAGCTGAGCATGTCGGCAAAGTCTTTACGGCTAACTTGTGTGATGCGATTGTCGCGCCAGGCCTTGTCAATGCGAGCACGGCCGCCTGCTTCGGACTGTTCTGCCTGACACGCTCCCAAACGCAAGGCTTCGCCCAGCATGGCGGGCTCGGCCTGCCCCTTGGTCGCCAAGGTAAACAAGGCTTTCAACCAGGCCAGGGCTGCTTCGACTACTGGCCATTCCGCCAAGGAGCGAGCTGCTGCCACGTTATAGGGCAAAGCGCCTTGATCCGTGTGCATGGCCTGTCGCAAAAGACGATGCACCAACGGCAATTGCGTTTCCAGCTGTGCCGCCACAATGGCTACCGTGCGATTTGGGTCCTCGTCCAATTGACGGCGCGCCCACTGCACCGCCAGGCGCCATTCCGTGTCCGCATCCTGCGCCTGCACCCGATAAACTTCCGTAGCGGGAGCCTCTTCATGCTGCAGCTGCAGAATCTCTACCCCCATGTCCTGCAAACCACTCAACAGCCTTTGCAGGCGTGGCGAATATTCATGAAAACCATGCAGCACCATATGGCGATGACGCATGTGCAAGGCACCTGCCAGCACCGCTTTGAGCACACGCTCCGCAGCCAGGTTTGCATCATCCAGATCTGCCTGCTCCAGGCTTTGCCGGTAGTGAGAGCGCCATTGCATGAAGCGTTCAAAATCCACGCTGGCCTCGCCGGGTTTCAGCTCGATATTCCATTCATCCAGCAAGGTATCGGCTTCACAAGCCAGGCGCGCCGCCTGACCGACATCCAGAAAATAGCCCTCTTCCTCGCATTGCTCGATGCTGTGTTCCCAACGCTGCAAGGCGGCAAAGCGATCCATCTGGTGCGCGGCCGGTTGCCACTGTTCTGAAAAGCAGAGCTGATCACTGGCCTGCGCCAGCCATGCACCCAAAGGCACAATTTCCGGTACGGCAACCGTCCCGCCAGCGCCAGCCAGACGGGCCGACAAATGTCCCAGCAGGCGGCGCGCATAGCGCTTGTTCACGGTCAAGACAACCGTCTCGGCACTATTGAGCTCCTGCAATTGAGCCATGGAAACAGCAGGGGTGTCGTACATAGAAAAAACCAGTTAAGGTTGCAAGAAAACAGAACGGCCAGCAGCGCTGATCCGGCCATTGTACCGGCGCTCTATCCCTAGTTTGCTCCCGCCATTACACTTATCACCATGTCTAGTTCACACACCCCCAATACCGAATTAACCGGCAGCCTGTCGCTCCGTACTGGCGAGCATACCTGGGGTAGCGCCCGGCGTATGGCCTTGTTGGCAGCGATTGCCGAGCAGGGTTCAATCTCTGCCGCTGCCCGTCATATTGGCATCAGCTACAAAGCGGCCTGGGACGCCATCGACATCATGAACAATATGGCAGGCGAACCTCTGGTGCTGCGCAGTACGGGCGGTCACCGTGGTGGCGGTGCCACCCTGACGCCCAAGGCCGTCGAACTGCTGGAGCTGTACCAAACCTACGATCGACTGCATCAACGCTTCATGAGCCGTATTGGTCGTTTAATGCCTTCCGTGGCAACTCAAATGGAGTTACTCCAAACCATGATCATGCAAACTTCGGCTCGCAACCAACTGCCCGGCATCGTTACCACGATCAAGACCGGCGCCGTCAATGACGAAATTCATGTGGATATTGGCCAGGGCCAAATCGTGGTCGCATCCATCACGCGAGAAAGCACGGAAAACCTGGGCCTGCGTGAAGGGCAGAAGGTTCTAGCCTTTCTGAAAGCGTCCTCGATCATGATTGGCACGGGCGACACCCGTAACTCCCTGTCCGCACGCAATCAACTGCCCGGCACGATTACCGATGTCATTACCGGTGCCGTCAATGCAGAAGTACGTCTGGAACTGCCGCAGGGCCTGACAGTAACCGCCAGCATCACCCTGGACAGCACACAGCGTTTGCACCTGGAGGCAGGCCAATCCGCCTATGCGCTGTTCAAGGCATCCAGCGTGATGATCGCTACGCTGTAAGGACTTCCAGATCCGCGCTGGTACAGCATTCAATGATGCGTCCATCGCGGATACGATAGACCTCTTGGGCCAAGGCCCTGGCATCCTCAGGATCGTGCGTGATCAGGATAGTGGGAATATCGATCTGGCTTTGCAACTGAGCCAGTTCAGCCCGCAAACGAGCCCGCAAGTCCTGATCCAGGGCCGCCAATGGCTCATCCAGCAAGAGCAGCTGAGGTTGAATAGCCAAGGCTCGCGCCAAGGCACAACGCTGCTTTTGCCCGCCCGACAATTGGGCGGGATAGCTGCTCAATACCGACTCCAGCTGAAACGCTTCTACCCAACGCTGGGCAGCCGCAGGCATGTCTCGCACGGAGCGGTTGAACAAGCCTGTATTCAAGCCAAAGCAAATATTCTGTGCCGCCGTCAAATGCGGGAACAGGCCGTAGTCCTGAAACAGATACGCCACCCGACGCTCGCGCGGCTTCAGGTTGATGCCTTTTTCAGAATCAAAGTAAACCTGGTCGCCAATCTGAATACGACCATGATCGGGCCGCAACAAACCCGCCACACTTTGCACCGTCAGGGACTTGCCCGAGCCTGAAGGACCGTACAAGGCAATATGACGGGCTTCGGTTTGAATCTGAATATTCAAGTCGAAATGACGGGCCTCGCTGACCACCGTGCGTTGAATCTGTACGTTCAGGCTCATTGCATCCCTCTTTTGCGGCGTACGTGACGGGGTGACAAAGCACTGGTACTCCACAAGACCAGCACACAAGTAATCGAAATAATGGCGACCAGCACTAAAGCCTGCTGATCCTCGCCCGCCTGCACCGCCTCGTAAATGGCGATGGACATGGTCTGGGTGCGCCCCGGTATGCTGCCAGCAATCATCAAGGTCGCGCCAAACTCGCCCAGGGCGCGGGCAAAGGCCAGCAAAACACCGGCCATGATGCCACGCGCAGCCAAAGGCAGGCTGACACGAAAGAAAATGGCCAAAGGTTTCAGGCCCAGCACGCTGGCGGCATTTTCCAGACGGGGGTCCACATCCTCAAAAGCCGCACGCGCGGCCTTCAAAATCATGGGAAAAGCGACGACAGTTGCGGCAATCACCGCGCCCTGCCAGGTAAAGACCAGTTCAATCCCCATGCTGGAGAGCCATTGCCCAAAAGTACTGCGCCGACCCAGCAAGACCAGCAGGTAATAGCCAATGACGGTAGGCGGCAAGACCATGGGCAAGGTCAGGATGGAGTCAAGCAGGTCACACCAGCGCGACTGCCAGCGTGACAAGGCATAGGCCACCCCTATACCCAGCACACAGGCGAACAAGGTCGCCCAACCGGCGACCTTGAGCGACAACCACAGGGGAATCCAAAGTGAAGTCATCCGTCTATCAAAATCCTGTCAAGGCTTGGCAAAACCGTATTTTGCCAGCACTTGCTGCCCGGATTCGGACATGACGAAATCCTGGAAGGCCTGGGCCTTGTCATTACGGCCTTCGCGCTGCACCAAGGCGATCGGGTAAGTGACAGGTTCCGTGGTCTTGAGCACTTCCAGCACTTCCACCTTGTCTTTCATGATGGCCGCGTCGGTAGCGAACACGAAACCGGCTTCCACTTCACCGCGGGCAACGTAATCCAGCACCTGGCGCACGTTCTGCCCCAGAATTTCGCGTTGTTTGACTGCATCCCACTGACCGGCCTTTTCCAGAGCAGCCTGGGTATAGCGGCCTACAGGCACAACAGCCGGGTTACCCAAAGCCACGCGTTTGACTTCTGCCTTGCCCAGATCGCCAGCGTTGCTCACTTTGGCGGGGTTATCTGTCGGCACAATCAGCACAACCTGATTCTGTACAAAATTCTTGCGGGTAGCAGGATCCACAGCCTTGGCTTCTTCCGCCTTGTTCATGGCTTTCTGGTCGGCCGAGGCAAACACATCCACCGGAGCGCCATTGACGATCTGCTGCAGCAATACATCCGATGCGGCGAAGCTGGTCAGCACCTTGGTGCCGGGGTGCTCTGCCTCAAACTGGCCTGCCAGTTCCTTGAAAGCATTGGTCAGGCTGGCAGCGGCGGCTACCACCAACTCATCGGCTTGTGCAGTGCCTTGCAGAAACAGGGATAAGGCGGCTACCGATACGACGCGTTTGAACATTGTTTTCTCCTCCGGGACGGGTGTAACGAATTAGTATAATCAGGAAATATATATAGGTATATAGCGTAAATCTACCCCTCTGCTGAATGAAGCTCATCATCCCGGAGTGATAGCATGATGGCTTTCCTGCCTCATCCCGGCTCCCAAAAGCACGCCAACAGCCACGCTTTCCGAATTTCTCATCCCCATGACGCAAGCCAGTCTGATTTCCGATTTCATCACCATGCTCTGGTTGCAGGACGGCCTGTCTGCCAACACCCAACAAGCGTATCGGCAGGATCTGGAACGCCTGGAGGAATGGGCTCAACAAGAGCGCGAAGGCAAAGCGCTGGAACAGTTGGAAGCCAAGGATTTGCGGGAATGGATGGCCAGCCAGGCAGATCAGAGCAAGGCCAGCACAGCCAATCGCAGGCTGGCCACCTTACGTCGCTTTTACAACTGGACAGTGCAAGAAGGCATGCGGCAGGACGACCCCTGCCTGGAACTGAGCAGCGCCCGACAAGCCCCGCGTGTCCCGCATACCTTGTCTGAAGAGCAGGTAGAGCGCCTGCTAGCCGCACCAGACATACATAATCCCTTGGGCCTGCGTGACCGCTGCATGCTGGAAACTTTGTATGCCAGCGGTTTGCGCGTCACGGAGCTGACTGAACTGCCCCTGCAAAACCTGAGCCTGAGCGATGGCGTACTGCGCATCGACCAGGGCAAGGGCGGCAAGGACAGGCTGGTTCCTTTGGGGCAGGAAGCGCTGCACTGGATCGAACGCTATATGCAGGAATCCCGCCCTGCCTTGCTGGGCCAGCGCCGCAGCGATTTTGTCTTTATTACCGGGCGCGGCACCTGCATGAGTCGCCAGTCCTTTTGGCTGATCGTCAAGAAATACGCGGTACAGGCCGGAATTCTGGCCCCCTTGTCCCCGCACGTTTTACGCCATGCTTTCGCAACCCATTTGCTCAATCACGGGGCCGACCTGCGCGTGGTGCAGATGCTCTTGGGACACGCCGACATTTCCACGACCCAGATTTATACTCATGTGGCACGTGAGCGCTTGAAAGCCTTGCACGCAGCCCATCATCCACGCGCCTGAGCGCACGACCAAGATATGGCTAAAGAAAAACACGTTAGCGAAACACCGGCCACGCAGTGGCTACGTAAAAATGGCATTTCCTTTACCGAGCATAGCTACAACTATGTCGATCATGGCGGAGCCATGGAAGCAGCAGCCCAGCTGGGTCTGGATCTGCACCGGGTGGCCAAGACCCTGATCATGGAAGATGAAAGCGCCAAGCCCCTGATCATCGTGATGCACGGCGACCGTGAAGTCTCCACCAAGAATCTGGCCCGCCAAACCGGCGCGAAAAAGATCGCCCCCTGCAAGCCGGAGGTGGCCCAGCGTCATTCCGGCTATATGGTTGGCGGCACCTCGCCTTTTGCCACCCGCAAGGCCATGCCTGTATGGCTCGAAGAAGAACTGCTGGAGTTCGACACCATTTACATCAATGGTGGCCGACGCGGCTATTTGCTGGGTATCAATCCCCAGGTTCTGATCGACAAACTGGGCGCGCGCCCAGTGCAGGCCGGTCTGGAAAAAGGCTGATCTTACTTAGCGGCAGGTATAAAAAAGACGGCGCTGTCAGCCCGTCTTTTTTTATGTCCCGCGCTTGCTTGAACCATCAAACGCCGCACTAAACGGCCTAGTTCTGCTCCCTGCACTTCCTTCCACGCAAAGCCACCACCACCACCACCACCACCACCACCACCACCACCACCACCACCTCCTCCTCCTCCTCCTCCTCCTCCTCCCGCAACAAGAACTAGCACTGGATAGCAGCGCACGACAACACTGTCCGCCCCATCGCTCTTCGCAAAAGCAGGTGATTGCACCGCTTTGGCATTTCGCCAGATAATTCAAACCTGAATAATGAGAGGGGACCCCATGTTTCAATCCTTGCGCCAGCCCGCCGTCATGACGGTGACTTTGGCGGCTGCTGGCATCCTGATGGTTACCATGGGGATACGCCAATCCTTTGGCCTGTTCGTCGGCCCCATCGATAAAGCAACCGGCATGGGCATCATGTCCATCAGCTTTGCCATGGCCGTGGGCCAACTGGCCTGGGGTGCGATCCAGCCTATTGCCGGTGCCTGTTCTGACCGCTGGGGCCCGGACCGGGTTCTGATCGCGGGTCTTCTGATTCTGGCATTGGGCTGTGCCGTCACACCGTTTATTGGCACCGGGCTGGGCCTGACCTTGACGCTGGGCCTGCTGGCCAATATTGGCTCGGGTGCAGCCAGCTTCTCCACTCTGATTGGCGCGGCCGCCCAACGTATTCCCGATCACGCTCGCGGTCAGGCCTCGGGCCTGATCAATGCTGGCGGCTCCTTCGGCCAGTTCGTCTTTGCTCCCGTAGTGCAAAAGCTGATCGGCTGGGTGGGCTGGATGTCGACCTTTTGGGTCCTGGCCCTGACCGCCCTGCTAACCCTGCCCCTGATCCGCAAACTGAGCCCAGGCAACAAAGCTCAAAAAACAGCAGTAGCCCCCAACCCTGCTCCGATTGCCAGCGGTCCGGGCTTGGCCGAGACACTGAAAAGCGCCATGAAGGATCGCAGCTACTTGCTGCTGAGCCTGGGCTTTTTCACCTGCGGTTTTCACATTGCTTTTCTGGTCACCCACTTACCAGGGGAAATTGACCTGTGCGGGCTGCCGCCTTCGGTAGCAAGCTGGTCGCTGGCCTTGATCGGCCTGGCCAATATCTTTGGCAGTATTGCCGCCGGTTCCTGCATTGCCCGCTGGCGCAGCAAATACGTGCTGGCCCTGATGTATGCCTCGCGCGCCGTGCTGATCCTGTGGTACTTGATGATGCCTAAAACCGATCTGGTGTTTTACATCTTTGCCATCGGCCTGGGGCTGACCTGGCTGGCTACCGTGCCCCCTACCGCCAATATCGTCGCCAAGCTGTTTGGCACGCGCTATCTGGCAACCCTGTTTGGTCTGGCCTTGTTCTCGCACCAGATCGGCGGCTTTCTGGGCGCATGGCTGGGGGGTATTGCCTTGACCCGCTTTGGTGACTACAGCTGGATGTGGTGGGCTGATATTGTCTTGGCCGTACTGGCGGCCATCGTCAACCTGCCGATTCGCGAAGCCAAGATCAAGATGCAAGCGGCTTAGACGACTCTAAATCGACACACTGCAAAGCAAAAACAAAAACGGTTGCCCCGACAAGAATTCCGTTTAACTGCCCCAGCAACAAAAAGACCCGCCAGTGATGGCGGGTCTTTTATTTCTGGTACACATACATCCTCTTTGCACCGGGGCTCAGCATCCACCCCAAACTAGTGTCCTTAGAACATAGTGTTGCTATTGGCAGCCTGCTCCGGCACGGCCTGAATCACATCCCAGTGCTCCACAATCTTGCCGTCTTGCACCCGGAAAATATCAATCACAGCCTGCCCGCGATCGGCCTTGCCATTGGTCGAATGCACATGCAGATAAACCAGATCACCGTCTGCGGCACTACGCACAATCCGTGCGCGAGACTGCGGGTTCTCTTTGAAGTAGCCATCAAAATAAGCCACGAAAGGCGCTTTTCCGTCCGGCACCTCCGGGTTGTGCTGGATATAGTCCTCAGCTACGACCGCCGCCGCTTCCTGTACCTGATGCTTGTTAAAGAAGCTGTCGTAAAAATCGACCACTAGCTTGCGATTGCTCTCTTCCTGAGCCACATCACGAGTCGGCGTATTGGCAGCCAACGCTGCATTTGTGCTCAACAAGAAAGAGCCCGCTAATAACACTGGAGATACCCATCGGATTAACCCTTTCATCAGTCCCGCTCCTGATTCAATAACCTACGGTGAAGCGCTGGCGCGAATGGGCAGGACGTTCAATCTCGTCCACCAAAGCGATGGCGTAATCCTCATAAGAAATCTTGCTGCCTTGGTCGGATACCAAAAGGCTGTCTTTGCCGATACGGAATTTGCCCGTGCGCTGGCCGGGACCAAACTCTGCCGAGGGCGACAGGAAAGTCCAATCCAGTTCTTTTTCCTGACGCAGCTGATCCAGAAAGGCAATGCCACCCAAGGCCTCGGTACGGTAGGCGTCCGGGAAAGCGGGCTGATCAATCAATCGCTGACCGGGGGCCACTTCCAGACTGGCTGCACCGCCCACCACCAGATAACGCTGCACACCAGCCGCACGAACTGCCGTAATCAGCTTGGAAGGATCCGACGAGGCGAAACGCACCGCACTAATTGCAATATCATGCCCTTTCAACAGCGCAATCAAACCGTCCAGATCATTGACATCGCCCTGGACCGCCGTGACATTGGGCAGGCTGACAATTTTTTCAGTATGGCGAGCAATCGCTGTCACCGTATGACCACGATCCGAGAGTTCTTTCAAAAGGCGCGAACCGACTTCGCCAGAAGCACCTATCAATGCAATACGAGACATAACAGCTCCTTGTGTGCTCAAATAAAGACCTGGTCTATAAAGTAGACCATTAAGCGTGATGCTAGACAGTTTTTTCACAGTCCACAAGAAGTCACGCAGGCCATACCAGGTCACACGGAAGTGACTATTGAACACAGGAAAGCGACTCGTCATGTCCTCAACAAGCGCAGCCACACTGGCTTCCAGCCCCATACAGGAAGAATTTGAGCAACCCTGTCCCATCCGGGATGTACTGGATCGGATTGGCGACCAATGGAGCCTGCTGATCCTGGAATCCCTGGCACCGGGCACCCTGCGTTTTAATGAGCTGGGTCGGGAAATCGGTGATATTTCCCGTCAAATGCTCTCGCGTACGCTCAAGCGGCTGGAAACCGATGGGTTTGTACAACGGACCTTGTACGCCGAAGTACCGCCACGCGTGGAATACACACTGACCGAATTGGGGCAATCTTTTCTGGTGCCCATGCGAGAACTGGTGAAATGGGCAGACGTGCATCATGCCCGTATCTGTCAGGCCCGTCGGGAAGCTCAGGGGGGGTGATAGAACCAATCCAGCAGCAACAAAAAAAGCCGCGTTACGCGGCTTTTTTATGGGGCGATGGGGTTCAGGCCGCGCTGGCGGGCAAACCAAACACCCGGTCAAAAGTCCAGCTGAAGATAAAGGAATAAATCAGGAAGAACACCAGAATGGCCACTTCCATACGCAAGGCTTCCAGCAAGCCGACCTGATACCACCACATATACAAAGGCACGATAGCAATTACCAGGCCAGCCTCAAAGCTGATGGCATGTACACTGCGGCGCAACAGACTGCGGCCTTTGACAGCTTGGCGGGATTCCCAATGCTCGAACGCCGTGTTGAACACATAGTTCCAGACAATCGCAATCACCGAGATCGCCACAGCAATGGGCGCAGACTCTGAAGCCTCCCCACCGGCAAAGTACGCCAGCAAGAAAGAAGAAAAAACAATGGCAAAAAACTCGAACAAACCCACGTAAAAAACGCGGCGTTTCCAACCCTGGAGTGTCATGACTACCCTGCTGCGGTGCATCAGCCTGGCACTGAAAGAGATTCAGCCGGACGAGACGATGCGTTCAAAAATGGAGTGGCAAATCCGATGCACAGGCCGTCAGCCCGCATCGAAGCTGCAATAAAGCGCACAATCCTACCACAGGCAGGCGGACGGTTTGCAAGGCAGCTCCAATAACCCTTTTCAAACCCTATCGCGCGATATTGTTACCCAAGCCTTACGTCATTCACAGCCCGTATCACTCCTCATCAAATCGCATAATCTGTACGCGTCGCAACATTTATGGTGTCAGTTCCAACCCTCAACCTCTGGACTGGAGCGAACAATGACATTACATAAAGCGAACACCGAGCAGCTGCATGAACTCTTGTATCAAGCCCTGGAAACCGAATTGGGCGGGGAGCAAGTCTATAAAGCAGCCATTTCCTGTGCCAGGAACGCGGATCTGAAGAAAGAATGGGAAGGCTACCTGGAAGAAACGCTGACACATCAACAGGTGCTGAAAAGTATCTTTGAGGAGCTGGCACTGGACCCCACCAAACAAACACCCGGCCGACAAGTGCTGAAACAAATCGCCTCGGCACTGGTCAAGGCGATGGATCTGGCTAAACAGGCTGGGGACCCGAAAGCCGCTGAGCTGGTCGCATCCGAATGTGTCATTCTGGCCGAAACCAAAGACCATCTGAACTGGCAGTTGATTGGCCTGGTTGGCGAGCAGAGCAAAGACAAGAAACTGGCAACATTGCTCAAGCAGGCTCATGACGCCGTCGCTCCCGATGAGGGCCATCACCTCTACCATACACAGGGTTGGTCTCGCGAGCTGTGGATTCAATCCTTGGGATTTCCTGCCGTACTGCCCCCGCCAGAAGAGCAAAAGCAAGTCGAAACGCCGATCGGGGCCTCGCGGGCCGAGCAGCAACGCAACAAGATGCTGTAAAAAAAGGGCCGCAAGGCCCTTTTATCTTTATGTATCGCCGTCCAGACGTCGGCGCGCTTTCAACGCGATGGAGGAATAATAGGCCTCCAACTTCTTGAGCTGCTTTTCATCCAGCTCCTCAACATCAATCAAGCGCTCATTGGCATCTGTCAGTGAAATAATCAGCTCATCAAGTTTTATATGCAGTGCCTTGCTATCTTTATTCTGATTTTGCTGAATTAAAAACACCATCAAGAAAGTAATAATCGTGGTTCCGGTGTTGATAATTAACTGCCAGGTCTCCGAATAATTAAAATAAGGCCCGGACAAGGCCCAGACCAGCACGGCTAAAACAGCAACAGAAAACATGATGGGCGAGCCGGCAAAGCGGGTCACGGTCTTGGCAAAGCAGTCAAACAAACTGTCTACAGAATCTGGCTTGCAAGGTTTGACCACGGGTGGCTCCTCCTGTCTGCACGCAGAGGAGGAAAACTGGTCTTTTTCCAAGGAACGCTTTTCGTTTTTCATGGCAAATTCCTTATAAATAAAAGCAGTTTAGTCGGGAGCACGCCTCATATATTTCAAATAAGAACGAAACTGGGCAAAATTCAAACACAGCTCGATCAAGGACACACCAGATTTTCCTGCCATCGACTTGAGTCACACCGACGACAAGCCAGCCAAACGATTTGCCCAAGCCTTATCCCCTTGCCTGATGCAAGGATAGACAAGAACTCCTCTGTTTTTTTTACGGGTATTTGCGAACGAAATATCCTTTTACAGCTGACACTACCCAAGCCCCAACAAGATTTGTAAGATGCGGGCTGACTATCTTGCTTTCAGTTTGATAGTTTTTGTAGAAAGTACATTGCTGTCTTTTTTTAAACACGCTATTTCCCATAGCCTTTATTTAAAAAGGAGCAAGAAGTGGGCAAGATTGACCATAAAACCATGTGTATTTTGTGCCAGACTCTGCCGCTTTCCAAAGCGCATACACCTAAGCATGCTTATATGGAACGCGTCACCAAAACAGAGGACTATGGAGACCAGGGAGCACAGAGCCTGTTTCGCTGCTCCGTTTGCCAAACTCACTGGCTTTATCAACAAGACAAATGGAAAAGTTGTCTGGGATTCAAGCTCTGGACCGGGAGTGTGGATGACTATCTGTCCTCAACAAGAAATCCCGTCAAAGCCTGGGGCCACCAACAGACCTCCAGAAGCTCATCTCCGGGTTTTGACAATCGACCGTTCCATTAGCGCCTCCTGCATTCCATAGCACGCATGACTCTTGAATTGTCATCATGAGCGATTAGTCAGGTGCTCAAGCCAGCCTTGTTGCTCAAGACAGGGCTGGCTCGAAAAAAGAAAACGAGCAGGCACGAACAGGCCTGCGCAAAAAGCACAGGATGCTAATCATCAAGTGGGATATCAAAGCTCGGCCTATCAGAACGAGCCTTCAGGACCATGAAGCCATGGCGGGCATCATGCATAAGAATGGCGGGCCCAGCAGGAATCGAACCTGCAATCTTCCCTTAGGAGGGGAAAGTTATATCCATTTAACTATGGGCCCGGTGGCTTGTCTGCGCAGTGGGCCCAGGCGGGCCAGACGCCACATGCACCGCAGGAATCCAGGCTTTACAACACACAAGAGTAGATTCGACGCCCTCTCTTGTTCGTAAAAAAACCCGCTGTTTTCCTGCCTGCTGCTACTGAAAGTGCTACAGCAAAAGAACGGTCCAAAGCCCCTGTCCTGCCGCCGTGCGCTTCTAAAAAAGCAGTCGCAAAGTGTACCAGCTAGACCGCGGGGACGAAAGGATTGAAACAGCTCAACAAGGCTGCCCCGCAGTGCTTCAAACAAGCATGAAAAAATCCGCATCACGAATGATTTCACCGCTGAAAATCCGCGTCAAAACCAGGTCTGGAACGCCCTTACCCTGTCCTTCCACCATCCAAAACGAACACCGAAACCCAATCAGCAAGCCAGCTCCGGCGCTTTCTAGGACAAACCCCAATCTAAATATGTTGTTAATATATTTAGAAAATATTAAGATCCATCCCATGCTTTGACGCTGGCCGCCAGCCTGCGACGGAGCTGGACTATAAAAAAACCACCGGAGACAAACATGAAATCCAAACTTGTTGCATCCACCCTGGCTGGCCTGTTTCTGCTGGGCAGCATGGCCTCGGCGCAAGCGGCCGAAATCAGTTGGCGCGTACCAACTTCCGTACCCGAAGGCTCCCCGTTCTATCAGAATTTTCTGGAGCGTTTTGCAAAGAACGTGAAACTCATGACGGGGGATCGTGTCGAGATTCAGCCCTTTGGAGCAGGTGTTATTGTTCCCGCCCTTAAAGTTTTTGAAGCGGTAGAGACCGGCGTGGTAGAGGCGGGGCACTCCACCTCCAGCTACCTGGTCAACCAGGACCCGGCCAATGCCATTTTTGCTGGCTACCCCGGTGGCATGGGACCTGATGCTTATCGCGTCTGGCTGTATGAAGGCGGCGGCAAGGAGAAACTGCAGGAGCTGCGTTCCAAGAATGGTCTCAAAACCATGATTGTCGGTTTGGGTTCGACGGAAGTGCTGGCCCACTCCAACACGCCCATCCGAAATGCAGAGGACTTGAAAGGCCTGAAATATCGCACTTCCGGTGCCTGGGCGGACGTAATGAAAGACTATTTCGGTGCCGTTCCCACCGTGGTGCCACCCGGCGACACGTACACCCTGTTGCAGCGCAAAGGGGTCGATGCGGTGGAATGGGCTACCCCCTCCTCCAATACCCCCGAAGGTTTTCATCAGGCCGCCAAGTACATTGTGGTCCCTGGCGTGCATCAGCCCACCTTTATGTGGGAAGTCGTCCTGAAGCAGGAAACCTGGGATAAAGTGCCGGCCGATTTGCAACAACTGATCGAGGCCGCTGCCGAACTGACCACCCACCAATCCCTGGACTACTTCTACAACGCCGACATCAAAGCCATGGAGAAGTACCGCCAGGGCCGCAATGAAGTCATCACTCTGGACCCGGCCTTCATCGAGCAATTGGCGCAGGCCGGCAATGACTGGGTACACAAGAAAGCCGAAGCGCAAGCGCAATCGGGCAACGACTACATGAAGAATTTGCTGACTGATTACGACGGATTTCTGAACCGTTGGCGCAGCGAAAGCAATTACCTGATCCGAGACTAAGTCCCACTTTCTGAAGGAGAGCTGCCATGCTGCAGCCTATTTCAAAACTGATCGACTTTATCGCTCTTGCAAGCGCTCGGCTGGCAGAAATGGCGGCGGCAATCCTGGTCACCGCCATGGTATGGGAAGTCTTTGCCCGTTATGTTCTGCATGCCCCCACCGTCTGGGCCTTTGATGTGGCGTACATGATGAATGGGGCTATTTTCCTGCTGGGCATGGCCTGGGTGATGCGTCAGAACGAACACATCAGCATTGATGTGGTTCGCAAGCACTTGCCCAAGTTCCTGGCCCGTATGTCTGACGTGCTCCTGTACCTGCTGGTGCTGTTTCCGCTGTTTGCCATCTTGAGCAAAGTCGGGATACAGAAAGCCTGGATGGCCTGGAAGCTGAACGAAGTTGAAATGGTCAGCCCCTGGGCCCCGGTGATGTGGCCCTTCTACGCCTGCATTGCCATTGGCCTGATCGCCTTTACCTTGCAACTGCTGGCCCATGGCTTGCGCTGTGCAGTCAAAGAACAGAACACTGCTGACGTCGAGGTGAGCCCATGAATTTATGGATCGCCGGACTGATGTTCCCTGCTCTGTTCCTGCTGATTTTTCAGGGCATGCCCGTGGCTTTTGCGCTGATCCTGCCCGCTTTTCTGGCCGGTTGGTACGCCTTTGGCCCCATGATCTTTGACCAGATGTATGGTGCTTTGTATGGAGCGGCCACTAACCATATCCTGTCAGCGATTCCCATGTTTGTGCTCATGGGAGCCCTGCTGGAGCGCTCGGGCATTGCGGCACGCCTGTTTCGCACCATGCAGTTATGGCTGGGCGGCCTGCCAGGCGGGCTGGCCATTGCCACCATCGCCATGGCGGCGACCTTTGCCGCTGCGGCAGGCGTGGTTGGCGCGGTAGAAATCATGGTGGGGCTGATGGCCATCCCGGCCATGAAGCGCTTTCGCTACAACAACTCCCTGATCGCAGGCACGATCTGCGCCGGGGGTTCCCTGGGCACCATGATTCCTCCCTCGGTGGTCGCGGTCGTCTATGCCTCCCTGGCACAGGTTCCGGTTGGCGAGCTGTTTGCTGCCATGCTCTTTCCGGGCCTGTTGATGACCACGCTCTTTGTGGCCTACATCCTGATCGCCACCACGCTCAAGCCGGAGCTGGGCCCACGGGCAGATGACGAGGATATGCGCCGACCTTTGGGGGAAAAAATCAGTATCACAATGCGTGGTCTGGTTCCCATGATGCTGCTGATCATCGCTGTTCTGGGTTCCCTGATGAAAGGCATCGCATCACCCACCGAGGCCGCCGCCTTGGGCGCTGCTGCCGCCGCTGTTCTGTGCATCTTCTACCGTCAGTTCAACTGGGAAGTTTTCAGTGGAGCCTTGCGAATCACGGTACGCATTACGGCAATGATCATGCTGATCGTGGCGGGAGGCACCATGTTTACCGGCGCCTTCGCGGCCAATGGAGGTGCCAAGCTGGTACAGATGCTGACCAGCGACTTGGGACTGGGCAGTACAGGTACGATCATCCTGTTCCTGGGCATCGTCTTTCTGCTGGGCTTTGTACTGGACTGGACAGCGAACGTGCTGATTTGCGTTCCACTTTTCCTGCCCTTTATTGTGGCAAGCGGGCTGGACCCCTTATGGTTTGGCGTGATGGTGATCGTTGTCATTCAGACCAGCTATCTGACACCGCCTCTGGCCTCATCCATTTTTTACCTGCTGTCCATTGCCCCCAAAGACATGACCTACGGACAAGTTTGTCGAGGTGTAGTGCCGTTTATTCTTGCTCAATTGCTGACCTTGCTGATCGTCGCCCTGTTTCCGGCGATTGCAACCTGGCTGCCCCAGCAAGTATCCGGCTTTTAACGCAATTTTTATATTGGAGTCTCCGTGAGTAGCGCCCCCACCCCTTCTTCTCGTGCCGCTGAAACCGCCTATCAAGCGATTGAGCAGTTAATTGCCACTCTCAAACTGGAGCCTGGTCAGGCCATTGTAGAAAGTGATCTGGTGGAAATGACAGGTTTGGGACGCACCCCCTTGCGCGAAGCCCTGATGCGCATGGTGGCCCTGGGATTGATCGAGCAGCAACCACGCCGTGGTCTGCGTGTCAGCGAGATCCGTGTGGCTGAACATCTGACTCTGATTGAAACGCGCCGGGTTCTGGAACGCCTGATTGTGCAGGGAGCCGCCCGCTGGGCGACTCCAGCCCAGCGCAGCGCCTTGCTCGGTCACGCCCAGGCCATGGTGAATGCTGCTGACGCCAAGGATATCGACGCCTACATGCTGGCCGACCAGCATCTGGACGAAGTCATCCACCAGGCCTGTCGCAACACCTTTGCTGTGCAAGCGGTCACTCCCATGATCGTTCAGTGCCGACGGTTCTGGTACGCCTATCAATATGAAGGGGACCTGGAGGCCGGAGCCCAAGCTCATTTGACCCTGGCCGAAGGCATCCAGGATGGAAACCCCGAACAGGCCTTGCAGGGCTCCGAGACGCTGATGGCCTACCTCAGCGCCTTCACCCGCAAAGTCATTGAATAAACCGATAGATCAACTATTAATAATCTGGAGACATCATGAATCTGAACGGCATTCTCGTTCCCATCGTTACCCCGTTTGATGCGAACAACCAGTTAAACGAAGCTGCGCTGGAGCGTCTGGTTGAGTGTTTTATTGAAGCCGGAGTAGGCGGCATCGTGGCTTGTGGAACCACGGGCGAATACTACGCGCTCAGTGCACAGGAGCGCCGCCGCGTGCTGGAGATTGTTGCCAGAACCGGCCGTGGCCGTACAACACTGATTGCCGGCGTGAACTCCATGTCGCCTGCCGAAGCCATCAGCCGAATCCGTGAAGCGGAAGAGCTAGGGTATGAGGCACTGATGCTCTCTCCCACCCCTTACAGCCTGCCCGGCCAGAATGAAGTGGTGGCGTATTTCAAGGAGGTCGCCGCGGCCACTGAACTGCCCATCGTCATGTACAACTTCCCGGCACGCATTGGTATTCAAATCGAGCTGGAATCCGTCTACGAGCTTGCCAAGGTCAAGAACATTGTGGGCATCAAGGAGAGCAGCGGCAACTTCAGCCGGGTGGTTGCCATGGTCAATGCCAATCTGCCCGACTTCCAGGTTGTTTGCGGCTGCGATGACCAGGCGGCCGATTTCCTGTTCTGGGGCGTGCGCAGCTGGATCAGTGGCGGAGCCAATGTGTTTCCTGCCGAGCAGGTCCAAATGCTGAAAGCCGCCGAGCAAGAAGACTGGGACACGGTACGTCGCATGATGGCTGCCATGTTGCCCGCCATTGCCGCCATGGAGTCGGGCAACTACAACCAGAAAGCCAAACTGGGCTGCGTGCGTCACGGCATTGATGTCGGTTCGGTACGCTTGCCTCTGCTGCCAGTCGACGCGCAGGAACGAGATGACTTCCTGGCCCAGATCAACGCTTATCAAGTAGAACAGGAGGCTTGAATGCCCACGCAACAAGAGACTGTCTTTGAGTTGGCCCGCGCCGGAAAGCTGCACGCTTCCCATTTGATTCCTGGCTATCAAACCACGGCTTCGGCCCTGCTCGATAACGTCAGCCCTATCGACCTGGCCGTGATTGGCAAGATCTCCGCTGGCCAAGCCTCGGATGTAGAAGCGGCGGTGGCTGCCGCACGCGCAAGCTTTGAGTCGGGTGAGTGGTCTGAACTGTCTCCGGCAGACCGTAAAAAGATCATGCTCAAATGGGTAGCCTTGCTGGAGCAACATGCCGAGGAACTAGCCGCACTTGATTGTGTGGACGCAGGCAAGCCCATTACTGAATGCCTGAACACCGACATGCCCGCCACCATCGATACCTTCAGCTGGTATGCAGAGACGGCCGATAAATGCTTTGGTCGAATTTCCCCAACCGGCTCCGACGCACTGGGCTTGATCACCAAGGAGCCCATTGGTGTGGTGGCGGCCGTCCTGCCCTGGAATTTCCCGGCTCAAATGTACGCCTGGAAAGTAGCCCCTGCGCTGGTGTGCGGCAACTCGGTCATTGTGAAACCGTCCGAGCTAACCAGCCTGAGCGCCTACCGCATGACACAGCTGGCACATCAGGCAGGCGTTCCCGCAGGAGCCCTGATCCTGATCACAGGCACAGGCGAGGAAGTCGGAGAGCCTTTGGGACGCCACGGGGACGTGGACATTGTGTCGTTTACCGGCTCCACCGAAGTGGGTCGCCTGTTTCTGAAGTATTCCGCGGAAAGCAATCTGAAAGAGGTCGTGCTGGAATGCGGCGGGAAAAGCCCCCAGGTCGTTTTTGAGGATGCCCTGCTGGACGAAGCAGTTCCGTCCATCCTGGCGGCCGCATTCTGGAACATGAGCGAAAACTGCAGCTGCGGCTCCCGCCTGATCGTACACAGCAGCCTGAAAGATACGCTACTGCAAAAACTCAAACAGGGGCTAAGCTCCTGGAAAGTAGGTCTGCCTACAGACCCGGATGTGTCTATCGGGCCGATGGTAGAACAAGCGCACTTTGAAAAAGTGGCCGGCTTTCTGCAGAACCCCGGCAAAAACGCCAAGCTGGTTCATGGGGGGCGCATTCACAGTGACCTGGGCAGTGGTTGGTATATCGAGCCCACCATCTTCGATCACATCACCCCGGAAGACCGCCTGTTCCAGGAGGAAGTGTTCGGCCCCGTTCTGGCCATCACGACCTTCGAGACAGAAGAGCAAGCCATCGCCTTGGCAAACGATACCCAATATGGCCTGGCCGCCTCCCTCTACACGCTTGATGTACGGCGGGCGCAGCGTGTCTCGCGCAAAATCAAGGCAGGCACCGTTTCGGTAAATGGCTTTTCCGAAGGTGATATCACCGCGCCCTTTGGCGGCTTCAAACTGTCCGGTTTTGGCGGCAAGGACAAGGGAATGGAAGCCCTGGATCAGTACCAGCAAACCAAGGCCATCTGGTATGTGAACCAGTAAGCCACTGCTTGCATAGCCCCGGCATCAATCAACCGGGCGCTGCACACCGCCCCCCCCTTCCAGACTCCTGGGCATACAAGCGGGGGGGTGGTTCTTACCACTGAGCTGCTCCGGTTTTTTGAGCAGGTATGACATCCTGCTTCCAGCTCTTGCCCGGCCCGCTCGGCATAGGGCGCTCACGGTGTAACACTAGCAATCAGCCCGCAGCAGACAGAACGACATTAGTAGAAAAAAGCCCCCCGCTCCAAAGGCACTGTCTTATCAGTGCACACCCGTTTCAGCTCCTGCGCGAACAACGTGTCCACCGGACGCTGCTGACCGGCCACCCGAGTAAAAAGCGCGATAGGCGACAAGCCCCACTCAAAGGAGTACGGCACAATCGCCACGCCGGACACGCGCACCAGTTCTTCAGCAATTTCGGTCGGGACCACAGACACAGCACGGGAGTGATTCACGATCAGTTCACCGATCAGCTTGGGTGAAGAGGTTTCCACACTGGGCACCGGCTCCAACAAGCCTGCCCGCAAAAACAGATTCGCCACCTGCCGCCGCATCGGGGTATTGCGCGGTCCCAGAATCCAGTCCAGATCCTGCAATTGCGCCCAATCCAGCTTGCGTCGGCCCAATCGCCCCGCCAGTTCCCGGCTGGCAATCAGGCGTGGTTGCTGCGCGTACAAGGCTTCATGGCGCAGCCCTTTCATATTCAAGTCCGGAGAGCTGCGCGCCACCACTGCATCCAAAGCGTGATCACGCAGTTGTTCCAGCAACGTTTCCGTTAGCCCCTCGGTAATGCTGACGGACACGACCTGCCCTTGAGGGCGGGTTGCCCGCAAAGCCGTGGAAACCAGCTTGCCGGACACCAGGGGAATCACCCCCAGCCGCAAATGTGCTTGTCGTCCCATGCTGTGCGCCTGCAAGTCCAGACTCAGCAACTCCATGTCCTGCACCATGGCCCGAGCACGTGAAATCACAATCTGCCCTTGCGCTGTTGCCTCCATACCACGCGATGAACGCAGGAATAGCGGTGTGCCAAAGACTTGCTCCACCTCGGCCAAGGCTTGAGTGACCGCAGGCTGAGTCATCGCCATTAAATCCGCCACTTTGGTCAGCGAACCCAGGCGTTCGATCTCGATCAGCAAGGCCAAGTGACGCAGCTTGAGTCGTTGCACCAGGCGATGCGCGATATCGTTTGTTTCCAAGCCTTTACCCCATACCATAAGCATTTACTAATGGGGTAATAATAAGCCCTAATACCCTAGCCTGTTTAATTATCTACACTTGTTGAAAAGCGGCGCTGGTGCCTACTTCCCACGCCATCCCCCGATTCCACCAAACACCTGTTTGACGCCTGAGCAAGAGGAAACCATGAGTTCACCCGTAGATCGACAAGCTGCACTGGATTATCACGAGTTCCCCATTCCCGGCAAAGTGACGATTGCCGCCACCAAGCCGCTGGTCAGCCAACGCGATCTGGGTCTGGCGTATTCCCCCGGTGTGGCCGCCGCTTGCGAAGAAATCGTGGTCGACCCAAAGAATGCCTTCCGCTACACCGGCCGTGGCAATCTGGTGGGTGTGATCTCCAACGGGACTGCTGTGCTGGGTCTGGGCAATATTGGTGCCCTGGCCTCCAAGCCCGTGATGGAAGGCAAGGCCGTTCTGTTCAAGAAATTTGCTGGCCTGGACGTGTTTGACATCGAGATCAACGAAACCGATCCCGACAAGCTGGTGGATATCATCGCCGGTCTGGAGCCCACCTTCGGTGGCATCAACCTGGAAGACATCAAGGCACCCGAGTGTTTTGAAGTTGAGCGCAAGCTGCGCGAACGCATGAACATCCCCGTCTTTCACGACGACCAGCACGGTACCGCCATTTGCGTGACGGCGGCTTTCCTGAACGGCCTGAAAGTGGTCGGCAAAGATATCAAGAAGATCAAGGTTGTGACCTCCGGTGCCGGTGCGGCCGCTTTGGCGTGCCTGGACTTGATGGTGGACATGGGCCTGCCCGAAGAAAATGTCTGGGTCACCGACATTGACGGCGTGGTCTACAAAGGCCGCCCTGGTCACCAGGTTCCTGAACTGGCTCGTTTCGCCAAAGAAACCGAAGCACGCAAGCTGGCTGATGTCATCGAAAACGCTGACGTGTTCGTGGGCCTGTCCGCCGGTGGCGTACTGAAAGCTGAAATGCTGCAGAAAATGGCAGACCGTCCCTTCGTGATGGCGCTGGCCAACCCCACCCCCGAAATTTTGCCTGAAGTGGCCAAAGCCGCTCGCGATGACGTCATCATGGCAACCGGCCGTTCGGACTTCCCGAATCAGGTCAATAACGTGCTGTGCTTCCCCTACATCTTCCGCGGTGCGCTGGATGTGGGCGCCACCACGATTACCCGTGGCATGGAAAAAGCTGCTGCCCGCGCGATTGCGGCTCTGGCTGAAGAAGAGCAAGACGAAGCCGTGGCCGCTGCCTACGGTGGTTACGGCCTGAGCTTTGGCCCCGACTACCTGATCCCCAAGCCATTCGACCCACGTCTGATCGTGCGCATCGCCCCCGCCGTGGCTCAAGCCGCCATGGAAGAAGGCGTGGCAACCCGCCCTATCGCTGACCTGGAAGGCTACATCGCCAAGCTGCAACAGTTTGTCTACCACTCCGGCGCGTTCATGAAGCCAGTGTTTGCCGTAGCCAAGCAATTGGTGCGCGAAGGCGGCAAGGCCCGCATCGTCTTTACCGAAGGTGAAGAAGAACGCGTGCTGCGCGCCGTGCAAGTGATTGTGGACGAGAAGCTGGCCCACCCAATTCTGGTCGGCCGCCCTGCCGTATTGCTGTCCCGCATCAAGAAATTTGGTCTGCGCCTGCGTTTGGGCGTGGATGTGGAAGTAACCAACCCCGAGTCCGACGACCGTTTCCACCAGTACTGGACCACCTACTGGGAAAAAATGTGCCGTCGCGGCATCAGCAAGGAAATGGCTCGCGTGGAAATGCGTCGCCGCCTGACGCTGATTGGCTCGACCATGGTGCACCTGGGCGATGCTGACGGCATGATCTGCGGCACAATCGGTTCCTACCACAACCACCTGCGCTACATCGACGAGATGATTGGCCGCAAGCCCGGCTCCAGCGTCTACGCCGCCATGAACATCCTGCTGCTGGGCGAGCGTACGGTTGCCCTGACCGATACGCACGTCAACGACGACCCGAACGCACAGGAAATTGCGGAATACACGATTGAAGCGGCTCGCATGTTAAGCACGCTGAGCCTGGAACCCAAGGTGGCCCTGCTGTCGCGCTCCAACTTTGGTACAGACTCGGCCACTTCCGGCCCCAAAATGCGTGAAGCCCTGCGGTTGATTCAGGAGCAAGCCCCTGACCTGGAAGTAGACGGTGAAATGCATGCCGACTGCGCTCTGGACGAAAGCTTGCGCAATCGCACCTTGCCCAACTCCTCGCTGAAAGGCTCGGCCAACCTGCTGGTCTGCCCGAACGTGGACGCTGGCAATATCAGCTACAACCTGCTGAAGACTGCTGCTGGCAGCAACGTGGCCATCGGTCCTTTCCTGATGGGCGCCAATGCTCCTGTACACATCCTGACTTACAGCTCGACCGTACGCCGCATCATTAATATGACGGCCTTGACCGTGCTGCAAGCCAATCGTGGCTAGGCCTTAGGGCTGAAATCAAAAACCGGCCTGTGCAGGCCGGTTTTTTTATGGCTGACGTTTAAAGTCCAGGGCTTATTCCAGCTTGATATTGCCTTTCTTGACCACGTCGTGGGCCCAGTCGTATTGCTCCTTGATTTCCTTGGCGAACTCTTCAGGCGAGTTACCCGAGGGTGTTGCACCCTGCTTTTCCAGAGCTGAAATAATTTCAGGCTTCTTCAAGGCTTCCGCAGCAGCGGCATGCAGCTTGGCAACGATTTCAGGCGGCGTACCCTTGGGAGCCAGCAGACCATACCAGGCCGGGCTGTTCAGCTGCGGGTAGCCTTCTTCGGCCAAGGTCGGCACATCTTTCAGAGCAGGCAGGCGCTCGGGCCAGGCAATAGCCAATGCGCGCAAGTTGCCAGCCTGGATCTGGGCCATGGACGAAGGCAGGTTATCAAACATGGCATTGATCTGGCCACCGACCGCATCCGTTACAGCCGGGCCGGCACCACGGTAAGGAACGTGCACGATGTCGGTGCCGGTTTCCAGCTTGAAGGCTTCACCAAACAAGTGCAGCACCGAGCACGTACCCGAGCTGCCGTAGGAATACTTACCAGGATTGTCTTTCAGTTGCTGCACGAACTCCTTGAAGTTCTGTGCCGGGAATTTGGGGTTGACCTCAATCACGTTGGGCAGGTTGGCAAAGTTGCTGACCGGCACAAAGTCTTTCAAGGGGTCGTAAGGCAAATCATTGGGGCGGCAAGCGGGATTCACTGCCAGAGTCGAGATGGTGGCAATCGACAAGGTATAGCCGTCAGGTTTGGCGCGAGCAGCTTCTGCCGCTCCAATAGCGCCACCGGCACCACCCTTGTTTTCTACCACCATGGACTGACCCAGCACTTCGCTCATGCCCTTGGTCACAATGCGCGCCACAATATCGGTGGAGCCGCCTGGCGCAAAAGGAACAATGACGCGAATCGCTTGATTAGGATAGTCCGCTTGAGCATGAGCGACATTAGCCGTGCCAATCATGGACAAACTTGCACAAAGGGATAGCAGCGCAAATTTCTTGGGAAACTTCTCTATCATGGGAACATCTCCTCTTTAATCTTTTTGTAGACCCATCCCCTGGGTAAGGGGAACTAACTAATAATAGCGCAGCTAATCCCCATCAATTGTTAATTCTGAAAGCAGATACCTACAGGGGATATACCTATATCTGCTTCTATTTACCCTCATCATGGCCACAATATTCCCGCTGATTCTGCCCGACTTCCTGCTAATAGCACTGGGGGCTTTATTGCTGCATCGCTTTCATTTCAGCCGGGATTTTTTCCAGGGTGCGGAAAAACTGGTCTATTACGTCCTGTTTCCAGCCCTGCTGTTTGATTCCATTACCCGCATCCCGCTCAATCTGGGTGATACCTGGCCCCTCTTGGTCGCTGCGGCTGTTTTAATTGCCGTAGGCACGATACTGGCCTGGCTGGCCCTGCCCATTCTGAAACCCGAACACTTGCAGCACGCAGCCCTGACTCAATGCGCCTTTCGCTTCAATACCTATTTGGGGATGTCTCTGGCCAGTGCGATTGCCGGGCCATCGGGTGTCGCTGTCATGGCTTTGCTGGTGGGCTTTTCTGTTCCCATGGCCAATATGGTGGCAGTGACCGTGCTAGCGCGGGGGCAGCAAGGCCGTATCGCCATCGAGCTGCTTAAAAATCCCCTTATTCTGTCTACTGTTGCTGCACTGGCCTGGAATCTGGCTGGTTTGTCCGTACCAGGCCCGGTTCAATTGGCCTTTAGCCGCTTGGGGGCTTGTGCCCTGGGGATTGGTTTGTTGTGTGTAGGCGCCACCTTGTCCCTGCAAGGCTCGCGGCGTGCGGGGGCCTTGATCGGCTGGATTACGGCCATCAAGCTGCTGGCTTTACCCTTGGCGGCCCTGGCAATTGCCTGGGTGTTGGATATGAGCACACTGGAGCGCCAGATGTTACTGGTATTTGCCGCTCTGCCTACCGCCTCTTCTGCCCACGTACTGGCCGCCCGCATGGGAGCCGATAGCCGTCTGGTCGCGCTGACCATGTCGATCGGCACTATACTAGCGGGCTTGACCATTCCATTGTGGTTATCCCTCGCTACCTGATCCAAGCCTATGAATCCGCAAGCTTTAACCCTGTCCTTGCCTGATGAGGACGCCACCACCGCCTTGGCCGAGCGCCTTGCCCCGCTGCTAAGCGGTCAGGTCCCCGGTGTGCCTGTGGGTGGCCGAATTCATCTTCATGGTGACCTGGGTGCCGGTAAAACCCACTTTGTTCGGGCCCTGTTACGGGCTTGTGGCGTTACCGGTCGTATCAAAAGTCCTAGCTACGCTTTGCTTGAAAGTTATAAAGTTTCTAGCTTATACTTCTATCATCTTGATTTTTATAGATTTAGCGATCCACGAGAATGGGTCGACGCAGGTTTTCGCGATATTTTGCAAGACAATGCTGTTGTGCTGATCGAATGGCCCGAAAAAGCAGGGGATTTATTGCCCGAGCCCGATCTGGATTTACACCTGGATTATTGCGGTGACGGTCGTTTGGCCACCCTGGATGCACGCAGCGCCAAAGGAACGCTATGGATTACGACACTCGCCCCCAGCCTGCAGAAGTAGCCCCAGCCGGCAAGGCCCGTCGCCGATTCGTCGCCACGGCCACCACCCTGTTCCTGCTTCCCGTCATACCGCGGCTGGCGAACGCCAGCACCATCGTGGCCGTCCGTACCTGGCCGGCAGACGAATACACCCGCGTCACCCTGGAAATGGATAGCGAGCTCAAGGCCGAGCACTTCACACTGGAAAACCCCCATCGCATGGTGGTGGACATCCAGGGCCTGACCATGAACCGCACCATCGAGGAGCTGGTTTCCAAGGTCCGCCCCAATGACCCCTACATTCGCTCCGTGCGCGTGGGCCAGAACCGCCCCGACGTGGTGCGTCTGGTGCTGGATCTAAAACAGGCCGTCGCCCCCCAGATCTTTACGCTCAAGCCCGTTGGCGAATACAAGTACCGGCTGGTGCTGGACTTGTACCCGCGTGTGGCGCAAGACCCGCTGCTGGCCTTGCAAATTCAGGACGATAACGACCCCCTGGCTTCCGTCCTGGAAAGCCTGGCTCAAAACTCGCCTGATGCGCCTGTGCCTACGGTACAAGGGCAAACCTTGCCGCCCGTCGCTCGTACGCCGCCTCCTGTCACGACTCCACCGCGCTCCCCTTCGCCTGCAGCCACGCCCGGTACTCCCAATCGTCCCTTGCTGATTGCGCTGGACCCCGGCCACGGTGGAGAGGACCCCGGTGCCATCGGCCCCGGTGGTACCCGTGAAAAAGATGTGGTGCTGAATATCGCCCGCCGCTTGAAGCGTCTGATTGATGCGCAGCCCAATATGCGTACTTATTTGACGCGCGACTCGGACTTCTTCGTGCCGCTGCAAGTGCGTGTACAAAAAGCGCGTCGGGTAAAAGCTGACCTGTTCATCAGTATTCACGCTGACGCCTGGATCAAGCCTAGTGCGCGTGGCTCGTCTATCTACGCCCTGTCTCAAAACGGTGCCACCAGCTCGGCTGCTCGGTGGCTGGCCAAGAAAGAGAACGATGCTGACTTGATCGGTGGTCTGAACCTGGGCTCCCACAACCGTCAGGTTGCGCAAATTCTGCTGGACCTGTCTACGGCCGCACAGATTAACGATTCGGTGAAAGTAGGCTCGCGCCTGCTGGGCGAGATCGGCAAGATCAACCGCCTGCATAAGCGCAATGTTGAACGCGCTGGTTTTGCTGTACTGAAAGCACCGGATATCCCGTCGATTCTGATCGAAACAGCGTTTATCAGTAATCCGGAGGAAGAGCGTCTGCTGCGTAGTTCTTCGCATCAGGACAAGATTGCCCAAGCCATTCTGACCGGCATCCGGGGATATTTTGCCGAGTTTCCGGCATTGGCCAGCCGTAGCTAACTATCCGCTTGGTTCGATGAAAAAAAGCGCAGCAAAAATGCTGCGCTTTTTTTGTTTCCGTAGAGTCTGAGGCTGTTCGGAAAAGAGAGCGTCTTTGGCTAAGGACCTGTTTGAACCTGAATCGGTGTGGCCATTTCTTGAGGGGGAGCAGCTAGTCTGCAGGCGAGTCAGGGTTCTGGCCGCAGGCTCTTGAGCTATCCAGGATACAAGCCCCGTGCTGTTTGAGCGCGACGCTTATAGCTCGTCCGGGGGACGAGCTATCGCGCGAGTTCACGGGGCGCCTGGATAGCTCAAGAGACAAGGGTACCCGTGCGCAGCACGGGCCAGGGCCCCGCCTGCAGACTAGCTGCTCCCCCTCAAGAAAACTGAGGCATTCTTTGCTAAAGGCTGAAACAGAGGTTGCTTTTTCAAAAACACGGAGAGTGCCAATAGTTACCTTGACCACTTGACCACTTGAACACTTGAACACTTGGACGCTTGGACGCTTGGACGCTTGGACGCTTGGACCCAGATTTTGCGACGGCTTTTACCCCCTCGCCAACAACAGCGATATCTGACAGGTTTCCGAAATAAAAAAGGACGCCTACTGGCGTCCTTTCCTTAATCTTTAACAAGCAAGCAATCCGATCTCAAATCCTACAAAGCCGCATCACCCTTGCTCTTGCGCTTGAAGATCTTCCACAAGGCCCCAGCCACAACAGGCACCGCAGCAGCCGCAATACCAATCAGCACGATGGTATTCAAATGCGCCTTGATGAAAGGCACATTGCCAAAGAAGTAGCCCAGGGTAATCAAGCTGCAAATCCACAGCACCGCGCCGGTAATGTTGTACATCTGAAAGCGCATGGCATTCATATGACCCACCCCGGCCACAAAGGGCGCGAAGGTACGGAACAAGGGCAGGAAGCGGGAAATGACGATAGTCTTGCCACCATGCTTTTCATAGAAAGCATGGGTTTTGACCAACGCACGACGATCCAGGAATCGGGATTCCTGGGTAAAGACTTTCGGGCCTATATACCGCCCCACGTGATAGTTCACGGTATTACCCAACACCGCTGCCACGATCAACAAGCCACCCAGCATAACCGGGTCCAGCATGCCCGAAGCACCAAAGGCTCCAGCAATAAACAGCAAGGAATCGCCCGGCAGGAAGGGCAAAACCACAAGCCCGGTCTCGCCAAATATAATCAAGAACAGAACAAGATAAATCCAGGCTCCATACTGCTCGACCCACACACCCAGGTACTGGTCAATATGAAGGATCATGCTGAGTAAATCGGGCATAGTTCCACACCAAAATAACAATCCAGCCAGTCCGATACTGGCCAGACCGACACCATAGAGCAAGCGGTTAAAATAAGCCGCTACCGTTTGAAACCCGTTGAACATGTATTGTTCAACCCTGAATACACACAAGGCCAGCCGCCCTATGTCATCAAGACGCCGTATTATCCCACTCCCGGACCTGCTTGTAAGCCAAATTGCGGCCGGTGAAGTTATCGAGCGCCCGGCATCTGTCCTGAAAGAATTGCTGGAAAACGCGATTGACGCTGGAGCCAGCGCCATCGAGATTCGCCTGGACGGCGGCGGCATACGCCGTATCTCGGTCAGCGACGATGGCCACGGCATCACCCAGGAAGAGTTGCCCCTGGCGCTGCTGCAACATGCCACCAGCAAGATTCGCTCGCTGGAAGAACTGGAGTCCGTGTCCTCCATGGGCTTTCGGGGTGAGGCCCTGCCCTCTATTGCCTCGGTAGCCCGTCTGACGATCAACTCGCGCACCCAGGACGACCCGCACGCCTGGGAGTACTCGCTGGGCCACGCTGAACCCCAGCCCGCCTCCGGGCAGATTGGCACGCATGTGGATGTACGTCAGCTATTTGACGAGATCCCTGCCCGTCGCAAGTTCCTGCGTACGGAAGGCACGGAGTACGGCCATTGCGTGACCGCGCTGGAGCGCATTGCCCTGGCACAGCCGCAGATCGCTTTCCGGCTTTTCCACAACGACAAGCCCCAGCGCCACTGGCGCAGCGGCACGCTGGAACAGCGTCTGCTGGATATTTTGGGCAAGGAGTTTATTGAACAAAGCCTACCCGTTGCCCAGGAACAGGGGCTGATCAGCTTGCGCGGTTTGGTGATTCACCCCGCCCATGCTCGCCCCAGTGCAGACAAGCAGTTCCTGTTCGTGAATGGCCGTTTTGTACGCGACCGCACCGTCTCGCACGCCATACGCAGTGCTTATGCCGATGTACTGCATGGGGATCGCCAGCCTGCCTATGCCCTGTTTCTGGACATTGCCCCCTCCACGCTGGATGTGAACGTACACCCCGCCAAGCATGAAGTCCGCTTCCGTGACAGCGGCGCTGTGTACCGCTTTGTGCTGCAGTCTGTCGGACAAACCTTGGCGCAAGGCAGCATGGCCGGGGAAACGCCGGTTGCCGCCATGCCTTTACCTGAAGGCGCTACCCAGCCTCCTATAACGGGCACACCCTACCCTTCGGCCACTCCTGGCGCACCCAGCAGCTCCTATACCAGCAGCGAACCCGCCATGCCGTACAGCCATCCAGCTCGCCAAGGCTGGCAATCCAGTTTCAGCCTGCGCGAGCCATCTGGTGGCGGCAGTGTCGACTGGAAAAGCATGTATCGCCCGATTGAACCTGCTCCCAGCAACACGCCAGTCACCAGCTATCAAAGCGAGGCAGACAGCACGACGGACGAATTTCCCTTGGGTATGGCCCTGGGGCAGTTGCACGGCATCTATATTCTGTCCGAGACACGCCAGGGCATGATTCTGGTGGACATGCACGCCGCACATGAACGCGTGGTCTACGAACAATTGAAGCAGGCTCTGGATGGCCGCGAACTGCCCCGTCAGGATCTGCTGGTGCCGGTAGTATTCAGCTGCTCGGAAAGTGATATCGCCTTGCTGGATGAGCATCAGGAAACCCTGGCCGATCTGGGCCTGAACATGAACCCGGCCGGCCCCACCACCATGGCCGTGCGTGCCGTCCCTGCCCTCCTGGCTCAAGGCGATATAGAATCCCTGGCCCGTGCCGTACTGCGCGACCTGGCACAGGTAGGGTCGTCACGCCACCTGGATGAACAACGCAACGAACTGCTTTCCACCATGGCCTGCCACGGTGCGGTACGCGCCAATCGTCGCCTGAGCATCCCCGAGATGAACGCTCTGCTTCGCAAGATGGAACAAACTGACCGGGCCGATCTGTGTAATCACGGCCGCCCCACCTGGTTCCAATGGAAGCTCAGCGAGCTGGACAAACTTTTTATGCGTGGACAATGAACGATTTACCCATTCTGTGCCTGGCTGGCCCGACGGCCAGCGGCAAAAGCGCAAGCACGCATATCCTGGCCCAACACTGGCCGATTGAAGTGATTGTGATGGACTCGGCCACGATTTACCGTGACATGGACATTGGCACCGCCAAACCCAGCGCCGAAGAACAAGCCGCTATCCCCCACCACTTGCTGGATATACGCGACCCGGTAGAAAGCTATTCAGCCGCAGAGTTCGCCACCGACGCGACCCGTCTTATTCAAGAAATCCGGGGACGCGGGCATTATCCCGTGCTGTGTGGCGGCACCATGCTGTATTACAAAGCCTTGCGCGAAGGCTTGAACGACTTGCCGCAGGCAGACCCTGCCATTCGCCAGCAACTGGATGAGCGTGCCCAGGAGATTGGCTGGCCCGGCATGCACGAAGAGCTGACCCGCATCGACCCGGTGACAGCTGCCAGGCTGGCCCCCCGCGATAGCCAGCGTATTCAACGTGCCCTGGAGATTTTCCATATCAGCGGCAAGACCATGAGCGACTGGCTAAAGGACAAAGCCCAGCCGCAAGAAGAGAGCCATCAGTACGTCACCATGAGCCTGGAGCCAGAAGATAGATCCTGGCTGCATAAGCGCATTGCGGCTCGCTATCACGACATGATCGAACAAGGACTGCTGCAAGAAGTGGAGAAGCTTTACCAGCGTACTGACTTGCATCCCGGCCTGCCCTCTATTCGTTGTGTGGGCTATCGGCAACTATGGTCGTATCTGGACGGCGAAGTCAGCCTGGACCTGGCCATTGAACAGGCTATTGCCGCGACTCGCCAGCTAGCCAAACGCCAATTGACCTGGCTGCGATCCGAACCCGAGCGTCAGCAATTCAACTGCCAGAACCCACAAGCCGCCGAGCAGATTGTGCAAGCGGCACGCCAGATCTGGCCAGCCTGATGCTCAGATAAGCATCTCGCTTTTTTTGCGAACCGCCCCCCTGGCAGCTGGATGGTATCCAACTGCCGGGGGGGCGGTTCAAAAAGATCGTTTTTTACCCGAGACGGTTTTTACACCGAAGCCCCGTTCAGCTTGAGCAAGACTTGAGTGCGCATGGCCACGTATTGGAACACACCACCCAGCAAGGCACCAATCAGCCAGCCGTAACCGGCCATATTCGCCAGGGCAGGCACCCAGACGGTCGCTACCGAGAATACCGCCGCCAGGAAGAAAGCGGCCATTGCACGCTTGTTCCAGCCGTTCTGGAAGTAGTAGGTACCGCTTTCTGCAAGGCTGAACAGATCCGACACCACGACACGCTGTTTGCGGATCAAGTAAAAGTCCACAATCATGATGCCGTACAAGGGAGCCAGCAAGGCGCCCAAGGTATCCACGAAGCCGGTAATCCCGATGGCGCTGATCAAGGGCAGCCACAAGCCACCGATAAAGAACGCGATTACAGCGGTCAGAATGCCACCCATCTTGGCAGAGATCAGCTCGGGCTTGAGGTTGGCCAAGTCAAAGGCCGGTGGAATGAAGTTCGCCACCAGGTTGATACCCACGGTCGCGGCAAAGAAGGTCAAAGCCGCGATCACCGTCAAAGCCAGGCTATCGACGCGATCCACAATATCAGTGGGGTTGGTCAAGGTTTCGCCAAACAACACAGCCGTACCGGCGGTAATGAACAAGGCCAGGAAGGAGAACACGGCCAGGCTGACAGGCAAGCCCATGAAGTTACCGATACGCATGCTGCGCTCGTCTTTCACAAAGCGCGAGAAGTCGCCGTAGTTGATCACAACGGCAGCAAAGTACGCCACCATAGTGCCCACCACCGCGCCAAAGGCCATCAAGGGTCCGCCTTCGTAAGAACCTTTACCGGCAAAGATCTCGCCCACTTTATCGAGCAAACCACCGCCGGCCTTGTACCAGATCACGGCCAGCAAGGCGAACATCACCAGATACACCAACGGACCCGCCCAGTTCAGGAAGCGCGTAATCCACTTCATGCCCATCAGGAAAATGCCCAGCTGCAGAATGCAGACCACCACATAAGACACCCAGCCCACCCAATCCAGCCCCAGGAACAAGGCTCCGCCGGGGTGATCCAGCAAGGCATTGAACAACAGAGCCAAGGCCGTGGAGGCAAAGTAAGTCTGCACGCCGTACCAGAAGATAGCCACAATCCCACGCACCAGGGCAGGGAACTTGGCGCCCTTCACCCCCATGCTGATACGGGCAATCACAGGATAGGGAACGCCATACAGCACGCTGGGTTTACCGCTCAGATTCACCAGCCCCATCACAATAAAACCGGCCAGCAAGATGCCAGCAAATACGGCCCAACCATTCAGACCATAAGAAATAAACAAGGTGGCGGCCAAGGTGTAGCCAAATAGACTTTGAATATCGTTAGACCAGACGTTGAAAATCTCGAACCAGCCCCACAAGCGTTTTTGTCGTGGCAAAGGCGCCAAGTCTTCGTTGTGCAAAGCAGGATGCGGATCTTTCAAAGATAAATCGCTGTGCTCCATTTTCTCCCCCTAAGAAATTGCTTCTAACATGTCAGCTGAAATTTCTATGTGCTTGCCGCTACTGTAGGAGCCTTGCTTATCGGGGAATATTATGGAATGTACGAGTAATACCTAAATTCGGATTAGCTCGAAAAACGACATAATCAAATCCATATAATATTTATTTGAAAATCAAATACATCAGATTCGATGCGGTAATACAAGGCAATTCAAAGCAAGATGCAGGAATAAAAAAAGCCAGCTCGATGAGCTGGCTTTTTTACTGACGGAAAGATCAGAGGTTTTTAAACCACTTCGGTCTGCGCCTGACCTTCCTGACGCTCCAGGATTTCACCCAATTGGTAAACGGTCTCACCTTGCTCGGACAAGGTGGCGCTAATGGCGTCTGCCTTGTCTGCAGGAACAATGATGATCATGCCGATACCGCAGTTGAACACACGGTACATTTCTTCGTCGGCCACGTTACCGTTGCTTTGCAACCACTGGAACAAGGCAGGCATGGTCCAGGAATCACGCTTCAGACGGGCAGTCAGGTGCTTTTGCAGAATGCGTGGCACGTTTTCCAGCAAGCCGCCGCCCGTGATGTGAGCCAGGCCCTTGATGTCCGCACCGTGGGCAGCCAAGGCAGCCAGCACGGATTTCACGTAGATGCGGGTGGGTTCCATGACCACGTCAGCCAAAGGACGGCCATCCAGCTCGTCGGTAGGCTTGGCGTTGGCGTGCTTGAGAATCTTGCGAATCAGGGAGTAACCGTTGGAGTGGGCACCGCTGGAAGCCAGACCCAGAACCACGTCACCGGGAACAATGGACTTGCCATCGATAATGCGCGATTTTTCTACTGCACCCACTGCAAAACCGGCCAGGTCGTACTCGCCTTCGGGGTACATGCCGGGCATCTCTGCCGTTTCACCACCGATCAGGGCACAAGCGGACAGTTCACAACCCTTGGCAATGCCGCCAACTACTTGAGCAGCGGTGTCGACCGACAGCTTGCCGCAGGCAAAGTAATCCAGAAAGTACAAGGGTTCTGCGCCCTGGACTAGAATGTCGTTGACACTCATGGCCACCAGGTCTATACCCACAGTGTCGTGGCGCTGCCAATCAAATGCCAGGCGTAGTTTGGTACCAACACCGTCGGTGCCGGACACCAGAACGGGCTCTTTAAGGTGGGTAGGCACTTCAAACAAAGCGCCAAAGCCTCCGATTCCAGCCATGACGCCTGCACGCATGGTTTTGGCAGCCAGTGGTTTAATACGATCGACCAGGGCATCGCCCGCGTCGATATCCACGCCTGCATCGCGGTAGGTCAAGGAAACAGAAGTAGTGTTTTTCATGGGAAAAGCCGTGGGATATGTGAAAATTGCGAGTTGGACGAAATTGTACGACACATGACCGAGCAACTGATTCTGGATATATCTCCAGCACCGCCTGCCTCTTTGGACAACTTTGTTGCCGGAGCGAATCAGGCTGCGTTGCAGGCTCTGCGTCAGTGCAGTCCAGGACGCGCGGTTTACCTGTGGGGACCGCCCGGCGCAGGTCGAACACATCTGCTGCGGGCGATGGCCAGTCAAGACGACAGCCGCTATTTTAGTTCAGATACACCCTCCCAGCCCATCTTTGACATCGCCACCGATGACAAAGCCCCTCCAAGCCTCTTGGCCATCGACGATATCGAACGTTTTGACGAGCACGGTCAGGCTGCCGTATTTGCACTGTACAATCGCTGGCGCGAGTCGGCCACCCGGCCAGACGCCTTCACGCTGCTGGTCTCCGGCGACCGGGCTCCCAAAACCATGTCCGTGCGCGAGGACTTGCGCACACGCCTGGGCTGGGACCTGGTATTCAGGCTGGAATACCTGTCGGACGCCCATAGGGCCGAAGCCATGCAACAGCGAGCCGCTGCCCGCGGTCTGCAACTGCAAGCAGAAGTGCTCAGCTGGATACTGACTCACTACGATCGCGATATGAACCGCTTGAGCGCACTGATCGATGCGCTGGACAATTATTCACTGGTAAAGAAACGCCCCATCACTTTACCCCTGCTCAAAGAACTTCTGGCCAACAGCCAGACCCAATCTTCTAGTTGAGTCATGACTGCTTCTTCTTTTATTGCCCTGTTTGATCTGGACCACACCCTGCTTCCTTTAGATAGCGATTACCAGTGGGCTGACTTCCTGGCCCGTACCGGCCGCGTCGGTGACCCCGCTGAAGCCATTCGTCTGAATGAAGACCTGATGGAACGCTATAACCAGGGATTGCTGACGGCCGAGGAATCGGCCGAATTCATGTTGGGCCTGCTCACCAATGCCAGCCAGGAAGAGTTGCTGGCCTGGCAGGACGAGTTCATGCAGGCCGTGATCCTGCCCTCGATCAGCCCCGCTGCACGCGAATTGCTGGCCCAGCATCAGGACCAGGGCCATCTGGTGGCAATCGTGACCGCTACCAACGAATTCGTGACGCGCCCCATAGCTGCTGCATTGGGCGTTGACCACCTGATCGCCACCACCCCTGAAATGAAAGACGGCCGCTACACCGGCAAGATCAGCGGCGTACCCAGCTTCCAGGCTGGCAAGATCACCCGTGTGGAGCAGTGGCTGCAAACCATGGGCAAAACTTTGGCTGACTTCGAGCGCAGCTGGTTCTACAGCGATTCGCCCAACGATCTGCCCCTGATGGAAGTGGTGACCGACCCCGTGGCAACCAACCCCAGCGACAAGCTGCGTGCCGTGGCCACCGAACGCAATTGGGTCGTCATCGATTTGTTCGCTGACATGATGGACAGCAAATCGTAAAATCAGACGCATGCTCAAGCGAACAATAAAAACATTTGTCGACCGGCTGCTCAAACCAGCCAAAAGCGCGCGTCCCAAAGGGCCGCGCCGCTACACACGAGAAGAACATGTCATAGACCGACGTCTGGTCTCGCGTCATGCCATCAAAGTGTGCGAGGTCCTGAACCACGAAGGCTATCAAGCCTATGTCGTGGGCGGCGCAGTGCGCGATTTGCTGGTGGGCCTGGAGCCCAAGGACTTTGACGTGGCGACCAACGCCACGCCCGAGCAAATCCGCCCCCTGTTCCGTCGTGCCCGCATCATTGGTCGCCGCTTCCGCCTGGTTCACGTGGTGTTTGGTCAGGAAATCATCGAAACCTCGACCTTCCGGGCCGATGATAGCGGCAAGCAAACCGACGAACATGGCCGTATCCTGCGCGACAACGAGTACGGCACCATCGAAGACGATGCCGCACGCCGCGACTTCACGCTAAATGCGCTGTACTACGATCCTCTGACCGAAACCGTTATCGACTACCACAATGGCGTAGCCGATCTGAAAGACCGTCAGGTGCGCATTATTGGTGATGCGGAAACCCGCTATCGCGAAGACCCGGTGCGCATGCTGCGTGCCGTGCGCTTTGCCTCCAAGCTGGACGCCACCATCGAGCCCACGACGGACGCGCCGATCCGTTCCTTGTCGCGTCTGATCGAGAACGTGCCCGAATCCCGTCTGGCTGACGAAACACTCAAGCTGCTGAACTGCGGCCACGCCATGGACTGCATCCAGCGCCTGCAGGCTCTGGGTCTGCACAGCAAGCTCTTGCCCATGGTCGAGCCAGTTCAACGTCTGCCTGGTGGCTCTGAATTTCTGGACATGGCCCTGGCCCGCACCGACACCCGCGTTCGCGCAGGCAAATCGGTCAGCCCCAGCTTTATCTATGCCTGCCTGCTCTGGAAGCTGGTCAAGCAGGAGTGGGACCGACGCAGCGCTCAGGACATGCATCCCCAGCAAGCCTTGCTGGAAGCCGCCGACCTGATCCTGGAAAAACAAAGCCGCATCATGCCGATTCAAAAGCGATTCCAGTCGGATATGCGCGAAATCTGGTTCATGCAGCCCCGTTTTGAGCGCATCGCCAATCGCGCCATCTGGCGCATGACGGAACAACCTCGTTTCCGTGCCGCTGTGGACTTTTTACAACTACGCGCCGAAGCCAAAGAGGTGGATAGCGTGCAGGCACAGTGGTGGATGGATCTGGCCGATGCTGGCGATGAAGAACGCAGCAATATGATTGCCGTGCGCAAACCTGCTGGCACCGCCTCTACCGGCTCGCGCAGCGGTCAGCGCCGTACCCGCCGCCGTCGCTCCAACGCCAAGCGCAGCAACGCAACAGGTGGAAGCGAATCGTGATTCCAGGCAGCACCACCGTTTTCGTCGCCATGGGCGCGAATCTGGGCGAAGCACGACAGACCCTGGAAACAGCAGCGGCTGAACTGGCCGCTACTGCTGGCATCCAGGATCTGACGCTGGCCCATTTCTACAGCACGGCTCCCGTCGATTCCAGTGGCCCGGATTACGTCAATACAGTCGTTCGCTTCACCTGCACCCTGCCTCCCGAGATTTTGCTGGACCGTCTGCAAGCTATCGAACAAGAGCACGGTCGCACACGCCTGTACCGCAACGCACCCCGTACCCTGGATCTGGACTTGTTGCTTTACGGGCAAGAGCAGATCAATACGGAGCGGCTGATCGTACCCCACCCCCGCATGCACGAACGTGCTTTTGTACTGGTACCGCTGGCTGATCTGGCTCCTGAACTTGAACTGGCTCAAGGCCACATCAGTGAATTACTGGTCAACGTGCAAGATCAGGAAATCAAGCAGCTGAGTTGATATCCGCTGCCAGGCCCTCGTCCGTGGCGGGGCCTGTCGCCAGCCGCCATCCTATTTGCAAGACCTGGGTAATACTGCTGACAATTTCCTCGCGGCGGGCCGCAGAGTCCACACGCAGCGCATACGAAGGGTGCCAAGCTGCAATTACCCACGTCTGCCCTAAAAGAAACGGCTTGGCCAAATATTGAGCAAGCGGCACCTGGGTTCCCAGTAAAGCAGACAAGGCCGTCGCCCCCAAGGTGACGATGACAGCAGGTTCAAGGCGCGCCAGTTCTTCCTGTAACCAGTGCCCACATGCCTGCACTTCGGCTTGAGAAGGGCTGACATGCAAACGCTGCTTGCCCCTCCCTTTCCATTTGAAATGCTTGACGGCATTGCTCAGATACAGCGCATTGCGTTCAATACCGGCACGCTGCAAAGCCTGATCCAGAACCTGCCCTGCAGGACCGACAAAGACACGCCCTGCCAAATCCTCGTAATCACCGGGTTGCTCGCCCAGCAACATCATACGCGCTGTTGCCGGGCCTTCTCCCGGCACTGCTTGCGTAGCGTGCTCCCATAGGCCGCAGCGACGACAGGCTTCCAGTACGGAAGGCTCACTGCGTTGAGGCTGCGCACAGTGTGCCTCCACCGCGACTGCCTTGCCCGGCATCCGGGCTACCGCACTAAACTGCCCCACTCGCCGGGCGCCATTACGGGCCTCGCTAATCATGGCGGGAATCAAGCTGGCTTCGGGCAGGCCTTTCCAGAATCGCACTGGCATGCTCTGCTGCAAAGCGGTTTCATTCAGTCGCGCGGGATTGAAAATGCTTTGGTAATAGCGCAGCCACAAGGCCTCCACCTGATCATCAGCCGGGCCCGCCCGTAACTCCTCTATATTGTCGGGGGCATCCAGCAGCTGCAGATTCTGACCATCCCATAGTGCAATCCCTTGCGGCGTCGCGATACACCACGACGTGCCCCCCATGCGTCTGGAGAAATAGTCTGCAATCCACTCCAGCACATCATGCTCGGGTTCAAACCAGGCCCAGTACTCGGGCTGCATCCCCTTGCCACAATGGCGGAACCGTACATAAGCCATCATGTCGTGTTTTTCCTTACGTACCGCCTTGGCCATCTCGTACAAACGGGCACCGTCCTCGTCTGCCACGGACTCCACACTGCGATCACCTTGATGCCAGCGCCACAGGACACGGTAAAGCAAGGCCCAACGCGCCGGCGCACGACACAGGGCCGCATCCTGCAGCGAAGCAGCCAGCCCTTTGGAAATACGCACAGACACACTGGAAACGGGCTGATGCGCCTGGGGCTCTTGCAAGGAAACAGGCGAGGAAAGCGGCGTCTGGGATGCTTCATACTCCAGCCCGATTTGCTGCCCTTGCCGCCCCGAATCCGGGCTTGCTTCTGCCCAACAAAGCTCCTCCGGCGACCAGCCCTCGGCCAAAGCGCGTAATGCCTGCTCGCGCCAGGCCAGATAGCCGCCGTTCACCATCAGAGTCATCATGACTGTTGGCTCCTGCGGCCAGAAAGAAGCAAGGTCGTTACACAAGGAGGATTCATAGCAAGCTCAGTTGCTGCGGATTGCTCGAGAGCATGCGTCGTAGCTTGTCTGACGCGGCGTCAGCAAGGCCGGGACGGTAATCCTGAACCACTACAAACGGCTGCAATGTTTTGATGGAACACCGCAAGCGAATCAAGTCCTGATATCGGATCGCCCGCATCTGACGAAGCTCGACCAGGCGCTTGGCATTGCGTATGCCTATACCCGGAACACGCGCAATCAGACGCTCTGGCGCCCGATTCAGATCTACCGGAAAAACCGCTCGATTGGACAAGGCCCACGACAGCTTGGGGTCAATATCCAAGGGTAAATCGCCCTTATCCTGAAACAGCTCCTCGGCCCGGAAACCGTAGCTACGCAGCAGGAAATCGGCCTGATACAAACGATGCTCCCGCAAGAGCGGCGGCGGCTGAGCAGGCAGTGCCGACGAGCTGTCCGGGATGGGGCTGAATGCCGAGTAATACACCCGCTTGAGCTTGTAGGCTCCGTACAAGGTCTGCGCCGTTTGCAAGATATTGCGGTCATCCGCTGCATCCGCACCGACAATCATTTGTGTACTTTGCCCGGCAGGCACTTTAGGCCGCTTCTCCTCCTGAGCCTGTTCCTGGGACAGACGAATGACGCCCATGGCGCGCTTGATCGTATGCCCACTTTTCTCGGGCGCAAGACGGCTCAGGCCAGCGTCTGTGGGAAGCTCGATGTTGACGCTGAGGCGGTCTGCATAAAGACCAGCCAACGTAATCAGCTGGGGATCTGCATCAGGAATGGTTTTAAGGTGGATATAGCCGCGAAAATGGTGATCTTCGCGCAAGGAGCGCGCCACCTCGACCAGGCTCTCCATGGTGTAGTCCGAACTTCGTATGATGCCCGAGCTCAGAAACAGACCATCTATATAGTTACGCCGATAAAAATCCAGCGTCAGATCAACCACTTCGGCAGGCCGAAAACGCGCGCGTGGCACGTTGCTGGAGCGCCGGTTCACGCAATACAGGCAGTCATACTGACAAAAATTGGTCAGCAGTATTTTGAGCAGCGATACGCAGCGCCCGTCAGGCGTAAAGCTATGACAGATGCCGGCCCCCGTACTGGCCCCAAGACCCGTACGCCCACGGGAATCCCGTTTGGGCGCGGCACTGCTGGCGCAAGAGGCATCGTACTTTGCCGCGTCGGCCAGAATTTCGAGTTTGCGCGATAGCTCCATGATCGAAATACTGTATATAAAAACAGCATTATACAGTTTTCGCTCAAGGCGTCACTTATCCAGAAAACGTTCCAAGAGGACAAGCGGCCTGGCCTGTCCGGCAAAGGACAAGCCAGCCAAACCAGCTCAAGCTAAAGGATCACGCGTCCAAAAGCTTGATCAAGGCCTCTTGATGATTGGATCGAGCTTCCAGCAATTGCCGCCCTTCTTCGGTCAACATGGCTATCAGGGGAGCGGGGAAAGGGGAAGGAGTCTGCGTCGTTTGCGGGATGGCTTGGACTAATCCCAGCGACTGTAATTGTTCAAAAACTGCTTGTTTCTTGTGCCAGGGGGTTTGGCGTAAGCGCACGAGCTCAAGAGTGTTCCAGATTGTGGGGTTGAGCTGCGGAATAGTGATGGAGCGCTGAAGTTGCGTCATACAAGGCCCTTAATTAAGACCACCCATACCGACGTTGTGTGCCCATAAGGGAGGTCAGCCAGAAAGCATCCCTATACCGTACAACATAACGATGTACAGAATATTTCAAGGAGTTCTGACAGACATCGTCGCAGCGCTCCTCCAAGACTCCAATAAGCAATAACCCGCGCTTGCGCCCTGACAAACCCGGAAAAATCAGTCCGGGCGCGTTTTTTCTGCCCATTTTTTTTGATGCAAAATTGTTCCGAAAAGCAGCAAAAACACAACAAGCGATCCGGCTCCAGCCACCCCCAGATTCGTGCTCAAACCGTAGGCATCCACAGTCTGCCCGCCCAGCCAGGAGCCAAGCGCTATGCCGATATTGAACACAGCCACGTACAACGCCGTAGCCACCTCAACAGCATTGGTAGCGGCCTTCATCATCCAGCTCATCAGCCCTACCGACACCCCGCCATACGCCAGGCCCCAAAGCAGCAAAATCGCACCTCCACTCAGCGGTGAGCTACCCACTGTCAAGAAAAGCAAAGCAGTGATGCTTAGACCCAACGCTATCGCCATCAAGCTGGCTTCAGTGCGTTTGGCCGCCGACATCCCGATCAGGAAATTGCCCACAATCCCGGCCACTCCATAAGCAAACAACAAGGCTCCTATCCATTGAGCACCTATGCCGGAAACAGACAGCAAAAGAGGACGCACAAAGGTAAATGCGCTGAAATGACCTGCGACCAGAATCAGGGTCAAGAGCAAACCAAACCATAACTGCCGATTGCCAAACTGCTCGGCGAACTGACGCCATGTAGTCGAGCGCGACACGGACAGGGGCGGAATCACGGCAAGATGGAAGATCAACACCAAAGCGCTCAGCAGCGCCATGCCGCCAAACGCCCAGCGCCATCCAGCCAGTTCGCCCATCAATGCACCCAATGGCACGCCCAACACAGAAGCGGCGGCAACCCCACCGAAGATGATCGAGTTTGCCAAACCTGCAGACTGAGCCGGAACCAGCCGGGACGCCAAACCACCAGCAATGGCCCAGATGCCTCCCATACAAAAACCAACCAGAACACGGGCGGCCAGCATCCAGGCGATGCTGGGAGCCAGGGCGGACGCGATATTGGCCATCACCAGCAAGGCCAGCAAACCGCACAGAATGCGTCGTCTGTCCACGCCACCAGAGGCCAGCACCACCAGAGGCGCAAACAGGGCCGCCAACAAGGCGGGCAAGGAAATCAGCAAAGCAGCCGTCCCCGTGGAAGTCTGCAAACTATCTGCAATAGGAGTCAGCAAACCCACGGGCAGCATTTCTGTGGTGACCACTGAAAAGGTGGCTAGGCCAACAGCGATAACGGCCAGCCAGGACTGCCGCTTGCTGGGCTGCCCGGTCATGGATAGAGAAGAGGTATTCATCGCTACATGCTCAAAAAAAGAAGGCTAGACAGCGCAGGAGCGGGCTACTACGGGTGCGCGCAAGCTTTGATAGCTGCACAAGGCAAGCAAGACGATCAGGGCAGCGGCATAGAGCGCAACCATAAAGCCGGAGCTGGCTCCGCCCTGATCCACCATCCGCCCCGAAGCGGCAGCCCCCATAGCCACACCAATATTCAGACCAGCCAGCAGCCAGGTCATGCCCTCGGTTAACTGCTGCTCCGGCACCACACGCTCGACCAGCGACATGGCCACAATCATGGTGGGGGCGAAAAACAGACCAGCCAGCAGAACCGCCCCTGCCAGCAGCGCCACGCTGGCCACCAGCAATAAAGGCAAGGTCGTGGCGGCGGTGGCCAAACCGCCCAACAGCAGCAGGCGATGCAAAGGGATGTTCAGCTTCAAACCACCAAACACCAGACCTGCTGCGCAAGAACCCAAGGCGTAAGCCGACAGCACCAGGCTGGCCGCCCCCGGCTGCCCCATCTGCTGGGCAAAGGCCACGCTGACAATATCCACGGTGCCCACAATCACGCCCATGGCGACCATCAGCAATGCCAGCAAACGCACACTATTCAGACGCAGGACCGAAGGGCGGCTACCTTGCTCCTGCACATGAATCGGCGGCTCAGTCCCCTTTTGCAACAACAGAGCCGACACACCGGCAATCAGCAATAGCGCAGCAGCCAGCACACCGGCTTGCGGAAACACCAGGACCGCCAAACCCACCGACAAAGGCGGCCCGGCAATAAAGGTGACTTCATCCAGCACGGTTTCCAGCGAATACGCTGTTTGCAAGCGATCCTGTCCACGATAAATCGCCGTCCAGCGTGCACGCACCATGGCCGACATGCTAGGCATGAAACCGGCCAGCACCGCGCCTGCAAACAAGGTCCAGTCAGGCGCTTGCCACCATGTCGCCCCAAACAAGAGCAACAAGCCAAGAATACTAATGGCGGTTGCTAGCGGCAGAACACGACTTTGCCCACGCCGGTCCACCCAACAGGACACTTGTGGCGATAGCAGCGCATAGCTCAATACAAAGGAGGCGGACACCGCCCCCGCCAAGGCATAGCTGCCCCGCAGTTGCGACAGCATGGTGATGATTCCTATCCCTATCATGGGCAGCGGAATCCGGGCCAGCAGCCCGGCCAGGGCGAATCCCCGTGTGCCAGGCGCGGCAAAAAGTTCTCGATAAGGCTGAGCCATTACATTCTCCGTGAGCGCCCGCTTGCCACGACACGGTGATGCGTCGACAATACATACAAGGCGTATGTTTAAAATGATATATACATACGCTGCGCATGTAAATATACATTCAGCTCGTATGTAAGGAGAAACTATGGCACGCCGTACCCGCGCCGAGATGGAAGAAACCCGCGCCACCCTGCTCGCCACCGCTCGCACGTTCTTTGCGGAACGTGGCTATGCCGACACATCCATGGACGAGTTGACGGCGCAAGCGGGCCTGACACGTGGTGCGCTCTACCATCATTTCGGTGACAAAAAGGGGTTGCTGGCGGCGGTGGTCGACCAGATCGATGCAGAAATGGATGAGCGCCTGCAGGCGATTTCAAACAATGCCGAGGACCCCTGGGACGGGTTTGTACGCCGCTGCCATGCCTATCTGGAAATGGCGCTGGAACCGGAAATGCAGCGCATTGTCTTGTGTGATGCCAAAGCCGTACTGGGGGGCGCATCGCCCGAATCGCATCAGTATTGCGTGGGTTCCATGGAAGGCCTGATTCAGGCACTGATGGATCAAGGTCGGATTGAACAGGCAGATCCCCACGCCCTGGCTTCCCTGATTTACGGCAGTCTGGCCGAAGCCGCCTTCTGGATTGCGCAAGGAGAGGATGGGGATGCCCGTTTGGTAAAAGGGCTGGCTGCACTGGATTTATTACTGCGCGGCTTGCTGATCAAATCCTGAACGGGCGATGCTGAAAAAGCCGGTGTCCAGGCAAAGAGCGGGCCTGAGATCATCTGCTTCTAGCGGAAGGCAGATCAACAGATCGAATTCTTTTTTCG
Organism: Alcaligenes phenolicus; assembly: GCF_032063905.1. Classification (NCBI taxonomy): domain Bacteria; kingdom Pseudomonadati; phylum Pseudomonadota; class Betaproteobacteria; order Burkholderiales; family Alcaligenaceae; genus Alcaligenes; species Alcaligenes phenolicus. Next base: position 63,346 of record NZ_DAMBOE010000002.1, read on the forward strand.
CGACCTCTTGAGCCGCCAGAAATATACGGCCCTGGCATTTGTGATGGTAATGAGCCTCTCCTAAAACCAAAACATTCAGGCAGCCAAGCAAAGGTCACACAAACGCCAGACATAAAAACCCGCATTGAATGTTGTGCTGACGCTGCTTTTACAAGCAGGCCGGAAACACTCATGCGGGTTTCTTATCGACAAAGCCGGGAAGCCCAAGCTTCCCACTTCACGTCTTACACAGCGACCAAAGAGATCTCTGCAATACGCTTGCGCCACTCGGCAGGACCGGTGTTATGCACGGACACGCCTTGCGAGTCCACAGCCACAGTCACGGGCATGTCCTGAACTTCGAACTCGTAAATGGCTTCCATGCCCAGGTCTTCAAAAGCCACCACTTTCGCATTGCGAATGGCCTTGGAAACCAGGTACGCGGAACCACCCACGGCCATCAGGTAAGCCGATTTGTGGGCACGAATCGCTTCAATCGCGGTTGGGCCACGCTCAGCCTTGCCGATCATGGAGATCAAACCGGTTTTGGCCAGCATCATCTCGGTGAACTTGTCCATGCGAGTGGCGGTGGTTGGGCCTGCTGGACCAACGGCTTCGTCACGCACAGGATCAACCGGACCCACGTAGTAAATCACGCGGTTGGTGAAGTCCACAGGCAGGGACTCGCCCTTTTCCAGCATGTCCTGAATACGCTTGTGAGCAGCGTCACGGCCAGTCAACATCTTGCCCGACAGCAGCAAGGTCTGGCCTGGCGTCCAGGAAGCCACTTCTTCAGGGGTCAGCTCATCCAGGTTCACTTGGCGGGACTTGTTGTAGTCCGGCGCCCAGTGAATGTCAGGCCAGGCCGACAGTGGTGGAGGTGCCAGCTCGGCGGGGCCATTGCCGTCCAGCGAGAAATGTACGTGACGGGTTGCCGCACAGTTGGGAATCATGGCCACAGGCTTGGAAGCGGCGTGAGTCGGGAAGGTATTGATCTTCACGTCCAGCACGGTGGTCAAACCACCCAGGCCTTGAGCGCCAATACCCAGAGCATTGACCTTCTCGTACAGCTCGATACGCAGCTCTTCCAGCTTGTTTTGCGGGCCGCGTTGCAGCAGCTCGTACATATCGATGTCTTCCATCAGGGCTTCCTTGGCCATCAGCATGGCTTTTTCGGCTGTACCGCCCACGCCAATACCCAACATGCCCGGAGGACACCAGCCAGCACCCATCGTAGGAACGGTTTTGAGAACCCAATCCACCAGAGAATCGCTGGGGTTGAGCATCACGAACTTGCTCTTGTTTTCCGAACCACCGCCCTTGGCGGCCACTTGAATGTGAACCTGATCCCCAGCGACCAGTTCCACATTCACAATACAGGGGGTGTTATCACGCGTGTTTTTACGGGTGAACAAGGGATCATTCAGGATGGAGGCGCGCAGTGGATTATCCGGATTCAGATAACCGCGACGCACCCCCTCGTCACAGAGCTCCTGCAAGGAGCGCTTGGTATCAAAGCGCACACCCATGCCCACTTTCAGGAATACGTTCACCACCCCGGTGTCCTGACAGATAGGGCGATGGCCCTCGGCACACATGCGCGAGTTGGTCAGGATCTGGGCGATGGCATCTTTGGCCGCCGGGTTCTGCTCACGCTCGTAAGCGCGGGCCAGATGCTCCAGATAGTCGGTGGGATGATAGTAACTGATGAACTGCACCGCATCAGCGATGGACTGAATCAGATCGTCTTCTTTGATCGTGGTCATGGTGGCGTCTATATAAAAAACGGGATGAACAAGGGGAAACTATTTGCCCTGCCAGACAGGTTCGCGCTTCTCGGCAAAAGCCGTCGCGCCTTCCTTGGCGTCTGCAGAGGTAAAGATGCTGGCGATACGAGGGCGCTGCAGATCGAACAGATCCGACTGACGCCAGTCGCGCGACTGGGAAATAATGCTCTTGGCGGTTTGCACGGCCAAGGGACCGTTGGCGGCAATCTGCTCGGCCAGTGCCAGCGCCTGCTCGGTGGCTTTGCCAGGTTCGGCCAGACGGCTGACCAGACCCAGCTCAGCCATACGGGCGGCAGGGTACATACCACCGGTCAGCACCATTTCCATGGCCATGTGGTAAGGAATACGGCTAGGCAAGCGCACCATGCCGCCCGATCCGGGGACGATGCCGCGTTTCACCTCAGGCAGGCCAAAGTTGGCGCTATTGGCCGCAACAATCAAATCGCAGGACAGGGCAATTTCAAAACCACCGGCCAGGCAGTAGCCTTCCACGGCAGCAATCAGAGGTTTGGCAGGTGGACGCTCGCAAATACCGGCAAAGCCGCGGTCGCCTACATAGGGGCGCTGGCCAGTCTTGGCAAAGGCTTTCAAATCCATACCGGCGCAGAAGGTATTGTTGGCCCCTGTCAGCACGCCTACGGCAATGCTGGGGTCGGCATCGAACTCATCCAGAGCCTGGGCCAGCGCCTGCGCGGTTTCCAGGTTGATGGCATTACGTGCCTCGGGACGGTTCAAAGTAATCAACAACACCTTGCCGATACGTTCAAGCGTGACAAGTTCACTCATGGACCTAGCCTCCTTTAGACTGCCGCCCGAGATTCTGTTTCAAGATCAGGTCAGCAAATAAGCAGTATTTGGACAAACGCATATGATACGTCTAAAAACAACTTGACCGCCCGGTACACAGCGGCCTTGCCCATGGCCCGGACGGCCAAAATAGCCCATTGCGGGCGCTTTTCTGCTGCAGGGGCGCAGTTCACGCTAAAATAGAAAAATTTTGCAGATTCTCGCTTTACTGGCCATTGCTCATGCTCACCTTTCAGCAAATCATACTTACGCTCCAGCAATACTGGGACAAGCACGGATGCGCTCTGCTTCAGCCCTACGATATGGAAGTCGGTGCCGGAACCTCTCATACGGCAACCTTTTTGCGGGCCATCGGCCCTGAACCGTGGCGCGCTGCCTATGTGCAGCCTTCGCGCCGCCCCAAAGACGGGCGTTACGGGGACAACCCCAACCGCCTGCAACACTATTACCAGTTTCAGGTCGTGCTCAAGCCCGCACCTGAAAACATTCTGGACTTGTATATCGGCTCGCTGGAAGCCTTGGGCATCAACCCCAAAGCGCACGACATCCGTTTTGTTGAAGACGACTGGGAAAACCCGACACTGGGTGCCTGGGGTCTGGGCTGGGAAGTCTGGCTCAATGGTATGGAAGTCACGCAGTTCACCTACTTCCAGCAAGTAGGCGGTCTGGACTGCACGCCAACCACGGGCGAGATCACCTACGGTCTGGAGCGTCTGGCCATGTACTTGCAAGGTGTGGAAAGCGTCTACGATCTGGTCTGGACCGAAGGTCACAACGGCCAGCGTATTTACTACCGCGACGTGTTCCACCAGAACGAAGTGGAACAATCCACCTACAACTTCGAGCACGCCAGCACCGATGTACTGTTTGCGCATTTCAACGACTACGAAGCCGAAGCCAAGCGCATCATTGACGTGCCGCTGGCCCTGCCCGCTTACGAGCAAACGCTGAAAGCTGCTCACACCTTCAATATGCTGGATGCCCGCGGCGCCATCAGTGTGACCGAGCGCGCTGCCTATATTGGCCGTATCCGCAATCTGTCCCGCGCTGTCGCACAGGCTTACTACGACTCCCGCGAACGCCTAGGTTTCCCCATGCTGAGCAACAAATCCTCGGAGGCCAAGTAATGAACGCCTCCACGACACAGCCTTTGCTGATTGAACTGTTCACCGAAGAACTGCCCCCCAAAGCGCTGCAACAGCTGGGGCAAGCCTTTAGCGAAGGTCTGCAAAAAGTATTGGGCGAACAAGCCCTGCTGGCCCCGAACTGTGAAGTGCGTGCCTACGCCACGCCTCGCCGTCTGGCTGCCTGGTTCAGCGCTGCGTACCAGCAAGCCGAAGACCAGCCTTATACCGAAAAGCTGATGCCCGCCCATATTGGCCTGGATGCCAATGGTGAGATCGCTCCGGCGCTGGCCAAGCGCCTGACCGCCAAAGGCCTGGAACATCTGAAGGCCAGCGACCTGCTACGCGAGTCCGATGGCAAGCAGGACTACCTGTACGCCAGCGGCATTGCCACTGGCGCCGCCCTGAAAGACGGTCTGCAAGAGGCCCTGGAATGGTCCATTACCCACCTGCCCATCCCTAAAGTGATGCGCTATCAGTTGGCCGATGGTGTCAGCAGCGTGCGCTTTGTGCGCCCTGCCCACGGTCTGGTCGCCCTGTGGGGTTCGGACATCGTTCCCGTCAGCGCTCTGGGCCTGCAAGCGGGTCGCCAGACACACGGTCACCGCTTCATGTGCGATGCCCCCTTCGACATCCGTGATGCCGATAGCTGGGCCGCACAGGTCCAGGAACAAGGCTGGGTGGTTCCTTCTTTCGAAGTTCGCCGCGAACAGATTCGTACAGACCTGGAAGCTGAAGCCAAACGCCTGAACTCCACCCTGGGCGACGATCCCGAAGTGGAAGCGTTGCTGAACGAAGTCACCGCTCTGGTCGAATACCCCACCGTGTACGTGGGCCAGTTCGACGAACAATTCCTGCAAGTGCCTTCCGAGTGCCTGATTCTGACCATGCGTCTGAATCAAAAGTATTTCCCGCTGTTTGACCCCGCCACACAAAAGCTGACCAATCGCTTCCTGATCGTCAGCAATATGAAGGTGGACGATCCCAGCAACATCATCGAAGGTAACGAGCGCGTGGTTCGCCCCCGTCTGGCGGACGCCCAGTTCTTCTTTGAAACCGATCGCAAACAGACTCTGGCCGAGCGTGTGTCCACGCTGGCTGGCAGCGTGTACCACAACAAGCTGGGTTCGCAGCTGGACCGTATCGAGCGTCTGCAATCCGTGGCTGGCTACATTGCCAAGCAACTGGGTGCCAATGAAGAGCACGCCCGTCGTGCCGCACTTCTGGCCAAGGCGGACCTGAACTCCAATATGGTGGGCGAGTTCCCCGAGCTGCAAGGCGTGATGGGTGCGTACTACGCCCAAGGGGATGGCGAGCCCGAGGACATCGTGCTGGCGATTCGCGAGCAATACCGTCACCGTCTGGACCAGCCTGTCACAGAAGCCAGCCTGACCCAGGCCATTCTGTTCCTGGCCGAACGTGCCGAAGTTCTGGTCGGTATCTGGGGCATTGGTCTGGCTCCTACAGGTGAGCGCGACCCTTATGCCCTGCGCCGTGCCGCTCTGGGCCTGATCAGCGCCTACGAACAGTTGCAAGCCGGTGCCCAGCTGAAGGCCAATAGCCTGAACCTGGATACGCTGCTGAACACCACTGCGTCCTTCTTCAAGGATGGTGTCCTGGCGGCTGACACGGTAGATGCGGTTCAAGCCTTCATTTACGAACGCTACCGTAACCAGCTCAGCAACGATTACGAGCGCAGCGTGGTGGATGCCGTGTTGGCCCTGCGTCCGCCACTGGAGCAGGTTCACGCCCGTATTCAGGCTTGCGCCTCTTTTGCCCAACGTCCTGAAGCCGAGAGCCTGGCTGCCGCCAACAAGCGCGTCAGCAATCTGCTCAAGAAAGCCGAAGGCGAACTGGCAACACTGGATGACAAATTACTGGTCGAACCTGCCGAGCGCGAGCTGGCTGCCAAGATTCAGGAATTGCAACCCGTGGCCCAGGCCCAGTTTGAAGCGGGTGAATTTGACGCTTCCCTGGCCACCTTGGCCCAGGCCCGTGGTGCCGTGGACAAGTTCTTCCAGGACGTCATGGTCATGGCCGAAGACCCTGCCATCCGTGCCAACCGTCTGGCCTTGCTGGCCAAGCTGCATGCACTGATGAACCAGGTTGCGGATCTTTCCAGGCTGGCTAACTAGTGAAACTTGCCATTATTGATCGGGACGGTGTCATCAACCATGACAGCGATGCCTTTATCAAAAGCCCACAGGAGTGGGAGGCCATTCCAGGCAGCCTGGAGGCCTTGGCCCGCCTGACCGAAAACGGCTGGAAGGTGGTGATTGCCACCAACCAGTCCGGTCTGGCACGTGGTTTGTTTTCCATGACCACGCTGAACGCCATCCATGCCAAGATGCGCCGTGAACTGGCCTTGCTGGGTGGCTTTATCGACGCCATCTTTATTTGCCCGCATGGCCCGGATGAGGGCTGTACCTGTCGCAAACCGGCCCCTGGCATGTTTCGCGACATTGCACATCGCTATGAAGTGAACCTGCAAACCGTACCCTCGGTGGGCGATTCCTTGCGTGATCTGCAAGCGGCCAGCCAAGCCGGCTGTGCGCCCTGGCTGGTTCAGACGGGTAAAGGCATGCGTACCCTAGAGAAAGGCGGCTTGCCCGAGGGCACGCGCGTCGAGGCCGATCTGGCCGCTGTTGTCGACAAATGGCTCCACGGAAACTGATATGGGCATTATCCGCGCTTCACTCTATCAACTCTTTTTGTTGATTACCGTTATCCCCTACGCCTTTGCCTGCCTGATTATCGCGCCGCTGCCGCTGGACATGCGCTATCGCTTTACCACCGGCTGGCCGCGGCTGGCTGTCTGGGGAGCACGCACGATTCTGGGCATACGCTGGCAGACCAAGGGCTGGGACAACCTGCCCGACGGCAAGGCCATCATCCTGTCCAAGCACCAGTCGGCCTGGGAAACGCTGTTCTTTCCTTCCTACATGCCGCGTCAGGTGTGCTTTGTCTACAAGCGCGAGCTGCATAAAGTCCCTTTCTTTGGCTGGGGACTGGCCCTGCTGCGCATGATCCCTATTGATCGCGCCAAGGGCCGGGATGCCTTTGAACAAGTCATCAAGATCGGGCAGCAGCGCATTGACGAAGGCCGCTGGCCCCTCTTGTTCCCGGAAGGGACTCGTACCGCCCCTGGCTCTACTGGCCGCTACAAAATGGGTGGCGCCTTGCTGGCCTGCCGTACGGGCACGCCGATTATCCCCGTAGCGCACAATGCGGGCGAATGCTGGCGTCGCAATGCCTTTATCAAGACGCCGGGCTTGGTTACTATCTCCTTTGGTCCGCCCATTGATCCTGCCGGGCTGACCCCTGAAGAAGTCAACCAACGCGTACAGACATGGATTGAAACCGAAATGCGCGTCTTGAACCCGGAACGCTATGACGGTCCCCCCACAACTGGCCCTGTTTCCTGACACGGCCTTTCCCCACCCGGCGCAGCGGCCAGAAAAGCCGCCCGCCGGTTCTGCTCTGCCCCCCCAAAGTGCCCTGACTGTCCGGCCCGAAAGCTTGCCGGAAGGCGTGCAATGGCAGCAGGTGCAGCTGGATGGCCACACCATTGGCTATCAGCTCAAACGCTCCCGCCGCCGTACCCTGGGCCTGACCATCAACGACAGTGGCCTGACCGTTGCCCTGCCCTCCTGGGTCAAGATCAGTCAGGCAGAACAAGTGCTGCACAGCAAAAGCGCCTGGATACTGCGCAAGCTGCGCGAATATCAGCAACGTCGCGAACAACTGGCCTTGCAAAGCCTGCAATGGGTTGATGGCGATACCCTGCCCTTTATGGGGGTGCCCATCCGCCTTAGCCTGAACCCGCAGATTCAGCAGGTACATTTCGACGGACAAGCCGGTCAGGTTCAACGGGGTCAATGCCTGTCGCTACCCCTACCCGTCGGCGCCGAACCCCAGCGTGTCCAGGAGCTGACCCAGGCCTGGCTGCAGAAACAGGCCAGGCAATGGTTTGAACAGCGGCTGCAACACTATCTGAACCTGTCGGGTTTGAGTGCCAGCAAATTACGGCTGGCTGCGCCTGCCAAACGCTGGGGGTCCTGCAACAGTGACGGCACGATTATGCTGAACTGGCGCCTGATACACTTTCACCCAACCATCATTGATTACGTCGTCGCTCACGAGGTCGCGCATCTGCAAGAGATGAATCACGGCCCACGTTTCTGGGCCTTGGTCGAAACGCTCTACCCTGATTTTGTCAATGCGCGCAATCAGTTACGACAATATGATCCAGGCACCCTGCCCCTGCTTTAAGGCAGGTTGAACTCTAGGAGCTCTACCTTATGCGTATCCTGCACACCATGCTGCGTGTCGGCAATCTGGACCGTTCTCTGGCCTTTTACACCGAAGTGCTGGGCATGAAATTGCTGCGCCAGTCCGACTACCCGGACGGCCGCTTCACCCTGGCTTTTGTGGGCTATCAGGACGAGTCCGAAGCCGCCGTGCTGGAACTGACCCACAACTGGGACACCCCCTCCTACGATCTGGGCAATGGCTATGGCCATATCGCCCTGGAAGTGCCTGATGCCTACAAAGCCTGTGAGGACATCAAGGCCCGCGGCGGCAAGGTCGTACGTGAAGCCGGCCCCATGAAGCACGGCACCACCGTGATTGCGTTTGTGGAAGATCCGGACGGCTACAAGATTGAACTAATCCAGGCCAAAGGGCGCGTGGATTAAAGCAAACAGAACCGGCCTTAACTGGCCGGTTTTTTTTGGCCCCTTATTTTTCAACCCAGCAAAAATATGCCCAAATCGTGTTTTGCGACTATTTGTGCCGCCACCCTTACATACCGTAGCCGTTAAAACCCACCTGTATTCTGCGACAATCTAGCTTGGCTTTTCCCTGCCCTGTTTACTGCCAACACTATGCTCAATACTCTTTGGCTGTTTTTCTTCCTGATTGCCGCCGTCAGCGGGTTTTACCAGTGGCTGGTCGGGGGAAATAGCGAAATTTTTGCACAAATGGTGCGCAGCCTGTTCGATATGGCCGCCCTGTCCGTGCAACTGATGCTGCTACTTTTTGGCACGCTCACCCTGTGGTTGGGCTTTTTGAAGATTGCCGAGAAAGCCGGGCTGATCGATACCCTTGCTCGCTGGCTGGGACCGCTGTTCAGCCGCCTGATGCCAGGTGTGCCTGCCGGCCACCCGGCTTTGGGACTGATCACCCTGAACTTCGCCGCCAATGGTCTGGGCCTGGACAATGCCGCCACGCCCATCGGTTTGCGGGCCATGAAGTCACTGCAAACACTGAACCCGCACCCGGACACCGCCACCAACGCCCAGATCCTGTTTCTGGTGCTCAATGCTTCCTCACTGACACTGATCCCCATCAGTATCTTCATGTACCGGGCTCAACAAGGTGCGCCTGATCCCACGATGGTGTTTCTGCCCATTCTGCTGGCTACCACCGCCTCCTCGCTGGCCGGACTACTCAGCGTGGCCCTGGTGCAGCGCCTGCGTCTGTTTGATCCGGTGCTGATGCTGTGGTTTGGAATCTTTGCGCTGATCCTGGGATCTTTCATGGCCTTGCTGGCCACACTCAGTGCAGCGGCTATCCAGTCACTTTCGTCCTTGCTTGGCAACCTGACCTTGCTGTCCATCATCTGGCTTTTCCTGCTGATGGGCTGGCGACGCAAGATTCCTCTGTATGAGGCCTTTGTAGAAGGTGCTAAAGAAGGCTTTGGCGTCGCCAGGGATCTACTGCCCTATCTGGTTGCCATGCTGTGCGCTGTGGGCGTGCTGCGGAGCTCTGGTGCCCTGGATATCGTACTGGACGTGATCCGCTGGCTGGTGAACCTGACCGGACTGGATACGCGTTTTATTGATGCCTTGCCTACCGCTCTGGTCAAACCCTTTTCAGCCGGTGCCGCTCGTGCCCTGTTGATTGAAACCATGCAGCATCACGGCGTGGACAGCTTCCCGGCCCTGCTGGGTGCAACCGTGCAGGGCAGCACGGAAACAACCTTCTATGTGCTGGCAGTGTATTTTGGCGCGGTCGGCATACAACGTGCGCGCCATGCCGTATCCTGCGCCCTGATTGCCGATCTGGCGGGGGTACTGGCCTCGATCGCGGTTTGTTATTGGTTCTTTGGCTAGGAGCCCAGGGTTCAGCGTGGGGGCAAGACCCTTTGCCCCAGCAGAATCAAGCTGGCATAACAGATCATTCCAAGGACGAGTAGCCTTACACGACCCGCCATAAAAAAAAACACCCCAAAACGGAATCGATATCCAATTTTGGGGTGTTTTTCTTTACGGGATTTTGTCTATCAGACGGCTTGGATAACGCCCTTATCCATCAGGTGATCGGCCAGGGCAATGTACTGTTCCAGGGACAAGTCAGCCGGTCGGCTGGTAGGTGCAATTTCCAGCGCCTCCCAGTCGATATGAGCCGTCCAGTCACCCAAACCACCGCGCAACATCTTGCGTTTTTGCGAGAAGGCCCGCGCCACAACCTGGCTGAATACACGCGCATCACGAGCCTGGGGACGATCTGCCGCCAAAGGCACCATACGCACGACTGCCGACACAACACGCGGTGGCGGGTTAAATGCCTCGGGCGGCACTTCAAACAACTTCACCATGCGATAGCGCGACTGCAACATCACCGACAGGCGGCTGTAGTCTGAAGAGCCGGGTTTGGCGACCATGCGATCAATCACCTCGCGTTGCAGCATGAAGTGCTGATCCACCACGGCATCGGCATAGTCCAGCAAATGAAAGAGCAAGGGGCTGGAGATGTTGTACGGCAGATTACCCACAATACGCAGATTCGGGCCTAAAGCACCGAAGTCCACGCTCAAGGCATCAGCCTCAATGATTTCCAGCTTGCTGGGCGAATAGTGATTACGCAGACGGGCTGCCAGATCACGGTCAATCTCGACCACACGCAAGCGCTCCAGCGCCTGCGTCAGCGGTCGGGTCAGGGCCGAGAGGCCCGGACCAATTTCCACCATATTATCGACAGGCCGAGGGCCAATCGCACGGATGATCTGGTCGATGATGGCCTCATCTTCCAGAAAGTTCTGTCCAAAGCGCTTGCGCGCCTGATGCTGGGCCATACTTATCCTTAGCGACGGCGGGTGCTGGACTCGGGGTCCAAACGGTTATCAATGTAAGCGCGGCCGCGCAGGCTGTTCAGCCAATCTTCAAAGGCAGGCTCGGCACGCTGCTGGAACAGAGCCTGACGGGCCTGCATGCGCTTGTACTCGCCTTCCATATTGCGGGTACGGCGCTCGATCACCTGGATCAGGTGCCAGCCAAACTGGGACTCCACCACGGCGGTATCGTTACCGGGTTGCAGCTTGTTCATGGCTTGCTCAAACGGAGGCACTGTCTCGCCAGGCGAGAGCCAACCCAAATCACCACCTTGTGGTGCGCTGCTGTCTTCCGAGTACCGCTTGGCCAGATCCTGGAAGGACTCGCCATTGCGCAAACGCTCTTGCAATTGCTCAATACGCTGACGAGCCTGCTCGGAAGTCATAACCTTGGAGAGCTTGACCAGAATATGGCGGGCATGAGTCTGGGTCACCATCATGGGACCGGACTGAGCCGATGCCGCACTGGGCACAGGCGAGGTATTGCCAGGCGCAGCACCGCCACGCTCCAGCACCTTCAGAATATGGAAACCTTGACCACTGCGAATCAGGTCGGAAACCTGGCCGGGGGCAAGGTTATGGACAGCTTGTGCAAACAAGTCAGGCCAGTCGGACAAGGACCGAGTCCCCATCACACCGCCGCTCAGAGCTTCCTGACCATCCGAGTTGGAGGCAGCCAAACCGGCAAAGTCTGCGCCCGAACGAGCCTGGGCCAACAAGCCTTCAGCTTTGGTCCGCAAACGCGCTTCTTCACTGGAGTTCGCGCCTTCAGGCACACGCACCAGGATCTGCGCCAGACTGACAGGTGCATTTTGCGCCTGTGCTGCCGATTGCCCCAAATTGCCCAAACCTGCGCCACCTTGAGAGCGCAGGTACATATCAATGTCGGCGTCCGTAATATTGATGCTGCTGTCGACCGCACGCATGCGCAACTGATCCAGCAGGATTTCCTGCTTCAGATTGGCACGGTACTGCTCCCAGCTAATGCCATTCTTTTCAATTTCGGCTCGCAACTGGGCTTCGGTCATATTGTTGCGCGAGGCAATCATGCGCACACCTTCATCCACTTGCTGTGGACCGACTGAAATCCCCATGGCGCGAGCTTCCTGCTGCTCCAGGCGTTCATTGATCAGACGCTGCAAAACCTGTTTGCGCAAGATGTCATGATCAGGAGCAGGAATTTTCTGCTGCTTTAACTGTTCCAGCACCTGTGCGGCTTCCAGATCAACCTGGCGCAGGGTAATCACCTCGTCATTGACCACGGCAGCAATGCCATCCACAAACTGGGAGGAAGCAGCGGGTGCCGCCTTGGCTGCAGCGGGCTTGGACTGCGCCTGAGCCATTTGAGCCGTGCCCAGCCCCATGACGGCCATCAAAGCCAATGACAGGGTACGGTTTTTCAAGCTGAAACGCATATTATTCATACCTCTCATGAATCATTTTTTCCTGTACGGGATTGGTGACGGGTTCATAGCCAATCACACGGTCACGCAGCATTTTGATAGGGTCGTTGCCAATTCCGCCCAAACCGGACAGCTCCAGCTGGAAGAACAGGGCCTTATTGGTTTCCCTGGCCGAAACCGCATAGCGTTGCATCACCACACGAGCCGCCCAACAACAGTCGCCTTTATACTCCAGCCCCAGCACCGTTTGCGTGCCACGGCTTTCCTGGATGGAATAATCGTAACGTCCCACAGCGTACACCTTGTTGCTCAAAGGCCATTGGCCTGTCATGGAAACGTATTCCTTGCCACGATGGTCTTCGTCTGTCGGCGTGAAGTTGGGATCAACGACCTGACGGGGGTCACGCTCATAACGATAGTTCACACCCAGTGTTGCCAGGCGTTTAGGACGCCAACGAATACCGGAGGCCAGACGATTACGACGTTTCTCGTCTGGATTGAACTGCGCATCGAAGTTGACCGAGAACGTATTGGTCAAAGCCGCACTGGCACCGACCAGATAGTCTGAGCGGGTGCTGGTACGCGCTTGTTCATCGCCCAGTGTTACGGTTTGCTTATCAAAATACAAGCGCTGAGCGGCCTGCAGAACCAGACGCTCGAAGCCCGTGTCAGCATCCAGCCAGCGGGACGTCAGACCCACGGTGACCTGGTTTGCATTGGAAATACGGTCCCAACCACCGGAGAAGATATTTTCACTGAAAGCCTGGGCAAAGTTGAAACTGGCCAGACTGGTATCGTACAAGGGCAGCGAGGATTGGTCGCGATAAGGCACGTACAGATAGTAAACACGCGGCTCCAGAGTTTGAATGGAGTCGCTGCCAAACAAGGTCGTATCACGCTCGAAGGTCATGCCCGTATCCACGGACAGGATAGGCAAGACACGACTTTGCGTACGGGCCCGGTCCGCGAAACGCACCATATTAGGATCGCCCACATACCAGTCTGTCTGGTACTGGCTCATGTGCAGGCCCGCTTTGGGCGTGATGTACCAGCCTGGGCGAATGACAGGATAAGCCACCGTTGTGTAGGACGAGAAACGCGTACCGTCTGGAGCCAGACGGGTACTGCGCATATCGTCAAATTCGCTCAGGTTGCCACTGTAAAACGGCAAGCGGAAACGGGTTGCATAGTTATCGCTGACTACATCAAAGCCACCCCAGTTATAACGGGATGCACCCAAATACCACTCAGGCAATTTGTCGTACTGTGGCTGACGATATCCAGTAGAAGAATCCTGCAGGGTCTGATAGCGCGTCGCACTGACGTGAGAGCGGAAATACTTGGAACCGCCCCAACCCAGAGTCACCGTGCTGGCCAGATCCTGGATGGTGGAATCGTTCAATCCAAAGCTGCTGAAGTCACGGAAATAATCATCATCCGAGACACGGCGGATATCCGCATTCAAATAGAAGCTGGCAGGCAGACTCTGACGATACTGCCCCATGAACAGCCAGCGTTTATAACCCAGCTCCTTGTCATCAGGCAGGTAGTTACCGGTCAACTCTCCGGAGAAGCTGTCACCCAGGTACCGGAATTCCCCCTCCAACATGGCGCCGCGTTTAGCCATGAAGCGAGGCGTCAGGGTGGCGTCGTAATTAGGGGCCAGATTCAGGTAATACGGCACGCTCAGGTCTATGCCACCCCGCGTCGTCATGCCGTAAGTAGGCAAAAGGAAACCGGACTTGCGCTCTTTACGGAGCGGAAAGGTCAGGTAGGGGGAATACAACAGGGGCATACCCTTGAAGTACAAGACGCCATTACGCGCCACCCCTTCGTTTTCCTTGGAATACAGATCAACCTTGGGCGACTGGATATACCAGGCAGGTTCAGGACATGGACAACCCGAGTAATTCACATCGGATAGCCGCATATGGTTGGAACTGAGAATATCAGCCTGCGTCGCTGTACCGCTGCCGCCGGTGGCCCCCAGCCAGAACTCCGGGGACGACATGCGTCCTGTATCCGCGTCCAGGTTGTAATCAAACTCCGGGCTGCGCACCAAGGCGCCATCACGCATGATCAGGCCGTTGCCACGTACTTCCACCTGGCCGGTTTTTTCCTGATAGTCGATCCGGTCGCCTTTGACGACAGAATCAATGCGCCGGACCTGAGCACCGCCTTCCAGACGCAAGGTGCCATCTTCCAGTGTTTTCATCTGGTCGCCTATCAGATAGACGGCCATATCCTCTTCCTGGAGCTTGCGCACTTGCAAACCGGGGGACGTCTTTAAAGACGGACGCACGGACGACTGAGCCTGGGCGACCCCCATGCCTGTCATCATCAACACGATATACCACGCCGCAACTCGCACTAAGACTGCGCCTCCAGTTGTGTCCTGCATTTATGTCCTGCATTTGTTCCACCAGAGACGAAAAACCCTGGCGACCCAGTATTATAGTTAAGCCTGCCGTTTAGCGGCACTGCTAAACACTAATCCGTTACGATCTTCTGCTTCCCTTTATTTATGTCTGCTTCTATTTCTGCCGCTACCGACCCTCGTTTGCAGCAAGCAATTACCTGGCTGAACACCCTGAAGTCCCGTTTTGGACTGGATCTGGACAGCCTGCAAACGGCCTCCAGCGACGCCAGCTTTCGCCGTTACTTTCGCCTGCAAGCCCAGGATCGAACCGTCGTTTTGATGGATGCGCCTCCGGCCACGGAAGACTGCAAGCCCTTTGTGCACGTTACCGAACTGCTGGCACCGACGGGCATCCACGTGCCCGAAATCCTGGCAGCAGACACTGAACAAGGCTTTTTGCTGCTCAGCGATCTGGGTCAGGACAATTTTCAGACCGCACTGAAAAACCCCATGCCGCAAAGCGAGCTGGACAAACTGTACCGCAGTACGCTGTTGACCTTGGTGAAACTGCAACAAGCCGACACCACGGGTTTGCCTCCCTACAACGAACAGCGTTTGCTGGAAGAACTGCAGGTGTTCCCCGAGTGGTACATCCAAAAACATCGCCAGTTCGAACTAAGCGAAAAAGATCATGGGATGTTGCGCAAAACCTTTGCCGAGCTGGTTCAGGCCAATGTGCAAAGCGCTACTGTACTCGTACACCGGGATTTCCACAGCCCTAATTTGATGATGCCCCTGCCCGGCCAGAGCGAGCCCGGCGTTATCGACTACCAGGACGCCCTGGCAGGCCCCATCACCTATGACATTGCCTCCCTGGTCATGGACGCGCGCGTTACCTGGACGGAAGAGCAGCAACTGGACTGGGCGATTCGCTACTGGCAGGCCGCCATGGAAGCGGGCCTGGATGTGCCTGCCGACTTTGCCGTGTTCCACCAGCAATACGAATGGATGGGCCTGCAACGCAATCTGCGCATTCTGGGTGTGTTTGCCCGCCTCTCTCTGCGTGACGGAAAACATCATTATCTGGATCATATGCCCCGCCTGCTGGGCTATGTACATCAGGTGGCCAGCCGCTACGAGTGTTTCAACGGTTTGCTGCGCCTGCTGAACCGCCTGGAAGGTCGCCAAACTGTTTTGGGCATGACGGTCTGATGCGCGCCATGATTCTGGCGGCCGGTCGAGGCGAGCGCATGCGCCCCTTGACCGACACCTGCCCCAAACCCCTGATTCCGGCAGGTGGTCGGCCTCTCATCGTCTGGCACTTGCGCGCGCTGGCCAAAGCCGGCTTTCGAGAAGTGATCATCAACCACGCCTGGTTGGGTGAGCAGATTGAATCCACACTGGGTGATGGCAGCCAATGGGGCCTGCGCCTGAGCTACTCGCCTGAATCATCAGCGCTGGAAACCGCCGGTGGCATTGCCAAGGCACTGGATTTTTTCCAGGACCAGCCTTTCCTGTTGATGAATGGCGATATCTGGTCCGATTGGGATCCTGCCCAAGCCTTTGTCATGGCCGAACGTCTGCAAGCAGGCCCGGAGCAGGCCTGGTTGATCCTGACACCCAACCCGCCCCACCATCCCGAAGGGGACTTTGGCATCCAAGACGGACAATTGCACCTATGCGCCAAAACCCTTGCGGGTGCCCGTAGTGCCACTTTAAGCGGCATAGGGGTCTACAAACCCGAACTCTTCGCCCATCTGCCCAAAGACCAGCCTGCCAAAGCCGCTCCTTTGCTGCATGCTGCCATCGAGCGCCGGCAGGTGCTGGGCAGCCTCCATCAAGGTTTCTGGATGGATGTCGGTACCCCTGAACGATTAGCCCAGTTAAACCAACACTTGGAATCGTTAGCACCCTCACAGTAAACTGATATTTTCCAGGCTAGCTGGCAGACGTTTCCAAGCACAACAAAGGGCAACAAAGCCAGCCATCCCGCCTCCATAGCCCCAATGACGTCTATGCTAATGGGTTTTGTAATCGGGACTTGATTTGCTTTGAGTCCCTTGTCTGACAGGAACGTCTGTTCTCATGCTTGGTTCCTCCAAACGCACCGTATTCAAACCCACCGCCTACGGCTCCAGCCGTCGAAAACGCCGTATTCCACGCTGGTTTGTCCTGCTTTTGACAGGTATTGCCCTAGGTGCTGGTGGCCTGCTGTTCTTGCAAAAAAGTTATGGCCCTACGCGCCTGACCGTGGAGCAGTCGGAACAACTGCACTATGACCTCAACAGCGCCAATGCTGACAAGCAACGCCTGCAGGCTCAGTTGAACCAGACCAGTCGCGATCTTGAAGATGTCAGCCAGAAGGAAGACAAGCTGGGCAAGCAGACCAGCGATCTGCAGGCCATGGTCACCAAGCTGGAAAAGGATATCGCGCTATTTGCCGATGCCATGCCTCCTGACCCACGCGGCACCTCCCCGGGCATTCGCGCTGCCGAGTTCTCGGTTACGGACGGCCAACTGAACCACTTTGTGCTGCTGATGCAGGACAAGGGCAAGGACGCCGAATTCACCGGCACCATGGAGTTGGTTGCTGCTGGCCGCTACAGCAATGGTCGCAGCGGCAATGTGGACCTGCCCAGCCAGCCTGTCAGCGTAGGTCGTTACGCCTACATCAATGGCTCTGCAGAATTGCCAGCCGGCTTTACGCCCCGTCAGGTCACGATCCGCATCAAGCCGGATGGTGCGAACCGCGTCGTTGCCACGCGCACCATCTACGTGACGCCTGCCCGATAAGCGCTGGCCTGTCACGCACAGGCTGGCAGTCACAAGAAAGCCCTTCAGGCCCTTGGCTTCATCGCCAAAATCCTGAAGGGCTTTTTTATAGCCGACGATCCAGCCAGACTCTTAAGCCACGTGCTGCAAAAAGTCTTTCAAACGTTGGCTAGGTGGATTGCTCAGCAACTCCGCAGGCGGGCCATCGTGCGCCACCCTGCCCTGATCAATAAAGATCAGACGGCTACCCACACGACGCGCAAAATCCATCTCATGCGTCACCACCACCATGGTCATGCCCTCCTCAGCCAGCAACTGCATGACCTTGAGCACTTCCTGACGCAGTTCCGGGTCCAGTGCGGAGGTAGGCTCATCAAACAGCATCAGCTTGGGTTTGATCGCCAAGGCACGAGCAATGGCGACCCGCTGCTGCTGACCACCGGACAGCTCGTTAGGATAATGATTCATACGCTCGGCCAGGCCGACCTTGGCCAGCAGCTCCGTCGCTTCCTCACGCGCCTGAGAGCGGCTGGTGCCACGCGTATGGATAGGCCCGAACATGACGTTTTCCAAAGCGCTCATCTGTGGAAACAGATTGAACTGCTGGAACACCATCCCTGCTTCCCGGCGCAAATCGCGTACCTGAGCGGGCGTGCCATTGACGCTCAAACCATTGACCACGATATCGCCAGCCTGAATGTCTTCCAGCTTGTTGATGCAGCGCAGGAAGGTGGATTTCCCCGATCCGGACGGACCAACCACCACAACCACTTCGCCTTTATCAATATTCAGACTGATATCGTCGAGCACGATATTGTCGCCAAAGCGCTTGGTTACCTTCTTGAACTCGACAATACTCATACAATCCTCATGCGGTGTTCAATAAACTTCAGCGTCAGGGCAATCAGGCTGGTCAGGATCAGGTAGATCACCGCCACCGCTCCCCAAATCTCCACCGAACGGAAGTTGTTCGCAATAATTTCCTGGCCCTGACGGGTCAGCTCGGCAACCCCGATCACAATAAACAGCGAAGAATCCTTCAAGCTGATAATGCATTGATTACCCATGGCGGGAATCATGCGGCGAAACGCCACCGGTCCGATAATGTGGCGCAAGATCTTGTGAAATGGCAGGCCCATGGCCTCTCCGGCCTCTTTCAGGCCCTTGGGCACAGATTGCAAGGCACCACGCACAATCTCGGAAATATAGGCCCCGGAGTTGATCATCAAGGTGAAGATCGCCGCGGTCAGCCCGTCAATTCGGATACTGGCCAGCATGGGCAGCGCGAAGTAGATGAACATCACCTGCACCACGATAGGCGTGCCGCGTATGAACAGCACGTAAAGCTGGCACAGGAAAGAGAGCACATACAACAGATAGCGTCTGAAAAAGCCCAATAGCGACAGAGCGATCAGCGCCTGTATGGAGCTCCAGATCCAGGCTGGCACAAAGCTCAGCCAATTGCTCATCAGCCAGGACAGGCCCTTGAGCGCAAAGCCCAGTGCAAACACGCCCAACACGAACAAGGCGGCTCGGCGCCAGGTGACCGGTACCCGAATATAGGTGGTAATCACCCCGGTCAGAAAACCCAATATAGCGCCACCCACCAAACCCAAAAGGGTAATGAGCAGCGTCATTTTTGTACCTTCCAGAAGGCTGGGTAAAGCCCCCCAGATAGCGTCCCATTCAAAAGTCACAGTGCTACCTTTGTCTTTGAATAAACACCCACAACAGAGCGTCAAAAAATAAAAGCGGTGATCCCGTTACGACACGCGATCACCGCTTGGCATGCGCTTGGCTTTACGCCTGTTTATTCAGGCTGCTTGCCAAACCATTTCTGGTAGATTTTGTCGTAGGTGCCATCAGCACGAATATCTTTCAAAGCCTGGTTCACGACTGGCACCAGTTCGCTGTCCTTGGGAAAGGCAATACCGTAGAAGTCACCACTTTTCACAGCACCAGTGACCTTCACACGATCTTTGCCACCGGTCTGGGCGTAGTACTGTACGTTAGGCGTATCGTGCACCACCGCGTCCACACGGCCGGTTGCCAGCTCCAGGAAAGCATTATCAATATTGGGGAACAGCTTGAGCTTGGCGGTAGGTACCGAGCGCTGCATGAAGTCCACCGTGGCGGTACCGATCTTCACCGCTACAGTCTTGCCTTCCAGATCGGAGGCAGTCTTGATTGCAGAGTTATCGGTGTTGACCAGAATGGCCAGACCGCTTTCGTAGTAAGGATCGGAGAAATCGATCACTTGCTTGCGGTCATCACGAATGGTGATCCCGGCCAGCGCGGCATCCAGATTGCGAGTCTGCAGGCCTGGAATAATGCCGTTGAAGTCCATGGGCTGGAAGCGGTAATTCAGATTGGCCTTCTTGGCGACCGCATCCCACAGGTCGATGTCAAAACCGGTGTATTTACCGTTTTGCTTGAACTCAAAAGGCACAAACGCCGTATCGGTTGCGACCACCAGCTCTTTGCCTTGTTGTGCCAGAGCCTGCCCAGCGGGCAAAGCCAAAGCCAAGGCCAAACCAGCCATCAGGGTTTTCATTTTCTTATTGAACATCCGTTACTCCTCTGTAGGGACTGACCCAAAACCAGCCAGTTCGATGTTTTACCCAAGTCAGCGCAGGCTCATGACCTGCCCCAGCGTTGATCTATCCTACCCGAAGCAGCACAACTGTTTGTATTTAATAGTTTTAAAAAAAGAAAAACCTCGGGAAATCCCGAGGTTTTTTCATACAGCGAGTCGTATCAACACTCAAATTCAGAACGCAGGAACAATAGAACCTTTGTACTTGTCAGCGATGAATTTCTTCACGTCTTCGCTATGCAGAGCCTGGATCAACTTGGCCACACGTGGGTCGTCCTTGGACTTGGCAGCCACAGCGATCAAGTTAGCGTAAGGGGAGTCTGCACCTTCGATAGCCAGAGCATCCTTGGTGGGGTTCAGACCGGCTTCCAGCGCGTAGTTGGTGTTGATCAGGGCGATATCCACATCAGCCAGAACGCGAGGCAAGGTAGCGGCTTCCAGCTCCTTGAACTTCAGCTTCTTGGGGTTCTGATCCACGTCACGCGAGGTTGCCAGGATGTTGGAGGGATCTTTCAGCGTCAGAACGCCGGCTTTTTGCAGCAACAGCAAGGCACGGGCACCGTTGGAAGGATCGTTAGGGATCGCCACCAGTGCGCCTTCTTTCAGCTCGTCCAGGCTCTTGATCTTGGTGGAGTAGGCACCGAAGGGCTCAACGTGAACCACGGCCACCGACACCAGATCGGTTTTGTGTTCTTTGTTGAAGGTATCCAGGTAAGGTTTGTGCTGGAAGAAGTTGGCATCGATGTGGCCGTCAGCAACTTGCTGGTTGGGCTGCACATAATCGGTGAACACCTTGATATCCAGGTTCACACCTTCCTTGGCCAAAGCAGGCTTCACAAACTCCAGCAGTTCGGCGTGCGGCACGGGGGTAGCAGCAACCGACAGGGTCTCGGCAGCTTGGGCCACGCTGGCCAGCAGAGCCGACACGGACAAGGCCAGAACGGGAACAAATTTCTTCAAAGACATGAGCGACTCCAGTTTCAGAAAGGCAAGACTATGACGATAGCTGCCAGGACTTATTTTCGGCTCAAGCGAGCCACCATGGCGTCTCCAAACACCTGCAGGAGTTGCACCAGCACCACCAGGATAGTCACGGTCACCACCATGACATCCGTTTGATATCGTTGATAACCAAAGCGCAAGGCCAGGTCACCCAGGCCACCGCCGCCGATCACACCGGACATGGCCGAATACCCCACCAGCGCAATCGCGGTCACAATCAGGGCCGCCACAATGCCGGTTGTGGCTTCGGGCAGCAAAGCCAGCAAAACGGTCTGACGGGAGTTCGCTCCCATGGCACGGCAGGCCTCATTCACACCGGGGTCCAGTTCACGCAGAACGTTCTCGACCAAACGGGCAAAAAACGGCGCGGCGCTCAAGACCAGAGGCGGAATCGCACCCTGCACCCCCAACGACGTACCAGCCAGAATGCGCGTCAAAGGAATAATGACGATCAGGAGAATCAGGAACGGCACGGACCGCAAAATATTCACGATCAGGGACAAGCTCTGGTAGATCCAGGCATTGTCCAACATCTGCTTGCGGCTGGTCAGAAACAGCAGCACGCCTAATGGCAAACCAATAATTGCGGTAAAGCCCAGCGAAATACCCGTCATCAACAAGGTATCAATCGTGGCCTCACCAATCAGCGCCCAATCCAGGTTGCTAAAGTTCATGGTCGCAATACCTCAAATTGGACATTCAATTCAGTCAGCAAGGCATCCAGCCCTGCTTTAGCCTGCGCATCCCCTTGCACGGCCACGACCAGTTGTCCGTAGGGCTCGGTTTTGATGCGGCCAATGGCTCCCTGCAAGATGCTGACATTCAGCCCCAACTGGCTGGTAATACGGCTGATCAGGGGCTCTGTCGTCGCCACACCGCGCACACTCAGGCGCATGACGCTGCCAGTCACTCCTTCGGCCAGCGCATGCCAGTCATCAGCGTTCACGCCGCTTTCACTAAGCAAGGACTGCGTGGTGGGGTGATGCGGGTGCAGAAACACATCCAGCACTTCGCCACACTCCACAATCTTGCCGGCATCAATCACGGCAACCCGATCACAGACAGAACGAATTACGTCCATGCCGTGGGTAATCAGGACAATCGTCAGCCCCAATTCCTGATTGATCTCGCGCAGCAACCGCAAGATCGACTGGGTGGTTTCCGGATCCAGCGCCGAGGTCGCTTCGTCGCACAGCAAAAGCTGCGGTCGATTGGCCAGGGCACGAGCAATACCGACGCGCTGCTGCTGCCCGCCCGATAACTGACGGGGATACTTATTGGCATGGTCCTTCAAGCCCACCAGCTCCAGCACTTCCAGAGCGCGAGCGTGACGTTGGGCGCGGTCTACCCCTGCCAGGCGCAGAGGAAAACAGACATTATCCAGAACCGTGCGGGAATGAAGCAGATTGAAATGCTGGAACACCATGCCCACGCCTTGTCGGAAAGCGCGCAACTGCGCACCCGAAAAGCGTGTGATGTCCTGATCCTGCACCCAGACCTGGCCTGAACTGGGTTGCTCAAGCAGATTGAGCATGCGGATCAGCGTACTTTTCCCAGCACCCGAGCGACCAATAATACCGAAGACCTCTCCTTGGTGAATCTGCAAGGAAACGTCGTTCAAAGCATGAACGGTCTTGCCTGCCAAGGAATAGGTTTTTGAGATGTGTTCAAGACGAATCAAGATGAACTCAGCCTAGTTAGTCAGTCGAGTTATAAAAGCCTGAGCTGTAAGCGAAATTTACCATAAAGCAAATTTGACTATGACCAGATAGATATAACCCAAGGAAATATTGAAACCATACTGAGGGCTGCACTGTATAGCAAGATTTCCGACCGGCCAATGCGCGGATGTGACCTTGGCTGTGCAAGGCAAGCGCCCAAAGAAAAAGGCCGCTAAGAGCGGCCTTGTTTCTACGTTTCAGTTTAGTGGTGGGTCGTGCGCGACTCGAACGCGCGACCAACGGATTAAAAGTCCGCTGCTCTACCGACTGAGCTAACGACCCCCGACTGAAAGATGAAATTATGGCCTGATTCGAAGGAGCCGTCAAGCACTAAATGCAAAATAATTGGAAAAAAGGCGTTTTTCTTTAAAAAACCTGAAAACAGCGTCTTGCCAAGGCCCCGCCCCTGCCCTTTTCCCTGTTTCAGAAACAAAATCGGAACATCTATCCAGGAGTATTTACTGCTGAAAATAGAAAATGCCTCCCGAGACTGAGGTCAAACCCCAATGCCGGGAGGCATTCAAAGACGATCAGGTTCGTCTAGCACTTAACGGGCACGAGAAATACGGACCTCGGCACCACGGCGTTTGACCTCCAGCCCTTCGGACGGCAGGATCTTCAATCCTTCCAGACCCTTGATGTAGCTGGAACCCTGCATCTGCATGACGCGAATCTTGTTGCGCATCACAACCGGGCTGTGCTCGGGCATGCCAAACATCCAGACCTCATCCAGCAAACGAGCCGAGTTGAACTCGGATGTATGCTTGACCACCGGTCCCAGACACAGCATATGGCCTTCGCGTCCAAAGACCGGCAAGCGATCCAGACCCACAGTCATTTTCAGGGTGGTGCCGCCTTCATAGCGCCAGCCCGTGCTCAGATCCCACCAGGCATCGCCTTCAGGCAGATAGACCTCAACATCCTGACCTGGCTGCAAGACAGGAGCCACCAGCAAGGCAGGACCCAACAAATACTGGGTATCCCACAAGCGAGCCTGGGCATCTGCCGGGAAGCTTTGAGCCATGGAGCGCTGTACCGGCAAGCCAGTACGCACGGCGTCTTCAATAATGCCCAATACATAAGGCACCAGACGGAAACGCCACTCCAGCCAATGAGCAACCTGAGCCTGGGTTTCTTCATCAAACGCATCAGGACGCAAGGCAGGAATACCTTGCAGACTGAAGTTTGCCGAGAAAACCGACATGGCCAACCAACGCAGATACAGTTCTGGCGTCATTTCGCTAGTCGATGCAGCCGCATTACCCCAGCCATGAATCTGGATAGGCACGCCGCTATTACCGGTAGCCAAGGCGGACTTCAAGGATTCAGTCAGACCTGCCCAGGTGTTTTCCACCTGCGGGCCCAACTGCCAGGCAAAGCGCTGGGAAGATGGGCTCAAGTCACGGCTGGCAACCACGCCTTCTTGCGGTGTCTTGTGACCGGCAACAGCGTCAAACAGGGCCTGACGTGCCAGCACAGGGTAAATCGCACGCAACAGGGCGCCCGACTCGCCACCACGGCTGGTGATGGCATCCGGAATATCAAAACGGGCATTGCACAGCACGGCACCCAGACCATCGTCGACCATCTGACGCTGGCGCTCGGTCCACATGCGGAACACGTCTTTGTGGGTCAGGTCCAGCAAACCGTAGTCGCGACCACCGCTTAGCTCATCGCCAGGGAAGACATAGGCGCAGCCGTCGTCATCATTGATAAGCAACCAACCGCGATCTTCCCACTCTTCGAACAAGCTGGTGCCCGCCAGTACGCAAGGACGAGTCCAGGCGGCCAGCTGCAACTGATCATTCTGCAAGGCAGAGAAAGCGTCGCGAGGGTCAGCCATGCGGGCGGCATCCCACTCCAGCGTAGGCTTGTCCTGCTGAAAATCGTAAGGCTCCGGTGGCGGCAAGACGGCCACATCCAGCGCAATACCCTGCTCGCGGCACTGATTGGCCAGCTCACGCAAGGACGTTACATCCTGCGCTTGAGCGCCATCCAGCCACAAGCCCATAGGCGTGACACCGGGCTGACCGGCACGACCCGTCAAGGCCGAGTACTGATTGATGATTTCGCTGGGATCACCCAGGAACAGGAAAAAATCCAGTTCGGCAGCGTGTACACGAGCGCGGTACGCATCCAGGTCTTGCTGACCCAGATCATGTTCAACCCGCTCGAAGGTATTGATGTATAAACCCCAGCCTTGGGTGCTCCAGAGCAAAGGCAGGCTGCGGTCGTCCGGACGATCGGTATCAACCGTTTCCTCGCGGCGGTCCAGTTCGCCCAGGGTTTCGCCCAAACCATACAGGGCGTCTTCCTCGGCCAGGGCCAGAACCAGCTGCCAGCAACTATCGGGCTCTTGCTCGAGCATCAATGGCTGATCGCCACTGCTCAAGAGCAGTTGCTCGCCACGCCGGACTTCAAAGCGCCACGGATTGGCCTGAATGTGCAGGGCAAGCTCGCCCTGCTCAATCCGCCAGCCCGAATCGGCTGCTTCCAGTTGAAATTCGCTGACCGCCTCATGGCGGGCCAGCAGCATATCGCCCAAAGCTTTGGCACGGGTACTGAGCTTTTCATTATCGAGCCGGGTAGCCGGCATACAGCGGAAACGAAAAACACCCGGCGCATGAGCTTCGATGCGCAGCGCAAAATCGGTTTCGACAAAAGCGAAATCGGCCTGGGCCGGTTTCGTCGTCAACAAACTCAGATGATTAAACAATTGTGTCACGTCGTCAGAGTGGAGCGAACGGCACGATGCTGATCGCAGGGTCACGCTCAAGATTACTTAACAAGGCCACTATTTTGACGTATTTGCGCTACAAAGGAAAATGTTGCTTCAAATTTCGCCGAAATAATTCGAAAAATAGGCCTTAGCGAGGTATTAAGGCTTGCTCCAAACGCCGCTCCAAAGGAACGGGTTCCTCCAGACAATAAGCGGCAAACAAACTGGCTGCCAGCAGGCTCCAACTCAAACCACGTGAGCCGTAAGCCGCAGCCATAAACAAACCGGGCAGGCCCGGCACAAAACCCATCACGGGCAAATGATCACTTAAAGCACAGCGCCAACCGGCCCATCCTTGTGCAGGTGTTGCCACCGCCACAGCGGGATTGGCCAGCATGACAGAAACTTTTTCTATATTTTGCTGATGGCCCTGGCGGCTGACCTGGGCAGATTCACCAAAACGTTCGTAGGTGCTACCGATGACTTGCCCCTGCGGGTCTACAGGCAGGATATAGCCCTGACCACTTAAAGTCACTTCACCACGAGTCAAAGCCTGTTCGGCAGACAAATACGTCACCTGCCCGGCCAGACGCTGCATGGCCTCCAGCCGTGGCAGGGGATGCTGGGCCAGGAACTCGTCGGGCAGCAAACTCAGACTTTGGGCTGCCGCGGCTATCACTACACGATTGCTGCTTTCCAGGCGCTCCCCCTGCTGATTGCAGATATCCCACACCCCCGGCTCCAGGCCGGCTCGCAAGGACACCTGCTCTGGCAGGCATTGAATCAAAGGATGATCCAGTAAATAGGCCACCAGTGCGCCGGGATTCACCACCATGCCTTGCGGGAAATACAGGCCCCCGCCTTGCAGCGGCACTCCAGCCAAGGCCGAGCCCTGCTCGCGATCCAGCCATTGCACCCAATCCTGGTCCAAGGCCAAACGCTCCAGCGCCTGCTGAATATCGGCATCACTATTGCCCGCCTGACCAAACACCAAGGTTCCGACTCGACGCGGGCGAGCCGCTTCCGGCAAGTCTTTCCAGCCCTGCCAGGCATGCAGAACAGCATTACGGCTCAAGCGGGCCAAGGGGGCATCATCCAGGGCGAACACGGGGGAGATGGCAGCCAGACGGTGACCTTGATGCGTTGCATCCAGGCCCTTGCTCAGTGCCGGATCACAAACCAGAACAGGCACACCTTTGCGGGCCAACTCCCAGGCACAGGCCGCCCCCGCCAAACCAGCACCAATCACTACCACCCGCCCTTGCTGTGGTGGCAAATTGCTGCGTCGTCCCAGGTGGGGACGCAAGCGAGCGCGAATGGTGCACCACTTGCCCCCGGCACCGGGAACTTTTTCCACTTCAAAACCTACCGAGGCCAGATCACGTCGCACTTGCCCGGCACAGCACCAGGAAGCCGCTGTCGCCCCCGGCGCAGCCAGACGCACCAGTTGCCCCAGGACCGAACGTGACCACATGGAAGGATTGCCACGGGGCGCAAAGCCATCCAGATAAAACGCGTCCGCATGGCATTGCAGCTCACGCATTATGGTTTCGGCTTGCCCAAAGGCCAAGGTCAGTGTGACTCGCCCCCCATCCAGCTCCAACCTGTGTATGCCCGGCACCAGCATGGGCCAGGCTGCCAGCAGTTCCTGGGCTTGAGGCTGCAACTCCTCGGGTAAACGGGCGTACAGAATCGCCAGATCCGCCTGACGGAAAGGATGGGCTTCTACCGAGACAAAATGCAGTCTCTGACTGCGTTCCGTACCCTGACGCCAGGCCTGCCAGGTCGCCAGAAAACTGGCTCCCAGTCCAAAGCCGGTTTCGCAAATCGTGAATTGAGATCGCCCCCGCCAACGCTCGGGCAAACCATTGCCTTGCAGAAACACCCGGCGAGCCTGCCCCAAAGGGCCATCTGCCGGGTGATAGCTATCCTGGTACACCGCACTGACAGGCACACCATGCTCATTGAATTCCAGAACAGCCGGGACCAGAGGCTCAAACGCAGAGGCAGCCATTAATTTTCCTGCCCATAACAACACTCACACACGCTCTAACCCCTTAAACTGGCCTTAATCAAACTGACACCAACAAACACGTACAATGAAAAGTCTCAGCTTCAGACTTTTCTTTTTTAAAACCGGATTGCCATGCCATTGTCACGTTTACCGCTCAGCGCCTGCCTGGACGCTGCTGTTACCGCAGCCCATGCCGCCGCCGCTATTTTACAAGCCTATGCGTCGGACCGTAGCTCTCTGGTGATCAGCAACAAAATGCACAACGATCTGGTGTCGCAAGCCGATCACGAAGCCGAGCAGGCCTGCATCAGTGTGCTGATGGAGCGCACCCCGGACATTGATATCGTGGCCGAGGAAAGCGGCGGCGTGAATACAGGCCGTCCCACCTGGTATATCGACCCGCTGGATGGCACGACCAACTTTCTGCACGGCATCCCCCACTATGCCGTCTCAGTAGCACTGATTGCTCCTGCCGGCACCCAAATGGATAACGGCGTACTGACCCAGGACACCCCGGTCATTGCCGTGGTCTACGACCCCAATCGCGAAGAGCTGTTTACCGCCATGTACGGTGTGGGCGCCTGGTTGAATGGCAGCCGTATTCAGACATCCTCATCGAAAAAACTGGCGGACTCGGTCCTGGCCACAGGCTTTCCTTTCCGCGACTTCTCTTTTTCCGACCAATACATGCCCAGCCTGAACGCCTCCATTACAGGCAGCCGTGGTGTGCGCCGCATGGGTGCCGCCGCACTGGATCTGGCCTGGGTGGCTTGTGGCCGTTACGACGGTTACTGGGAAATGGGCCTGGCCCCTTGGGACGTTGCCGCTGGCACCTTGCTGGTGCGTGAAGCCAAGGGTGTGTGTCAGGACCTGTATCAGGAAGAGCCCTGGCCCGTCAGCGGTCACGTCTACGCAGGCAATGCCCACATTGCCGATGAGTTGCTGGGCATGGTGCGTCCGTCGCTGACACAGCGTCCGACCAAACCCAAGCCTTAACGCCTTATTCGGGGCCAGTTGCCAAACTTCCTGCTCCGATTTTCATCGCCCGATAAAAAAGCGAGCCATTTAAGACGGCTCGCTTTTTTCATGCAGATCAGGTTGCAGGCCAGGTTTAGCAATTTGCTGAATAGTCGCCCCGACCTCCAAACCTCCAAATCAAGCCTGCGCTTCAGTCTTGGCCTCCTCATCCCGCAGGACTCGACGCAAGATCTTGCCCACATTGCTCTTGGGCAGTTCATCCCGGAACTCAATAATGCGTGGCCGCTTGTACGCCGTCAGACGCTCTTTGCACCATTGCTTGATATCGGCTTCAGTCAAGGACGGATTACGCTTGACCACGAACAGCTTGATGCTTTCACCGCTGTGCTCGCTGGGCACCCCCACCGCTGCCACTTCCAGCACATCAGGGTGAGCCGCCACCACGTCTTCAATTTCATTCGGATAGACGTTGAAGCCCGACACCAGAATCATGTCTTTCTTGCGATCCACCAGACGAATACGCCCCTGCTGATCCATGACACCAATATCACCCGTCTTCAAGAAACCATTGGGCGTAAAGACATTGGCGGTTTCCTCTGGCTGATTCCAGTAAGCCGACATAACCTGCGGCCCTTTGACGGCCAGCTCGCCTTGTTCGCCCATGGCAACCGGTTGCCCCTGTTCGTCCAGCAAGAGCACATCGGTTGAAGGCAAGGGAAATCCAATCGTGCCACTGTAATCGCGTGAATCCGTCGAGTTCACCGCCACCACCGGGGAGGTTTCCGACAGACCATAACCTTCAATCAAAGGGCAGCCCGTCACAGCCAGCCAGCGCTCGGCCACGGCTTTTTGCAAGGCGGCACCACCAGCCAGACACAGTTTGAGCTGCGCAAACGGCAAGGTACGGAATTTTTCGTGATTAGCCAGCGCATTGAACAAGGTATTCACTGCTGGAACGACTTCAGGCGGATTGCGTTTCCAGGCCTTGTAAACCGAATTGAGATCGCGCGGATTCATCACCAGCACCATATGCATACCTGCATACATGGCAAACAGACCGCAAACCGTCAGCGCGAAGATGTGATAGAGCGGCAAGGCCACCATCATGGTGTAAGCCGGGCCTTTAAAGTCGCCCAGAGCGGGAAAGCCCACGGCCTCCACCTGCAAGACGTTTGCCATCAAATTGCGCTGGCTAAGCATGGCGCCTTTAGGACGGCCCGTTGTGCCGCCCGTGTATTGCAACAGGGCCAGATCATCCGGTTTGGCGGGCTGACGGCTCAGGCTCAATTTGCTGCCCTGCTCCAGCACGGCCTCCAGACTGTGCGAACCCGGCAAGGAATAAGACGGCACCATGCGTTTCAAATAACGCACGGCGAAATTCACCACGCTGCCCTTGAGCCCCATCAGATCACCCACGGTACTCAACACCACGTGGGCAGGCTTCACATTGTCAGGAACTTGCTGCAGCACATGCGCAAAGGTTTCCAGAATCACAATGACCTGGGCCTGGCTATCGGCCAGTTGGAACTCCAGTTCGCGTTCGGTGTATTGCGGGTTGGTATTGACGCCCACCATGCCCGCCCGCATGGTGCCCAGCAGGCAAATCAGGAAGGGCAAACCATTAGGCAGCATCAGCATCACACGGCTGCCACGCTCCAGCCCCTGTGCCTGTAACCAGGCCGCGAAGGCATCCGCGCTACGGTCCAGATGTTCATAGGAAATGTCATGCCCCATAAAGGTCAGCGCAGTCCTGTCCTTATGCTTTTTCATGGCGGCATCCAGACAATCGATCAAAGTCTGCTCGGCGCCTAACTGAATCTCATGGGGCACGGAGGCCGGATAATGCTCGAGCCAAGGTTTTTGCTGAGTATCCAAGGGCTTGTCACCTAATACGTGTTTATTTATGGTTAACTCTACTCTACTTTATTGTTCAAACCCAAGGACAAGCCCGCATCATGAAGCTGTTTGAACCCATTTCCGCCTGGTCGCATGAAATTGCGGCCATCCGGCGCGATCTCCACACCTACCCCGAACTGGCTTTCGAGGAAACCCGGACGGCCGATCAAGTCGCGTCCTGGCTGGAGAAATGGGATATTCCAGTACATCGTGGCCTGGGCGTGACAGGCGTTGTCGGTATCCTGAAGGGTACGGGCGGCGAGGGTCCATCCGTGGGGCTGCGCGCCGATATGGACGCCCTGCCCATGCAGGAGATGAACGAGTTCGAACACAAAAGCCGTCACGACGGCAAGATGCATGCCTGTGGACACGATGGACATACCGCCATGCTGCTGGGTGCAGCGCGCTACCTGTCCGAGCACCGTGATTTTGCGGGCACCATCTATCTGATTTTCCAGCCTGCCGAGGAAGGTTTTGGCGGCGCACGCGAAATGATCAAGGATGGCTTGTTCACGCTGTTCCCCATGCA
Organism: Alcaligenes phenolicus; assembly: GCF_032063905.1. Lineage (NCBI taxonomy): Bacteria > Pseudomonadati > Pseudomonadota > Betaproteobacteria > Burkholderiales > Alcaligenaceae > Alcaligenes > Alcaligenes phenolicus. Next base: position 94,146 of record NZ_DAMBOE010000002.1, read on the forward strand.
AGCTGTATTCGGCCTGCATAACTGGCCCGGCATGCCCGCCGGCACCTTCGGGGTTTTGCCAGGCGGCATGATGGCCTCCAGCAATACCTTTGAAATTCGCATTGAAGGCAAAGGCGCCCATGGAGGCATGCCCCATCTGGGCGTGGACCCCATCATGGCGGCCGTGCAACTGGCGCAAAGTCTGCAAACCATTGTCAGCCGCAATGTGGACCCCCTCGAACCCGTGGTGCTGAGCATTACCCAGATTCATGCCGGCTCTGCCGATAACGTCATTCCCAACGAAGCCGTCATGCGCGGCACGGTACGCACCTTCTCCACCGAAGCCCTGGACCTGGTCGAGACCCGCATGCGCGAACTGTGCGAGCAAAGCTGTGCCGCCCAGGGTTGCAAGGCCGAGTTCGACTTTGACCGCCGCTACCCTCCCACCATCAATAATCCCGAGCAAGCGGCCTTTTGCGCGCAAGTCATCAAGGAGCTGGTCGGCCCCGACAAGCTGCGTCAGGACATCCGCCCTTCCATGGGTGCCGAAGATTTCTCCTTCATGTTGCAAGAAGTCCCCGGCTGCTATGTCTGGCTAGGCAATGGCGATGGCGACCATCGCAGCCAGGGCCACGGCATGGGTCCGTGCATGCTGCACAACGGCAGCTACGACTTCAACGACGCCCTGATTCCTATTGGTGCCAGCTACTGGGCCAAACTGGCTTTGGACTGGCTGGCACAACACCGTTGATGCTTTAACAAATGTTTCATAGCGGGGTCAAAGCTTGCCGTTACAATGGCAGGTTCTATTGTTGACGGCGTGCGCTCCGCGCGACGGGCATCTGTCCCACCACCCTTTCTTCCTATACGGGAGTATTTGTGACTACTTCAAGCAACATCTCTTCGCTCCCGGACGGAGCCCCCACCCTGCGCGTCATGCCCATGCCCACAGACGCCAATATTCACGGTGACGTGTTTGGTGGCTGGATCATGTCCCAGGTGGACATTGCCGGAGCGATTCCTGCAACACGACGCGCCCAAGGCCGGGTTGCCACCATTTCCGTGAATGCCTTCACCTTCAAGCAGCCCGTGTTTGTGGGTGATTTGCTCAGTTTCTACACAGAAATCATCAAAACAGGCCGCACCTCCATTACGGTTTCGGTGGAAGTGTATGCAGAACGCAAACGCCTGCAACTTGAAACGGTCAAGGTAACGGAAGCCACGCTTACCTATGTGGCTACCGATGACGAGCGCCGCAGCCGCCCGCTGCCCCCTCTCTAAGTATTCGTGACAGGCAGGCCTATGCAGGAAAACCTGGTACCCCCTACTTCGCCCAGTGACACTCCCAAGCCACGCCGCCTGGAGCCCGAGGATGCGCAGCAGGCACTTTATCGCCTGAAAAACATCCTCAAGCGCCAGGAAGTGGTGGAATCGCTGGCCCAGCGCCAGTTCGAGGACGACGACCGCTCCAACCTGCTTGAGGGCTTGATCCATCGCCAGCATGAAAGCGAGATCAAGGCCATACTGAACGATCTGCACCCGGCCGACATTGCCTTCATTCTGGAGTCCTTGCCCGAGCTGGAGCGCCAGGCCATCTGGCAATTGGTGGATGCCGAGCATGACGCCGACGTGCTGCTGGAAGTGGCGGACTGGGCACGTGAATCCCTGATTCGTTCCATGGACGCCGCGGACCTGATCGCGGCCGCCGGCAATATGGATGCCGACGAAATTGCCGATCTGGTCCCCGACCTGCCGCCCGATGTGGTGGCCGCCGTACAGCGCGGCCTGACGGACGAGGAACGTGCACAGCTGATCGAAGCCATGGGCTACCCCGAAGACACCGTGGGCGCCATCATGGACTTTGACATGGTGCGCGTGCGCGAGGATGTCACCCTGGAAGTGGTCCTGCGTTACCTGCGTCGTTTGCAGGAACTGCCAGACCACACTGACCAGATTTTCGTGGTGGACCGGGCCGATAAACTGCAAGGCACACTGTCCCTGACCCGCATGTTGGTCAGCGAGCCTGAAACCCTGGTGTCCTCTGTCATGTCCACCGACTATCTGACTCTGAATCCACTGGATTCGGACTCGGATGCGGCCGGGGCCTTTGAGCGTTATGACCTGGTTTCTGCTCCTGTGGTGGACGATATTGGCCGCCTGATTGGCCGAGTCACCATTGACGAAGTGGTGGACGTGCTGCAAGAAGACTCGGAAGAACAGGCCCTGTCTCGTGCCGGTCTGCAAGAGGACGACATTTTCTCGCCCATCCGTACGGCTATCCGCAACCGGGCCCCCTGGCTACTGATCAACCTCTGTACGGCAGCAACAGCCTCCTTCATTGCCTCGCGCTTTGAGGACACCGTCAGCCACATCGTGATTCTGGCTTTCCTGATGTCGATTGTGGCCGGTATTGGTGGCAACTCCGGCAACCAGACCATGACCATGATCATTCGTGCCATTGCCACCGGCCGAGTCACAGGTTCCAACGTGCTGCCATTGATCAAGCGCGAACTGCTGGTGACCTTTCTGGTTGGTGTCTGTGGCAGCGCGGTAACGGCATTCTTTGCCTGGTTTATCTCCGGCTCGATCGCCATTGCTGCCGTGATGATGGCCGCCATGATCGGCAATATGCTGATTGGCGCGGCGCTGGGCGTGATGATCCCGATTTTGCGTGATCGCTTTGGCAATGACCCGGCTGTGGGTTCCTCAGTATTGCTGACCTTTGCGACGGACTCGCTGGGTTTCTTGCTGTTCCTGGGGCTGGCGACGGTGTTCTTGCTGTAAATCACCTGCAGGCATGATTAAAAAAACCGGCTTCTGGCCGGTTTTTTTATTTCTGCATCAAAGGGAGTCAGTCGTCTTTTTTAATCTTTTAGCCTCAGAGAACCTGAAAATCCGAACACTGGAACATCTAAATATCGGGGCGTTGGCCCGTTGATCCGTTGGATTTCAGTATGTTTGCTTTATCCTGTTAAGCACAAGCTCTCTACCTTTTCCCGGGGAAAAATGTGGAAGCCAATCTCAGAAGTTGCTGCAAACTCAAACACGAGCACCAAACCGTCCTTCCAAACAACTAAGAGCGTGAGGACGACTGTCGGGCCTCTTCCAAGAACACTTCCAGACTCTCCTGTGTCCCCACGGCCTGAGCTCTTTGCAAAGACTCGGTCTGCGCCGTGTGCTCAAAAAAATCCAGTACGCCATTGGTCACTCGCGGCGCAATGCCTGCCAGCTCCAGCTGACGACGCACTTGCAGAACCTCGTCACGGCGGCGCACACCATGCACCAGATGGCTACGCAGGCAGGACTCCATGAAGTCCTGCAAGCCCCGCTGATTCAAATCCTCCAGGACTTCATGCAGCTCGGCCCGCAAACCCATGCGTTCAGCCAGCATCAGGTTTTCAATCCCCAAGGCCTCCAGCCCCTTGGTCATCAGACTGCGCAGCAGCTTCAAGCGCATTGCGTCCCCCGCCTGTCCCGGCAAGATACGCACAGGAGCGCCCTGAGCCTGCCAGAACGCCGCAGCCCTGCCTGCCCCTTGCCCTGCCGCTAACAAAGCCGTCTGAGCGCCTGTAGAAGGCACAGAGCCCATAATTGCCAGGTCAGCCAGCTCGATTCCATGCTGTCGCGCCAAAGCGTCCATGCTCTCCATGTCCTGGGGCTCGGCCGTACACAAATCCATGTACAGCGTCCCCGCTGACAAATGCGGCATGACGGCCCTGGCCACCACATCTGCCTGCGTTCCCGTCACTGCCGACAACACGCTATCAAGACTCTGCCAGCCCGTATCCGCCTGCAAGCACAGTTGCGCTCCCAACTGCTGCGCCAGTTCGCTGGCTGCGGCACTTTCCCGGCGCACCAGGATAAACGGCACCTGCACACCAGCCGACTTCAAGGCAGCACCATAAAAACGCGCGACTTCGCCCGCCCCGATCAAGGCAACACGATGCAATAAGGGAGATGTTGTCATAGAAAAAACACACAGAAGAAACGATCAGCTGCAGCCTTTAGCACCAAGCTGCGCCCTGTAGCTTACAGGGAAAAACGGCCCTGCATGAGCGGGATATAGCCATTCAGAGATCAGTTCGCAGCAACAAAGCTGGCATCCAAGAAAAAACCCCATGTGCCAGGGGCTCATGGGGTTTGATCTCGCAGCCTGCCGGCTGGGCAGCTTGAGTCAGAATCAGTTCAAGCGGCCATGGCACTGCTTGTACTTCTTGCCGCTGCCGCATGGGCAAGGATCGTTACGGCCTACGCGTGGCACTTCGCCCTTGGCCGCTTCGTCCAGACCGGGATCTTCACCGCTCAAGGCAGCATCGTAGTCCGAATGATGGAAACGGACATTGGAATTGGCAGGAACCTCAACCGCGGCTTCCTCGACCTGCTCCGGAGTCTGGATGCGCACGGTCATCAGCACTTTGACCACTTCATCACGCACACGATCCAGCATGTCGGAGAACAGCTCGAAAGCTTCGCGCTTGTATTCCTGTTTGGGGTCTTTCTGGGCGTACCCACGCAGATGAATCCCCTGACGCAGGTGATCCAGAGCCTGCAAATGGCCACGCCATTGCGTATCAATGGACTGCAAGAGCACGGAACGCTCGAAGTTGCCCCAGTTAGGCTGACCCACCAGATCAATCTTGGCTTGCAGCAGACGCTGGGATTCTTCGATAACGCGATCATGCAAATCGTCGTCGGTCAGATTGGATTCTTTCTCCAGCATTTCAGCCAAAGGCAGCTCAATCTGGAAGGTGCTCTGCAAAGCGGTGGTCAGGCCGGGAATATCCCATTGCTCTTCCATGGTGTCTTGCGGCACGTATTCACGGAACAGACGGCTGACGGCGGCTTCGCGCAGGCTGCTGATCGTGTCGGAAATATCAGCCGACTCCAGCACTTCATTACGCTGAGCATAGATCACCTTGCGCTGATCGTTGGCCACGTCATCGTACTGCAGCAGCTGTTTACGAATATCGAAGTTGCGGGCCTCGACCTTGCGCTGAGCGGATTCGATGGAACGAGTCACCATGCGGGCTTCGATAGGCTCGCCTTCTGGCAAGCGCAGACGCTCCATGATGGCGCGCACACGATCACCGGCGAAGATGCGCATCAGCGAATCTTCCAGCGACAGGTAGAAACGCGAGGAACCTGGGTCACCCTGACGACCGGCACGACCACGCAGCTGGTTGTCGATACGGCGGGATTCGTGACGCTCGGTACCAATAATGCGCAAACCACCAGCCTGTTTGACCTGCTGGTTCAGTGGCTCCCATGCAGCGCGGATAGCCTGGATCTTGGCTTCTTTTTGCTCTGCACTCAGGGACTCGTCTTCACGCACCTGAGAAATTGCACGTTCGATGCTGCCACCCAAGACAATGTCCGTACCACGACCGGCCATATTGGTGGCGATGGTCACGTGACCGGGCATACCAGCTTCAGCCACGATGTCGGCTTCACGGGCGTGTTGCTTGGCGTTCAGCACCTCGTGCTTGACGCCAGCGGCATTCAGGCGTGTGGAAATCAGCTCGGAGTTTTCAATGCTGGTGGTACCCACCAGTACAGGCTGACCACGCTCGTGGCAGTCCTGAATGTCTTTCAGAATGGCATTGAACTTCTCGTCATCGGTTTTGAAGACCTGGTCGTTTTGGTCCTTACGGGCCAGCGGACGATTCGGTGGAATGATGACGGTTTCAAGACTATAGATTTCCTGGAACTCGTAGGCTTCCGTATCTGCTGTACCGGTCATGCCAGCCAGCTTGTCATACATACGGAAGTAGTTCTGGAAAGTAATCGACGCCAGCGTCTGGTTTTCGTTCTGGATGCGAACGCCTTCCTTGGCTTCCACAGCCTGGTGCAAGCCATCGGACCAGCGGCGACCGGCCATCAAACGGCCAGTGAATTCGTCCACAATCACCACTTCGCCGTCCTGGACCACGTATTGCTGGTCGCGGAAGAAAAGGTTGTGGGCGCGCAGAGCGACCATCAGGTGGTGCATCAGGGAAATGTGGCGTGGCTCGTACAGCGACTCGCCTTCGGGAAGCAGACCGATTTCGGTCAGGATCTGCTCGGCACGTTCGTGACCGGCTTCGGAAATATGAACCTGCTGGCCTTTTTCATCGACCCAGAAGTCGCCTTCGGGTTCGGGCTCGTGTGGACGAGGCTCTTGCGTCATGCGGGTCAGCATGGGCGGAACCACGTTCATGCGCACGTACAGCTCGGTATTGTCTTCGGCCTGGCCGGAGATAATCAGCGGGGTACGGGCTTCGTCGATCAGGATGGAGTCAACTTCGTCGACAATCGCGTAGGACAAACCGCGCTGGCGGCGATCCTCGGCGCGGTATTCCATATTGTCGCGCAGGTAGTCAAAACCAAATTCGTTATTGGTACCGTAGGTAATGTCAGCCTGGTAGGCAGCAATCTTTTCGGCATTGTCTTGCTGGGGAACTACGACGCCCACGCTCAGACCCAGGAAGTTGTACAGACGCCCCATCCAGTTCGCATCGCGTCGAGCCAGGTAATCGTTGACGGTCACCACGTGCACGCCTTTGCCGGACAGTGCATTCAGGTACACGGCCAAAGTCGCGGTCAGGGTTTTACCCTCACCCGTACGCATTTCGGAAATCTTGCCGTTGTGCAAGGCAATGGCACCGAGCATCTGCACGTCAAAGTGGCGCATGCCAAATACACGGACACCCGCCTCGCGCACTACAGCAAAAGCCTCGGGCAGGAGCGAATTAAGCGAGGCGCCATCCTGAACACGTTGGCGCAGCTCCTGCGTCTTGGCTGCCAAGGCCTCGTCGCTCAGGCCCTGAATAGTAGGCTCAAGAGCATTAATCTGGGCGACCTGCTTACGGTACTGTTTGAGCAGTCGGTCGTTACGACTGCCAATAAGCTTTTTCAGCAATGAAACCATTCTTGTGTCGTCAATGTAGGCGAGGCCGCAAGGGCTTGAATCTGTGCCTCGAGCCTATCTCTGGTTAAAAGGGATGCGCAAGCAAACAATCAGTTTAACGCACATGCTGCAAGACGGAACTACTTGTCCGAATCCAATTGCGCGATCTGCTGTTCTACATACTCACGCGCCGGCAGAAAAAGCTTGGGATCCAGAGCATGTCCGGCCATGCGCACTTCAAAGTGCAGGTGCGAGCCTGTGGACTGCCCAGTAGATCCGACACGGGCGATCAACTGCCCTTTTTCTACTACGTCGCCTAATTTAACAACGATTGATGACGCATGGGCGTATCGCGTGCTCATGCCATTGCCGTGATTGATTTCTACCAGCTTGCCGTAACCTGTCATATAGCGGGCTTCCGATACCACCCCACCGGATGCGGCATAGATAGGCGTCCCCTTGGGTGCTGGAAAGTCCAAACCTTCGTGCAAGGCATGACGGCCCGAAATCGGGTGACGACGCCAGCCAAAGGAGGAGGCCACCTCGTCATAATCCACCGGACGGTAATTGGGCAGACGGGCTTCGTTGCCGGTACGCTCGGTCAGCACGGAGTCCAGCATCTGAAACCAGTCCTGTTGCTCGGACATCTGTTTGGCCAGATTATCCAGCTGCTCGCCCAGACGGTCGGCGTTCCAGACAAGGTCGGCTCCATCCATGCTATCCATGACGGCCAGATCCTGCACGGGCATGGCACCGGCCAGCTCCGGATCGGTGTACTCAATGCCGGCCGCCTTGGCCACGCGCTTGCTGACACCATCCATCTCGATCAGTTTGGCCTGCAAACCGCCGACTTTTTCGGCCAGGCGGGTAACGTTGTCCTGCATGGCAGCGGCCTGGCTTTGGGCCATGTCCGCATCCAGCGACACGCCCCCGCGTTCACCCCAGTGCGACTGCACCAGAGCTCCCGCCGCTGCGGAAACGCCCAGCGATACCAGAGCCACCAGGGCGATCACCGTGCGGCGCACCCCTTTGGCTTTGGCATCTAAGGACGTATAGTCTTTATGTTGATCCACTCTCGTATAACCTCGAACATGTCCTGGAAGCCTCCTTTTTCCTCATCCGCGCCAAAACGCAGTAGCGGGCAAAGCCACGCTTTGGGTTGGCTGGCCAGCGACCAGCAAGGTTCCCAGGTACTGGAAATGGCCCGGCAGCTGATGGCGGCGCAGACCCATGTAAGCAAAGCCTTGCCACCTGCTTTGGGCAAGGCTTGTAAAGTAGCCCGTATAGACAGACAGCAATTGACGCTGGCAGTTCCCAGCGCCGCACATGCGGCCAAGCTGCGTCAGCTGTTGCCCACTGTCACACGGCAGATGAATGCCGCTGGCTGGAACATTAGCGAGACGCTGGTGCACGTGCAAGCCCATTTGTTTGCAGCTGTGACAGAAAAGCCCGCACGCCAGGTACAAGTCCTGGACGAACGGGCCTTGGAATCATTTGAAAAGCTGCATGACTCATTGCCGCAAGGTCCCTTGGCGCAAGCCATCGAACGCTTGTTGCGTCATCATCGCGGCTAAGCAAAGCACCAGGATCGGGCCCCTAAGCAAGTATCAAGCGAATTTCCACTCGCTGGAAAAAGCATGGGGTGCACTGGCAGCCGACTCGAAAGTCACCAGTTCCCAACTATCCTGGGCGGCCAGCAAGGCACGCGCCAGCTGGTTATTCAAACCATGGCCGGATTTGCACGCCACGTAGCGTGCAATCAGGGGGTGGCCAATCAGGTACAAGTCGCCAATAGCATCCAGAATCTTGTGCTTGACGAACTCGTCCTCATAACGCAGACCGTCGCTGTTCAGGACGCGGTACTCGTCCATGACGATGGCATTGTCCAAACTGCCGCCACGGGCCAGACCAGCCGCACGCAAAGCTTCCACTTCGCTGGCGAACCCGAAGGTGCGCGCACGCGAAATGGTCTTCACGTACGAGTCGTGCGCAAAATCCACCTCGGCAAAATTGGCCGTTGCATCAATGGCCGGGTGGTGAAAATCGATGGAAAACTGAAGGGCAAAGCCTTCATAGGGCTCCAGACGGGCCCATTTAATGTCCTGCCCCTCGCCTTCAGAAACTTCGATGGGCTTGAGGACACGCAAAAACTTCTTGGCAGCTTCCTGCTCTTGCAAGCCTGCCGAGCGCAACAAATACACAAATGTGCCGGCGCTGCCATCCATGATGGGCACTTCTTCAGCCGTCAGGTCCACGTGCAGATTATCAATGCCCAGGCCAGCGATGGCCGACATCAAATGCTCGACGGTTGAAACCCGAACATTATCCTTGATCAGCACCGAAGCCATACGCGTGCCACCGACCTTGTCTGCCTGTGCGGGCAAATCCACGATTTCGGGCAGATCGATACGGTGAAACACAATACCCGTGTCAGGCGCAGCAGGGCGCAGTGTCAGTTCGACACGACGACCAGAGTGCAAGCCGACTCCTTTGGTACTGATGACATTCTTGATGGTGCGCTGACGAAGCATGGCTGTTCTTGTATTTGTAAAGTGTTGTTCGCAAAGACTATTGTAACCGTAATACGGGTTATCCACTATACGCTTTCTAAAAACATAAGCAATTGTCAAGCGTCAAACACCCCGACACAACAAAGCACTTACGCCCCCTGAGCGCGAACGCCCAGGGGGAGTCGTGGGAGAAATCAAATTGGCGACTCGGGTAATCGCCGAACCTGATTTTTAATCAGCCTGCTTGCGCAAGAACGCCGGAATGTCGAAGTGATCCATACCGGCAGTCTCCAGTGCACGCACCTGAGCCGAAGCCTGGCTGCGTGGATTGCGGATGACGGCAGGCACGTCGGCGTTGGCGTAATCCGCACCGATGACAGGCATGTTGTCCGTACCTGTACGTAACACTTCTTCGTTGTTTTGTACCAACTGTGGGCGCGCTTGCTTGCGACCCAGGCCAGTAGCAACAACAGTCACACGCAGGCTGTCGCCCATGGACTCGTCGTAAGCCGTACCGAAGATAACGGTTGCGTCTTCTGCAGCGTAACCACGGATGGTGTCCATGATTTCGCGCGTTTCGCGCATCTTCAGGGACGACGAGGAGGTGATGTTCACCAGCATGCCGCGGGCACCGTGCAGGTCCACACCTTCCAGCAATGGGCAAGCGATGGCACGCTCAGCCGCTTCACGAGCGCGGTTCGAGCCGGAAGCCACAGCGGTACCCATCATGGCCTGGCCTTGCTCGCCCATGATGGTTTTCACGTCTTCGAAGTCGACGTTCACGTTACCTTCAACATTGATGATCTCGGCAATACCGGCGCAGGCATTGTGCAAGACATCGTCAGCTGCCTTGAAGCAGTCGGACTGTGTTGCGTCCTCATCCATCAAGTCATACAGGTTTTCATTCAATACAACGATCAGGGAGTGAACGTGCTTGCTCAGCTCCTCGATCCCTTCTTCGGCCATGCGCAAACGGCGGTTGCCTTCGAAGGAGAATGGCTTGGTGACGACACCCACGGTCAAAATGCCCAATTCCTTGGCCACTTCAGCCACAACGGGGCTGGCACCCGTACCGGTGCCACCGCCCATACCGGCTGTAATAAACACCATGTTGGCGCCGTTCAATGCTGCGCGAATTTCTTCGCGAGCGGTTTCAGCGGCCGCACGGCCTTGGTCAGGCTTGGCACCGGCGCCCAAACCGCTGCGGCCCAGACGAATCTGGATAGGTGCCTCGCTGCTGGCCAGCGCCTGCGAGTCGGTATTGGCGCAAATGAAATCAACGCCCTGAACACCAGAGTTGATCATATGCGTCACAGCATTACCGCCTGCGCCGCCCACGCCCACGACCTTGATGACCGTGCCGCTACCGCTGGTATCTAACATTTCAAAGTTCATCATGATTGACTCCCACTCAAACACTTAATTAGTCAAGTTTCTACGTACTTCCCCGATACAACTGAAATTTGGAATCAGCTCAAAACATCTGCCAACCAAGGGGTTCGCACCCGGTTTGAACTGCCTCCTGGACCGCCCTTTCAGGCTGCCCGACCTGAGCGTCTTGCAACGCCCTTAATTCATGAACCATTCCTTCATACGGGCCATCAGACCTTTGACGCTGCCTTTTTGCTGGGCCACCTTGCGGCCACGAGCGCTTTGCAGGCGTGCTTCGGTCAACAAGCCCATCACGGTCGAAAAACGTGGGTTGCGCATGACATCAGCCAAGCTACCTTCGTAGCTGGGCACGGCAATACGCACAGGTTTCAGGAACACGTCCTCGGCCAGCTCCACGATGCCCGGCAACATGGCCGTACCGCCAGTCAGCACCACGCCCGAAGACAGCAAGTCTTCATAGCCCGATTCGCGCAGACTTTGCTGCACAAAGGTGAACAACTCTTCCACACGCGGCTCGATCACGGCACCCAGGGCCTGGCGTTTGACCTGGCGGTTGGGACGATCACCCAGACCGGGCACTTCAATCATTTCTTCCGGATGGGCCAGCGATTGCTTGGCCACACCAAAACGCAGCTTGATCTCTTCTGCATCCGGCGTAGGGGTGCGCAACATGGCGGCAATGTCGCTGGTGATCTGGTCGCCCGCGATCGGGATCACATCGGTATGACGAATCGCACCGCCGGTGTAGATGGCGATATCGGTCGTGCCGCCGCCAATGTCCACCAGCACCACGCCCAGCTCTTTCTCGTCCGCCGTCAGGCAAGACAGGCTGGAGGCCAGAGGCTGCAAAATCAGGTCCTGTACTTCCAGGCCACAACGACGCACACACTTGACGATGTTCTGCGCCGCGCTGACAGCACCGGTCACAATGTGTACCCGCACTTCCAGACGCAGACCGCTCATGCCTATGGGTTCGCGAATATCTTCTTGCGAATCCACGATGAACTCCTGCGTCAGCACGTGCAGCACTTGCTGGTCGGTGGGGATATTCACGGCCTTGGCCGTTTCAATCACGCGTGCCACATCGGTCGCTGTGACTTCCTTGTCTTTCACCGCCACCATGCCACTGGAGTTGAAGCTGGTGATGTGGCTGCCTGCAATTCCGGTGTAGACCTCACGGATCTTGCAATCGGCCATCAACTCCGCCTCTTCCAAAGCGCGCTGGATGGAATTGACTGTCGTCTCGATATTGACGACCACCCCTTTGCGCATGCCCTGGGATTCATGCTGTCCCAGACCAAGCACTTCAAACCGGCCTTCCGGCAGCACTTCGGCCACCACCGCAACCACTTTGCTGGTGCCGATGTCCAATGCAACGATCAGGTCTTTGATGTCACGAGTCATATGTTCTTTACTTCACAGGGGTAGATGAAACCGGAGCCAGCGTTATCGCAAAGCCATTCGGGTAACGTAAGTCGGCACTTTGCAAAGCACGGTCGCCAAGCCGTTGCATCAAGGCAGGCCAAGCCTGCACAAATCGTTCAACACGTACCGCAAAGGGCAATGCACCTTTACGTCCGTGCGGGTCAGCAATATCAGCAGCCGGGTCACGCCCCAGGCTTAGCTGCATGCCGTTGGACAGCACCACATCCCAGGCGTAGCGCGGGCTCAGCGTCACTTCACTGACCTGTACATCCAGGGGGCCAAACCAGCGTGCCAGCTCGGCATACCGTTGCACCACCAGACGCTCCGAATTCGGAGGACCGCTTAGCTGGGGTAAATCCACATCATCAGGCACCACGGCTTTATTGGCCGAAAATGATTCACCCCAGGTGTTGATCATTTCGTCTTCGTTCCAATAGGCCAGCGGCTGCTGTTCTTCAATCCGTACCGACAAGCTATTGGGCCAAACGCGGCGGATCTGCGCGCGACGTACCCAAGGAGCCGTTTCAATCAGAGCGCGGGACTTGTCCAGATCTACTGTGAAGAAGTTGCCTTGCAGGCGGCCGGCAATCGTGGCCTTCACCCCTTCAGGAGTCACATAGGCCAGACGTTCGCCTTGCGAGGACTCGATCTGAATGCGTTCGATATTGAAGTACGGACGACGCACAGCCCAAACCACAACACTGATCACCAATGCCGATACCGCTAGCAAAGCCAGCGTATTGGCGATCAGGTTGGTCAGACGTGCATCGGAAAACATGAGTCAGGCTCCCCGTTCTATAGGCTGCGAGCAATGGCCTGCACCTTGCAGCGCGCCGTTGCCAAAATGTTCACGCACAACTGGGCGTAGCTGGTGCCCTCTGCTTTGGCTGCCATGGGCACCAAAGAGTGGCTGGTCATGCCCGGAGAGGTATTCATCTCCAGCAGCCAGGGGCGGTTTTGTCCGTCCAGCATGAAATCGGCACGGCCCCAGCCTTCGCAGCCCAGTGCATTGAACGCACGGACGGACAGGTCCTGGATATGTGCCGTCAATTCAGGCGACAGATCTGCAGGGCAGAAGTACTGGGTTTCGTCCGAGTAATACTTGTGTTCAAAGTCGTAATTGCCTTGTGGGGCCACAATATCGATCACGGGCAAGGCACGTGCCTGGGCACCCACGCCGATGATGGGTACAGTCAACTCGCGACCACGAATGAATTGCTCAGCCAGCACGACCGTGTCGTAATGCATGGCAGTTTCAAAGGCAGCAACAGCCTCCTCGGCGCGATCCACACGCACCACCCCCACGGTGGAACCTTCATGGGGCGGCTTCATGATCAGGGGCACACCCAGACGTTCAACCGCAGCGGCAACCTGACTGACATGATCCAGTTGCGCAAAACCGGGAGTGGGCAAACCCAGGTGCTGCCAGATGTGCTTGGTCATGATCTTGTCCATGGCCAGGCTGGAAGCCATCACACCGCTGCCGGTGTAAGGAATGCCCATCCATTCCAGAGCACCCTGCAAGGTGCCGTCTTCGCCGTAACGACCATGCAAAGCAATAAACACGCGGTCAAAACCGGCCTGAGCCAGTTCGGTCAGTCCTTTCTCGCCCATATCGAACAAATGCGCATCCACACCCATGCTGCACAGCGCTTCATGCACGCCTGCGCCAGACATCAAGGACACTTCACGTTCGGCGGACTTGCCGCCGTACAACACGCCGACCCGACCAAAATCCGCTGTCATGCCATTTCTCCCAATTGAGCAGGGATCCGGCTGATGGACCCTGCACCCATTACCAACACCACATCGCCGTCACGGACAAAGTCCAGAACGGCTTGTGCCATATCGCTGATTTCGGCCACGAAAATGGGTTCGACCTTGCCGAGCACACGCACTGCGCGACTCAAGGCTCGGCCATCGGCGGCCACAAGGGGAGCCTCACCGGCGGGATAGACCTCTCCAAGAAGGACCGCATCGGCCTGGCTAAGTACCTGCACGAAATCTTCAAAGCAATCACGGGTGCGTGTGTAGCGGTGTGGCTGGAATGCCAGCACGATGCGGCGATCAGGCCAAGCACCACGTGCGGCCGCCAAGGTAGCAGCCATTTCGACAGGATGGTGACCATAATCGTCAACAACGGTAAACGTGCCACCACCTTGCGCCTGGGAAACCGGGAAGTCACCCACCATGGAGAAGCGGCGCCCCACGCCGGTGAACTCTTTCAGGCCACGGGCAATGACCTGGTCGCTGACACCCAGCTCAGTGGCAACCGCAATGGCAGCCAAGGCATTGAGTACATTGTGCTTTCCGGGCAGATTCAGGCACACGGACAGCAGGGGAAGATCGCCTGTGGCCCCTTTGCGCTGCACATCAAAACACATGGTGGTGCCACGGCTTTCGATGTTGATCGCGCGGACCTGGGCATCGGTATCAATGCCGTAAGTCGTGACAGGACGCGATACAAAAGGAATGATTTCGCGCACATTCGCATCGTCGTTGCACACGATGGCGCTGCCGTAAAACGGCAGGCGGTGCGTGAAGTCGATGAAGGCGCTTTTCAGTCGGGCAACGTCATGACCATAGGTGTCCATATGGTCGACGTCGATATTGGTGATGATGGCCATCACCGGCAACAGGTTCAGGAAAGAAGCATCGGACTCGTCGGCTTCCACCACGATGTAATCGCCCTGCCCCAAGCGGGCATTGGCACCGGCGGAATTCAGGCGACCACCGATCACAAAGGTGGGGTCAAGATCAGCTGCGCCCAGCAGGCTGGCTACCAGGCTGGTGGTGGTGGTCTTGCCGTGCGTACCAGCCACGGCAATGCCGCGCTTCAAGCGCATCAGCTCGGCCAGCATCAGGGCACGTGGCACCACCGGAATGCGGGCGGCACGCGCGGCCAGCACTTCGGGGTTGTCACCCGCAATGGCGGTGGAGGTGACGATAGCGCCCATGCCAGCGACGTTTTCGGCTTTATGGCCGATCACAATACGAGCACCCAGCTGTTCCAGGCGACGAGTCACCGCCGTTTCCTGAATATCCGAGCCACTGATGGCAAAGCCCAGGTTCAGCATGACTTCGGCAATGCCGCTCATGCCCGAGCCGCCAATCCCTACAAAATGAATATGTTGAATGCGGTGTTTCATCCCACCCTCCTTGCCGCCTGCTGACATGCTTCGGCAATCTGCTGCGTGGCATTCAACTGTGCATGTTCTTGCGCGTGGCTGGCCACACGACTTAACTCTTCACGGTTCAGTCCTTGCAACCACTGCGCAAGCCACTGAGCCGTCAACTCCGATTGTTTCTTGAGCCACGCACCCGAGCATTCGCTCAGGTAGCGGGCGTTGGCTGTCTGGTGATCGTCAATCGCGTGTGGCAGAGGCACGAACAGAGCCGCTACGCCGATTGCAGCCACTTCAGCTACCGTCATGGCACCGGCGCGACAAATCAGCACATCGGCCTCTTTCATGGCCTGCGCCATATCGCCAATAAAGGCCTTGCAGTCGGCCTGCACCTGATTGTCCGCGTAGCTTTTCTGCAAGCTTTCCAGATGCTGCTGGCCGGACTGATGGGTTACATGCGGACGCTGCTCGGCAGGGATCAGCGCCATGGCCTCAGGCACCACTTTGTTCAGCGCTGCGGCCCCCAGACTGCCACCCACCACCAGAATGCGTAGCGGTCCGCTGCGTTTGGCATAGCGCTCGGCAGCCGAACCTTGGCCTACGAAAGCATCGCGCACCGGGTTGCCCACCGTTACTGCACCAGGCAAGGCACCGGGGAAGCCGGTCAACACACTGGTCGCCATTTTGGCCAGGTAGCGATTCGCCGTACCGGCCACCGCATTTTGCTCGTGTACTACCAGCGGGCGGCGCGACACAAAAGACATCAGGCCACCGGGGAACGCCACGTAGCCGCCCATACCCAGTACCACATCCGGCTTGGCTTCCTGCAGGCAGCGATGCGCCTGCCAGCAGGCACGGATCAAAGTAAAGGGTAAAGAGAGCAATGCCTTCACGCCTTTGCCCCGTAGTCCGGAAAATCGCAGAGGCAGCATTTTAATCCCATGCTGTGGGACCAAGCTACCTTCCATGCGCTCGGGATGACCCAGCCACAACACTTGCCAGCCGCGTTGCTGCATGGCTTCAGCCACGGCCAGCCCGGGCATGATGTGCCCGCCTGTACCGCCTGCCATGATCAGGATGGTTGGAGTGCTCATGTGCGCTTACCTCGCATCATTTGCCGATTCTCAAAATCCACCCGCAGCAACAAGGCAAAAGCCACCAGATTCATCACAATGCCCGAACCACCGTAACTGACCAAAGGCAAGGTCAGACCCTTGGTAGGCAACAAGCCCAGCACCACACCAATATTGATAAAGGCCTGCACGCCGAACCACAGCGCCACACCTTGAGCGACGACACCGCTGAACAAGCGATCCATGGCGCAGGCCTGACGACCAATATTGAAGCTGCGCCATACGACAAAGCCAAAGGTCAGGACTAGAGCGGCCACGCCAACAAAGCCCAGCTCTTCGCCAATTACCGCGACGATGAAGTCGGTATGGGCTTCAGGCAGGTAATGTAATTTTTCCACGCTGGAGCCCAAGCCCACGCCAAACCATTCGCCTCGGCCCAAAGCAATCAGCGAGTGCGACAACTGATAGGCACTGCCATAAGCATTGTCAGGATTCCAGGGGTCCAGATACACGAACAAACGTTCACGACGCCAGGGCGAGAGCCAGATCAGCAAAAGGAAGCTGCTGACCATAATGCCCAGCAAGGCAGAGAACAACTTGCCATTAATTCCGCCAATGAACAAAATGCCCACCGCAATGGCCACAATGACCATGAAGGCGCCCAAGTCAGGCTCCATCAACAGCAACACACCAACCAGACCCAGGGCCACCGCCATAGGCAGGAAACCTCGAATAAAGGTATGCAGGTGCTGCTGCTTGCGCACGGTGTAATCAGCGGCATACAGAACCATGGCTACTTTCATCAGCTCCGAGGGCTGGAAGTTGATGATGCCCAAAGGCAACCAGCGGCGTGCACCGTTTACTTCACGGCCAATGCCGGGAACCAGCACCACCAGCAGCAAGAAAATAGCCAGAGCAAACAGCGGCACCGCCAACTTCTGCCACACACGCAGCGGCACGGTAGCGGTAAACATGGCCAGCACCACACCCACCACAATGAACAGGGCGTGGCGAATTACAAAGTAGTAACGACCGTAGCTTTCATAGCGCGGTCCGTCTGCCAAAGCGATCGAGGCCGAATACACCATCAGCAAACCAAACAGGGTCAGCATCAGTGTGGCGGCCAGCAAGGGGCGATCAAACGCAGGCAATGCCGTGCGTCCGGGACGTACGGCATTGACACCCGAGGTCAGCTCAGCAAACAGACTCATGCCGGCTCTCCTCTATCCAGTGCCATCTCGGTCACGGCGGCGACAAAACACATACCGCGATGGTGATAGCTTTTAAACATATCCATGCTGGCGCAGGCCGGAGACAGCAAGACCACATCGCCCGAACGAGCCTGCTCGGCTGCAGCTTGCACAGCAGCTTCCAGACCCTCGCAAAAACGGTGTCGGACATCATGGGCGTCCAGAACAGAGGCAATCAGCTTGGCGTCCTGCCCAATCAGGAATACTTCGGCCACATTCGAGGCAGCCGCAACGGCCAGCGGCTCAAAATCCTGGCCCTTGCCCAAACCACCGGCAATCAGCCAGACACGCTGATCAAAACCGCGCAAGGCGGCAACAGTCGCACCGACATTAGTACCTTTGCTGTCATCCAGGTATTGAACACCGTCCAGCACACGCACCAGTTCGACTCGGTGCGGCTCACCTTGATAGGTGCGCAGACCATTGAGCAATTCAGCCCAACCCAGACCCAGACAACGAGCCAGCAACAAGGCTGCTTGGGCATTCAAGGCGTTGTGACGACCCTTGATCTGCAAAGCCTCAACCGGCATCAGGCGTTTCAAGCCACCTTTGCCGCGCACGGCAGGCTCAACCGGTGCATTACGTTTTTTCAGGCCTGTGGCCGGCAGCTCAAAATCAGTAGGCTCATTGGCCACCAACCACTGCATGCCGCCATCCGTCAGCAAGCCCATATCGCCCAGCAAGGCGGGCTGGTCCAAACCGAAGCTGCGCACCGACTCCTGGCTGGCATCGGGAATCATGGCCATGACGGCTGGATCATCACGATTGACCAAGGCCACATCACACATGCTGTACATGCGCTGCTTGGACTCGACGTAAGCGTCCATGCCGCCGTGCCAGTCCAGATGATCCTGCGAAATATTCAGTACAACGCCAGCATCCGCCTGCAAGCTAAAAGTGCTATCCAGCTGGAAGCTGGACAACTCCAGCACCCAGACCTGAGGCAAGGCATTGTTTTCCAGAGCGTCGCACAGGGCGGTCAGCGCAGCGGGGCTGATATTGCCCACGGCCAGTGCAGAAACACCTGCCTGCTCCAGCAAGTGGCGCGTCATGGCCGTGACGGTAGTCTTGCCATTGGTGCCGGTAATGGCCACCACGCGGCTTTCATGGCCTTGATCAGCCAGGTCTTTCAAGGCACGGGCAAATAGCTCGATCTCGCCAATGACTTCGATTCCACGATCTCGTGCCTGGCTTAAAAAGGCGGCCAGAGCAGGATCCAGGGGCGACAAGCCGGGGCTGATCACCAAGGTATGCACGTCGTTCAGACTATCGGCCTGCAGGGCATTTTGCCCCAGACGCGTATCCAGAGCGGAACTGCTCAGGGCCTGAAGCTTGTCCAGACCCTGCACATTTTCGCGTGTATCTGCCAAACGAATGCTGGCCCCCTGGGCCAACGACCAGCGAGCCGCAGCAAAGCCTGTCTCGCCTAACCCAAGGATAAGCATGAGGCCGTCTTTACGGATCGAAGGAAAACTCAGAGCATTCATCGCAATTTCAATGTAGACAGACCGACCATGACCAGCATCATGGTGATGATCCAGAAGCGAACCACCACCTGTGTTTCTTTCCAGCCGCCAACTTCAAAGTGATGGTGCAGCGGCGCCATACGAAACATTCGTCTGCCCTGCCCGTAGCGTTTCTTGGTGTACTTGAACCAGGTCACCTGCAGCATCACCGACAAGGTTTCCACCACAAACACGCCACCCATAATGAACAGCACGATTTCCTGGCGAACGATCACCGCGATCGTGCCCAGCGCACCGCCCAGGGCCAGCGCACCCACATCACCCATGAACACCTGGGCGGGATAGGCGTTGAACCACAAAAAGGCCAGACCCGCACCGGCAATGGCCGCACAGATCACCATCAACTCACCCGCGCCGGGGATATAGGGGAACAAAAGATATTTGGAGTAGTCGACCCGACCAACCACGTAGGCAAAAATGCCCAGGGCAGCGCCCACCAGCACGGTAGGCATGATGGCCAGACCGTCCAGGCCGTCCGTCAGGTTGACGGCGTTGCTGGAGCCAACAATCACTGCCCAGGTCAGCACCACAAAGCCCAGTACACCCAGCGGGTAGCTGACGGACTTGAAGAACGGCACGATCAGGTCAGCCTGTGTAGGCAGGGGCATGGTGAAGCCGCTCAGGACCCACTCTTTGAACAAGGGCCACAGCTCGGTATTGGCAGGCACCGAAACGGCAAAGCTCAGGTACACGGCCGCAACCATACCGATCAAGGCTTGCCAGAAAAATTTCTGACGCGAGGACATGCCTTCGGGGTCACGATTGACGACTTTCTTGTAGTCGTCTGCCCAACCAATCCAGCCAAAACCAAAAGTCACCAGCAGAACGACCCATACAAAACGATTGGTCCAGTCTGCCCACAACAAGGTACTGATACCGATAGAAATCAGGATCAGGACACCGCCCATGGTGGGGGTGCCATTCTTTTGCAAATGCGATTCAGGGCCGTAAGCGCGCACAGCCTGACCGATCTTCAGTTCGGTCAGCTTGCGAATCACCCAGGGACCTGCCAACAAGCCAATTGCCAGCGCAGTGGCGCTGGCCAAAATAGCACGCAGGGTGATGTACTCAAACACCCCAAAGGCGCGAATATGATCGTCCGATAGCCAGCGTGCCAGTTCAAGAAGCATGAGTAGCCCCTTCGTTATGGGAGAAGTGGTTCTCCAAGGCGGCAACCACACGCTCCATACGGGCGCTGCGCGAACCCTTGATCAACACATGGGATGGCTCCAGGGCCAGCAGATAAGCCACCATGTCTTCCAAAGTCTCGAATTGATGCGCACGCGCACCAAAAGCCTGGGCAGCATGGCTGGCATCGCCACCCAAGGTCAGCAATTCATCCATGCCACGCTCTTTGGCGTAGGCACCCACTTCAGCGTGCAATTCGGAGCTGTTATCACCGATCTCGGCCATATTGCCCAGCACCAGCACCTTGCGGCCTTTCAGCTGTGCCAGCACATCAATGGCAGCACGTACCGAGTCCGGGTTGGCGTTGTAGGTGTCGTCAATCAACTGGTAACCGGAAGACAGCTGCTTGGGCTGCATACGGCCCGTGACAGGACGGAAGCTTTCCAGACCCTGCACAATCGCGCTCAACGGCGCACCGGCGGCATGAACGCAAGCGGCAGCGGCCAAGGCATTGCGCAGGTTGTGGATACCGGGGCTGTTCAGGGTCAGAGCAGAAGACTGGCCTGCCACATGCAACACAAAACGGGTTTGAGCTGGCTCGACAAACATATCGGCCGCAAAGACAGTTTCCTGACCACTCAGGCCAAAACGCAATACGGGACGCTGACCAGCCTGCTCAGCCCACATGGCGCTGAAAGCATCATCATCAGGGATCACCAGCGCGCCATCTTGTGGCAGCGCGTCAATCACGGCACCGTTTTCACGAGCCACCGCTTCCACACTGTGCATGAACTCCTGGTGTTCACGCTGTGCGTTATTGATCAGGGCAATCGTGGGGCGAGCCATGGACGCCAGCACGGCAATCTCACCGGGATGGTTCATGCCCATTTCCAGAACGGCGGCTTTGTGCTCGGAGCTCAAACGCAGAATGGACAGGGGTACGCCCAGATCGTTGTTCAAATTACCGCGAGTTGCCAGGCTTTCTGCTTCGCCCAACCAGGCGCGCAAGATCGCGGCAATCATTTCCTTGGTCGTGGTCTTGCCATTGCTGCCGGTCACGCCGATGACAGGGATGTCAAAGCGCGAGCGCCACTCGGTCGCCAAGGTCATCAGCGCACGACGCGTATCGCCCAACACAATCTGAGGTAACTCGACTTCAGCATCACGCTGCGCCACAAGGGCCGCCACAGCACCCTGCTCTTTCGCTTTTTCCAGATAGCGATGACCATCGAACTGCTCGCCGCTCAGGGCCAGGAACACATCACCTTTGCTCAGGCTGCGGGAATCGGTGCTCAAACGCACGCCACGCAACCACAGCAAGGCGGCTTTGGCCCAGTCGGAATCGTCAAACACAGAGCGCTCGCCCTGGACTTCCTGATAGGTTTCGTGGCCCTTACCGGCCAGCAAAACAATATCTTCAGGGCTGGCAGCCCAGATCGAAGACAGGATGGCGCGAGCCCGATCCATTTGCACGGCTGGCGCCTCAGGCATACCAGCCACGATCTGACGGATGATTTCGGCAGGATCTTCAAAACGAGGGTTGTCGGTCGTGACCAGAACGCTGTCAGCCAGACGAGCCGCCACTTCACCCATGATGGGGCGCTTGGCCGTGTCGCGGTTACCGCCGCAACCAAATACACAAATCAGCTTGCCGCCACGAACACTGGCCACTTCACGCAAGGCTTGCAGGGCGCGTTCCAGTGCATCGGCAGTATGGGCGTAATCCACCACAACCAAAGGCAAGGGCTGACGACCTGCGGTGCTCTTGGGCGTCACAATTTGCAAACGACCAGGCACGGACTCCAGCTTGTCCATGATGCGCGCGATCTTGGACACAGGCCAACCCACTTCCTGCAGCACACCCGCCACCAACAGAAGGTTGGCCACGTTATGCTCGCCCAGCAAGTGAGTCAAAATTTGTGCGGTGCCGTGAGCGGTCACCAGATTGAATACCTGGCCGTCGGCACCGGTATGCACGTCCTGAGCCAGCAGATCCACCTCGGGCTGGCTCATGGAGTAGGAAATCACACGGGCAGCCAGACCGGCCTGCATCAATTCACGGCCCGTTTCATCGTCAGCGTTCACGACGGCGCTACGCAGACCGGGCCAACTGAACAGGCGCAGCTTGGCCTGTTTGTATTCTTCCATGCTGTGGTGATAGTCCAGATGGTCATGCGTCAGGTTGGTGAACCCGGCAATATCAATACGGACACCATCCAGACGGCCTTGCTCCAGACCAATCGACGAGGCTTCCAGGGCCACGGCATTGCCACCTTGGGCGCGAATAGCAGCCAGGCTACGGTGTACGGTCAGCACGTCCGGCGTGGTCAGAACGCCACCCAGATTGGAGCCATCAGGCAAGGTCACGCCCAGCGTACCGATCGTGCCGCAAGGCACTTGGGAATGATTCAAGGCCGACGCCACCCACTGCACGGTGGACGTCTTGCCATTGGTGCCGGTCACCGCCACGACAGTCATGGCCTCGGAAGGACGGCCCCACCATTCGTGGGCCACTTCACCCAGCAAGGCACCCAGATTGGGAACCTGCAAAACAGGCACACCGGGATCAACTGTTTGATCGCCCTGCTCGCGCACAATGGCCACTGCACCTTGCTGCACAGCCTGAACTTCGTACTCACGACCATCACCCTGATGGCCGCGGCAGGCGAAAAACGCATCACCCGCCTTGATCTGGCGGGAATCCAAACACAGATTAGCCGTGGGCGCTACATGCTGCGCCAGCCACTCCAATATTGCTGCGGCGTTCATCGTACATTCTCCGCACCGGGGCCAACGGCCACCAGCGAATCTATGGGCGCATCAGGCTGGACACCTAGGCGTCGCAAGCTCCGGGCCACAATTTCTGAAAAAATCGGCGCGGCAATACGCCCGCCGTAATAATTGGAACTATGTGGTTCGTCAATCGTGACGGCCACCACAATGCGAGGGTCGGAGACAGGCGCGAAGCCGACAAAAGAGCCGCGATACAAGGACTTGCTGTAACGACCATCCACAATCTTGCGGGCCGTGCCGCTCTTGCCAGCGACGCGATAGCCTTGCACCTGAGCCAGACGGGCACCGGCTGGGCCCGCCGCAGCTTCCAGCATGGCGCGAACTTCCGCGGCCACTTTAGGGGTGTAAACCTGAACGCTGGCGGGCTTGCCTTCGCGCTTGAGCAAAGTCATGGAAACCATGTCGCCATTACGCGCAAACGCCGTGTAGGCGTGGGCAATTTGCAGCAGGGAAACCGACAGGCCATAGCCATACGACATGGTGGCGCGCTCGATGGGACGCCAGCGCTCCCAGGGGCGCAGTCTTCCGCTGGCAATACCGGGAAAATCGGCCTGCGGAGAACGGCCAAAACCCAGCTCGGTAAACTTGTTCCACATTTCCTGCGAAGTCAGGCGCTCGGAAATCATGGTCATGCCAATATTGCTGGACCGACGCAAAATACCGGCAGCATCCAGCATGCCATTGTTGCGACTAACGTCACTGATCACGCTACCTTGGTAGCGGTACTGACCATTGCCCGTGTTGAACTGGGTGGCGGTGGTGATACGGTTGATATCCAGCGCCAGAGCCACGGTAAACGGCTTCATGATGGAACCGGGCTCAAAGGTATCGGTCAAGGCACGGTTACGCAGGGCCGGACCCTTGCGATCATCCCGATCGTTGGGGTTGTAGGTAGGCAAGTTCACCAGGGCCAGAATCTCCCCGGTTTTCACGTCCATGACCACGGCCGCAGCGGCATTGGCCTTGACGTCTTCCATGCCTTTCTTCAAGGCGGTGTACGCGTCGAACTGCAAGCCGGCATCAATGGACAAGTGCAAATCCTGACCGTGGGTAGGCGGGATGATGGCGCGTACGTCCTCCACCACACGTCCCAGACGGTCACGAATTACGCGGCGCGAACCGGGCGTGCCGGACAAGGCAGAGTTAAAGGCAAGCTCAATGCCCTCGATGCCCTGGTCTTCAATATTCGTAAAGCCCACAATGTGCGCCATCACATCCCCTTCGGGATAGAAACGACGCATTTCTTCTTGTTGGTGGATACCCGGGATTTTCAGTTCAGCGATTTGAGCGGCCACATCCACATCCACCTGACGTTTGATGTAGACGAAGTTACGATCTTCAACGGACAGACGACGCTCGATATCGGACTGCCCCATACCAAGGAGCTTGGCCAACTGACCGATCTGCTCGGGTTTGGCATTCCGAGCATCATCAGGAATAGCCCAGATGGCTTTGACAGGCACACTGGAGGCCAGCACCACGGAACCACTACGATCAAAGACCTTGCCACGCATGGGCGGCAGCACTTGGGTGCGCTCGTAACGGCGCTCGCCTTGCTGCTGCAAAAATTCAGTAGACAGGCCCTGCAAATACAAAGCCTTGACGATCAGGGCGCCAAAGCCCAGAAACAAGAGGACCAGCACCAAACGCGAGCGCCAGAATGGAATCTGGACGCTCAGGACGGGATTTTCGTGATAGCCGAATCGTTTCATGGCCGCCCTCCGGACTGCACTTGGGTCGAGCTCAGCTCACCCCCTTGCAAATAGAGAGTGCGCTCGGGAGAGCTCAACACCAGGCCCAATTCGTTGCGACCAATATCGTCCACGCGGGCGTTACGGGCCAGTTCGGCCCGTTCCAATTGTAGACGACGCCAGTCCGTATCCAGTTCACCGGCTTTGGTGACCAGACGATCGGTTTGCACAAACAGCTCGCGCGCCTGATAGCGCGCCGTCACCAAAGAGATGGCCGAAAGCATCAACACCAAAGAGAGGGTGATGACCAGGCGCATCATCGGCGGCCTCGCTTGCCGGCGGGCTGTCGGCTATAGGCGGCCTGTTGCAACAGACGCTCGCTGGCGCTGCGCATCCAGTCCTGGGGGATGGGAGTGTCGGTGCGTTGCACCACACGTAATACCGCCGAGCGAGCTCGGGGGTTGTCGCTGGACTCCTCGTCGGTGGGCAAGATTCTGCCCAAAGACTGCACCAGAGGCTGGGGCAAGTCTTTTTCCAGGATAGGTAGACGTGACTGTTCCTGCGCGGGACGCGCAGCTGCGTTCATGAACTGTTTGACCATGCGGTCCTCCAGTGAATGAAATGCAATCACAGCAAGCCTGCCCCGAGTCGCCAATCGACTCAGAATTGACGGAAGCGCGTGCGCGAGCTCTTCGAGCTCACGATTGAGGTAAATCCGTATAGCCTGGAAGGTCCTGGTTGCCGGATGTTGACCCTTTTCGCGCGTGCGGACGACACCGGCGACGAGCTCGGCGAGATCACGCGTTGTATGTAGCGGGCGGGATTGGCGGCGATCAACAATCGCCTTTGCAATCTGGAAAGCAAACCGTTCTTCGCCATATTCTGCAATGACCTCCTTTAAAACTTCTACGCTGACCTCGGCCAGCCACTGTTCAGCGGTCAAACCGCCGCTGGTATCCATGCGCATGTCCAACGGACCTTCGCGCATAAAAGAGAAACCTCGTTCTGCATCGTCGATTTGTGGCGAGGAAATGCCCAAATCCATCATGACGCCTTGCAATGGCCCCACATCCAGCTCGTCCAGAGCCTGGGCCAAATCACCAAAACCACTATGTACAACCGTCACACGGCTATCTTGTGCTGCCAGCTCCTGGGCCACGGCGATCGCTTGCGGATCCTTGTCGATCACGATCAGGCGCCCTTGGGGGCTCAAGTGCGACAACAACAGACGGCTGTGACCGCCACGACCAAAAGTGCAATCGACGTACACACCATCGACCAAACCCTGGATTTCGGGGTTTTGTGCCCAGCGCCGGGCCTCAAAGGACGGATCCACGAGGGCCGCCACCGTAGGCTCCAGCAGCACGGATCGATGTACCAGCGTCATGACTTACTCAGAAAGAAAAAGTGTCGAATACGTCTGTGGAGTTTTCAGCCAGATCCTGGGCCTGTCGGCGTTCCAGTTCCTGCGCATTCCACAACTCAAAATGGGTGGCCATACCCAGCAGCATGGCGTCGCGCTCCAGTCCCACTGCGGTGCGCAGTTCGGGAGCGATCAATATCCGACCAGCGGAGTCCAGATCAACGTCCTGAGCACTACCCAGCAGCAGGCGTTGCAAGAAACGGGCACTCATGGGGAAGCGGGCAATTTGTTCGCGCTTTTCTTCCCACACACTGCGCGGATACACCAGCAAACAGCCGTCGGGATGGCGAGTGAGGGTCAAGCGGCCTTGTTCCTGCTGCAAAAGCGCGTCACGGTGCCGAGTCGGAATGGACATCCGACCCTTAGCATCCAGTGTGAGTGCGCTGCTGCCTTGGAACACTATTTTCCCCCACTTTTTTACACTATTTCCTACTTTTCCCCACTCTACGGGGGAAAGCCTTTGCGGTCAAGGCAGTGGTTGCAATTTTTTCAATCACAACAAGCACTTAGCGCACTATCCTAGAAGTGGCTAAAAAAAAATACTGTGTGAAATCAAGAAATTGCAGGGCGCATTAAAAGTGAATTGTTATAAAAATGCGCGCAAGCGACTCTTGCCAAGGATTCAACATCCTTAACAATTGCTTTCAAATGTACGAAATCGGTGCAATTGGTGGCGAACGCCGGGAGAAGTGTGAGACAGGCCTATAGGCCGGATTCTGTATGCCAACGGGAACCCGCTGGCCGGCAATCATTCCTCTGGACCGACCATTGCTGGCCGGTTCTAGCTACCTACCCGCATACTGAGACGAGCCGCCTCTCGGGCTAAAAGCCTGCGTATGCCTATTTGGTATTGCTCCGGGTAGAGGTTACCGCGTTTCACCCCACAGCACTTTGCACCGAAGTACAAGAAAACACGGAAGTCGCCGTATCTGTGCCTGCTTGCGCAAGCCCTTGCTGTGGTCTCGTCTCTGTGGCCCTGGTCCTCGGCTCGTCTGGCGTGATGCCACACTTGCCGGACGGCTGTTAGCCGCTACCCTGCTCTATGGAGTCCGGACCTTCCTCGATACTTGCGTACCGCGACTGCCCAGCCTGCCTCACAGATGCATTGTAACCTGCGACAATAGAGAAATTCGCAGGACGCGCTGATTTATCTGGAGTCTTATGTCCACCAATCTGATTTCCCTGACCGATGCCCAATTGGCATTCGGCCACCATGCTTTGCTGGACCATGCCGATCTGGTCATTCAAAGCAACGAACGTATCGGTCTGATCGGTCGCAATGGTGCTGGCAAATCGTCGCTTTTGAAAATTCTGGATCAACGTCAAGCTCCCGACGATGGTCAGGTCAAACGACTGGGCGGGCTGAAAGTAGCCACCGTCGAACAAGAACCGGAGCTGGATCCGAATCTGAGCATTTATGATTTGCTGTGTGGCGATTTCACCGAAGCCGAAGACTGGCAACGCCCTGCCCGCGTCAACGCCCTGATCGACAAGCTGGGCTTGAATCCGGATGCACTGGCTGGCAGCTTGTCGGGCGGACAGCGTAAACGCGTCGCCCTGGCCAATGCCCTGGTGAACGAACCCGACCTGCTCTTGCTGGACGAACCCACCAACCACCTGGACTTTGACGGCATTCTTTGGCTGGAACAATTGCTGCTGGATTTCCGTGGCAGCGCGGTCATCATTACCCACGACCGCCGTTTCCTGGATGTGGTGGCAACGCGAATTGTCGAGCTCGATCGCGGCAAGTTGTTCAGTTTCCCCGGTAACTTCAGTCAATGGCAGGAGCGCAAGGCTGAATACCTGGAAGCAGAGAAGCAACAAAATGCCAAATTCGACAAATTCCTGGCCCAGGAAGAAGTCTGGATTCGCAAAGGCGTGCAAGCCCGCCGCACCCGAGATGAAGGTCGAGTTCGCCGCCTGGAACAATTGCGCCGTGATCGTGCCGAACGACGCGAGCGCTCGGGCGACGTCAAGTTCGCCATTTCCGAAGGCCAGCGCTCCGGCAAGCTGGTCGCTGAACTGCAAGATGTCACACACGGCTACGACGACCGCATCCTGATCAAGGATTTCTCCACCGTGCTGATGCGCGGTGACCGTATTGGTCTGATCGGCCACAACGGCGCCGGCAAGACCACCCTGCTACGCATCATGCTGGGTTTGCAAGAGCCTAATTCTGGCACCGTACGCCACGGCACCAAACTGAACATTGGCTACTTTGACCAGATGCGCAGTCGCCTGGACGAAAACGCCACTCTGGCGGACACCATCAGCCCCGGCAGTGAGTGGGTGGAAATTGGCAATCAGCGCAAGCACATCATGAGCTACCTGGAAGACTTCCTGTTCCCGGCAGCCCGCGCTCACTCCCCGGTACGCAGTCTGTCTGGCGGTGAACGTGCCCGACTGGCGCTGGCCCGCATGTTTGCCCAACCTACTAATGTATTAGTACTGGACGAACCGACCAACGACCTGGATATCGAAACTCTGGAGCTGCTGGAAGACCTGATTCAGGATTACACGGGCACCGTGCTGCTGGTCAGCCACGACCGTACCTTCCTGGACAACGTGGTCACCCAGGTGATTGCGGCCGAAGGCGACGGCCATTGGGGCGAGTATGTGGGTGGCTACGACGAGTGGCTGGCACAACGTCCGCAGGCCAAAGCCGAGACACCAGCAGCCAGCACTCCGACTCCCGCCGTCGCTGAAAAGCCTGCTGCAGAGCGCAACAACAAGGCCAACAAGCCTGGTCGTCTGGCCCCATGGGAAGAAAAGGAACTGGACGCGCTGCCCGAGAAGATTGCGGCTATAGAAAGCCAGCAAGCCGAACTGGCGGAACAGCTGAGCGCACCGGATCTGTATAAAGATGGCTCTGCTCGAGCCGACGAGATCAACCAACAACTGGATCAGCTCAACACTGACCTGGAGCAGTTATTTGAGCGTTGGGAAAAGTTGGAAGAAAAGCGCCTGGCCAGCTAAAGGGAGACAGAGGAATCAGGGATTCAGCCCGGTAAAGCCGAACTGATCCTCCGGTTCCTCCTGAATCCGGGCAATGCGCTGACAATCGACCATGATCGGTTCGAGTACCGTGCAACAACACGGCAGAACCTCGCCTGGGCCGACATACGCTAAAGGTTGCTCTTTATAAGCAACCTTTCCATACACAAGAGGAATACGGCAGGAGCCGCAATAGCCGCTCCTGCATTGATACTCAACCTGATGGCCGGTTCGTTCCAAACCTTCCAACAAAGTTTCGCCGTCCCGCAACTGAAAGTCATGATCAGTTGTCCGGACTTGACTCATAACTCGATACCGTCGAAGTCGCCAGCCGACACGGCCGAATCGATCTGACCGACCAGGTAAGAGCTCAGTTCCACCTCTTGAGGTGCCACCTGTACGGTGTCCGAGGACAACCAGGTGTTGATCCAGGGAATAGGGTTGTGTTTGACGGACTCAAACGCAGGCTTCAGGCCCACAGCACCCATACGGATATTGGTGATGTATTCCACGTACTGCCCCAGAATGTCCTTGTTCAGACCAATCATGGAACCGTCGCGGAACAGGTAATCCGCCCACTGTTTCTCCTGCTCGGCTGCGTCTTTGAACATATCAAAGCAGACCGGCTCCAGTTCGCGGGCAATCTGAGCGAACTCGGGATCGTCGCTACCGGAACGCAGGATATTGATGATGTGTTGCGTACCAGTCAGGTGCAGCGCTTCGTCACGCGCAATCAAGCGAATGATCTTGGCATTACCTTCCATCAACTTGCGCTCGGCAAAAGCGAAGGAGCAGGCAAAGCTGACGTAAAAGCGGATGGCCTCAAGAATATTGACGCTCATCATGCACAGGTACAGCTTCTTCTTCAGTTCGTAGACGCTTAGCGTGCGAGTTTCACCGTTGATTTCGTGCTCGCCCGCGCCCAGTTGGGCATACAGCATGGTGTCACTGATCAGATCATCGTAGTACGAAGAAATATCGGCCGCACGCAGCTGGATGTTTTCGTTACGCACGATGTCGTCAAAAATGACGGACGGATCATTGGCAATATTGCGAATGATGTGCGTGTACGAGCGCGAGTGAATCGTCTCGGAGAAAGCCCAGGTTTCAATCCAGGTTTCCAGCTCCGGAATCGATACCAGAGGCAGGAAGGCCACGTTGGGGCTGCGGCCCTGAATGGAGTCCAGCAAGGTCTGATATTTCAGGTTGCTGATGAAAATATGCTTTTCGTGGTCAGGCAGGTTCTGGTAGTCGATCCGGTCCTGGGTGATGTCCACTTCTTCCGGACGCCAGAAGAAGGACAACTGCTTTTCAATCAGCTTTTCAAAAATCGGATATTTTTGCTGATCGTAGCGAGCCACGTTGACCGGCTGCCCAAAGAACATGGGTTCTTTGAGCTGGTCGTTATCCGTTTTAGAAAAAGTACTATAGGTAGTCATGATGCTATTTACCCTTGCTTAGATCTTGCACGCGCCGCCTGCGCAACCGTCGTCCTCTACTTCGCCATGCGAATCATCGGCACCGTCGCGGGTGTTGTGGTAGTACAAGGTCTTCACACCGTATTTGTAGGCCAGCAGCAAGTCCTTGAGCAGTTGCTTCATCGGTACGCGACCACCCTCGAACCGCTGTGGATCATAGTTGGTGTTCGCAGAGATCGACTGGTCAACGAACTTCTGCATCACGCCAACCAACTTCAGGTAGTCGTCGTTACCGGGCATTTGCCACAGCAACTCGTACTGATCCTTATATTTTTCAAATTCAGGCACCACCTGACGCAAGATACCGTCCTTGGACTGCTTGACGGACACCAGGCCACGCGGAGGCTCAATACCGTTGGTGGCATTGGCGATCTGGCTGGAGGTTTCCGAAGGCATCAAGGCTGTCAGGGTGGAGTTGCGCAGACCGTGCTTGACGATGTCAGCACGCAGGGCTTCCCAATCCAGGTGCAGTGGCTCGTTGCAAATACCGTCCACATCTTTCTTGTAGGTGTCGGTAGGCAGCAGACCCTTGGCATAGGTTGTTTCGTCAAAGGCATCGCAAGGACCGTATTCACGCGACAGCTGTACCGAAGCCTTCAGCAGGTAGTACTGGATGGCTTCAAAGGTGCGGTGGGTCAGGCCCAACGCTGCCGGGTCGGAGTAACGGGTGCCATTCTTGGCCAGGTAATAAGCGTAGTTGATAACGCCAACGCCCAGGGAGCGACGCTTGTTGGTTGCGTTCAGTGCGGCCTTGACCGGGTAATCCTGATAATCCAGCAGAGCATCCAGAGCACGAACAATCAGTTCAGCCAGACCGTCCAGCTCGTCCAGGGACTCCAGAGCACCCAGGTTGAAAGCCGACAGCGTGCACAGCGCGATTTCGCCTTCGGGATCGTTCAGATCGTTCAAAGGCTTGGTGGGCAGAGCAATTTCCATGCACAGGTTGGACTGGCGCACGGGAGCGCGATCTGCCTGGAATGGGCTGTGCGTGTTGCAGTGGTCCACGTTCTGAATGTAGATACGGCCAGTGCTGGCACGCTCTTGCATCAGAAGGGAGAACAGCTCCACGGCAGGCAGGCTGCGCTTGCGGATGGCAGGATCTTGCTCGTACATCTCGTACAGACGCTCGAACTCGTCCTGATCGGCAAAGAAAGCTTCGTACAGGCCAGGTACGTCGTGCGGCGAGAACAGCGTAATGTGGCTGCCCTTGATCAGACGTTGGTACAGCAAGCGGTTGATCTGAACACCGTAGTCCAGGTGACGGATACGGTTTTCTTCCACACCACGGTTGTTCTTCAGAACCAGCAGTGTTTCCACTTCCAGGTGCCACATGGGGTAGAACAAGGTTGCCGCACCACCACGCACGCCGCCTTGCGAGCAGGACTTCACAGCCGCCTGGAACATCTTGAAGAAAGGCAGGCAGCCGGTGTGCTGAGCCTCACCGCCGCGAATTTCGCTGCCGACGGCGCGAATGCGGCCACCATTGATACCGATACCGGCGCGCTGCGATACGTAACGAACAATGGCGCTGGTCGTGGCATTGATGCTGTCCAGGCTGTCGTCACATTCGATCAGCACGCAAGAACTGAACTGGCGAGTGGGTGTGCGCACACCAGCCATGATGGGCGTGGGCAAGGAAATCTTGAATTGCGATACCGCGTCGTAGAAACGCTTGATAAAGCTCAGACGTGTGTCGGCTGGGTAACGGGCGAACAGGCACATGGCCACCAGCATGTACAGAAACTGGGGGCTTTCGTAGATGCGCTTGGTCACGCGGTTTTGAATCAGGTACTTGCCTTCCAGCTGCTTGACGGCACCGTAAGAGAAGTTCATGTCACGCCAGTGGTCCAGATGAGCATCCAGCTCATCGAACTCGGCACGCGTGTAGTCTTGCAGCAGATGCGGATCGTAGCGACCTTCCTTGGTTTGCAAGGTCACGTGATCGAACAGGCTTGGAGGTTCAAACTGACCAAAAGCGATTTTGCGCAGGTGGAAAATCGCCAGACGGGCAGCCAGATATTGGTAGTCAGGCGTATCTTCGGAGATCAGATCCGCAGCCGACTTGATGATGGTTTCGTGGATGTCGCTAGTGCGAATGCCATTATAGAACTGAATGTGAGAGCGCAGCTCTACTTGGGAGACGGACACATTACTCAGACCTTCAGCGGCCCAATCAACCACTCGGTGAATCTTGTCGAGGTTAATAGGTTCTGTACGGCCATCTCGTTTGGTGACCATTAGCTGTTCGGTTGATTGCATGTCAGTCTCTGAAATCGGGGGTGATTGACGGAAGACGCGGCTTTTGCAGCCGCCAGCGTCAGTTGATGCACACCATATATAGTGTGATATTGGCGTCATTCTACTACATATAGCGGATTGAGCGAATAGCGGTTTTGCGACTGCAGAGCAGATTCAGCGCATAAAAATGCAACTAATCTTTGCTCTGCTAACAATTTCCTATTGAGTCTGGAACTCTTGAACGCAGCGCAGCAAAGCCTCGCCATAGGCCTCTCTTTTGCGTACGCCTATGCCTGTAATCGGCTCCAGATCAGCCTCTGAACTAGGGCAGCGAATGGCCACTTCGCGCAAAGTGGCATCATGGAAGATGACATAGGCCGGCACACCATGTTCGCGTGCGGTGGCCGCACGCCAGGCGCGCAAAGCCTCGAATCGTCTTTGTTGATCGGGTTCAAGAGCAGGTCCGGCAGGCGCCTGACCTTTTACTCGGTGTGCAGCCGGTCCACGTGTTACGGTTTCGCGCCGCAACATCAGGGTGCGCTCCCCTTTCAGCACTTCGCGGCTGGCCTCGGTCAGCAACAAGGTGCCGTAGCCCTCCGGGTCCACCGTGACCAGACTATGAGCCAGCAACTGGCGCAGCACTCCGCGCCAGGCTTGATCGGTCAAATCCTTGCCCACACCAAAGACGGTAAGCTTGTCGTGCTCATGCTCTTTGACACGATCCGTCAGCTTGCCCAGCAAAATGTCGATCAGGTGCCCGGCCCCGAAGCGCTGACCGCGCTCACGCCACAATCTATAGATGGTGGAGAGCATTTTCTGCGCCGCCACTGTGCCATCCCAGGCTTCTGGCGCTTCCAGGCAGGTGTCGCAGTTACCGCAAGGTTCGATCTGCTGATCGAAATACGCCAGCAAGCGCTGACGCCGGCAGGAAATGGTTTCGCACAGGCCCAACATGGCATCAAGCGCCTGCCCCTGCTGGCGTCGGTGTGCCGCATCGCCTTGCGACTGGTTAATCATGCGGTGCAATTGCACCACGTCCTGCAGGCCATAGGCCAGCCAGGCCGTGGCCACTTCGCCATCGCGCCCTGCCCGCCCGGTTTCCTGGTAATACCCTTCCACCGATTTGGGCAGGTCAATGTGGGCTACAAAACGCACATCCGGTTTATTGACGCCCATGCCAAAAGCAATGGTCGCCACCATGACCACTCCTTCCTCGCGCAGAAAGCGGGCCTGATTGATGGCGCGCTGCTGCGCCTCCAGTCCTGCATGATAGGGCAAGGCATGAATACCGTTCTTGCACAGGAACTCGGCCGTGTCTTCCACGCGCGAGCGCGACAGACAATACACAATCCCCGCATCTCCGGAGTGCTCTTCCTGAATGAAGCTCAAGAGCTGCTTGCGCACCTCGTTCTTTTCAATGATGCGGTAGCAAATATTGGGACGATCAAAACTGGCAACAAAATGCCGGGCTTCTTCCAGCTTCAGGCGCTGAGCAATTTCTACCCGCGTCAACTGAGTGGCGGTAGCCGTCAAGGCAACCCGTGGCACACCTGGCCAACGCTGGGCCAGCAAGTCCAGACCCAGATA
Source organism: Alcaligenes phenolicus (assembly GCF_032063905.1). Lineage (NCBI taxonomy): Bacteria > Pseudomonadati > Pseudomonadota > Betaproteobacteria > Burkholderiales > Alcaligenaceae > Alcaligenes > Alcaligenes phenolicus. Next base: position 128,644 of record NZ_DAMBOE010000002.1, read on the forward strand.
CTCCGGGCGAAAATCGTGACCCCATTGCGATACGCAGTGGGCTTCGTCAATGGCAAACAGGGAAATCTGGCCGCGCGCGAGCAAATCCAGGCAGCGATCTGTCAGCAAGCGCTCAGGAGCCACATAGAGCAGATCCAACTGCCCCGTCAGAAATTCGCGCTCGACCTCGCGGGCAGTTTGCCAATCCTGAGTGGAGTTCAAATACGCCGCGTTAACGCCCAACTCGTTGAGGGCGTCCACCTGATCCTGCATCAAGGCAATCAGGGGAGACACCACCACGCCGGTGCCGGGTCGCACCAAAGCAGGAATCTGGTAACAGAGCGACTTGCCGCCGCCAGTGGGCATCAAGACCAGGGCGTCACCGCCTTGGATCAGGGTCTCGATAATCTCGTGCTGAGAACCACGAAAACTGTCATAACCAAAAACTTCCTGAAGAACCTCAAGTGCTGACTGGGCCATGCCGCCTGCTTAAAAAATCGGAATAGAAAAACGCAGCGCGATGTTCGACTGACGACTTTCCAGATGACGGCGAGCTTGCAAACCCACCCTGAGGTGGGGACTGTACCAGAACTGCTGCGTGACCCCAAGGTAGCGGTTCTCCCCCCCGGCAACTACCTGCTGCACCTCGTACTGAGTCTTCACTTCACCCCAGCGGCGCAAGGGCACGGACAGACCGACAATCTGCCGACTGCTGGCCGCATCCACCTTCATGCCCTGGTAACGGCTCAAATCCAGAAAATTGTCCTGGTAGCGTTCACCCTGCCACTGCAGGTGCAAATCATCCAGCACATCCAGGCCATAGGCTGCCTGATAACGCCAACCTTGCCCCACCGCATGGGAAGCTTTGGCCACGCTGGCCTGCCACACGCCAAAGTCTGGCGATCGATAGGTTGCACCTAGACCGGTCAACCCAAAATCACGAGCGCTTTCCATCTGGGTATCAATACTGGTACGACTGGTGACATCGGTGCTGAGCATCAAGCTGCCGGCCGAAGAGCCATACACCAGATCCCCATTATCCTGCTTGCCCGTCATATCCAGCGCACCAACGGCCAGGGCATAACGCCATGGTCCGGCCGGGCCCTGCTCGAACTGCTGAGTGATATTGATACCGCCCAGTTCCACGGGCCGCGCCCAGTCCGGTGCGGTAACCGTGTCATTGCCCAGGGTCAGTTGCAGCCCGTCTTCATTCACATAGCGCCAGTTGCGCTCGCCAAACTGCCAGACCTGATCGGGCGCACTGCTCAACCAGCGGGCACTCCAAATTGGAGAGGACTGCTGACTATATTGGATGGAGCGCGCCAGGCTAGCGGTGCTGGCACCGCTCAGACTGAAATCGGAAAATGTGAAATCCATGGAGGCCGCTGGACTGAGCAGGTCCTGATCTCCTTGGCGATGCCACTGCGTAGCATCAAAAAATGGCTCCACAGGCGGGAGCTCCTGGGCCGGGATGGCCTGCGCCTCATCCACGCCATACACGCGGGTAGCAGACAAATTCTCCAGCCCAACACGATTTTGAGCGGTGGCCAATGGAACAGCGAACAGCATGGCAAGACCGACCAACAGCCCGCCTGCCAAGCCTCGCTGGCAAGCTTTTGTACGCATGATTTATGTCACAAAAAGAGTTTAGCGCCGGGCATCCAACATCACTTCGCCGCTCGCATCCAGGGAGCGTTTGATGGCGGAGTATTTTTCCAGCACAGCAGACTTATAGACTACACCAATCAGACGACCCGAGCCGTCACCATTCAATACAGGCAGACGCTCTCCGGCAAAGCTCACAAAGTGTTCCTGAGCCTCGTCCAGACTCATATTCGGGTAGAGCGTCTTGACGAAATCCATGCGCAGAATATCGCCCACCACACGCTCCTGAGCAGCGTTGTCGTCCAGCAACATACGAGTCAGGTCAGGCTGAGCAATCACACCTTGGTAAACCTGCTCCTCGTTCACCACATACAAATAACGCACGGGGTAATCCAGGAACATCTGCAAGGCATCGCGCATCTGGGTGGTGGTGCTGACGACGGTATCAGCTGGACGTACCAGCTCGGCCAAAGTGGTGTGACGCAACTTGTGGCGCAGCAAGGCATCGCGCTCGCGCACCAGGGTGACTTCATACATGGCGACCTCGGCCACACCACGGGACACAAAATAAGCCATGACACAGGCCACAATCAAGGGCAGCACCAACTGATAGCTCAATGTCATTTCAAACAGCATCAGAATGGCCATGAAGGGAGCACTGGTGGCGGCCCCCAGAAACGCGCCCATGCCCACCAGGGTGAACAAGTACAACGGTAAATCCAGACCCGGCAAGATCAGCAAAGTCAGTTGACCAAACAAGGTGCCAAAGGCCGCGCCCACAAAGATGGCGGGGGTAAACACACCGCCGACAGCGCCCGAACCAACCGTCAGCCCTGTGGCCAGAACCTTGAACGCCAGGATAAGCAGCACGCTGTACCAGGCCCAGTCGCTGTGCAGCATGGAGGACACTACGCTAAAGCCATTACCGGCCACGCGCGGCATGGCGATCAGCAAAAGCCCCAGCAACAGGCCGCCCAGAGCCAGGCGCAAGGGCAGACCCAGGCCGGTACGCTTGAACAGGGTACGGAACAGATTCAGCAGTTTCAGGAAAGCAGGCGCAGCCAGGCCAATCAGGACGCCCAGAACCAGAAAGGGCAAGATGTCCCAACCCGCAACGGCCTGAACATTCGTCATTTCATAAGGGGCGTGATAGCCCCCCAGCACACGCATGGTCAGGTGAGCGCTGACCGCCGCCATCAACAGGGGGCCAAAACTGCTCATGGTCATGGTGCCCAGCACAATCTCGGCCACAAACACGGCACCGGCAATGGGGGCACCATAGGCGGCTGCCACACCGGCTGCGGCGCCACAGGCAACCAGCAAGCGCAGGCGGGCTTCTCCAAACAAGGTGAAGCGGCCAATCGCGGAAGCGGACAAGGAGGCCAGATGCACCATCGCCCCTTCCCGGCCAATCGAGCCGCCCGAGGCCACCGTCATCAAGGACGACAAGGATCGCAGCAGCCCCTGGCGAATGGACAAACGGCCATCGCCAATGGCCACAGCTTCCATATAGTCAGAATTGCTTCCCGACGGCAGACGCCCTGCCAGCCATAGCAGGATACCGGCACACAAACCGCCCAAGGCGGGAAACAGGAGGCGCATGTACCAGGGCAGACTTTCCGTGACTGCGACGATCCCCCCGTGCTGACCCGTGACAACTTGCTGCACAAAGCGCATGCCCTGATGAAAGGCCAAAGTCGCCAAGGCACCCAAAATACCAGCCAAGACCGCCCAGGCCAGCATGGCGGGCATATCAGACAACCACTTGAAACCCTGCAGACGCTTGCGCATCGACAGCACGGAATGGGCAATCATAAAAAAGGTCAGCCTTTAAAGCTGGGCGGCAAAGGTGGGCGAGACAATCCAAACATGCGCCAGTACACCCACACGTTGAAAATCAGCACGATGGGCAAGGTAATCACAATCGCCGACAGGATCAGGCTCAGGGCTGGCACCCCGGCAGCGGCGTCCCAGATCGTCATCTCGTCCAGGATCAGATAGGGGAAGAAACTGAACGCCAGCCCGGCCATGACGGACACCATCACGAACAGGGTCAGCAAAAAGGGCAAGGTCGTGGTGCGATAGCTGCTGTTGATCATGCGCTGCAGGCTCATTTCAATCGACACAAAGCAGCTGAGAATCAAGGCCCACAGGAACAATACCAAGCCCCAATACGGCCCGTCGCTCCATTTAAGCAGCACGCCGGCATTCACAAAGGCCAACACGACGGACACACCCACGGCACCGGCTGCAAACCAGCGTACCGAACGACGGCCCCAATTGACCGCTCGGGCACGCAGCTCGCCGGCTTCACGCATGATGAGCCAGCTAGCGCCTAGCAAGCAGTACGCGGCAATAGCACAAAAGCCCATGAAGACAGAGAACCAGATATAACCGGCATCGCTCTGAAAGCCCACTACGACCTGCGCCAGCAGCACACCATGGGAGAACGCCGTCAACCAGGACCCCAGGGCAAAACCCATTTGCCAGCGGGACTGACGCTCTACCGGCGCGCGCAGTCGGAATTCGAAGGAGACGGAACGGGCAAAAACGCCCACACCCAGCGCACATAACGGTCCGTACAGGCCGCCCATCACCGCCCCCCAGGCTTTGGGGAAAGCGCAGACAAACAAACCCAGGCCCAGAAACAGCCAGAACTCGTTAGCATCGCGCCAGGGGCTCAGCAATGACAGCATGCGGGGACGCAAGGAGTCTGGTGCCAGCAAGGACAGGCAGCCCACGCCAATATCGAAGCCGTCCAGAACCGTCCCGGCCACAATGATCAAAAAGAACAGGGCCAGAAACGCCAGCGGCATCCAGAACGCCGGATCATGGGCACCCAGGCCCAGCGCATTTGCAAAAGAGTCAATCATGCCCGCCCCCGATGACGCGCGATCGGTACCACACCAAAACGAACGGCATGTCGCAACTTCTGGAAAAAACCAATCATGCACAAGACATAGACCAGGCCGTAACTCAGCAAACCCAGCCCGACGGTAAAGACGCTCTCGGTGCTTTGCACTTGCACGGCCTGAATATCGTTACCGACCAGATAAGGCAAAAAGCCCAACAGGACGTAGGCTGCGCCACCCAGCAACATGATCCAGCCCAACACCGAGGCGACCACCATGACCTGACGCTCTCTATAAGAAAGAGAGTGCGGGTCCAGGCCATAACGACGAGTGCGCAACAAGACCCACAGCAGCAGGAACAACATCAAGGCTCCTGCCAGCACGGCTACACGGAAGGACCAGAAGGTCAGGGTGACGGGCGGCATGGCGTCGGAAAACTGATCCAGGCCCATCAAAATGCCACTGTCATTACGACCCAACCAGCGTCCACCTGCATGAGACCAGCGCAGCACACCCAGAACACTGTCCTGCATGGCGGAGGGCGCCGCCACCAGAATCAGATCAGGCTGCGAGCCGCTTTCCCAGTACGCCGCTGCAGCCGCTGCCTTGGCAGGCTGATGCTCCGCAGTCATGAAACCATTGCCTATTACAGCGAGGATCAGGGCCAGCCAAGCCGCCCCACCCAGAAACAAGGCACTGCGAAAGGCCAGACGCTCCTGGTCGGTAACCGGCTTTTGCATGGTCTGGGCGCAGGTTACACCCAACATGAAAAAGGCCACCGTCAGCAAACTGCCTGCAAACAAAAGACCGGCATACCAGGGCAAGGCGGGTGTGCTGAGCACATCCAGCCATTCCATCACCACATAATGGCCTTCAATCACATCCACACCCGTTGGCACCTGCATCCAGGCCACAATCGCCACCAGCCAGAACGCCGTGACGGTAACGCCCAGGGCCACCATCAGCACCACCACGGTATGAACCAGATTGGACAGCATGCGCTGGGCAAACAGCATCACACCCAAAAAGCAGGATTTGAAAATGAACAAGGACAGCATGGAGGCGGCCAGCATGGGACCGATGACATCGCCCACCTGCTCCATCAGGCCCGGCCAGACACTGCCAAACTGAAGCAGCACGGGCATGGACGCCGCAAAGCTTAAAATAAACGCCAGCGCAAACAGACGCACCCAAAAACGGTACGCCCCCATCCAGGCCGCGGCCTTATTGCCAAAGGTTCTGATCTTGAAATACAGCAACACCCAGGCCAGTCCCAGCTCCAGGGCCAGAAACAGCAGCATGAAGCCCAGGCTAAGGAAAAACTGGGCATGAGACAGAGAAAGGGCGGAGTGCGTCATAATGAGCGCTAGTGTAGGGTGAATTGGCCTGCCAACGCCACCATACTACCCCAAGTTCTTCCCTGATTTTTTAGAACCCGTTCATGGGGTAAATACCCCTCTAAAACAAGAACGTGGCAAAATGGTCGATTAGTCTGTCGGCTTCTTTATTTCAAACGTGTATGACCTCTGACACCACTCCCGCTCCCGTATCTAATTTTCTGCGCACGATCATCGACCAGGATCTGAGCGCTGGCCGTTACGCACAAAAATCCTGGGCCGGTCAGCCAGGCCCGGCCAGTACCCAGGAAGGGGCGGCTGTTGATGCCGCGCGTATCCGTACGCGCTTTCCCCCCGAGCCCAACGGCTATCTGCACATTGGGCACGCTAAAAGTATCTGTTTGAACTTCGGACTGGCCAGCGACTACCAAGGTGCCTGCCACCTGCGCTTTGACGACACCAATCCTGAAAAAGAAGAACAGGAGTACGTGGACGCCATTATCGACATGGTGAAATGGCTGGGCTTTGACTGGACCTTCAATAAAGAAGAGAACCTGTACTTTGCCAGCGACTACTTCGACTATATGTACCAGTTCGCCGAAGCCCTGGTGAGCGCAGGCCATGCCTACGTTGACGAGCAAAGCGCTGAAGAAATGCGTGCCAACCGTGGCACCCTGACTGAAAAAGGCGTGAACTCGCCCTGGCGCGATCGCCCTGCCGAGGAGTCCATCAAGCTGCTGCGCGAAATGCGCGACGGCAAGCACCCCGACGGCAGCATGGCCCTGCGCGCCAAGGTTGACATGGGCTCGCCCAATATCAATATGCGAGACCCGGTGATGTACCGTATCCGCCATGCCGAACACCATCGCACTGGCGACAAATGGTGCATCTACCCCATGTACAGTTGGGCGCACCCCGTGGAAGACGCGCTCGAGCGCATCACCCACAGTCTGTGTACCCTGGAATTTGAAGACCAGCGTCCCTTCTATAACTGGATTCTGGAACGCCTGGTCGAACTGGGCCAGTTGTCCGACCCGCTGCCAAAGCAGTACGAGTTCTCGCGTCTGAACCTGTCCTACGTGGTCACCAGCAAGCGCAAGTTGCGCCAGCTGGTTCAGGAAAACCACGTATCGGGCTGGGACGATCCGCGCATGCCTACCCTGGCCGGTTTGCGCCGCCGTGGTTACAGCGCCGGTGCCATCCGCCTGTTCACCGACCGCCTGGGTGTGTCCAAGGCGGCCCAACATGTGGACTACAGCCTGCTGGAACAAGCCCTGCGCGATGATCTGGACCCGGTGGCCGACCGTAGCGTTGCCATTCTGGACCCGATCGAACTGATCATTACCAATTACCCTGAAGGCCAAAGCGAGCTGTGCAACGCACCGCGCAATCCGCACAATCCGGAAGCCGGTCAACGCGAGTTCCCCTTCTCCGGGCGCCTGTACATCGAGCGCGAGGACTTCAAGGAAGAGCCACCCAAAAAGTACTTCCGCCTGTTCCCCGGCAATACTGTGCGTCTGAAATACGGCTATGTCGTGCGTTGCACCGGCTGCGTCAAGGACGAGCAAGGCAATGTCACCCAGGTTTTGGCGGAATACCTGCCCGACACCAAGAGCGGCACGCCCGGCGCGGACTCGGTCAAGGTCAAGGGCAATATCACCTGGATCAGCGCCGAGCACGCGATTGCCGCCGAGATTCGTCTGTATGACCGTCTCTTTGCCCACCCTCAGCCCGATGCAGCCGACCAGGACTTCCTGGAGCACATCAACCCGAACTCGCTGCGCGTGATTCAGGGGTGGCTGGAACCTGGCACCAAAGCCACGCCCGATGCCCGCTGGCAGTTTGAACGCCTGGGCTACTTTGTGGCGGACCGTGTGGACTCCACGCCAGAAAAACCCGTTCTTAACCGTACTACGACTCTGAAAGACACTTGGGTCTAAGGCTATTGACGTGAACGATCAGACTCATGCCAAAGGGCCGCAGGCCCTGGATTTCAAAAGCGCCACGCTGTACGCCGTACGGGTGGTGCTGCGTTCGGCTGACACGGCCGAGCAGTTAGCCGCTCTGTCTCAACGCATGAAAGACGCTGGCTCCTTCTTTGAGGACGAACCCGTCGTCATTGATGCCAGCGCTATTGATGCGCCGGTGGATTGGGCCACCCTGGTTGCCGCTTTGCGTGAGCACAAGCTGCACCCGGTGGGTATCATTGCCCACCCTGACCATGCCGATAACGCCATCGACAGCGGCTTGCCGCATGTGGAGTTGTCCAACCCACCAGCCCGCCCCCAAACCCAGGCCGCACCGGACAAGGAAGTGCCCGTGTTGTCGCAAGCCGCCCAGCAAGAAGCACCAGCGGCGGTCGCCCCGCCACCGCCCGCTATTGCTCCGGCTGCGCTCATCATCAACCGTCAGTTACGTTCCGGCCAGCGCATCTACGCGCGCCACACGGATCTGATCGTGATCGGGGCGGTCAGCCAGGGTGCAGAAGTGGTGGCCGATGGCAATATCCACGTCTACGGTCCACTGCGCGGCAAGGCCATGGCTGGTGCCCGTGGCGATGCAAAAGCACGCATCTTCACCACCGAGCTGGACCCGGAACTGATTGCCATTGCCGGTGTGTACCGCATTATTGAAACGCGACTGGATGCGCAGCTACGCAACAAGCCCGTTGTCGTCACGCTGGAAGAAGATACGCTCAGATTTGATCCTCTGAGCTCCTAGCAGTACAAGGCGCCGGCTTTTGCCGGCGCTTTTTATAGAGGCTTGCACTGAGAGCCCGCATGAGAGCAAGCAAGTGCAAGCGCAACCGTGTAAGCTGACACGGAACAAAGCAATTGATATGTTTTGTTTCTAAGCAGTAGGCTAAGTGGCAGAACGGATGTCAAAATTAGGCCCGTTATGCTTTACGATTATGTGACTTGAAAAACAAAGGAATCCGATTGTCATGGCGCGTATAGTTGTAGTGACCTCCGGCAAGGGTGGCGTGGGCAAAACCACCACCAGTGCCAGTTTTGCATCTGGTCTTGCGATGCGCGGTCACAAGACCGTGGTCATCGACTTTGACGTCGGCTTGCGCAACCTGGACTTGATCATGGGTTGCGAGCGACGCGTGGTGTATGACTTCGTCAACGTGATCCAGGGCGAAGCCACATTGAACCAGGCCCTGATCCGTGACAAGCAGCTGGAAAATCTGTTCATCCTGCCCGCTTCCCAGACGCGTGACAAAGACGCGCTGACCCGCGAAGGTGTGGAGAAAGTACTGGAAGAGCTCAAGGGCATGGGTTTTGAATACATTGTGTGCGACTCGCCCGCAGGTATCGAAACCGGCGCCTTGATGGCCTCCTACTTCGCAGATGATGCGCTGGTTGTGACCAACCCCGAAGTGTCCTCGGTTCGTGACTCGGACCGCATCCTGGGCATTCTGGCCGCCAAATCGCGACGTGGTGAACAGGGCAAAGAGCCCATCAAAGAATATTTGTTGTTGACCCGTTATAGCCCCAAACGCGTGTCGGACGGCGAGATGCTGTCCTTGCAAGACGTTGAAGATATCTTGCGCATCAAGCTGATCGGTGTCACCCCCGAGTCGGAAACCGTGCTGCAAGCATCCAACCAAGGAGTACCCGTTATCCATATCAAGGAAAGTGATGTGTCCCAGGCCTATCAGGACATCGTAGATCGTTACCTGGGTGGCGAAAAACCATTGCGTTTTGTGGATTACGAAAAGCCAGGTCTGTTCAAGCGCCTGTTCGGAGGAAAGTAATATGTCTTTCCTGTCCTTCCTGCTCGGTCACAAGAAAACGTCGGCAACAGTTGCCAAGGACCGTCTGCAACTGATCCTTATTAATGAACGTGGCCAAGGGGGTGTTGCCCCGGACTACTTGCCCCGCTTGCAAAAAGAGCTGGTCGAAGTGATCTCGCGCTACGTGAAGATTAATCCCGATGACATCAAGGTGAACCTTGATCGCCAGGACTCGCTGGAAGTGCTGGAAGTCAAAATCGAAATGCCGCAAATTGATGCCAGCACGCTGGAAAACAAGTAAAGCGTTGCTGACAGAAAAACTTTGCTGCTTGAAATGGCCATCCCTTGCGGATGGCCATTTTCTTGGCTGTTCCCTATACCAAAAGCATTACGCAAAACACCCACCAAGGCTGGCGCAATGCGGCTAGGCGGCTAATAGATAAGGTACAATTTTGCCTTGGTAATCGGCCAGTTCCGATTTTGCTTCGCGCCAGAGATGGCAAGTGGTGCCATCCGCTGCCCCCTAAAGGCCTGGCTTATTGACCCATGCGGAGGGAATCATGACCGAGCTCGGTCAGATGGCACGTCTTGTGCCCACTCACCCCCAGCTTCCTGTTAGCGCCTACTTTGACCACGCTCTGTTCGAGCGCGAACAAGAGCGTATTTTTCAGCAATCGGCCTTGTATGTCGGCAATGAAAAGCTCGTTCCCGAACCCGGCGACTGGCGCACCCTGATTCAGGAAAACGCTGCCCGTACTCTGATACGCAACCAACACGGCGTAGAACTGCTCTCGAACGTCTGCAGGCATCGCCAGGCCATGATGCTGGGTGGCATGCCCGGCCAGTCCAATCAGGCCAGCCACGGCTCCCTGAGCAGCACAGGCGGCAATATTGTCTGCCCCCTGCACAACTGGACCTATAACGCGCAAGGCGACTTGCTGGCGGCTCCCCGTTTCAAGGACAAGCCCTGTCTGAACCTGGAACGCTACCCCTTGCGGGATTGCCATGGCCTGCTGTTTGAAGGCCCGCGCGATCCAGCCCAGGATATGGCCGCCTTGTTCAGCCGCCCTGAATTCGACTTTCAGGACTATGTGCTGGATCACGTCGAAATCCACCAGTGCAACTACAACTGGAAAACCTTTATCGAGGTCTATCTGGAGGACTATCACGTCGCCCCCTTCCACCCTGGTCTGGGTCAGTTCGTGACCTGTGATGACCTGGAGTGGGAGTTCAGCGACTGGTATAGCCTGCAACGAGTCGGCGTGCATCAGGCCCTGACCAATCCAGGCTCACCTACCTATCGCCAATGGCATGACACTCTGCTGGCCTACCGCCAGGGCGAAGCGCCGGACTTCGGTGCCGTCTGGGTAACCTACTTCCCCACCCACATGATCGAGATCTATCCGCATGTGCTGGTGCTCTCCACGCTGTACCCCAAGGGGCCACAGGAAACCATGAATGTGGTGGAGTTCTACTACCCCGAGGACATCGTGGCCTTCGAGCGTGACTTTGTTGAAGCGCAGCGCGCCGCCTATATGGAAACGGCCATAGAAGATGATGAGATTGCCGAACGCATGGATGCCGGCCGCCGCGCCTTGATGGAGCGTGGAGTCTGCGAGGTAGGCCCCTACCAGTCACCGCTGGAAGACGGCATGAAGCACTTTCACGAATGGTATCGCTCCATGATGGACGAGGACCGCCGACCATAAGGCACAAGTCTGTTGTTGATAGAGCCCATAAAAAAGCCTCAAAGTCGGGACTCCTGTCCCAAGCTTTGAGGCTTTTGTTCCGATGAGCGTTTCAGCTCAGTCAGAAAATTTGAATCTAGCGGTTCTTGCCGACCTGATCGCCGATTACGCCACCGATCGCAGCGCCACCGACCGTACCCAGAACGCCACCATTAGTGATGACTGCACCAGCCACACCACCCAGACCAGCGCCGGTTACCGCACCCTTTTGACGTTTGCTCATACCATCCCAGGAAGAGCAGCCCGCCATCACGACGGCCAGAACCGTGGCCATACCCACTTTAGTGATAGTCGTCATTTTCATCCGTAAACCTCCGTGAAGTATCCGTGCTCAACACGGCATTAAAGTCTATCTTCACCCTACGGAGCCAATTAGTCCAGACCCTATTGTTAGGCAACGCAACAGATGTAATTCAGCTTTTGTTCAGTTTATTTGATCAGGGCCAGAACCTGCTTGAATACGGGGTTAGCCGGCGTTTCCAACCATTCAAACATGGCCATTTCGGCGCTAACGCGCTCCAATCCATGCATCGCCCAGCGATCCCAGGCAGCTTGCCGGGACTCGGGATGGCGCGAGCCTACGCAGTCCCCGACCAGCACGGGTTCATAACCACGCTCCATCAAACCCAGGCCAGTTTGTAACACACACACGTGAGACTCTGTACCCAGTAACAAGACTCGTGTGCGCCCTACCGGCAAAGCCGGCAAAAAATCGGCTTCGCGCGTGGCATCGAAGTGGGTTTTATGCAGCACTTTATCAATATGTGGTAACAAAGAAGCATCGGTTGGGCCGATTTTCTCGGCCCAATGCTCGGTTGCCAGCACCGGCACCCCTAAGAGACGCGCCGCCTGCGCCAGCTTCCCGGCCCGTTCGACCAAGGCCTGGTGGTCTGCAATGGCGGGCAGGAGCCCGGTTTGCATATCCACAATCAGGACGAAAGACTGGTGAGCATTGAGCACAGGCATGGCACTTTCCTTATTTCAGGGACTTGTAGCGGATACGACGAGGTTTGGCAGCATCTTCGCCCAGACGTTTCTTCTTGTCTGCTTCGTATTCCTGATAGTTGCCATCAAAGAATACGACCTGCGAATCACCCTCAAAAGCCAGAATATGAGTGGCGATACGGTCCAGGAACCAGCGATCGTGACTGATCACCATGACCGAGCCGGCAAACTCCAGCAAGGCATCTTCAAGGGCACGCAGGGTTTCCACGTCCAGGTCGTTGGACGGCTCGTCCAGCAGCAAGACGTTGCCGCCGGCGATCAGGGTCTTGGCCAGGTGCAGACGACCACGCTCTCCTCCGGACAGATTGCCCACGATCTTGTTCTGATCCGCGCCCTTGAAGTTGAAGCGACCCAGGTAAGCACGTGATGGCATCTCAAAGCGGCCCACGGTCAGCAGGTCTGCGCCATCGGCAATCGCGTCAAAGACGGTCTTTTCATTGGCCAGTGCATCGCGCGACTGGTCCACATAAGCCAGCTTGACGGTTTGGCCCAGTTTGACCGTACCGGAATCAGGCTGCTCTTTACCGGCCAGCATGCGGAACAAGGTGGACTTACCGGCACCGTTAGGACCAATAATCCCGACGATGGCACCGGCTGGCACCTTGAAGCTCAAGTTGTCGATCAACAGACGATCGCCATAGCCCTTGCTGACGTTTTCAAACTCAATAACTTCATTACCCAAACGCTCGGCCACAGGAATGAAGATTTCCTGGGTTTCGTTGCGCTTCTGGTACTCGTGCGAGGACAGTTCCTCGAAGCGGGCCAGACGGGCCTTGGCTTTGGCCTGACGCCCCTTGGGGTTCTGACGTACCCACTCCAGCTCTTTCTTGATGGTGCGCTGACGAGCACTTTCCGACGCCTCTTCCTGCTTCAGACGGTCGTCTTTCTGCTCCAGCCAGGAGCTGTAGTTGCCCTTCCAGGGAATACCGTGACCACGGTCCAGTTCCAGAATCCACTCGGCAGCGTTGTCCAGGAAGTAACGATCGTGGGTGACTGCCACCACGGTGCCGGGGAACTGGCGCAGGAATACTTCCAGCCAGTCCACACTTTCCGCGTCCAGGTGGTTGGTGGGCTCGTCCAGCAACAACATATCAGGCTTGGACAGCAGCAACTGGCACAAGGCCACGCGACGCTTTTCACCACCGGACAGATTGGCAATGGAAGCATCCCAAGGTGGCAGACGCAGCGCATCCGCCGCGATTTCCATTTGGGTTTCGATGTCGTCAGCACCGCTGGTAGCGGCGGCAGCAATAATGGATTCCAGCTCGGCCTGCTCGGCGGCCAAAGCGTCAAAGTCCGCATCGGGCTCGGCGTATTCGGCGTAGACCTGTTCCAGACGCTGACGCGCCTCGAACACCTGACCCAAACCGGCCTGCACGGCTTCGCGCACGCTGTGTTCGGGATTCAGCTGAGGTTCTTGTGGCAGGTAACCGATCTTGATCCCCGCCATGGGGACGGCTTCGCCCTCGATCTCGGTATCTACCCCGGCCATGATCTTGAGCAAGGTGGATTTACCCGAGCCGTTCAGGCCCAGCACACCAATCTTGGCACCTGGAAAAAAAGACAAGGAGATATTGCGCAGAATCTGCCGCTTGGGCGGCACAATCTTGCCCACGCGGTTCATCGAATAAACGTATTGAGCCATATAAACCTAAAAAGGAAAAACAGGTCGTGTTCGGAAAACTGGGATTGTAGGCGTTTGGCGCCCGAAAGGTGCGCTTCTGTCAGGTTCAGAACGAAACACCCGGCCTGAGTGCAGGCCTGTCTCAGGTAATATACTCACTTTTGCTGACAATCCAAAAACGCCATGCCCACACCTGACGCCCCTGAACTTGTATTTACCACCGAAGAGATCGAAACCCTGGGCCGCACCGCCGATGCGCTGAGTGCCTACCTGGGTCGTGCCGTCCTGGCCGAGATCGTGGGAGCGGAAGAAACCGGCTTTGAATGGGTCATCTTTGCCATGCCCCTGGACAAGAATGAAGACGAGAGCGAATTCACGATTGTGCAGGTAGGCGGCGAGCAGGCCCGCATCGTGGGCAACCGCGGTGGTCTGGACCCCAAGGACACTGCGATCTACGCCTGCCGTTACCTGTGGGCCATCCAGTTAAGCGATGCCGAGCCCGTACGCTTTATCAAAGTGGACGAAGAAGGCGAGGAAGTCGCCTGGACCGAAACCCTGGAAGAGTTGCTGCCTTTCGCGCTGAGCGAAGATGCCTTCGCCGCCGAAGACGATACGGATGAAGACGACGAGGACGATGATGATGACAGCCCGGAACCAGGCGTGCACGGCCACACCCTGCACTAATCGCGTTCAGGTCCGTCGCTTGTCCCGCAGATATAAAGCGACACCCACCGGCCACATCAAACCCACCAGCAGATAAGAGGCCAGGCCTTTCAAGCCATAGCCTGCTGGTGGCTTGCGCCCACTGGCCCGCAGGTGCAGCCTAAAGCGGGTGTAACGCGCGGCAGCCATCAAGAACGCCTTGGGTTCGTAGCGAAACCAGGGCAGGCACTTCACCACCGTATCCTGCGCCAGCAGCCACAAACCCAGTGCATGCTGCTGACTGGTTTTGCCTTGCACCGACAAAGAGTCCGGGCTGTCGTGGTAGACACGGAACACGGTATTCACAAAGCGGTTCTTGTAACCCGCACGGGCAATCGCCCGCCACACCAGGCTTTCAGGCACAAAGCCGTCGATCTGATCGGGAAAGGGAAACTTGCGCAACACAACGGTACTCAAACAGCCGAACTTCTCGCCCCGCACGTGGTAGCGAAAACTCATGTCCAAAGAGCTGGCATCAAAAATATCCTGGGGGAACATATCACCGACGACCTTGCCATCCGGTCGCACACACAGGCCTGTAATGCCCGCATAGCCCGCTCGTTCTGATACGGGGATGTCGGCCCAGATCTGCGCCATATCGTAGAGCGCATTCACCAGCAGGGTGTCATCACTGTCCAAAGCGACGACCAGTTCGCCTTGGGCCAAGGCCACGCCGTGATTGAACGCCGCCTTCTTGTGACGATTTTCCTGCCAGGCATAATGAATCGGAAAGGAGGCTTGCTGTTGCCAGCCTTGCACCAGTTCCCGTGTCCCGTCTGTGGAACCATCGTCAATGACAACCCATTCAAAGTCCTGACAGGTTTGCTCGCACAAGGAACGATACACGCGCTCCAAGGTATGAGCACGGTTATAGCTAGGTGTCAGGACGGTGAACAAATGGCGCCATTCCATACGCGGGTGTCCCCATAAACCACTGTTTTGATTATTGTTGCGGGCAGCTACTTAGATCTGCATCAGAATGACATCATCATAAAGCAAGCACGGCGCTATGCAGCGCACTATCTGCAGGGCTCCAGACAAACCCGAAGCAAAATCAAACGCGCACAAAAAAACCACAGGCAAGCCTGTGGTTTTTTTGCTGCTGGGTGTGATTTCAAGCTGAAAAATCAGGTTTCTGCTTGTACACCGCTCAAGCCAGGCACTTAGACGCGCTTGACCTTTTCCAGCATTTTGAAAACGCCCTTGGGTGCGCGCACAAACAGACGTTTGAATGCTTTACCCAGGCAACGACGCTCCAGCGTGTTGCGGCGAGTGCGTTTGATTTCCGCCATGGTGATCTCCGATCTTAATGTAAGCCCTGCCGGATGATCCCGACAAAAGCGCAATAGCTAACCAGAAATTCTACCGTAATCCGCGTTAAGATACAAAGGCTAGAGTGTGCATCCCTGGCAACACCTTGCTGGCGTGTACCGCTCTCACTGGCGCATGGGGCCTGTTTGACAGGCCTTTTCGCTGCCGCTTCCCTACTCTGCCCTCTCCAGAAAGCCGACCTTGCCATGAGCTCAGAAATTCGCATTTTTGGCGCCCGCCAGAACACTCTGAAAAACCTGAATGTACGTATCAAAACGGGCGAGTTACTGGTTATTACAGGCGTTTCCGGCTCAGGCAAAAGTTCGCTGGCCTTCGACACTCTGTATGCAGAAGGCCAACGACGCTATGTAGAAACCTTCTCCCCTTATGCGCGCCAGTTCCTGGACCGCATGGACAAGCCCCAGGTCGATCGCATTGAAGGCATTCTGCCCGCCATTGCCATTGACCAGGTGAACCCGGTGCGCAACTCACGCAGCACCGTGGGCACCATGACGGAGCTGAACGATTACATCAAGCTGCTGTACGCCCGCTTGGGCGAGTTGTATTGCCGCCAGTGCGCCCAGCCTGTGCGCCGCGACAATGCCGACAGCATCGCCAAACAGATTCGCCAGTTGGCGGTGGACCACGACGATCCGCGTCTAGTCCTGACCTTTGCCGTCAAGGTTCCGGCCAACTTCACGCAGCAAGAAATTGAGACCTTGCTGCATCAGCAGGGCTACACCCGCCTGCACCACGAAGAAACACAGACCGTCACGGTCAGCAGCAGCACGAAAAAGGGCAAAAGCAGCAAAGCCGCCCCCACGGAGCAAAAGCTTCTCTATGTGATTCAGGACCGCTTCCGTGCCAGCACGGTAGAGCCGGAACGTTTCATGGAAGCGATCGAAGCGGCCTTGCGCCACGGCCAGGGCAAGTTGACGGTGTATGCCTCGGCTAGTGCCGATGGCCCGGAAACCGCCTGGCGTTTCAGCCAGGGTCTGCACTGTGCCCAGTGCGATATTGAATACAGCACGCCCGTTGCCAGCACCTTCTCCTTCAACTCGCCCTTGGGCGCGTGTGAATCCTGCCGTGGCTTTGGCCGGGTGATGGGCATTGATTACGGCCTGGTCGTTCCCGATCCCGGCAAAAGCCTGCTGGAGGGTGCGATTCGTCCCTGGCAAACGGCTAGCTACAAAGAATGTCAGGTCGAGATGGAGCGCTACGCCCCGGCAGCCGGTGTACGCCTGAGCGTGCCCTGGAAAGACTTGAGCCAGGAAGAGCGCGACTGGGTGATTAACGGCACCCCGGACTGGAAAGGCGGCAATCAGGCCTGGAAAACCCAGTGGTACGGTGCACAGCGCTTTTTCGACTGGCTGGAGTCGCGCGCCTACAAGATGCACGTGCGCGTGCTGCTGTCCAAATACCGCAGCTACAACACCTGCCCGGCCTGCGCCGGCTCGCGTCTGAAACCCGAAGCCAGCTTGTGGCGTGTGGGCGATCAGGCGGCCCCCGCCGACTCCCGCTACCCACGTTTCATGCCCGTGCACTCCAACTGGCTGCGCGAGCAACTGGATGCCATGCCCGGCCTGAGCGTCCCGGACCTGATGCGTTTGCCTATCGAGCACGTACGCAGCTTTTTCCAAGGCCTGCACTTTGGCGATGCACGCGATGCGGCCATTGATCTGCTCTTGAAAGAAACTTTGTCCCGCCTGGATTATCTGTGCGATGTGGGCCTGTCTTATTTGTCCCTGGACCGCCAAAGCCGCACCCTGTCTGGCGGTGAGGTGCAACGCATCAACCTGACCACGGCACTGGGCACCTCGCTGGTAAACACCTTGTTCGTGCTGGACGAGCCCTCAATTGGCCTGCACCCACGCGACATGCACCGCATTATTGAAGTAATGCATCGTCTACGCGGCAATGGCAACACCCTGGTGGTGGTCGAACACGACCCGCAAGTGATGGTGGCCGCCGACCGTATTCTGGACATGGGCCCCGGCCCTGGCGAGCGTGGCGGTCAGATTCTGTTTGATGGTTCGCCCCAAGCCTTGCGCGGTGCAGAAACGCTGACAGGCCGCTACCTGAGTGGCGAGCTGAGCATTGAATCGCCCCGCCCCATGCCTGTGGCCGACAACACCCCTCGCCTGCTGCTGGAAGACGTGAGCGCACACAATCTGCGCCATATCTCCGTCTCCATTCCGCTGGGCCGTCTGGTCTGCGTGACCGGCGTTTCCGGCTCGGGCAAATCCACGCTGATTCAGGACGTGCTCTACCCGGCCATCCTGAAACAACAAGGCAAACCAACGGAAGCCCCTGGCCCTTACGGTGCCCTGCTGGGTGCCGAGCAGATTGCCGAAGTGGTGATGGTGGACCAGACGCCTATCGGCAAGACGGCCCGCTCCAACCCGGCCAGCTATGTCGGTGCCTTTGACCCTATCCGCAAGCTCTTCGCCCAGGCTCCGCTGTCCAAGGAACGCAGCTACACGCCCGGCACCTTCAGCTTCAATAGTGGCGATGGCCGCTGTCCAACGTGCGGCGGCACGGGCTTTGAACATATCGAAATGCAGTTCCTGTCGGACGTGTACCTGCGCTGCCCGGACTGCGATGGCAAGCGCTTCCGCCCCGAAGTGCTGGAAGTGCGTATCGAACACTTTGGTCGCAGTGCCTCGATTGACGAGGTGCTGGACATGACCGTGCATCAAGCCATGGAGTTCTTTGAAGGCCTGCGCGATGTGCAAACCGGCCTGGCGCCATTGGCCGATGTAGGTCTGGATTACCTGAAACTGGGCCAGCCTGTGCCCACACTCTCGGGCGGTGAGGCACAACGCTTGAAACTGGCGGCTTATCTGGCCCAGGCTTCGCGCACCCGTCTAAGCCAGGTGAAGGTCGCCAAGAAAGGCAATCTGTTCCTGTTCGATGAGCCCACCACCGGCTTGCACTTTGACGATATTGCCCGCCTGATGCGCGCCTTCCGCAAGCTGCTGGCCGCCGGTCACAGCCTGCTGATTATTGAGCACAATCTGGACCTGATCCGCGCGGCAGACTGGATTATTGATCTGGGCCCCGAAGGCGGCGAACATGGCGGCCAATTGCTGGGCACGGGTACGCCGGGCGACATCATGGCGCTGGAGCAATCGCACACCGGCCATGCCCTGAAAGAATACGAACAAGCCATTCTGGGTAAAGGCTCGGCCCTGTTCCAGGAACCCGAGGTGGATTACAAGGCCAGCTCGGGCGGCAGCAACGATGGCCAGATCGCCATCCTGAATGCGCGCGAGCACAATCTGAAAAACATATCGGTGCACATCCCGCACAACACCTTCACCGTCGTGACGGGTGTATCTGGTTCCGGCAAATCCACCCTGGCCTTCGATATTCTGTTTAACGAAGGCCAACGCCGCTACCTGGAATCCCTGAACGCTTACGCCCGCGCGATTGTGCAGCCTGCCGGTCAGCCCGATGTGGACGCAATCTACGGTATTCCACCTACCGTTGCCATTGAGCAGCGCACCAGTCGTGGGGGTCGCAAGTCCACCGTGGCTACCATGACGGAGATCCACCACTTCCTGCGCTTGCTGTATGTGAAACTGGCCACCCAATACTGCCCGGACTGCCATGTGCCTGTGGCCCCGCAAACGGCCGAGCAAATCGCCGCGCAATTGCTGCGTGATCACAAGGGTGAGCATATTGGTTTGCTGGCTCCCCTGGTCACGGCCCGCAAGGGCTACTACACCGACCTGGCCAAATGGGCGCAGGGCAAGGGCTACACCCATTTGCGTGTGGATGGCGAATTCATTCCCGTCAATCCTTGGCCCCGCCTGGACCGTTATAGCGAACACACGCTGGAACTGCCGGTGGCCGACCTGATTATTGATCCACGCCACGAACTGCAACTGCGCCAAGCCATACGCGAAGCGCTGGAACTGGGTCACGGCTCCTTCAGTGTGCTGGCTCCCCTGACGCCATCGGGTTCCCTGTCGCTGGAACAACGCCGGCAAGGTCAACCGCTATCCACGGCCAGCCAGCAACACTTCTCCGTCAAGCGGGCTTGCCCGTGCTGCGGCACCAGCTTCCCCGAGCCGGACCCGCGCATGTTCTCCTACAACTCCAAGCACGGCTGGTGCAAGGACTGCTTTGGTACGGGCTTGAAGCTGACCGGCTTCGACCAGGAACAAACGGGCGAAGAAAACAGCTGGAACAACGGCTACGACGGCGAAGCCGTGGAATGCCCAAGCTGCCACGGCCAGCGCTTGAACCCGGTCTCTCTGGCATTTGAATGGCGCGACCAATCCATTGCCAAGCTGGCCGGTTTGCCCGTGGACGAAGCACAGACCTTTTTTGGCAGCCTGAACATGAGTGGCCGCGAAGCCGATATTGCGCGCGACATTCTGAACGAGATACGCAGCCGTCTGGACTTCATGCACGAAGTGGGCCTGGGTTATCTGGCACTGGATCGTGCCGCCCCCACCTTGTCGGGTGGGGAAGCCCAGCGTATCCGTCTGGCGGCCCAGTTGGGCTCGAACCTGCAGGGCGTGTGCTATGTGCTGGATGAACCCACCATCGGTCTGCACCCGCGCGACAACCAGATTCTGCTGAACGCCATGGCGCGTCTGGAAGGCAACGGCAATACGCTGGTGGTTGTCGAGCACGATGAAGACACCATACGCCGTGCCCAGCACATTATTGATATGGGCCCCGGTGCGGGCAAACGTGGCGGTGAAGTCATCGCCCAGGGCACACTGGAAGAAATCGAGGCCAACCCCAATTCGCTGACCGGCCGCTATCTGCGCGAGCCGCTCAAACATCCCATGCAGGCGCGCCGCCCCGTCCAGGCCGATGCGCCCATGCTGACGGTGCACCATGCCAGTCTGCACAACCTGAACAAGGTTCAGGCCAGTATTCCGCTGGGCAAGCTCAGTCTGGTGACGGGTGTATCGGGCTCCGGCAAATCCACCTTTGCCCGCGATGTACTACTGGATAATTTGCAGCGCGTTGTCGGCAGCAAAGAAAAACCGGTGTGGCAGGGTTGTTCCAGCATCAGCGGCTGGGAAAGCCTGGACCGCGTGCTGGAAGTGGACCAGACCCCAATTGGCAAGACACCCCGCTCCTGCCCGGCCACCTATATCGGCTTCTGGGACGAGGTGCGCAAACTGTTTGCCAACACCAACGATGCCCGCCTGCGCGGCTGGAGCGCCTCACGTTTCTCCTTCAATACCGGCGATGGTCGCTGCCCCTTGTGCGAAGGCCAAGGCATGCGCACCCTGGAAATGAGCTTCCTGCCGGACGTGAAGGTGCCTTGTGACGCCTGCCACGGCCAGCGCTTCAATCCGGAAACCCTGGCGGTGACCTGGCGCGACGTCTCCGCCGGTCAGCTTCTGCAAATGGATGTGGATGAGGCGGTTGAATACTTTGCTGCTCATCCTAAAATATTGCGCCCCCTGCAGCTGATGCAAAGCGTGGGCCTGGGCTATCTGACCCTGGGCCAACCCTCCCCCACCCTGTCCGGTGGCGAGGCGCAGCGCGTCAAGCTGGTCAGCGAACTGGTCAAAGCCCGTCTGGACGAAGGCCTGACCCGTACCGGTCGCGCCTACAAGGCTCCGCACACCCTGTACGTGCTGGACGAACCCAGCGTTGGCCTGTCCATGGCGGATGTGGAAAAACTGATTGTGGTGCTGCACCGACTGGTCGATGCCGGTCATACCGTGCTGGTGATTGAACATAATCTGGATTTGATTGCCGAAGCAGACTGGATTGTCGATCTGGGCCCCGAAGGCGGCTCGGGCGGCGGCAGACTGGTGGTGCAAGGCACGCCGGATCAAGTACAAACCAACCATGCCTCGCATACTGGCATGGCCCTGGCGGAATTTTTAAAGGAACACGGCGCATGTATGGCCGATTTGAAGACAGACTAAAAGGCTATGCGCTGGAAATGCAGGGCTACCTGGGCCATATCCAGGCTCGTAGCCCGGAAGACTTAAGTACTGCTTTTGAAAAAATCGAACAGGCTCGTCAGGCCGGCCATTGGGTGGCCCTGGCGCTGGACTACGAACTGGCCGAGCTGTTCGAACCCCGACTGCCCGCTCGCGACGCTGCGCCACATGCGCCCCTGAACGCACTGGTATTTGAACAGGCTCAGGAAGTGGCTTTATGGGATAGTCAGGTCACACCCGAGCTGAAGGTCAAACTGCAAATCAGCCAGCAAGACTATCGGGATGCACTGACCCAGGTTCAGCAAGGTTTGCAGGCCGGAGATTTCTACCAGATCAACTACACCATGCCCCTCAGTATTCAGTCGGGCATGACGCCGCGTGATCTCTATACCGCACTGGCCAGCCGCCACCCTGTGGCCTACGGTGCTTATCTTGATCTGGGTGATCGCCATATCCTGTCGCTGTCACCCGAACTCTTTCTGGAAAAGCGTGGCAACACTGTGCGGACCCGCCCCATGAAAGGCACGCGCCCGCGCGACACCGACCCTGTTCAAGATCAGAAAAACGCCCAGGATCTGCAAAGCAGCCTGAAAGACCGGGCCGAAAACCTGATGATTGTGGATTTGCTACGCAATGATCTGGGCCAGGTGGCCCGCACGGGAACGGTGCACACCACCAGCCTGTTCGATGTAGAGCAATATGCCTCGGTCTGGACCATGACATCCAGTATTCAGGCAGAGGTAGACCCGGACTGCAGCCTGGAGACCCTGCTACGTGCCCTGTTTCCCTGTGGTTCGATTACCGGCGCCCCCAAGCTGGCTGCCATGCAATGCATACGCCAGCTGGAAACGCAGCGACGCGGTATTTACTGCGGCTCGGTAGGGTATCTCAGCCCCCAGGGCGACTTGTCCCTGAATGTCAGCATCCGCAGTCTGGAACTGGGCAATCACGGTCAAGGAACATTTGGCGTGGGCGGTGGCATTGTGCTGGATTCGGACCCGGACCAGGAATGGCTGGAGTGCTTGTGGAAAGCACGTGTCTTGCAGGCCCCTGTAACACTGACTTAAAGGCAGCATCATGAGCCAAAGCAAACCTGAATTGATAGAAACCTTGCGGGTAGACGCGGACGGCCAGATCCCCCTGCTGGAACTGCATCTGGAGCGCGTGGCACGCAGTTGTGCGGAACTGGGCTACGACTGGGACGCCCAGACCTGGCTGCAAGCCATGCATACGGCGCTGGGCCAGGCTCCCGTCAATACTCCCTTGCGGCTACGCATTCTATGGAACGCAAAAGCCAGTGCGAAGGCCGAGGCACAGGCCTTGCCCGCTCTGGAAGGGCCATTGCAACTGTGCCTGTCCAAGACCCCTCTGCCAGCCCAGGATCCGCTGCTTTCGCACAAGACGACGCATCGCCCCTGGTATCAAGAGGCCAGCGCCCTGCTGGAAAAGTATCCCCAAATCTTTGATGTGATCTTTCTGGATACACAGAACCGGGTTTGTGAAGGCAGCCGCAGCAATATCTATATCCAGGATGAGCAGGGTCATTGGTGGACGCCACCCGCAGAAGGCTGGCTCCTGCCTGGCGTGCAACGACAGGCGCTTCTGAATAGCGGTCTGGCCCGTGAAACGGAGCTTTTTCTGGATGACTTGCTGCATGCACGGGCAATTCGTGTTTCAAACGCCCTGCGCGGCTGGCAGAACGCCTTACTGGTTCAGAATCCGGTTTAAGGCGTAGTCAGCGGCCTGCATGCCCATGCTGGCCGTCACAGTGACCCCGGAGCCATAACCCGCGCAGGCCAAGCCTTGCAGCGCACCGTCTTCGGCCTGGGTCCAGTTTTGTGGCAGACGCGTTTCCTGCTCGAACCACAGGCAATCCACTCCCATGCGAGGCACACGCTTCAAGGCGCGGCCCTGAGCATCGCTGCCACGCGCAAAGCCATGCTGCTTGCGCAGGATCTGGCGCAGCTTGCCCAGCAAGGCATCATGGCGTGCTACCGACAAGTCTCCCCGGCGTAACGTCAGCGGGTCAGTTTTGCCTCCTGCCCCGCCACAGCTCAGCAGGGGCACCTTGCAGCGCCTGGCCTGCAAGATCAGAGCAATCTTGGCGCTGGCCTGGTCAGTGCAATCCAGAAACACGTCGGGATGCTGCTCCATCAGGCTGGCTGCATTGTCCTCGGTGACAAAATCTTCAATCAGCTGCAGCTGGCACTGGGGATTGATCTGCGCAATGCGCTGGGCCATGGCTTCAATCTTGGCCATGCCCAAGGTGCTGTCCAGAGCAGGCAACTGGCGGTTGATATTCGATTCGGCAATATTATCCAGATCAATCAGGGTAATGCGGCCTACGGCCGAACGGGCCAGCGCTTCCACCGCCCAGGTTCCCACGCCCCCGATACCCGCCACCATCACATGGGCGGCCGCCAGACGCTCGCGCGCTCCGGCTCCATACAAACGATCCAAACCGCCGAAACGGCGTTCGGCATCCATGTTGTGCTGCTCTGTCATGCAATCTGTCCATCACCGGCCCATGCGGCCAAACCCGTTAATTCTACGTCTAATTGCCCCTGACCAGCCTGTGAAACGGGCCTTATGCCCTGGTGGCTTGACTGGGCCCTGCCAAATAGCAACACTCATATAAGCAAATTAGTATTTTTCCTTAGTTATCAGCATCAAAGCCCGCTACAGTGGACTGTGCTTGCTCTACAATTGTCATAGGTTTCAAGCATCTGTGATTTTGGCTTACCACCCCTTTTTGCCGTGAACATCGATTCTATTTCCGCCTCGCCTTCCGCCGTACCCACACCGTGCAGCTTTCGTGTCCTGACTGACGAAGAGCGCAACGCCTCTTTGCGTCAATCCCTGGAAGAGGTGCAGTGGTGTGAAAAACAAGACCTGTGGGTCTATGGCTACGGCTCCCTGATCTGGCGTCCCGATTTTGAATTTGCCGAGCAGCGCCAAGCCTTGCTGCGCGGTTACCACCGGGCGCTATGCTTGTGGTCACGTATCAACCGCGGTACGCCCGAGCAGCCCGGTCTGGTTTTCGGGCTGGATGTAGGCGGTTCTTGCCGGGGCATGGCTTTTCGTATCCCCGCCGAAAGCGTCCCCAAGGTATTCGACGCCCTATGGCTACGCGAGATGCCCAGCGGTGCCTATATTCCTCGCTGGTTGCGCTGCCGCACCAGCCAGGGCGATATTCGTGCCCTGGTCTTTACCATGAACCGCAAGACCGACGCCTACGTCCCCCGTATGCCGGATGAACAGCTGCGACAAGTGGTGTACTCGGCCCAGGGAACCAACGGCCCTTGCATCGAATACGTCATGGAGACCGCCTCGGCGCTGCAACGCTCTAAAATTCTGGATAAACGCCTGCAATCAGTGGTTCAATTACTACAGAGCCAGACTGCACTGCTTAATCCTCAACAAGCCTAAGAGCGCCCCCATGTCCCTTGCCGATTTGCGTAACGAATACGAACGCTTTTCCCTGAGCGAAAACGAACTCTGTGCCGATCCTCGCCAGCAATTTCAACGCTGGCTGGATCAGGCGATTGAGCTGAAGGAAGTCGAACCCACGGCGATGACGCTGGCCACCGTGAACCCGGAAGGTCGCCCATCGGCGCGCATTGTTCTGCTCAAGGGTTACGACGAACAAGGCCTGGTGTTCTTTACGAATTACCAATCTCGCAAGGGTACGGACCTGGACCATAACCCTTGGGCCAGCCTGTCCTTTTTCTGGGCCTCCATGCAGCGCCAGGTGCGCTTCGAAGGCCGCATCAGCCGCATCAGCGCGGCCGAATCCGACGAATACTTTCACAGCCGCCCTCTGGGCTCGCGCATTGGGGCCTGGGCCTCGCCGCAAAGCCAGCCCATCAGCCGCACAGAGCTGGATGCCCGTGCCAAGCAGTACACTGAAAGCTTAGGTGAACATCCCGCCCGCCCTGAACACTGGGGTGGCTTCCGACTGACTCCAGACCATGTCGAATTCTGGCAAGGCCGTGCCTCGCGCCTGCACGACAGGCTGGTGTTCGACCGCAAGGACACATCTGACTGGCAGGTGAGCCGACTGGCTCCTTAAGACGTACCCTTGGGTACGCCTGCCCGCAGACTCGATGCAATGACTGTTTTTTCTTCTACCTTCGATAGCGACTTCTTTCGTTCGGCACTGGGCCGTTTCGCCACCGGCGTGACGGTGGTGACCGGAGCCAACAAAGACCACCCGGATCAGGCCATTGGCCTGACCGTCAGCTCCTTTAACTCTGTTTCCCTGGACCCGCCTCTGGTACTGTGGTCGCTGGCCAAGCGCTCCCAGTCCCTGCCGCATTTTGTGGATGGTGAAGGCTATGTGATTCACGTGTTGGGAGCCAGTCAGCTATCGCTGGCGAAGCGTTTTGCCTGGGGCGAACAAGCCGAGCGCTTTCGCGATCACCCCACCAAACGCTCCCCGCACGGCTTGCCCATGCTGGACGACGAGCGTTGCAGTGCCTGGTTCGAGTGCAAGCCTTATGCCGTGCATGAGGCAGGCGACCACCTGATCTTTATCGGTGAAGTCACCCACTGCGAACGCAGCGCCCATCAGCCCCTGATCTACCATGCGGGCGACTTTGACCTGACCCCATCCCTGGCGTGACAGGGTGTTGCAACGCAGCCCTGACGCCGACAGCATGGCGGGAGTACACTACGCCTTTTGCTTTAACGCGCCAATAAGGTCCTGATTCATGGCAAACGATGTCGATTGCATAGTGCTGGGAGCGGGGGTCGTAGGCTTGGCCTGCGCCCGACAAATGGCCCAGCAAGGCATGGAGGTTCTGCTGATCGAGCAAACCGCCAGCATTGGCAATGGCGTCAGTTCCCGCAATTCAGAGGTCATACACGCGGGCATTTACTACACACCGGGCAGCTTGAAGGCCCGCCTGTGTGTAGAAGGCAAGGCCCGGCTGTATGACTACTGCCAGGAACACCATATAGCCCACGCCCGTTGCGGCAAGCTGATTGTGGCGACCACGCCCGAACAGGAAGCCGCTCTGCTCAAGCTGCAGGCCCAGGCGCGCGCTTGTGGCGTGGACGATTTGCAGTGGCTAAATGCCGCCCAAGCCCAGGCTCTGGAGCCGGCCTTGAATTGCAGCGCCGCCCTGCTCTCCCCTTCCACCGGCATTGTGGATACCCACGCCTTGATGTTGGCCCTGCAAGGCGATGCAGAAAACCACGGTGCCCAACTGGTCTTCAATACCCCCTTTGTCAGTGCGCGTGTCCTGCCCGGGCAAGGTTTTGAGGTCCACGTCGGTGGAGCAGAAGCTTTCAGCCTGACGACTACCCACCTGATCAATGCCGCTGGTTTGGGCGCGGTCGCCGCCGCACGCCAGATCGAGGGGCTGGATGCCAACCATATCCCGAATGCCTATCTGTGCAAAGGCAGCTATTTCTCTTTGACGGGTCGCTCGCCCTTCAAACACCTGATTTACCCCATGCCCAATAAAGCCGGGCTGGGTGTGCATCTGACGCTGGATCTGGCCGGTCAGGCCCGCTTTGGCCCGGACACGGAATGGGTGCAGGACGAGAACTACGATATGGACCCGCAGCGGGGCCAATCTTTTTACGCGGCCGTGCGCGAGTACTGGCCCGCTTTGCCTGATAACAGCCTGAACCCCGCCTATAGCGGTATCCGGCCTAAAATTGTGCCCGCAGGCCATGCGGCAGCCGACTTTGTCTTTTCGGGTCCCGCCGAGCACGGCATACCCGGCTTGCTGAATCTGTTCGGCATCGAATCGCCCGGCCTGACCGCGTGTTTAGCGATTGCACAACACAGCCAAGAAACCCTGGCCCAGGCAGCTTAAAAACTTTTCTGAAATCTTTACAATACTGTCGATGAACGATTACATCTTGACCCTATCCTGCCCGGATCGTACCGGCATTGTCCACAGCGTATCGGGCTGGCTGCTTGAGCAGAACGGCAACATTCTTGAGGCACAGCAGTTCGGCGACGCCGCCACCAACCGCTTTTTCCTGCGCATCCAGTTTTCCCTGCCCGAAAAGCAGGACGTCAACGCGCTGCAAACCAGCTTCGCCCCCATTGCTGAAAAATTCAGCATGGACGCCAATATTTATGACGCCCAGCGCAAAGCCCGCCTGCTGATCCTGGTCAGCCGCCAAGGCCACTGCCTGAACGATCTGCTGTTCCGCGCCCATAGCGGCCAACTGCCGGTGGAAATTGCTGCCGTGGCCTCCAACCATACCGATCATGCCGGTCTGGCTTCTTCTTATGGCATTCCTTTCCATCACCTGCCCGTGACACCGGAAACTCGCCCCGAGCAAGAGCAGCAAATCATCGACCTGGCTCGTGATCTGAAGATTGATCTGGTTGTGCTGGCCCGCTACATGCAGATTCTGTCCACCAATCTGTGTCAGTCCCTGTCTGGCCGCGCCATCAATATTCACCACAGCTTCCTGCCCAGCTTCAAGGGCGCACGCCCCTACCATCAGGCACATGCTCGTGGTGTGAAGATTATTGGTGCTACCGCCCACTACGTGACGGCTGACCTGGACGAAGGCCCGATCATCGAGCAGGACGTGGAACACGTGACCCACTCGGTCAGCCCAGCCGAACTGACCCAGATCGGTAGCGATGTGGAGTCTCTGGTTCTGGCCCGTGCAGTACGTGCCCACGTAGAGCACCGCATCTTGCTGAACGATCAGCGCACGGTGGTATTCCGCTAAGCAGCGAGATCAGGCCTACCTTAAGCCTAAAAAAGCCCTCAATGCTGTGGATATAGATCCACGCATTGAGGGCTTTTTATTGGTCTCCCATTTTTCAAAAGCCAGACGATTTGAGCCTGCTAGCTACTTGGCAATTAGCTCTACCAGCCTCTGGCAACGATCGACTGCTGTCTCTGCCAATCTCTGACGAGTATCTGCTTCAAATCGCCAACAGCCTCTCCCGCAGACTGACTGCTTCCCCAAGTCCACCATACGCTTGCAGCATGTCTCGTCGGCAAGACCCATGTTTACCTAGGGTACACGGCTACAAGCTCTGCTTATTGCCCTAACGCCAAACCTTCACGCCGAGGGTCTACCCCGGCTTCCAGTCCACCCTGAGTCCAGCGAATCACATGCGTACCGCTAGGAAAAGGCTGCTCACGCACCTCGTGCCCCATTGCCCTTAAAGCCTGCGCCTGTTCCGTCACAGCGGTCCCAGCCTCCAGCTCTGTCGCCCAATTGCGGCTGCCGTAATGGGGCAGGCTGACTGCCTGTTGAGCATCCAGGTTCCACATCAACATGCCGGTCAGGGCTTGAGCTACGTAAGGAATGATGGCACTGCCACCGGGTGAACCCAGGGCAATGACAGGGCGGCCATCCTGCATGACCATCATCGGTGCCATGGAACTGCGCGGACGCTTGCCAGGCTCCACCCGATTCACGGACAAACGTCCCATTTCGTCTTTGGGGCTCAAGGCAAAGTCGGTCAGCTGATTGTTCAGCAAGAAACCATGCACCATGATCTTGCTGCCAAAAGCTGACTCGACCGAAGTGGTCATGGACACCACCTGCCCCTTGGCATCCGCCACGGACAAATGCGTCGTGGAAGGCAGCTCGGGCGTGTTGTCGCTTGCGGCCTGTGAGTCGGCCAAAGGCTTACCCGGTTGAGCATGTCCCATGGATCGGTCTGGCTGAATCAAGGCAGCGCGGGATTTCAGATACTCCGGAGCCAGCAAAGCCTGCTGAGGCACAAACACAAACGCCGGATCAGCCACCCAGGCATCCCGATCCGCGAAGGCCAAACGCCCCGCTTCAGAGAAATAGTGAATCGCTTCCACAGATTGCGGCTTCGCCTCAGCAATGGGCGTGTGCTGCAAGATACCCAGCATCTGCATCACACTGATAGCCCCGGAACTGGGCGGTGCCATGCCACAGAGCGCCACTTGCTGCCAGTCCATACAGAGGGGCTCACGACGCAAGGCGCGGTACTGCGTCAAGTCAGACACTGCCAGGTCACCCGCAATGGGGTCGGCGGCAACGGCAGCCACCATATCCTGGGCAAGTTCACCTTGATAAAAAGCCTGTGCGCCCTGTCTGGCCAAAAGGCGCAGCACTTGCGCGTATTCCTTGTTCTGCAAACGATGACCAACTGGCCAAGGCTCGCCTTTTTCGTTCAGAAAATAGGCACGTGTAGCCGCCTTGTCAGCCAGCTCAGGGTTATCGGCAATCAAGGTATTCAAGCGTGGGCTGACCTCAAAGCCCACCTCGGCAAGCTCAATCGCCGGGTCAAACAAATTCGCCCACGGCAGCACACCTCCGTCTTTATGCATCAACTCCAGGGCACGCAGCAAACCCGGTACGCCTACCGAGCGACCACTATTGACCGCCTGCTTGAAGGACATGGTTTTACCGTCCAGCTCGAAGCGATCCAGACTGCTGGCTGCGGGCACCGTTTCCCGTCCGTCATAGCTCATCAGGCCGGCCTTGGGCTGGAACATCAGCAAGAAGCCGCCACCGCCAATGCCGGAGGACTGTGGCTCGACCAAGCCCAATACCAACTGCGCTGCAATAGCCGCATCCACCGCACTGCCTCCCTGATCCAGGATGCGCAAACCAGCTTGTGTCGCCAAAGGATGTGCCGTCACCACCATGCTTTTCTGTGTGACCAGCTTGTCACGCTGCATGACACTGCTGGCGGCTTCCGGGTTCAAATGCTGGCTGGCTGCTTCCCGAGCATGCGCAGGTAGCGCCAGAGCCAAGGTCAAGGCAGCCGACAACAGAGCCGGTTTCCAGTGCAATCTCATGTGTTCTCCTTTTGGTCCTCAAGCAGCCATTGTTCCAGCAAAAGCACCGCTTCGCTGGGCTCATTGGCCGTGGGATAACTAAAAAAATAGGCCTCACTGACAGGCATGGCATGGTCCAGCGGCATGATCAGCTCGCCCTGCTCCAGCGCCTGTTGCACCAGAAAACGCGGCATCAAGGCCACGCCCATGTCAGCATGCAATGCCGCCATCACCAGGCTGAACAGCTCGTAACGCGGGCCGGAACTGACACGCAAATCAGGCTCCAGACCGGCAGATCGATACCAGTCCGACCAACTATCGGGGCGAGTGGACATATGCAGGTGAACCAGCTTTTTCCAATCGCCACTGGCGGCCAGCTTGGGCGAGCAGACCGGCACCAGTTCGCCTTCATCAAACAGCTTGATGCCCTCGGTTTGCGGCCATAACTGCCGTCCATGATAAATGGCAGCATCAAAGGGGTGGTCGCCAAACTGAAACGGAGTGGTACGAACGGACAGGCTGACTGTGATGTCCGGATAACGCTGGGAGAAACGGGCCAGACGCGGCATCAGCCACACGGTCGACAAGGTGGGCAGCACGGCCAGATGGATGCTGCGACCCACACCGGCGCGTGCAATCAGGCTGAAAGTATCCTTGCCGATTTGCTCCAGATGGTGACGGATGCGAGCAGCATAATCGCGCCCTGCCGGAGTCAACACCAGACGCCGCCGCACCCGTGTCAGCAAGGTCACACCCAGCCGTTGTTCCAGGCCGCTGACCTGCCGGTACACCGCGCTATGCGTCAAGGACAGTTCCTCGGCCGCACGGGAAAAAGTCCCCAAACGGGCCGTGGCCTCAAAGGCCTGTAATGCGCCCAAACTGGGTACGCCTTGTCTCATAGGTCTCCCTCTTAATCATGCCGCCTCCGCCCTGCCCATTCAGTGCAGGGCCGGATCGTTACGCCAGAACACGACATTGTGCAATTTTATCAATTGCTTTGTGCGCTTTATGCACACTATGCTGAGACTTTATATTGATCTCGCTGATCCACAGCCACCTGATGATGCGCGTGCTGCTCATAGTGGCGACTGTCAGCGATACTTAAGCAGCTCTTTTCTATTTTCCAGACTGATGGCGCCCGTCCAGGCTCCACCTGACTGACCTTCTTTGATCTTCCCGGAGTACCTCTATGTCTGCCAATCCCTCTTTCCATTGGGACGACCCCCTGCTGTTGAATCAGCAGTTGAGCGATGAAGAGCGCATGGTGCGCGATGCCGCCTACGCCTATGCGCAGGAAAAGCTCTTGCCGCGCGTGCTGGAGGCCTTCCGCCACGAGCAGACCGACCCCGCCATCTTTGCCGAAATGGGCTCGCTGGGCCTGTTGGGAGCCACCATTCCCGAAGCCTACGGTGGTGCCGGTCTGAACTACGTCAGCTATGGTTTGATCGCCCGCGAAGTGGAGCGTGTGGACTCGGGCTACCGCTCCATGATGAGTGTGCAGTCTTCCCTGGTCATGGTGCCGATTTTTGAATTTGGCAGCGAAGAGCAGAAACAGAAATACCTGCCCAAGCTGGCCAGCGGACAGTGGATTGGCTGCTTTGGCCTGACTGAACCCAATCACGGTTCGGACCCCGGTGCCATGGAAAGCCGCGCCGTGAAAGTAGACGGCGGCTATCGCCTGAGCGGCAACAAGACCTGGATTACCAACTCCCCCATCGCCGACGTGCTGGTGGTCTGGGCTAAAGTCGTGGGCGGTGAAGACGACGGCAAGATCCGCGGCTTCATTCTGGAAAAAGGCATGAAGGGTCTGTCCACCCCGGCCATTCACGGCAAAGTAGGCTTGCGTGCATCCCTGACCGGCGAAATCGTCATGGCCGATGTGGAAATTGCAGACAGCCAGATGCTGCCCCATGTCTCGGGTTTGCGTGGCCCCTTCACCTGCCTGAACTCGGCCCGCTTCGGGATTGCCTGGGGTGCCTTGGGTGCCGCCGAATCCTGCTGGCATACCGCCCGCCAGTACACCCTGGACCGCAAGCAGTTTGGTCGCCCCTTGGCGGCCAATCAACTGATCCAGAAAAAGCTCGCCGATATGCAAACCGAGATTACGCTGGCGCTGCAAGGCTGCCTGCGTCTGGGACGCATGAAAGACGAAGGCACAGCGGCGGTCGAAATCACCTCCATCATGAAGCGCAACTCCTGCGGCAAGGCCTTGGATATCGCCCGACTGGCACGTGACATGCTGGGCGGCAATGGTATCTCTGACGAGTTCGGTATTGCCCGCCACCTGGTCAATCTGGAAGTGGTGAACACCTACGAAGGCACCCACGACGTACACGCCCTGATTCTGGGACGCGCACAAACCGGGATTCAGGCTTTCTTCTAAAGCAAACCAAACAGGGCAAAGCCAGAGGCTTTGCCCTTGTCTGTTCAAACCTGAACAAACTGGTGAATTACATGCCGTAGGGAAACATCTCTCCCGTCTGCATTTACGGTTTTTACTGCCGAGAGACTCGAGGCAAACAGAATCTCTTTATAAGCAGCGGGCACAAGGCCTGGAATGAAGGCTCTTTCCAGTCGCAGGGCCGTCTAAAGATCAAAGTGGCCGCTGGAAAATTGGTAAACCGAAACTATGCGATGGTGGTCTTCTTATTCTTGTTCGGACTTCAACTCAAACATGCTGGTCGATTCCATTTCCAGCACCAGCTCATCACGCTGATTGAACACATTCCAATTCCAGCGAATGATGCCCAGGTCCGAACGGCTGCTGGACACACGCTTGGACGCCACCGTGGCCTCCAGACGGATTGAATCACCGGCCCGCACTGGCAGGACCCAGCGCAGACGCTCCAGACCGGGCGAGCCAAAGGATTCGGAATCGTGCAAGGCAGAATCCACGGCCATGCGCATGGCTTTGCCACAAGTGAGCCAACCGCTGGCGATCAAACCGCCCCAATGGCCCTCTTCGGCCTGCTTGTCGTCAATATGAAAGGACTGCGGATCGTATTTCTGGGCAAATTCCAGCATTTCTTCGCGAGTCACAGGGACAAGTGGGTGCTTGATGACCATACCCACTTCAAATTCAGCAAATTTCATGTTGTTGTACAACGAAAAAAGCCCCCACGCTGCGCCTTCGGCTTGCTGCCCCCCGAGGGGG
This sequence comes from Alcaligenes phenolicus, assembly GCF_032063905.1. Classification (NCBI taxonomy): domain Bacteria; kingdom Pseudomonadati; phylum Pseudomonadota; class Betaproteobacteria; order Burkholderiales; family Alcaligenaceae; genus Alcaligenes; species Alcaligenes phenolicus. The sequence goes on from NZ_DAMBOE010000002.1 coordinate 162,377, forward strand.
AGTTTTTGCCTTGGGGCGGCCCGGCGACAAAAAAAGCCCCCACGCTACACCTTCGGCTTGCTGCCCCTCCAAGGGGGAGCTTTCACCTTGGGGCGGCCCGGCGGCAAAAAAGATCGAGATCGCCACTCTACCATCTCTGCCAGAATTTGCAGCCCCTGCCCCTACAGCGCCACAAACCGCAGCAAACTGTCCACATCCGGTATCAGGAGAAGCCAGCCTGTGCGTCTTATACCAATCTATGGCATAAAGAGAGTTTCCTAATCACTCGCACGCCCAGCCTGCCCAGGGCTTCTTGATTCAACACCGCTATGACAACACTCGATTCATCTTTGCAATTTGCGAGCCTGATTCAAGGCTCACAAGCCATCCAGCTGGAATATCAACGCATTGCCCCCGAACGGGAAACCGCCCCTTTGCTGGTGTTCCTGCACGAAGGTCTGGGCTCGATTGCCATGTGGAAAGACTGGCCGGCACAACTGTGCGAACAAACCGGCTGTAGCGGCCTGATGTATTCCCGCTATGGCTATGGCCGCAGTACCCCACGCCCGGACAATCGCCCCAAAGAGCCGGACTATCTGCATGAACAGTCGCTGGACGTGCTGCCTCAACTGCTGGAGCAACTGGGCGAAGACGGCAAAAAGCGCCCGATTGTACTGGTCGGCCACAGCGATGGTGGCTCGATTGCCCTGCTGGCGGCCAGTGGCTTTAGCGACAAGCTGCAAGGCATTGTCGTGATGGCCCCGCACCTGTTCGTGGAAGACATTTCCCTGCGCGGCATTCTGGTTGCCCGCGAAGCCTACGAGCAAGGCTTTTTACGCGAACGTCTGGGCCGCTATCACGATGATGTGGAATCCGCTTTCTGGGGCTGGAACGCCACCTGGACCGACCCCCGATTCCGCGACTGGAATATTGAACAAGAGGTCAGCCATATCACCTGCCCGATTCTGGCGATTCAGGGCGTGGATGATGAATACGGCACGCTGGAACAGATTCGCCGCATCAAGGAGCTGGTGCCCCACACGGAGCTGCTGGAACTGGAGCAATGCGGTCACCTGCCTTACCGGGATAAGGAAGCGCAGGTGAACCAGGCGATTGTGGACTTTCTGAAACGAACAGCCCGCTAAGTAGCGAACTCACTCAGTCCCTGAGCTCAGTCCTTAAAGCACATACGCGCTACTAAACAGCAGACTTATTCAAAGGCTGCTGCTGCTCGGCCCAGGCGGTCATTGACCGCCTGCCAGTCTGGCGTATCCGGGCAACGCTGCACCCAAATATGCTGGTACTGGCCTTGGTCCAGACGACGCAACATGGCGTACAAATCCTGGGCATAAGGCTGCGCATCCGGGCTGCACACATACCAGTCGTGCACCTCCGCCGAAAATGGCGGCAAGGAGGCAAAAGCGACAATGGCCTGCTTGCCCCCCTGGCTCAAAGCAGCCTGCACCGCAGCCGCGCTGTTTTCATCAAATAAAGACAGCGGGGTACGAGGCGCATAGTGCGCTTTCAAGCTGCCCGAAACTTGCGGGGCTTGTTGATCCGGACTGGCGGGTTCATAGCCGATGACCTCGGCAATCATGGCGGCGCTAATATGACCAGGCCGCAAAAGTACGGCACCCACACCTTGATGGGTACGCGACACGTCCACAATGGTGGACTCGATCCCCACTTCCGACGGGCCCGCCTCCACAATCAGCAGTTCCTCTGCACTCATGTCCGCGAATTCATCGCGTACATGGCTGGCAGCCGTAGGCGATACCTGACCAAACTTGTTGGCCGAAGGTGCTGCTACTCCCGCCTGTCCGCTGGGCTTGAGTTCCGCCATGCGCTTGAGCAAGGCCTGGGCCACCGGATGGGAAGGACAACGAATACCAATGCTGCTTTGTCCGCCACTGACCGTATCCGGAATAGCTGGATTGCGCGGCAAGATCAGCGTCAAAGGACCGGGCCAGAAGGCATCAATCAATTGCTGCGCCACAGGCGGAATATCCGTCACCCAGTAGCGCAAGTCGGCACCGGGGGCCACATGCACAATCAAGGGATGATTCGCAGGGCGGCCTTTGGCCTTGTAAATCAGTTGCACCGCCGCCGGGTTCTCAGCATCCGCACCCAGACCGTAGACCGTCTCGGTTGGAAAGGCCACCAGCCCCCCTTGTGCCAGCACACGGGCGGCTTGCTCTATCTGCTGCTCGGAAGGGCTACGGGTGGAATCACTCATGATCAAACGCGATACGCAAGGCAGCGGCGGCTCGGGCAGTACGTTCACGCACTTGCTGATCCGACTCGCCCACAATATTGACGTGACCCATCTTGCGGCCAACACGGGCCTCGGCCTTGCCGTACAGGTGCAAGGACACGCCAGGCACAGCCAGCAAGGCAGCCCAATCAGGTTCACGCATCTGGCCCTGTTCATCAAACCAGATATCGCCCAGGATGTTGAGCATCATGGAAGGACACAAAGCGCTGGTATCACCCAAAGGCAAGGCCGCCATCACGCGGGCTTGCTGTTCAAACTGGCTGGTGACGCAGGCGTTCATGGTGTAGTGACCGCTATTGTGCGGACGGGGAGCCACTTCATTGGCCAACAAACGGCCATCTTCCAGAATGAAGAACTCCACACACAAGACACCCACGTAATCCAGCGTACGGGCGATAGCGGCAGCAGCCTGACGAGCCTGTTCGGACAAGGCATCATCCTGGAACTGGGCGCTGATGGTGGACACGGCCAAAATGCCATCACGGTGCTCGTTACGGGCACATGGGAAGGTTTTGACCTGATCGTCCAGGCCACGGGCCAGGACAACCGAAATTTCGGACTTCAAGGGTTGCAGGGCTTCCAGCACACAGGCCTGGGAACCGAACTCCTTGAAGGCAGCCAGCGCCTGTTCACGGTCTGCCACACGTGCCTGGCCCTTGCCGTCGTAACCAAAGCGTGCCGTCTTCAGAATGCCGGGAAACAAGGCGCTATCGGCGGCTTGCAAGTCCTCCAGACTTTCGATGGCCGCATAGGGAGCCACCGGCACACCGGCCTGCGCGATAAAGGCTTTTTCACGAATACGATCCTGCACAATGCCTACGGCATCACCAGACGGTGTGACTCGTGTGTGCTGGGCCAAGGTCAGCAAGGACTGCGCTGGTACGTTCTCGAACTCGGTACTGACGGCTTGGCACAAGCCCCCCAGACGGGCAAGCGCTTGTGCGTCATCGTAGGCCGCACAGATATGCAGATCGGCCACTGCACCCGCAGGGCTATGGGTGTCCGGGTCCAGCACGGCCACCTTGTAGCCCAGGCTTTGGGCACTATGGCAGAACATGCGGCCCAGTTGGCCGCCTCCAATCATGCCCAGCCAGGAGCCAGGGACCAGAAGGGCAGCATCAGTCATGGGGGTCATCATCACAAAATAAAATCAGGCAGTAGCAGGAGGAACACGCATAGCTCGGGCGGCCTCGGTCTGGCGGGCACGGTACGCAATCAGTTTTTCAGTCAGCACAGCATCGTTGACGGCCAGATTGGCAATCACGTGCAGCGCGGCATTGGCGGCACCGGCCTCGCCAATGGCGAAGGTGGCAACCGGCACGCCCTTGGGCATTTGCACAATCGACAACAGGGAATCTTCACCGCGCAGGTAGCGCGAAGGCACAGGTACGCCGAACACGGGCAAGTGCGTCAGGGCAGCCAGCATTCCGGGCAAGTGAGCCGCGCCGCCTGCACCGGCAATAATGGCTTTCAAGCCACGGGCCGGAGCCTGGGCACCATAGTCCACCATATCAATCGGCATGCGGTGGGCAGAGACCACACGGCACTCATAGGACACGCCAAATTCGTCCAGAATGGCCACAGCCTGGCTCATGACATCCCAGTCGCTGGAGGAGCCCATCACAATGCCCACTGTGGGGGCCGCAGGAGTTTGTACGCTCATTAGAGATACGCCCTAAAAGGAAGAAGGCGCCATGCTGCCAGGCGCCTTGGTAAATAGAAAAACAGCAGGGTCCATCCAATGATGGGTTTTGCGGCAAGGCAGACTTTGCTCTGCCCATCGCCCTCCCCCAAAGCCCGGCTCGCTGTGACACAGTTGTCCAAGGACATGCAGCCGCTTGGCACCCTGCGAAGGACGAGCAGGCAACTCGTTTACGGCGAGCGCCTGTCCGGGCTGTAAACCGTTCACGCTGTCAGGCGTTCCAGGGCTTCACGGTATTTGTCAGCCGTACGCTCGGCCACCTCAGCAGGCAAGCGAGGAGCGGGTGGCGTCTTGTCCCAAACCTGGGTTTCCAGCCAATCACGCACAAATTGCTTGTCGTAAGACGGTGGGCTGATGCCTTCGGCATAGCTGTCGGCTGGCCAGAAACGCGAGGAATCCGGGGTCAGCACTTCGTCCATCAAATGCAGCTGGCCTTGATCGTCCAGGCCAAATTCAAATTTGGTATCCGCAATCAGAATGCCACGGCTGGCCGCATAGTCAGCAGCTTCGGTGTACAGACGCAAGGTCACGTCACGGATCTGCTCGGCCAGTTCCTGACCCACTTCCTTGACCACGTGGGCGAAATCCACGTTCTCGTCATGCGAGCCCATTTCTGCTTTGGCAGCCGGCGTAAACAGCACATGAGGCAGCTTGGCCGCTTGCTTCAGGCCTGCAGGCAAGGTGATGCCACATACCGCGCCGGTAGCCTGGTAGTCTTTCCAGCCCGAACCGATCAGGTAACCACGAGCCACCGCTTCCACCATGATGGGCTTCAAGCGCTTGACCACCATGGAGCGGCCTTCCACTTGGGCGCGCTCTTCAGGCGCCACCACATCAACCGGGTTCACGCCCGTCGTGTGATTAGGGATGATGTGTGCCAGCTTGTTCAGCCAGAACTCGGTCATCTGCGTCAAGACAGCACCCTTGCCGGGAATGGGGTCGTCCAGAATCACATCGAATGCCGAAATGCGATCACTGGCCACAATCAACAACTTGTCCTCACCCACCGCATACATGTCCCGAACTTTGCCGCGCGCGAGTAGCGGCAGGGAGCTCAGGCTGGATTGATGTAAGGGCTCTTGCACGATTTCATCCTTAAAACGAAAACATCCCGCTGACTATGGATGCAGGCGGGACGACAATCCCGGCGCCTGCGGCACCGGGCAAAGACGCGGAGATCGGGGCGGGCAGTCGTGCTGCCCACTCCTGCTCCGCCTGACAAATTTACTGAACGATCTGGGACAGCTCGCCGGTGCTGTACTGGCGGGCGATTTCCTGCAAAGGAATGGCCTTGATCTTGGAGGCCTGACCGGCGGCGCCGAACTGCTGGTAGCGGGCCACGCACACTTTCTTGGCGGCTTCGCGAGCAGGTTTCAGGTATTCGCGTGGGTCGAATTTCTCGGGGTTTTCGAACAGGAAACGACGGATGGCGGCGGTCATGGCCAAGCGGATATCGGTGTCGATATTAACCTTGCGAACACCGTACTTGATGGCTTCCTGAATTTCTTCCACAGGCACGCCGTAGGTTTCTTTCATGTTGCCACCGAACTGGCGGATTTCAGCCAGCAGTTCCTGAGGCACGCTGGAGCTGCCGTGCATGACCAGGTGAGTATTGGGCAAACGACGGTGAATTTCTTTCACGCGCTCGATGGACAGAATGTCACCGGTAGGCTTGCGGGTGAACTTGTAAGCACCGTGGCTGGTACCGATAGCAATGGCCAGTGCGTCCAGTTGAGTGCGTGTCACAAATTCAGCAGCCTGCTCGGGGTCGGTCAACAACTGATCCAGGGTCAGAACGCCGTCAGCGCCGTGGCCGTCTTCCTTGTCGCCCTGCATGGTTTCCAGGGAACCCAGGCAGCCCAGTTCGCCTTCAACCGTCACGCCCAGCTTGTGAGCCATTTCGACCACTTTGCGGGTAACTTCCACGTTGTATTCAAAATCGGCAATGGTCTTGCCGTCGGGCAGCAAGGAGCCGTCCATCATCACGCTGGAGAAACCCAGTTCGATGGCGCCTTTGCAAATCTCGGGGGACTGACCGTGGTCCTGATGCATCACCACAGGGATGTTGGGGTAGGACTCGACAGCCGCTTCGATCAAGTGACGCAGAAATGCTTCGCCTGCGTATTTACGGGCGCCAGCCGATGCCTGCATGATGACGGGGCTGTCCGTCTCCGAGGCGGCTTCCATAATGGCCTGGACCTGCTCCAGGTTATTGACGTTGAACGCTGGAATACCATAACCGTGCTCGGCCGCGTGATCGAGCAGCTGGCGCATGGAAACTAGGGCCATGAGAAGACCTCCTGAAGACTAAAATAATTGAAAAACTTGGCCGGGCACGGTTCCGTGCACAGCCGATTGTTTGTAAGCGTATTAACTGGCGGTCCGACGCGCCGACTTGGGGCGAAACGCATTGACCACATGCTCGTGAGTTTGTGCGTAAGGCCCACCAATCAGGTCGATGCAATACGGGACTGCTGCAAAAATACCCGGCACCAATACTTGTCCGGTTTCTGAATCCCGTAATCCTTCCAGAGTTTCCTGAATGGCTTTGGGCTGCCCAGGCAGATTGATAATCAGAGCAGCGTGGTCCTGAATTTCTCGGATGACCGCAACTTGCCGCGACAAAATCGCTGTTGGTACGAATTTTAAACTGATTTGACGCATCTGTTCACCGAAACCGGGCATTTCGCGCGTTCCAGCATCCAGAGTGGCCTCCGGCGTCACGTCGCGACGCGCCGGACCAGTGCCGCCCGTGGTCAAAATCAGGTCGCAACCCGCTTCCACCAAGTCGATCAAAGTGTCGGTAATCTGGGCACGCTCGTCAGGAATCAGCCGTTCCAGATAGGCAGGCGCTACCGTCAAGGCGGAGTCCAGCCAGCTGCGCAGCGCCGGTAAGCCTTGATCCTGGTACTGTCCGCTGGAGGCGCGATCCGAAACCGACACCAAGCCGATACGCAATTGATCCGGATGCTCGCGGGGAGACTGTCGATTGAATGTCATGCTTTTCCTTGGAAGCGAAATAAACTACAGGCCCTGAACGGGCCTGCCAATAGCACGATTGTAACGAATCGCAGTGGGGCTTAAATACAACGGCCGCCGTCTACTTCGATGCACGTGCCAGTAATGAACTCGGCCTCGTCCGAGGCCAGATACAGCGCTGCCGCTGCCACGTCCTTGGGTGTACAAAAACGTCCCAGCGGAATTCCTGCCAGAAAACGGCTGCGGTTTTCCGGCGTATCGGGCATACCCATGAACTGTTCCAGCAACGCCGTGTCACCAATCACCGGATTAATGCAATTCACCCGGATGTTATCCGGCCCCAACTCGGCCGCCATACCCTTGCTGATCGTTACCACCGCGCCTTTGGTGCCGTTGTACCAGACCAATCCGGGGCGCGGACGCAAGGCAGCGGTCGACGCAATATTGATGAAAGAACCCGAACCTTGAGCCCGCAGATAGGGCACAAAGTGCTTCGCGGTCCAGTAAATGCTTTTCACGTTGACGGCATAGACCAGATCGAACTCGCTTTCGCTGACCTCCAGCAATGGCTTGTTGCGATGCGTGGTGCCCGCATTGTTCACCACAATATGCAGCCCGCCGCATTCGCGCAGGGCAATATCCAACAGGGCATGAACTTCGTCCCCTTGCGAGACATCGCAAGCGGCAAAAATGGCCTGACCACCCTGTATCTGAATCTGGGCTGCTGCGGCCTGCCCTTGCTCTGCATTCAGGTCGGCAATCAGTACACGCGCTCCTTCGCGTGCAAAGCGCTGCGCAATGCCCAGGCCAAAGCCCGATGCACCGCCCGTCACGATAGCCACTTTGTCTTGCAATCGCATGTTTGTCTCCTTCTGCTTTTTTATATAGAAATGGCGGCTTTGCGCCGCCATCGGTGAAACCTGTTTAGCGTTCAGCTGCCATGCTGCCAGAAAACCGGAGCCGCCACAGCCGCGCTTACCCCTAAATACCCCTACGATCAGCTGGCCGCATGACGTAGCGCAACCGTTTTCAGGGAAGTCAGGGCGTACAAGGCCTCAAAGCCCTTCTCGCGGCCTATGCCGGACTGGCCGGTTCCACCAAAAGGCAGTTCCACCCCACCTGCCGCACCGTAATTATTCACAAAGACCTGCCCGGCTCGCAGTTGCCGGGCCATACGCACTTGACGAGCCCCGTCGCGGGTCCAGACCCCGGCCACCAGACTGTAAGGCGTGCCATTGGCCATGGAGATGGCTTCTTCCTCTGTACCGAAGGGCTGAGCCACCAGAACAGGGCCGAAGATTTCCTCCTGGGCCAGACGATGCTCAACAGGCACATGGCCCAATAAAACAGGCACTTGGTAAAAGCCGCCTGCTGGGGCCTTGGAATCCAGCTTGCCTTGCGCCAGCACCACAATGCCGTCCTGGTCCAGATTTTCCAGATAGGAACGCACCCGCGCTTGCTGCTGCGCGCTGATCAGGGGCCCGCAATCCAGATTGTCGCTGGCTGCCCCGGTCAGCAGCGCCTTGAAGGCTTCGGCCAGACGCTCGGTAAAGTCACCATAAATAGCGCGCTGAATCAGCACTCGACTCCCTGCCGAGCAGGTCTGGCCTGCGTTCTGCACAATCGCATTGACCACAACCGGCAAAGCAGCATCCAGATCCGCATCCGAGAACACGATTTGCGGAGACTTGCCACCCAGCTCCAAAGTGACCGGCACAAAATTCTGGGCTGCTTGCAAGGCCACCTGACGGCCCGTGCCGGGAGAGCCGGTAAAAGAAATGTGATTGATATCCGGATGAGCGGACAGAGCCTGCCCGGCTTCACTCCCCAGCCCCGTGCAGATATTCAGCACTCCCGCTGGTAAACCTGCTTCGTGCAACAGCTCGGCCACGCGCAGCAAGGACAGGCTGGCATCCTCTGCTGGTTTCACCACGCAGGTATTACCCGCAGCCAGGGACGCGGCTACGCTGCGCCCGAAGATCTGCAAGGGGTAATTCCAGGGGATGATGTGCGCGGTAACGCCCAAGGGTTCACGCAAGGTAAAGGCCGTCATCTCCCAGCCCAGCGGAATGGTTTGACCATGCAACTTGTCCACCGCGCCCGCATAGAACTCAAAATAGCGGACAATGGCAGCAGCATCGGACTGGGCCTGACGCAAAGGCTTGCCGGTATCGCGAGACTCCAGCCGCGCCAGCTCCTCTCGGGCATCAGACAAAGTTCGAGCGCAACGCAACAATAACTGGCTGCGCTGAGCGGCAGTCAGGCGGCTCCACGGCCCCTGGCTGGCACGTCGGGCGGCCTGTACGGCCCAATCAATATCCACCTCGGACGATTGTGCCAAGCGGGCGAAGGTCTCGCCTGTGGAGGGGTCGATAACCGGTAGCAAACCACCGCCCTCCGCGCCAAGTTGCTGTCCGTCAATCCAATTGCGACACTCCATGACCGCCTCCAATGCTATTGTTATCTCAGCCAATCGAGCCCTGCTCGAGATCATTCTACTCAAGGACTTGCTGCTTTGGACTCTCGACAACGTACTTTGCTCTTAGCGGGCGCTGGCGATCTGGGCACCCGCACCGGGAAGCTGGCCCGCCATCACGAATGGCCGGTGATCGGCCTGCGCCGCCACATCCCCCTGGACGATCACAGCGGAATTGAATGGGTGGAAGCCGATTTGAGCGAGCCCACCTCCCTGCGCCTGAAACACCGCAAAATCACCCACGTACTTTACGCTGTCTCTCCCGACCAGCGTAGCCAGGCTGCTTATGAGCGGGTATTTCTGCACGGTCTGGAAAACCTGCTCAACGAGCTGGACCTGAAAGCCCTGAAACGCTTTGTCTTTGTATCGTCCAGCGCCGTCTACGGGCCGAGCACTGAATGGGTGGACGAGAACTCGCCCACAGAGCCTACGCAATTCAATGGCCGAGTACTGCTGGAGGCCGAGCAGCTGCTGCACCACCGCATCCCGGCCCAAGCCGTCGTCATCCGCCCAAGCGGCCTGTACGGGCCAGGACGCACCCAATTGCTGGACCGCCTGCGTGAAGGCCGTGCCACCGTGCCGGACGATCCGGAGCACTGGGCCAACCGTCTGCATATTGAAGACGCCGCGCGTGCCTGCTGGCACCTGCTGCGTACTCCCGCGCCCTTCCCCTGCTATATAGGCACGGATAGCCGCCCTTATCGGATTACTGAACTGTATGACGGACTGGCAGATCTGCTGGAGGTAGCCCACCCCGAACGGCGTCAGTCCAATGAAGGGGGCAAACGCCTGAGCAACCAGCGACTGCTGGACAGCGGCTTTCAGCTGGACTGGCCGGATGCGATGCAAGGGTATGCTCAGTTGATTAAAGATGGGGCTTAAGCTTTCAGACCAAACAAAAAAGCCAGCCAACTTTCGTTGACTGGCTTTTTCCTACGAAGCAAAGACCAGCTTAAGCCTTGTCTTCCAACGCAGCCACGGCTGGCAAACGCTTGCCTTCCAGGAATTCCAGGAATGCACCGCCGCCGGTGGAGATGTAGTCCACATCTTCGCCGATATTGAACTGGGCAATCGCGGCCAGTGTGTCGCCACCGCCAGCAATCGAGAAGGCCTTGGAGCCTGCAATCGCACGCGACAGGGTTTCCGTGCCTTGTGCGAACGCCGGGAACTCGAACACGCCCAGAGGGCCGTTCCAGACCACGGTGCCAGCCTTGGCGATGATGTCAGCGATCTGCTGAGCTGTTTGCGGGCCCACATCCAGAATCATGTCATCGTCCTGAACCTGATCAGCAGTCTTGATTTCAGCCGCTGCATCAGCTGCAAAGGACTTGGCGCACACCACATCCACAGGGATAGGCACTTCTGCACCGCGCTCTTTCATGATGCGGATCACTTCGCGGGCTTCTTCCAGCTGGCTTTCTTCCACCAGAGATTTGCCCACGGACAGGCCGCTGGCCATCATGAAGGTATTGGCAATGCCGCCACCGACCACCAGTTGGTCAACCTTTTCAGCCAAAGCGCGCAGGATGGACAGTTTGGTGGACACCTTGGCACCACCCACAATCGCGACCAGAGGACGTGCAGGCTGATTCAGGGCACGGCCCAGGGCCTTCAACTCGGCTTCCAGCAAGGGACCGGCGCAAGCCACGGGGGCAAAGCGGGCGATACCTTCGGTAGTCGCTTCAGCACGGTGAGCCGTACCGAAAGCGTCGTTTACGTAAACGTCACACAAGGCTGCCATTTTACGAGCCAACTCGGGATCGTTCTTCTTCTCACCCACATTGCAGCGGCAGTTCTCCAGCAAGACCACCTGACCGGGCGACACTTGCACGCCATCCAGCCAATTGCGACGCAGCTCAACGGGCATGCCCAGCAACTCGGACAAACGTTGCACCACTGGCTCCAGCGAATCCACAGGCTGGCACTCGCCTTCTTTGGGGCGACCCAGGTGAGACGTGACCATTACTGCTGCGCCGGCATCCAGCGCCATGCGAATGGCAGGCACCGAGGCACGCACGCGCGTATCTTCGGTAATACGTCCGTCTTGCAGGGGGACATTCAGATCAGAGCGGATAAATACCCGCTTGCCTCGCAGCGCGTCCGTTTCGGCCAGCGCAGACAAGGTCTTGATGCTTGTAGACATGATTTTTTGTTCTGGGAATTAACGTGACAGGGGCGGGAAATCCCGCCCCTGCTATTCAGATCTTACTTGGCCGACATCAGTGCGATGGTGCTGTCGAGCATACGAATGGAGAAAGCCCATTCGTTGTCGTACCAGGCAGCCACTTTGACCATATTGCCGCCAGTCACTTTGGTCAGCAGGGAATCAACCGTGCTGGAAGCGGTGGTGTGGTTGAAGTCGATGGAAACCAGAGGTTCGGTGCAGTAGTCCAGAATGCCCTTCATGGCGCCTTCCGACGCTGCCTTCAGAATGCCATTCACTTCCTCAACGCTGGTGTTGCGGCTGGCCACGAAAGTCAGGTCAACCATGGACACGTTGATGGTGGGAACGCGCACGGCGTAACCGTCCAGCTTGCCATTCAGTTCTGGCAGCACCAGACCCACGGCAGCCGCCGCGCCGGTCTTGGTGGGGATCATGCTGCTGGTGGCCGAACGAGCACGGCGCATGTCCTTGTGACGCACGTCGGTCAGGACCTGGTCGTTGGTGTAAGCGTGGATGGTGGTCATCAGACCGCTGACCACACCCAGTTCCTTGTGCAAGGGAGCAACCAGGGGAGCCAGGCAGTTGGTGGTGCACGATGCGTTGGAGATAACGGTATCGGTGCTCTTCAGAATGTCATGGTTCACGCCGTACACGATGGTAGCGTCCACATCCTTGCCACCGGGGGCCGAGATGATGACTTTCTTGGCACCGGCTTGAATATGCTCACCGGCCTTTTCCTTGGTGGTGAAAGCGCCGGTACATTCCAGCACCACGTCCACACCCAGCTCAGCCCAAGGCAGGGTCAGCGCATCGCGCTGGCTCAACAGGCGGATACGGTCGCCGTTGACCACCAGATGATCGCCATCCAGCGACACATCAGCGTTGAAACGGCCATGCACGGAGTCATAGCGAGTCAGGTGTTCGTTGATCTCGGCACCGCCCGAGGCGTTGATGGCCACGATCTCGATATCGTGTTTTTTGCCGTACTCGTAGTGGGCACGCAAGATCATGCGGCCGATACGACCATAACCATTGATTGCGACGCGAATCGTCATGTCAGACTCCAATTACAAAATTTCTTGAACGGCCGCAGCGACCTTCTCTGCTGTCAGACCAAAATGCTTGAACAGGACGCCAGCCGGGGCGGATTCGCCGTAAGTATCGATACCCACTACAGCGCCTTCCAGGCCCACGTACTTGAACCACAGACCTGTGGTACCGGCTTCAACCGCAACACGCGGGATGCCGGGTGTCAGGACCTGATCACGCCACTGCTTGTCCTGCGCGTCGAACAGGTTGGTACAAGGCATGGACACGACACGGGTCGCAATACCTTGCTGAGCCAGCTGCTCCTGTGCTTGCAGCGCCAAACCCACTTCCGAGCCAGTTGCCATGATGATGGCGCGCGCATCTTGCGCATCACGCAGCACGTAGCCACCACGACGGATGTTCTGGATGGTTTGCGCATCGCGCTCGACGAAAGGCAGATTCTGGCGCGACAAGAGCAAGGCGCTAGGACCACCGTCCTGTACGTCCATACCGATGCTGATAGGACGCTCGACCGAGCAAGCCCAGGCCACCGCCGTTTCCGTGGTGTCGCAAGGACGCCAGACATGCAGGTTGGGGATCAAACGCAGGCTGTTGGCGTGCTCGATGGACTGGTGTGTAGGACCGTCTTCGCCCAGACCGATGGAGTCGTGGGTGAATACGTGCACAACACGCTGCTTCATCAAGGCAGCCATACGGATGGCGTTGCGCGAGTAGTCGGAGAAAGTCAGGAAGGTACCGCCAAAAGGCAGGTAACCACCGTGCAGAGCCAGACCATTCATGATGGCGGCCATACCGAATTCACGCACACCGTAGTTGATGTGGCGGCCAAAATGCACACCGTCGGCGTGGGCGCGAACGGCTTCGGCACCCTTCCAATCGGTGAAATTCGAGCCGGTCAGGTCAGCCGAACCACCCAGCATTTCTGGCAGCACATTGACCAAGGCGCTGATGGCCAATTGCGAGGCTTTACGCGACGCAATGGTTTCGGCCTTCTGAGCGGTTTCTTCAATAAAGGCCTGTACTTTAGCGCTGTAGTCGGCAGGCAGCTCGCCTTTCAGACGGCGAGTCAGCTCTGCGGCCAGTTCAGGGTAAGCCTGGCTGTAAGCGTCAAAGCGCTTTTGCCATTCCGCTTGCTGGGCGCCGCCTTTTTCGCGGCAATCCCAACCTTGGTAGACTTCCTGAGGAATTTCAAACGGTCCGTGGTTCCAGTCCAGTGCTGCACGGGTGGCGGCAATTTCATCAGCGCCCAGTGGGGCACCGTGAACCTTCTCGGAACCGGCGGCGTTAGGAGCACCCTTGCCGATCACGGTACGGCAGCAAATCAGGGTAGGACCCGTGCCCTCTTTCGCGTTGCGGCGAGCCTGTTCAATCGCGCTATTGATCGACGCGGCATCGTGGCCGTCAACCGCGCGGATCACGTTCCAGCCGTAGCTTTCAAAACGGGCGGGCGTATCGTCACCAAACCAGTTCTCGACCTTACCGTCGATGGAAATGCCGTTGTCGTCGTACATCACGACCAGCTTGGACAGTTTCCAGGTACCGGCCAAGGAGCAAGCCTCGTGCGAGATACCTTCCATCAAACAGCCGTCGCCAGCGAAAACCCAGGTCAGGTGGTCGACCACTTCATGGCCTTCGCGGTTGAACTCGCGCGCCAACAAGGCTTCAGCCAATGCGAAGCCAACAGCATTGCCCAAACCCTGTCCCAAAGGACCTGTGGTGGTTTCCACGCCCGCGGTAATACCCACTTCAGGGTGGCCGGGAGTGCGCGAATGCATCTGACGGAAGTTGCGCAGCTCGTCCATGGGCAGGTCGTAGCCACTAAGGTGCAACAAAGCGTAGATCAGCATGGAACCGTGGCCGTTTGACAACACAAAACGGTCGCGATCAAACCAGGCAGGGTCGGCAGGGTTGTGTTTCAGGTGCCGGGACCAGAGAACCTGGGCGATATCGGCCATGCCCATGGGCGCACCGGGGTGGCCCGAATTAGCTTGTTGCACGGCATCCATAGACAAGGCACGGATGGCATTGGCTAGGGTTTTATCAGAGGCTGACGCAATATCCATTAGAAGCTCATTGGGGCGGCGGCGCGACAATTCCGACAGGCGGACGGCTCACGGCCCTGATTAGTTTATAAAACGCGCTATTTTAGCATTGCTGGCGCTAAATCGCCCCCACTTGAGCTGGGGCCTTGCGCTTTCTTCCCCAAGCCTGGGTACGGTATGCTTGTGCGGTTTTTTATGCTTGATGGTGTCTTGATATGGCAGCTCCCCGTTTCTACCACCCCCTGGACTTGACGGCCCAGACCGAGATCGCCCTGCCCGAGGCTCTGGCGCATCACGCTATCCGGGTGCTGCGTTTGAAGGACGGTCAGGACATTGTCCTGTTTGACGGGCGCGGAACCCAGTACCCCGCCACCTTGCGCATTGATGGCAAGAAAGGGTTTGCCAGCCTGGGCGATGCCCAAACACCTGTCCGCGAGCTGGCCGGTCGTATAACGGTGCTGCAAGGCATTGCCTCCAGCGACAAGATGGACTGGATTATTGAAAAAGCCGTGGAAATGGGCGTCAGCCGCTTTGTGCCGATTCGCGCACAACGTAGCGTGCTGCAACTGAACGCGGAGCGGCAGGCCAAGCGCATGGGCCATTGGCAAAGAGTGATTGAGTCGGCCAGCGAGCAGTGTGGTCGCAACCGCTTGATGGAACTGTCAGCGCCGCTGACATTGGCCGAATACTTCCGCGAGGCGGAAACTGGCCTGCATCTGTTCTGTGATCCCGATGCGCCCCAGCAATTGGCGCAAGCCATCGGACCGCAAGATCAGGCCATGACTATCTTGATTGGCCCCGAAGGCGGGTGGTCGCCCGAAGAGCAGAAGGTGGCACTGGGTGCCCAGGCTCAGGCGATTCGTTTCGGGCACCGCGTGCTGCGAACCGAAACCGCCGCCTTGGCGCTGACAGCAGCGATCAGCGCCTTGCAAGGCTGGGAATAAGGCTTATTCTTCGTCCTGGCTGGAGTAGGAAGCAGGGGTCTCACCCGGTTCAGGGTCAGGATGCTTGCCAGCGTGCAGAACGACACATACAAAACGGCGCTCGTTGTTCGAGGCCCAGGCATGCACATCTTCACACACGCCCAAAATAGCCTGGGCGTCTTTTTCCAATGCAGGATCACCACTGTGCAGATTGTCCAGCCACAGGGCCAGGCCTGCTTTCTGATCCAGCACGGTGTCACACAGGCAATCGTAGAGCGCATCCAGATTGCCACCAAAAAACTCAGGGTAATCGACAGCCTTGGCGACTGCTCGCAGCACAGCGGAACGATTGCGCGCACGATCGCAACTTACTTCCAGGGCGGTAAGCCCCTGGTCCTGTGCCTGCTCCAGAAAATCAGCAGCCGTCAGGCCCGTTGCGTCGAGCACACCGCCTTGTTGCAAAGCTTCTTGCAAAGTCAGGGATTGGCTCATCAGGACGCTTCCTTAAAAAACGCTAACACTTCTTCACGACGACTCATGGTATCGGTCTTTCCTAACTCGATCAGCTCTTGGGTGTAGCCGGACTCGAATAACAAATATGAAATTAATGCACCGCCTGTGGTCGGACCGGACTTTGAAGATACACCAAGTACTCGAAATAAGGTACGTGCAGCAGTTGGCATCTGATGAATATGCCGAGTGGCAATTTCATCCAGCGAGCGGCTGGGGGTGATGGCAAACGTGCTGACAGGACGCAGCGATTGGCTTTGTAATACATTTGCAGGCATATAGGCAAGCAATGTATTGATGCGTTCCATACGCTCAATATCCGTTGACACACTATCGAGGAATATGTTGGATAAAGCATAGCCACTGATCTGCGCCAAAGAGGGGTATGGCGGATCCCTGGATTCCTGTTCGTGATAGGTGTTGTCGGCGTACCCGGTACCCACAATCAGCACCTTGTGCGCTCCCAGATGAATGGCCGGACTGATGGGTGCCAACTGACGCATCGTCCCGTCCCCGCACCACTGGGTTTGCCTGCCCACTTGCAGAGACTGAGCCGGAAACATGAAGGGAATGGCGCTGGAAGCCATCAGGTGGTCCACCCCGATGACACCGGGGATGGCACGGCGCAGATTGCGCGTCCAGGGGCGAATACGCTCGTCAGACTGATAGAAAGTCAGGTGCTCACCGGTGGTATAGGCCGCTGCCGTAATCGCCAGCGCGCCCACATGCTGCTGGGCCAGATTGCGCTGCAAGCGGTCGAAGTCCAGGCTCTCTTCCAGCAGGTCGCGCAGGGGCGAATTATCCAGCATGGAGTGCGGCACATGGTCACGCAGACGCGGTGCCAGCCAGCCCAAGGCCAGCGTGGCCACCCAGTGCACACTGGTCGCCAGTAACTGCAAAGGGTCAGCATGAAAGATATCGTTGGTGCGCAACGAGCCCCACAGCTGTTGTATATGGTCTACAGCCTCATGAGGCCTGTCGGCGCGGCACGCCAATCCGGCAGCGTTGATGGAGCCTGCCGAAGAGCCACAAATAATATCGAAGGGATTGCGAAACTGAGGGTTGCGATCAGGGTCCAGCAGCTCCAGCAAACCGGCCAGCACCCCGGCCTGATACGCACCGCGCGCCCCGCCCCCATTCAGGACCAATGCCACTGGAGCGGGAGAGCGCTGGATCATGGTAGGTATCAGCCTTCAGTAGCGACGTTGGCATCCACTACCGTGACCGCCGTCATATTGACGATACGGCGCACCGATGAAGTGGACGTCATGATGTGAACCGGTGCTCGTGCCCCCAACAGGAAGGGGCCGATTGCCACGTTACCACCGGCAGCCGTCTTGAGCAGGTTGTAGGCAATATTGCCTGCCTCCACGTTCGGGCACACCAGCAAGTTCGCCTCGCCAGTCAGGGCCGAGGTGGGCAGGATTTGATGGCGGGCCTTTTCATCCAGTGCGCAGTCGCCGTGCATTTCCCCGTCCACTTCCAGGCTGGGGTCCAGCTTGCGCACACGCTCCAGCGCACCCCGCATGGTGACGGCGGCAGGCGAATCATTGGTGCCGAAGTTGGAGCTGGACAGCAAGGCCACCTTGGGTTCGATATTGAACTGACGCATCTTGCGAGCCGCGGCCAAGGTGATCTCGGCCACCTGGTCCGAATCGGGATCGTGGTTCACGTGCGTGTCCGTCAAGGCCACGGTACGCTCGCTAAGCAGCAGAATATTCATGGCCGCATACGTTTCCACGCCGGGAGCCTTGCCAATCACCTGATCGACCAGTTCCAGATGGTTCTCATAGCGCCCCACGGTGCCGCAGATCATGCCGTCGGCATCACCCAGGTGCAGCATCATGGCGCCGATCAAGGTTGGGCGACGACGCATTTCCACACGCGCCATCTCTTTACTGATACCGCGACGGGACATGATTTCCCAATAGCTGGTCCAGTAACGGTGGAAACGATCATCCTGCTCGGGGTTGGTCACTTCCACATCAATGCCCAGACGCAGGCGCAGGCCATAGCGTTCAATACGCTGCTGCAGGACAGCCGGACGCCCCACCAGAATCGGGCTGGCCAAACCTTCATCCACAATAATCTGCACGGCGCGCAATACACGCTCGTCCTCACCCTCGGTAAAGACCACACGGGACTTGGCGCCGTCCTGCACCAGGCCACGGGCCAGCGAATAGATGGGCTTCATGAAGGAGCCGGACTTGTAGACGAACTGACGCAGCTGATAGATATAGCTTTTCAAGTCCGCTATCGGACGCGTCGCCACGCCCTCGTCCATCGCCGCCTTGGCAACGGCAGGCGCAATGCGCACGATCAGGCGTGAATCAAACGGACGGGGAATAAAGAAGGATGGGCCAAAAGAAACCTCCTCCAGACCATAAGCAGCGGCTACGCCTTCATCCTGCTCTTCACGCGCCAACTGACAAATAGCCAGCACAGCGGCTTTCTCCATGCCGCGCGTGATCGTGGTGGCTCCCACATCCAGTGCACCACGGAAGATATAAGGGAAGCACAGCACATTATTGACCTGATTCGGGTAATCCGAACGGCCGGTTGCCATGACCACATCGTCACGCACAGCGTGGGCATCTTCAGGCAGGATCTCGGGATTGGGATTGGCCAAGGCCAGAATCAGGGGCCGGGGAGCCATTTTCTTCAACATCTCGGGCTTGAGCACGCCACCGGCGGACAGGCCCAGAAAGACATCGGCCCCCTCAATCACATCATTCAGGATGCGGGCGTCGGTCTGCTTGGCAAAGCGGGCCAGCTCGGGCACGGGATTGCCAGGACGACCTTCGTACAACACGCCATCAATATCCGTAACCCAGACATTTTCCAGCGGCAGCCCCATATCAATCATCAGGTCCAGGCAAGCCAGCGCGGCCGCACCGGCCCCCGAAGTCACCACTTTGACCTGCTTGATGTCTTTTTCCACCACGCTCAGGCCATTCAGAAAGGCGGCCGTCACACAAATGGCGGTGCCATGCTGGTCGTCGTGGAAAACAGGAATGCTCATGCGTTGGCGCAGCTTGCGCTCCACTTCGAAACATTCGGGTGCTTTGATGTCTTCCAGATTGATACCGCCAAAGGTCGGCTCCAGACCGGCAATAATGTCCACCAGCTTGTCTGGGTCGGTTTCATTGATCTCGATATCAAAGACATCCAGACCCGCAAAGCTCTTGAACAGCACGGCCTTGCCTTCCATGACCGGCTTGGAAGCCAGCGCGCCAATATTGCCCAGGCCCAGCACAGCGGTGCCGTTGGAAATCACCCCAACCAGATTGCCCCGACCGGTGTAGCGAAAGGCATTTTGCGGGTCGTTGACGATTTCCTCACACGCGGCCGCCACACCGGGCGAATAGGCCAGTGCCAGGTCGCGCTGGTTGGAGAGTTGCTTAGTCGGCGTGACCGATAACTTTCCGGGCCTGCCCTGCTCGTGATATTCCAGGGCTGCTTTCCGAAAATTGGCGTCCATGCTGTATACCCATCCAAAAATCCATTTAAAACGGACCGGGATCGCCAGAACGCTGCCATTGCCTGTCAGCGTGAATTCAAACAAGCACGTGGCTCGATACGCTGAATGCAGTTCTTGTCTCAGAAACCCCGGTCACCTTGCCTGGCCCTCAAGGGCAAAGCAAGGACCATTCTAGCCCTTGAGTTACAACATGGGTCAAGCACAGGCCAGGACAAACTTATAGCGTCTGGCCCGGATAGGAAAATCGGTCCGCTGGATCAAACAGAGCTTTGATGCGGCTATCCACATCCTGAGCTTGCCAGGGCTGCTCCTGATTCGGCCAGGACCAATCTTGCGGGTCCGAGCCGCTTAAAACGGCATCATCCAGCACCAGCCATTCCACCCAGGCCAAATCACCGCCGTGGCCCAGCATCAGATGAGCCAGATTGATGCCCTCGCCCTCAACCGGCTCCAGCGCATCCAGCCTATAGCGGCAAGGCCATTGCTCTTGTCTCAAGGCCTGCGTTTCGGATTCACCCATCAATTGAAACAGGGCCGGAATCAACTGCTGCATGCGCAGGCTATCAAGCGGGTTGCGGTTTTCCTGACCAAAGGGACCCAAGGCTGCCTGCGTGTTGTCAGCCAGAATGACCGAGCAGTGCAACACGCCCGACAAGGCGGTGCGACCGCTAGGCCAGTCATGCTGGCGTCGATCCGCCAGCCAGGCGGCCACGGTCATCCCGGCAGGCGCATTGGCCAGTCCTTGAAAACCTTTGGCTTCCATTTCACCCAGCAGACAGCCGGGCTGAACAAACCAGCGATTGGAATTCGGTTCCAGACGATCACAGCGGGCCATCTGCCGGCCTGGGGCCAGGACAATCATGGGGCCATCGGTTTCACTGGCCTGCGGCACGCCTTCCAGACACACCGTCACACCGTACTCGGCGGCCAGCGTCAACACCATATGCACGTCCGCACTGGAAGCGGGTTCCAGACGAGCCTGTTCATGATGCAGTTCAGCGCTGAGTTCGGACCATTCGCCCTGAACTCGGGCTTTCAGGCGCGAACAAAATGTCTGCCAAGCTGTTTGGGGAGGACGACGCCCCATCAAAAATGCACGCCGCGACGAAGAAACCATAGACTTTTCCTGCAACAAACCTAAACTTGAGTCTCACTGGCCCGCCGGTTTGCACCCCTACAGGGCACACGCACATGCCACAGCCACCTGACGCCCTTTTGAGCAAGGTCCTACAATACACTTTTTACCCGAGATTTGCCGTATGTCCCGCCTCGCCAGTCGTACCGAACATGTTCTTCCTTTTCATGCTGTTGAACTCTTCAAACAGGCTAATGCCCTGAAGGCCACGGGCCGCGACATTATCAGCCTGGGCATAGGCGAACCGGACTTCACCGCCCCGCAAGCCGTGGTCGATGCGCTGCATCAGGCCAGCAATCAGGGTTTGAGTCAGTACACCGCTCCTGCCGGTCTGACGGCTCTGCGCGAACGCATCGCCCTGTATTACGAGCAACAGTTCCAGGCCCGTGTCGACCCTTCGCGTATTGTGGTCACGGCCGGCGCATCCGGTGCCCTGTCTCTGGCTACGCTGGCTCTGATCAATCCTGGTGACGAAGTGCTGATGCCCGATCCGTCCTACCCGGCCAACCAGAACTTCATCATGGCAGCCGGTGGTACGGCCCGCCTGATCCCGGCCTCAGCGGACGAACGCTTTCAGCTAAGCGCCCAGCATATTCGCGAGCACTGGGGTCCCAAGACCCGCGGCGTTCTGATTGCGTCGCCCAACAATCCCACTGGCGCAACGATTTCCCGCCCTGCCCTGCAAGAACTGATCAAGGAAGTGCGCGTCCGTGACGGCTTCATCATCATGGACGAGATCTATCTGGGTCTGTTTTATGAAGAAGCGCCGCTCAGCGCCCTGACCCTGGATCAGGACATTATTGTTATCAATAGCTTTTCCAAGTACTTCCACATGACGGGCTGGCGTCTTGGCTGGTTGATCCTGCCCACCTGGATGACAGAAGCCTGCGAGCGCATGGCTGCCAGTCTGGCGATTTGCGCTCCTTCCCTGGCCCAACATGCCGCCCTGGCCTGCTTCGAGCCTGAAACCATGGCGATTTATGAAGAGCGTCGCCTGGCCTTCAAGCAACGTCGTGATTATCTGCTGCCCGAGCTGGAGCGTCTGGGCCTGCGCGTACCCGTGCGCCCGGATGGCGCTTTCTATATTTATACGGATATTCGTGAATACAGTCAGGACAGCGATGCCTTCTCGCAGCAACTGCTGCACGAAGCCGGAGTGGCCGCTGTGCCGGGCCGGGACTTCGGTACGGCCCACGCGCCTTATACCTTGCGCCTGTCCTACGCCACTGGCATGGACCGCTTGCAGGAAGCGATCAGTCGTCTGGGACAATTTCTGGGCCGCTAAGCCCGGCATCGTTTCAGTCCGCCGGGCAATGCCGCCCGACTCCAGTAAAGTATTTCGGGCCGCAAGGCCCGATTTCTTTTTCCATTCAGACCACTTAGCGTGCCCGGATCGGAATGCCCGAGGCCAAGGCAATACGGCGACGTTCAGCCAGCACCTTCGCGCCATAGCCGCCATCGCTAGGCCCGGTTGCGCCCACATAACAGGCAAGGCCACCTTCAAGAGACCCTCGGCGGCGAATACAGTCCGACAGAATCTGCGCACCCACCCGAATATTTGCCTCGGGGCTCAGCACGGCCAGCGTCCCTTCCATATAGATATCGAACTTCTCTTTATGGACTTTGGTCATCACCTGCATCAGGCCCTGCGCACCTACATGACTTTCCGCATAGGGGTTGTAGCGTGACTCAATGGCGATCACTGCCAGAATCAGTTGCGGGTCCAGGTTCTTTTCCTTGCCCACAATAAAAGCGGTGTGGATCAAGGCCCCCGCCACCGAATAGGCAATCTTGTACTTGCGCGCCAAATAGCTGCGCAAGGCCTGCTGCTGAGCCGCCGTGACGCCCGCAATGGGCTGCCCGGTGACCGAAGCACGCAGGTTCTTCATAAAGCCCTGATAAGTAGAGACAGCTTGCTGCTGTTCTGTCTGGCTCAAGTCCTCGCCCTCTTCGGACAGGTTGGGCTGTGTCTTGTCCGCTGGCCAGACCGCCTGGCTGTACGCATCGTATTTCACCGCCTCGGGGCGCAGGGTTTGCACGAGACCGGTATAAAGCTGGTTAAACTGAGCGCGCATCGACGGCACAACCACACAGGCTGCAATCGTCACCAGTACGGCAATGCCCAGGTACATGGCACACACGTGCACAAACTCACCGATGCGATACGTCAGGGTGCGGGCCGAGCGACTAAGTACATAGTCCATATCTTGGAAGCCCATGGGATCATCCTTAGTATTGCTAACTGCCCGATGTTAACCTTAGAACCTGTTCAAGGTCTTAACCAAAAATATCTGCAAGCGGAGCCCCGTTCTTCTGTGAAATACCGTGACTTGAGAGACTTTATTGCCCAGCTGGAAGCCAAGGGCGATCTGAAGCGGATTACGCAGCCAGTTTCCACCTCGCTGGAAATGACTGAAATCAGTGACCGGGTACTGCGTGCCGGTGGACCGGCACTTTTGTTTGAAAACGCCCAGCATCAAGGCGCCAAAGCCGCCATGCCTGTCCTGGCCAATTTGTTCGGCACGCCGCAACGCGTCGCCTGGGGCATGGGTGCACAGGATGTGTCGGCATTACGCGACACTGGCGAGCTGCTGGCCAATCTGAAAGAGCCGCAAGCCCCCACCGGGATGCGTGATGCGCTGTCCAAAGTGTCCATGCTCAAGTCCGCCCTGTGGGATATGAGCCCCAAGAGTGTCCGCTCTCCCGCGTGTCAGGAAGTGGTGCTGGAAGGCAAGGATGTGGACCTGAACCAGATCCCCTTGCAACTGTGCTGGCCCGGCGACGTGGCCCCCTTGCTGACGTGGGGCTTGGTGATTACCAAAGGCCCCCACGCCAAGCGTCAGAACCTGGGTATCTACCGTCAACAGCTGATTGGCCGTAACAAGCTCATCATGCGCTGGTTGTCCCACCGTGGCGGTGCCTTGGACTTCCGCGATCATGCACTGACCAACCCCGGCAAACCTTTCCCGATTGCCGTTGCCCTGGGCACCGACCCTGCCACCATTCTAGGTGCGGTCACCCCCGTGCCCGATAGTCTGTCCGAATACCAGTTTGCCGGTTTGCTGCGCGGCTCGCGCACCGAAGTGGCTAAAGCCCTGGGTAGCGACTTGTCTGTCCCCGCCTGGGCCGAGATTGTCCTGGAAGGGCATATCCTGCCCAGCAATCACCCGGATGCTCTGGCTCCCGAAGTCCCCGAAGGCATGAAGCCGCCCGCCGACAGCAGCTACGAAATGGCACTGGAAGGCCCTTACGGCGACCACACCGGCTACTACAACGAGCAGGACTGGTTCCCGGTCTTTACTGTCGAGCGCATCACCATGCGCCGCAACCCGATTTACCACAGCACCTACACCGGCAAACCGCCCGACGAGCCTGCCGTTCTAGGCGTTGCGCTGAACGAAGTCTTTGTGCCCCTGCTGCGTAAACAATTGCCTGAAATTGTGGACTTCTACCTGCCTCCCGAAGGCTGCAGCTACCGCCTGGCCGTGGTGTCCATACGCAAGCAATACGCAGGCCACGCCAAGCGCGTGATGTTTGGTGTCTGGAGCATCTTGCGCCAGTTCATGTACACCAAGTTCATCGTGGTGGTGGACGAGGATGTGAACACGCGCGACTGGAAGGAAGTGATCTGGGCCATGACCACCCGTATGGACCCGGTACGCGACACCGTGCTGGTGGAAAACACACCTATCGACTATCTGGACTTTGCCTCGCCCGTTTCGGGACTGGGCGGCAAGATGGGCATGGATGCCACCAATAAATGGCCCGGAGAAACCCAGCGCGAATGGGGTACCCCTATCCAGATGGATGAGTCCACCAAGAAAAAAGTGGACGATATGTGGAGTTCGCTGGGGCTGTAAGCCAGAACGCGCCTTCATCCGCCGCAGTCAAAAACAAACAAAGACCATCACCGCAACGGTGCATGGTCTTTGTTTTATTCTGCTCTTGAATGCGGGCCAGTCAACGCTACGCCCGAGGCCAGCATCAGGTCGGCAAGGCCAAAGGCTCCACCAGCTCAATCAGATACTCATCCGGGTCAAACACAAAGGCAATAGTGCGTTTACCGTGATTCATCTGTTTAGGTGGCGTCTTGATCCTGACGCCCTGCTTCTCCAGATAACGCACCGCCTGATGCACGTCCTGGACCATCAAAGCCAGATGACCAAAAGCCCCACCCTTCTCATACGGCTCTTTTTGATCCCAGTTCCAGGTCAGCTCCAGACTGGACTGTGTGCTCTGGTCAAAGCTGAGAAACACATTGGTGAAGCGGCCGGACTCATAGTCCGTGTGGCGCACCACATGCATACCCAGAATATCGCGGTAGAACGCCAGGGACCGCTCCAGATCCAGGACACGCAACATGACATGATCAAGGCCAAACTGTATTTGGGAAGTGCTCATAGCAAGGGGTAGAGGGTTGAAAATTGCAATGTAGCAAAACCGCCCTCCTTGCATCATGACCGCTCATCAAGGGTCCATGAGAAATACTCAAGCCTTACGCACTGGCTGCCATCAGCTCCAACGAGATTGTCTGGATGAATAAAGGCACACAGGGATTGGCATTGCTTTCCTGCCACATGATGTTGATGAAGGACTGCGGATGCTGGCCCGACAAGTCCAGATCAATCGCCACCAGATCACGGTGCACGTACTTGCGCAAGGACTGCGACAAAACGGCAATGCCGATATTGGCCGCCACCATGCTCATGATGCCGGTAATGGTGCTGGCTTCCTGCACGGAATTGGGATGAAAACCGGCATGTCGACACAGGGAATAGAAATAGCGCCGCCAGACCTGCCAATGCGTCTTGCTGCCCACCACAAAACGCTCATTGGCCAGTTCCACCAAGGGGATGGATTTTTCTTTTGCCAAAGGATGATCGCTCTGCAAAAGAACGATGGGATCATCACGACATACCGGCTTCCACAGCACGCCCAGTTCCTCGGGGTCATCAGAGAAAGCAAAGCCAAAGCCCAGATCCAGGCTGCCCTGCTGCAAGCCCTGAATTTGCTGCTGCGTGGGCATATATAACAAATCGGTTGTGATGTTCGAATACTGCTGCTTGAAGTGCTCCAGCGTTCTGGGCAGCACGTCCTGCACCGCATAGTCGTTATAGGCAATGATCAGGTGTCCGATATCGCCAAACTTGGCTTTCTGGGCCTGCTCGATACCGCGCTCCAGATGCACAAAAACCTGTTCGATTTCCTGCAGCAGTAAAAAGCCTGCCGCTGTGAGCTTGACCTGGCGGGTGCTGCGTTCAAACAGGTCCACCTGCAAATCATCCTCCAGTTTTTTGATGATGCGCGTCAGGCCCGGTTGCGTGATGTGCAGCAGCTCCGCCGCCTTCTTGAAATGCAACTGTTCGGCCACCGTTTTAAAGGCGCGCAGGTGATGCAAATCCAGGCGTGCGGGAATCATGGTTTCGCTCATATTTTAGATTGATAACATCGCGATCAATAATAGTGCGCGAATAGTGAATGGACAAGCAATTTGCAGAGGATTAGCTTATCTAGCACGCACTGGATGGCGCTTTGCAAGCATGCCAGGACCGGATGCCCAGCCCCACGGAAAGGAGGAACTCATCCTGTTGCAGCCGATGCTCTAGCCGAGCTTTCAACCAATACCAAGAAAAGATAGACACGTAGAAATAATAAAAAAACCAGCTACCCCCACAGGGTTTGATTTCAAGAAACAGATAGTCCCAATACTTGAGGAGACATAAGTATGCAAAGGGAAAGCACCGTGGCCGAATCGGAACATACCGATACAGGTCACATCAAGAAAGTAATGATGGGTTCAGCGGCCGGTACGATCGTTGAATGGTTTGACTTTGCCTTGTTCGGCTATATGGCCGTCTACATCGCACAAAACTTCTTCCCCTCGGAAGACAAGATGGCGGGCCTGCTGGCCACCTTTGCCGTATTTCTGGTGTCCTTTATTGTTCGCCCCCTGGGCGGCATCTACTTTGGCAGGCTGGGCGACCGCATTGGCCGCAAGAAGATTCTGGCCCTGACCGTCTTGCTGATGTCCGGGTCCACCGCCGCCATTGGTCTGATTCCAACCTATGAAAGCATTGGCATCTGGGCTCCGGTTCTGCTGATCATCATCCGCTGTATTCAGGGGCTGTCGGCCGGTGGCGAATATACGGGCGCCACCATCTACACCGTTGAACACAGCCCCATGAACAAACGCAACTCCTACGCCTGGGCCATGTCCGGTGCTACGTACTTTGCGTTTGCACTGGCAGCCGGGATCAGCGCTGGCCTGGCCGCCATTGTCGGCACCGAGGCCATGGGTGATTGGGGCTGGCGCACCATCTTCCTGCTGGCCATTCCCATGGGCATTGTGGCCTTCTTCATTCGGGATCATCTGGCCGAATCGCCCGAGTTCCAGCAGATGCGCGCGGAGAAAAAAGGTCAGCTCAGCTACAGCGCGTCTCAGGTCTTCAAGGCAGAGGGTTCCAATATTGTGAAACTGGGCGGCTTTATCGTGCTGTACGCCCTGTCCTTCTACATTTTCTCTACCTACATGAACACCTTCCTGCGCACGGTCATCGGCTTGTCCTCCGTCCAGTCCCTGACCGCGAACATGGTTGCCCTGTTGTTCGTCACCGCCCTGACCCCGATTGCCGGTGTGATTTCGGACCGGGTGGGTCGCCGTCGCATGATGCAATTTGCCGCTGTCTGGCATGCGCTGTTCACCATTCCGGCCTATATGATCGTCAGCAAGGGAGCTTCGTTGGAGGCCGCCATTTTCGGCATGCTGATTATCGGCATTGGTCAGGTGGCAGCCAGCGTGGTGGCCGTCACCCTGCTCTCGGAGATGTTCCCGACCGACATGCGCTATACCGCTTCGAGCATGTGCTACAACATCACCTTCGCAATTTTCGGGGGCACCGCACCTTACCTGGCCATCTGGCTGACGGCGCAAACAGGCAGCTATCTGGCTCCCGCGTTTTACGTCACGGTAGTCGCGGCTCTGTGCTTTTTCTGGGTGACGGTGCTGATGCCCGAAACCGCCAACAAGCCTTTGCGCCGCTACCACACCGAACCGGCTCATGATGCCAAACCGGCCGTCAGCATGGGCAAGGCAGGCGCCAGTTAAGCCTTCTTTATTCCCGCTGGTTTTCCGCAATCAACAGCCCTGTTTTACAGGGCTGTTTTTTTATGGAAAAAGAGCATTGATTTACATTAAAAGCAATTCACATAAAGCTGATTCTGCCCATACAGAAACAGTATTCCCATACCGGCTTCTATAGAATAGCCTTCTATAGCCCGCGTCAAATATAGACTCACCTCCTGCCTTAAGCAGACTGAAGAATGCGCTTGCACTGCCCAAGGGATTTGCACCATGACCACCATCAGCCTCACCGACGTAACCGTAAGCAGCGACGCCGACTCGCATGCCCAAGGGTGGCTGACGGTTCAATTCAGCAATGGCTACCGCATCCAGGCCTCCTGCCCCGAGAGTAATGACAACTGGGCTCAGGGAACCCGGCAGCTATGCAAGCCAGGACATCAAGACGGTCTGGTTCCCACACAGGTGGACGAGCTGCTGATGCAAGCGGCTGACGATGGCAGCTATGTCGTCTTGCAGGCCACTTTACCCAAGACCTCCATTCCCATGACTTACGCCCGGCCCGCTGACGAGCACGTTTATATGGAGCTGTCCCATAAACAGCAAAGCGTTTTCAGCGCAGATTTTCTGGCCATTGCCGCGATTATTTTCGGAGCCTTGTATGGTTTGAAATGGCTCTTTGAAAAGTACCTGCTGCCCAAACTATAAAAACGCAGCCCAAAAAAAACGTCCTGTAAAAACAGGACGCTTAAAAGAAAAAAGAAAACTACACCGCCAGAACTGAGCTGCTGTTTAAAAAGCGCTGCTGCAACTGACGCGCCTGCAAAAGCAAAACATCATCCTGGTGCGGCTTTCCAATCAACTGCAAACCCATAGGCAGCTTCTGGAAATACCCCAAAGGCAAGGACATCACCGGCAAACCCAGCAACTGCCAGGCACGACTCATGAAAGGTGCCCCCGTTCCTTCAGTTTTATAAGGCGCAACACCGGCTGCCGCAGGTGCCAGAATGAAATCCACCCCACTATCCTCAAACCACTGCAACATCGCCTGTTTGAGCGTGTCCGCTCTTTGCAAGGCTGCGATGTACTCCTTGTAGGGAAAAGCCAGACCCGTGCACATCAAGGACTGCATATGGGCGCTCAAGGTTTCATGCTGCTGTTGCTCGTACACCAGATTCCGGGCCACTTCATACGCCATGATCTGAGCATGCAAGGCCGTCAATTCAACAACGGCGTCCTGCAAGGGAAAATTCACCAGCGTATGCCCCTGTTCCGACAAATCCTGCTGGCAGGCCTGCAAGGTCTCCAGCATCTTGTCCTGAACGTCGCCCAGTGCCTGCCCGGAGAAAACACCGAACACACAAGCCGCCTGCGCCCCTGGCGTGCTTAGATTCAAGGGTTTGTGCAGCAGAATATTGCGCAGCAAAAGCGTGTCGAGCACATCGTTGCTGAGTATGCCCAGGGAGTCCAGAGACTGAGCCAGCGGCTGAATATTGCGCAAGGAAAACTCGTTCTTGCTGCCTACATAGCCAATGCAGCCGCAGTAGGATGCGGGCCGTATGACCGATGCCGCCGTCTGTGTGCCGAAGGCTACCGGCACCATGAAATCAGCCACGGCAGCGGCAGAGCCGCTGGACGAGCCGCCGGGTGTGCGTTCGGCATCATGCGGGTTATTCGTCTTGCCTGCCTGAAAGTAAGCAAACTCGGTCGTAACCGTCTTGCCCATCAAAATGCCGCCTGCCGCTTTCATCGCGGTCACGCAGGAAGCATCCATATCCGGAATCCGATCCTGGTGAATGGCCGAGCCCATTGTGGTGGGAATACCCGCCGTATCAATCACGTCCTTGACCGCAAAGGGCAGGCCCATCAAGGGCGAGGCCTTGTAAAAATCACTGCGGCTTTCGTACTCGGCCAGATAGTCGTCCTGATCAATCAGATACTGCCAGGCCCCAATCTTGTCATCGCGTATGGCAATGCGCTCATAAAAGGAGGCCACGATCTCCGGCAGACTGGCTTCGCCCGTATGCAGAGCATGCAGCAATTGATGCAAAGGCAGCTTAAACCACTGTCGTTTCATGCTGCCACTCCTTGAGAGCTTGCAATAAAGAGGCATCCACCGTCGCCACCCCACCACCAACACGGCCACGTTCTCCGGCACCGTCAATCATACCCAGCAGCACCAACGGCCCGGTATTACTGCCAATCACTTGCCCAAAATCGCTAATACCATTGCGCCCAGCCAGAAAGGGCAAGCGGGTTTTCAGGAACTTGTTTTGACGCGTCAGGTAGTCCGAGGGCAGAAAGGCGTGCAGATTCCTGGCGCTAATCCCGGCCAGATCCAGACACTGGCCACCCAGCCCTACAAAATCCACCACCGCACTATCACCCAAGGCTCCCAGCGCTTGTGCCTGCTCATTGCCCGGCTCTTTATTGCCGGCGATGACAGGAGCGTCCGTAACCAGCCAGGTCGTGGAACTGGCCAGTTGCAGACCAAAGCGCAAGCCATTGCCGCCGACCTTAACGATGGCATCCGCGCCATCCGCCGGCATCTGGTTTGCCAGAATCAAGGCACTGGCGGCCATCCAGTAATTCAAGGCCCAGGCCATCGCACCGTACAGAAAGCTCTGACTGGCGTCGTCATTAATGCCCCAGGAGACAATAATGTCGGCCAGTTGCCGGGAGCCATGCAGGGTACGAGCATGACCATCATCACCATTCAACAAGGAAGCCTGAACAATGGGAGCCAGATCTACCGGCCCCTGAAACTGTGCGGCCAACCGAGCGCCCAAATCCTGATGCAGCCAACGCAGATGCGGCACCATTTCATCGGCAAAAATACCCAGGCGGGTGCACCACTGCATGCCTTCATTCAGCACCGAGTACTTCTTGTTTTCGGGCTGATTACTGTCGCTGACCTCAATCAAATACATGGACGGCGTGACCACTCCGGCCAATGGCACCACCACGCCGTAATCCTGTGCAGGAGCCAGTTGCACGCCCCCTGCGTCCAGCAAGGCTTGCGCCTCTTGTTTGCTGGCCGCCCAACCCTCATACAAAATGCCGATCAGAACCGAATTTCTGATTGCGGCAGGCAGCTCCTGCGCATCCCGAAACGGTGGCCCGGCATGCAAGACCAGACGGCTTTGCGAGGGCAAAATGGATTGCATGGGCCGGACCCCAGTCCAGGCTGGCATCACGGCCTGCGTCTCTACATGCTGAGCCATATCGTCTCCTTACGCCACGCGCACCCAGGTTTCGCTGTTCGCCAGGCTGGCGGACTGCGCACGCGAGCCGTTAAAGTCCCGCTCTATGGTGTTGCCCGGCAAGGCCGTGCCATTGATCAGCACTCTGGCTTGCTGCGCCGGATGGAACACGCACATCATTTCGTGCTGCTGAGTTTGGGTCTGGCTTTGCGGCAGGTCCACACAAATCGCTGGCTGCGTCATTTGATGCCATTGCAGTTCCACTGTCAGACCTGCACTGGCGGAGGTGACAGATTCGCTGACCAGTTCAGGGAAACGGTTCACCGTCTGGAAAACGCCGTCACTCAATACCTGCAACTTATCCAGCGCCACCGCCTTGCGAAACAGACCAAAATGGCGCACAAAATCCTGCACCAGATACTCGGCCAAAGGCTGGTTGTCCGTAATCAGCAAACGCGCGTCGCTGTCCTGCCCGTCTTCGTAAGGTTTGTCCAACACCAGGATGGCCTGACCGCTGCCATACGCCGAGCTGGCAATGCGAAAGTACAGGGACAAGGACGACCAGTCCTGTTCAGGGTCGGTCTTCAAGTAAATAAAAGGGTTGTCCCCCGTCCAATCCAAGGTGCCGGTTTTAATTCCAGTCATGCTCAAGTCTCCGTGTTCAATGTATTCGTTATGGGAGCCTGGACGTTTCACGCCAGGTCTTTTTCCACCGCGTATTCCTGGCGCAGTTGCTGGAAGTCCGTGCTTGGTTGCCAGCCCAGAATTTCCTTGGCCGCATGGCTGCTGAAAATGGAGGCACGCGGATTGTTCTGATACCAGCGCGGGTTCTTGATTTCAGGCACAGGGCCAATAATCTGCTGATACCAGTCTGTGGTTGCCAAGGGGTGGGAGCTATCGTCTGCGCTAATGAAAAACACGCCGTAGCGCAAACCTTGCAGATTCACAGCGGCCTCAAAGGCACGCGCCAGATCCGCAGCCCAGATGTAATAGAACAGCCAGTTACGCTGCGGGCTGTCAACGAACTTGATGTACTCGGCAATGGTTTCCGGCAGCACCACGGCCAGTGGACGCAGGCAGATCACTTCCATATCGCTGGCGTCACTAAAGCTTTTTGCCATCTGCTCCATGACGATCTTGCTGACGCTGTAGGCCTGATAAGGCTTGTTTTCATGGGCCTCGTCCACAGGCAGATACTGGGGTTTCCAATCAGCTCGCATCTCGGACAGACCGCAGGCTGAGATACTGGAACACAGCACCACTTTCTTGACGCCATTTTCGCGACAGGCTTGCAGCACATGCCAAGTGCCGCGCACATTGACGTTGATGTACTGCTCCTCAGCAGCCTTCCAGTCGAAATCAATCGCCGCCAGGTGAATCACGGCATCGGCATCTTTGGTGGCCGCACGCACGGCCTCCAGATCCATCACATCCGTTTGAGTAAAAGAAACCTGATGCTGGCTGGGTTTCAGATCCGCCACGACCACATCCATGGTCTGCATCAATTGCTGTACGACGTACGAGCCCACACGGCCCGAGCCGCCTGTAACCACCACTTTTTTCATGGTGTTTCTCCTGTTTATTGTTATAGATCCAAAACCAGTTCGGCCGACAAGGCGCGCGAAACGCAGATCATCATGGTTTCATTCAGCTGCCGTTCTTCTGGCGACAGCACAAAATCCCGATGCTCCGGCAAGCCGGAAATGACCACGGTTTCGCAGGTGCCGCATGTGCCGTTCTGGCATGAGCACTTGACCCGTACGCCTTCCCGTTTCAAGGCGGCCAGAATCGTTTCATCCCCCGCTACCGCGATGCTTTTGCCCGATTTTTGCAAAGTCACGGTAAAGCCCTTGCCTTGCAGCATGGCCGGATCGGTCTCTACCGAGAAACGCTCCAGCACCAGCTGCCAGCCAATATCGGCCTGTTCCTGTTGATAGTTTTCCAAGGCAGTCAGCAATGGTTGCGGACCGCAGGAATAGACGACGGTTTGTGCATCCAGCGTTTTCAATGCGCCTTGCAGATCAAACAGCCCGTCCTGATTGGAGGCATGCGTGGTGATACGCGCAGCATCCACTTGTTGCAGCTCTTGCAGGAAAATAAAATCCGCTGTGTTTCTTGCCAGATACAGCAAGTGCCAGTCCAGGCCGGCTGCCGCAGCGGCCTGGACCATGGGCACGATAGGCGTGATACCTATGCCCCCGGCAACAAAAAAGCACTTCTTGTTTGCAGCAAAGGGAAAGTGATTTTTCGGAATGCTGACAGCCAGCGCATCACCCTCCTGCAACACCTCATGGATATACGCAGAGCCGCCCCGCCCGGCTTCTTCTTTCAGAACGGCAATTTGCCATTCGCGGGTATTGGCCTGTTGGCCACACAGCGAATATTGACGGTAAAGCGGTTCAGTCTTTGACACCGCCAGCTCCAGCTCAATATGCGCACCCGGCTCCCAGACAGGGAACGCGTCCCCGTTTTGCAAACCCAGGGTCAGGCCTACGACTCGCTCTGACAGCCTGGTTTTCTTCAACACGCGTGTTTGCAAAGTTTGCTGCATGATGCTGCTCCTGCTCCCTTAAGCAATCGCTCGAATCGGCAATACCCGGCTTTGCTCGTCCACACGGCGCTCTTCGGCGCGGTACAGATCAATCAGCCAGTTTTGCAAACGCTTGATGACCAGCTCTTCATTGGTCAAACGGCCACGGGAAGCAAAGTTGGATTGCATGCCTTGATGCGAACGACGCCAGGCAAACAGATCCTCGATCATCACGGGGTACAGATCATCGTGTTCCTGATCGAACTTCTCTTTGTGATCCTCGCGTTCCAGCGTTTCTTGCGGGTACATCCAGGACACGCCGTAGCTGGACTGCTTGGCGCTTTTGGGCAGCCACATGAAGTACTTCACCTTATCGGGCATGGCGACCAGCAAGAGGTTGGGAGCCACGGTCACGTAAGAAAGCTGGGTCCGCTCCTGGTCGGTCAGACCATCCATGGGCGGTTGCAAGATGGAGCCGGTATGCGTAGGCGCGGCGTCCTTGTGGGTGGAGAGCAAGTTGTAGGAAACAATGCCGTTGGCCACGTCATTGAAGACTGCGGTTTCGTCCACACGATCCGGATTGGTTTCATACATGCCGCCCCAGGAGGAGGCGTGCAAAAAGCTGCAGTGATAGCACTCGTCATTGAAGATCTTCCAGTTCCAGTCGAAACTTTCCATCTTCAACGGTTCCGAGGACTTCAGCTCGGACATGCGGTAGTTCGCCAACTGCTTGCCCAGATTACCCAAGCGGGTGTCCAAGGCAGGAGCCATGGCGTCGTAGTTGATGAAGATAAAGCCTTCCCAAACCTCGGCGCGGATCTTGGGCAGACAAACACTCTTGGGGTCAAAGCTGGCGCCGGTATCGGTCAGCCCAGGGGCGGAAACCAGCTCGCCCTCCATGTTGTAGACCCAGGCGTGCAAGGGGCAGCTGATGCGGCGTACATTGCCTGCACCTTCCAGCAACAGCATATTGCGGTGACGACAGACATTGGACAGCACATTGATGCCACCTTCACGAGTGCGGATGGCAAACAGCGCATCATTACCTACATCAAAGGTGAAGAAATCACCGGCATTGGGGATGTCAGTGGCGCGGCCCACACAGAACCACTGCTTTTTCCAGACGGCATTCAGCTCAAACTGGAAAAACTCTTCCGAGGTAAAACACTCGGGGGGCAAGGCGAAAACCTCGTCGGTTTCCTGCTGAAAGTAGCTGCGGTCAAATTCTTCAATCGCAATGGGCGAGCGTAGAGCGGTATTCATCTCAGTATCTCCTCTGGTTTGCATGAGCACCATGAATGGCTTTTATTAGGTCAGGCCAATCATGCGACAGGGAGCGACGCTTGAAAATTGAGCAAATTTGACGGAACGATGAGTTTTTTTTGTTGCTGAATATGGGTAAAGGGAAAGCGGTTGGTCGCAAGCACTGCAAAGTGTGGAAATTCCCAGTGTCATGAAACCCGATTCATGGCTGCGTGTCAGGTATTTAGCAAGCAGGCATGAGCGGTGTGAGAACTATGCGAAGCTTGATATAGCCTCCAGTCACACGCATCAGATCGGGGGGTTCCACACCCTGATCGTTGAGAAATGAGCAATGAACGACGTGCGATGAGCGATGAGCGATGAGCATCCAGCCTGGTTCGGGAAGGCCGATACATAAAAAACCTGCAAATATGCAGGTTTTTTTAAAGACGCAGGGACAACGACAAGGTCAGCAAAGAGCGGAGAAAGCCCGGTCACCGAGCACAACACATGCGAACCATCAAGCAACTACCGCCTAGCGTATTGCAATCGACGCCACCCAATCCACAAACTCCTGCTCCTGTCGGCTAAGGTTTGCCTCCTTGGGGTAGGCCAGGAAATAGGCGTACTCTTCCAGGCACACATCGAACAGTTGGACGATTTCCTTCCTGTCGATCAAAGGCTTCAGCAAGGCCGGACAACCCAGCATCACTCCCTGCCCATTCAAGACCGCATTCATGCGCACATTGGTGTCATCAATGTGAAAGCTCTTCTTGGCCGTCAGTTCCTGCCCCGCCGCCTTGCGTAACCACTGCTCCCAGCACAGCTGATTTTCTTCATGAATCAGCACATGCTGGTTCAGATCTTGTGGGGACGTAATCTGGCCATGCGCCTGCAGGTAAGACGGCGCACAAACAGGCGTCAAATTGCCGGGGATGATGCGCAAGGTTTGCAACTGCGGCCAATCGCCCTGCTTGCCCCAGACGATAGCAAAATTGATGTTGTCCCTGAAAAAATCCGGAGCCTGCAGCCTGTGCAGCAAGTTGATTTCAATGTCCGGATGCTTCAGCCAGAAGTCTCCCAACTGCCCGGTAAACCACATGCTGGACACAAAGGGCCGCAAGGACAGATTGATGCGGCTCTTGCCGTGCGGCATACGCAATTCGCTCAAAGCCTGATTGATCTCGTAAAAAGGCCGTTGCAAACGGTCAAACAGAAACTGGCCCTGATCCGTCAGCTCCAGGGAACGGTTTTTACGCAAAAACAGCTTGCAGCCCAGATACTCCTCCAGCACCTTGATCTGGTGGCTGACTGCCGAGGGAGAGACCAGCAGGTCTTCTGCCGCCTTGGTGAAGTTCAACCTTTGCGCCGACACCGTAAAGGTTCTTAAGGCATTCAGTAATGGCACCTGCATGACGGGCTATGTCTCCTGATGTGGGTAGCTTTGTTCTGGAATTATTTATTATCGGAGCATAAGCCTTGCCGCCTTCAAAAACCAGTCGGGCAGAACGCCGAGCTTCTGGCAGGCAAAAAAAAAACCGGCCTGGGCCGGTTTTCAAATAGACAAGCAGACTTACTCGTCCACATCGGTTGTGCGTCGTACCGGAACCAGTACATTGCGTGCTTTCTCGCGTGCCGACTTGGAGGAATCAAACAGCTTCCAGGCTCCCAGAGCCAAAGCCCCGATACGCATCCAGCGCCCGCCAAAACTGCTCAGCACGGCAGAAGCACCGGACAACAGGAACGGATAACGGCGCGACAAGGACAGCGCGCTGGTGACCACACCGCCCATGCTCAAACCCGAAGGCTTGACGCTGTTCCACAAATTGCCGGGGCTTAAATCTTCGCCCAGGGAGTGGATCTGGGACGACATGGTCTGCCGCTCCAACGAGGCGCGGACTCGCAACAGTTCAATACGCACAGCCCGCTCCTGGGCGGACATGCTCTCTTGCTTCGTGCTCATTTGCCGTCTCCCTCGGAATCCCTCAAGCGCTCAATAAATGCGACATCGCGACGCAACTCGGACAAGGTGGCCGAAAAAGGAATCGGGCCAGTGGTCAGACGACGGCGTACGGCCAGGAAAAGACCCACTCCCAAACCGGCATACACAACGACCAGCACTCCCAAAGCCCAGTAACGATAATCCGTAGGCCAGAAGTACAAGGCCAGCAACAAGCTGAAAACCAGCACCGCCAGAGTGGAGAACAGCAATGCGCCAAACACCATGCTGAAGATGGTTATCAGGCTTGCCTTTTGCTGACCGGCTTCCAGAGCGAACAGCTCCAGCCTGGTACTGACAGCCCCTATCAAGGTAGAACCAAGCTGACTGATAGTTTGCCTAAGCGCCATGATTTATCCCTGCTCTGCGACATCCTGCCATTGCATGCAACGACAAGAGCCTGATTTCTAAGAGGCTGCCGATCTGGACCGCAAAGTCCAGATCGGCAGGGCTGCTTTTTATGCTGCTGCAACCCCGCAAAGGGCCCGCAGCGCAGAGCAAAGACAGATTAACGACGGCTGATCAGCATACCGAACATCAGGCCCACAATACCGGCCACGCCAATGGCTTGCCAGGGCTTGTCGTGGACATAGTTGTCGGTTGCCTTGGCGGCACGCACACTGTGCTCGACCACGGCTTCCTGAGCATCGTGCAGGGAATCCCGGGTCACACGCAGAGAGCGCAACGCTTTCTCACGCAGCTCACCGGCCTTGTCGCCCGTGGCTTCAGCGGCCTCACGCATCAGTTTTTCAGCTTCATCCAAGCTCGCTTTCACTTCTTCGATGAATTTGTCTCCGCTGTTTTCCACACTTTTCTTGGTAGCCATAAATAACTCCTTGCAGTTGAAAGGGACACGCGACAAATACGTATCGCCAAGTGAATGGCGCCATAGCAGCGCCGCACAAAATTCTTTAACCCGCTGTTTTCAGGATAAAGATACTCGGTGTACCTGAGACCAGTAAGTCGCAGGTTTACTTCAGTTGCGTCACATCCACCGTGGACGGGACACCGTTCTGAATACTTTCTTGCTTCATCACCATCTGCACATCCGGGCAATACCAATCCGTAACCTGGGAATTGATGCCCGGTATGGGCAGACTGATGCCACTGAAACTGGCCTGGGTAGGCTCGATCTCGCGTTGATAACGAATAGGCCAGCATTGGTAATTGCCCAATGCGGTCTGTACCGATTGTTGAGCTCCAACCGTCTTGGCACCGGTATGAATGCGCAGGACATTGGCGTTGGACTGGGAGCGCTTGTCCAGATTGATCTGGAAATCCTGGCGCGGGAAAGTCTGCCCTTCCTGCAGCCCACCGTGTTCATAGGAAAACAGGCCCAGCAGGCGCAGGTCAAACGAACCTTGAACGGCTTCCAGGCCACCGCGGCCATCATCACGCTGGAAACGTGTGCGGCCATCGCGCACCGTCATAACATAGTCAATATTGGGCTTGCTGGCCGGCAAACCGGCCAGGGCCACACTGGCCTTGCCCTGTACACGCGCCTGGCACTGATCACCGCCCTGCTTTTTCACGTCAGAGAAAGCCAGGTCAGCACCCAAGGCCAGAAAACCCGAGCCAGTCAGTTGTATCTGTCCGCCGTCACGCATGAAAGGGACGTCACACAATCCAGCCTGAGCCGAGCTCAGGCCCAACATGACCAACAACGGTGCAGCCATCCAGGCATTCAGTTTCATGTACATCCTGATTCAGTGAAACTTAGATTCGACTCTTTATTATGCCTATCCCCTCTGGCCTACTGGCAAGGGATTGTAAAAAAGCACGACAAGTTCTGGACTTAGAGTTCGCCGTCCTGAACCTTCTGGCGAGTACCAAAAATACGGTCGCCCGCATCACCCAGCCCCGGCACGATATAACCATGCTCGTCCAGATGCTGATCAATGGACGCGGTATAAATATGGACATCAGGGTGATGTTTTTCAAGAGTGGCGATGCCTTCCGGAGCCGCCACCAACACCAAAGCGCGAATATTCTTGCAGCCTGCTTTTTTCAGCAGATCAATTGTAGCGACCATGGAGCCGCCCGTTGCCAGCATGGGGTCGATAATCAGAGCCAGGCGCTGATCCAGCTCACCAACCAGACGCTCCAGATAGGTCTGGGCTTCAAAGGTTTCTTCATTGCGAGCAATACCAATCACGCTGACCTTGGCGCCAGGAATCAAGCTCAACACCCCGTCCAGCATGCCAATACCGGCGCGCAAGATGGGCACAACTGTCACTTTCTTGCCAGCCAGCTTTTCCACTTCCACATTGCCACACCAACCTTCAATGGTGGTGGGTTCCAGGGGCAGATCCTTGCACGCCTCGTAGGTCAGCAAAGAGGCGATTTCCTGGGACATTTCGCGGAAATTTTTCGTGCTCAGATCTGCCTTGCGCATCAAGCCCAGCTTATGGCGGATCAAAGGGTGGCGTATTTCGTGTATGGGCATGATTGCTTCATCAAATTAGGGACTAACTAAAAACAGGGCTGCTGCACAGCAGCCCGCACTATCGTGATCGTCAACGCACTGCCAGCCACTTCACCACCGCATCAAAAAAGGGTCGGGCAGAGGCAGAACGTTCGTCATTGACCATCATGACGACAATATACCGCTTTCCGCTGGCTCCCAGCACGTAACCGGCCAAGGCACGGCTATCGCGCAGCGTGCCGGTTTTCAAGTGGGCACGGCCCTGGACCTCGTCATCGCGCAAGCGCGAACGCACCGTGCCGTCCACACCGGAGATCGCAAAGGAGGAAATGTACTCGGGCATCCAGTTCGAGCGCCAGGCGACTTTCAGCATGTCAGCCATACCGCCCGCCGTGACACGGGCATTGCGGGACAGACCCGAGCCGTTATCCACGGTCCAGCCTGCGGTATTCACGCCCTGGCGACCCAGCACGTTCATGACGGCGCGCTCGCCGGTGGCCACCGTGGCACCGGGACCATTCATTTCTGCGCCCACGGTCAGCAAGATGGTACGGGCCATCACATTGTTGCTTTGCTTATTAATAAGGCGGATCAGGTCAGACAGGGACTGCGAGTCATGCCAGGTAATCGCCTGCGCACGAGCCGGCACACGGCCTGCCTTGATGTCGCGAGCCAGGGTGCCGCCCAGATCGCGCCACAAGCTGCGGAACAGCTTGTCGAAAAACTCGGTTTGGGAATGAACCAGACGGTAAACGCTGAACTCACCGCAAGAAGCGGCAGCCTTGCCGCTGACACGGACCACCATGCCACCGGCTTCAGGCTGAATCTGGGTACCGACGACAGGCGAGCCAGGGCAGGTTGCCGTCGACCACTCGACTTCACCCTGTACGCGCACTCCAGGCAAGGGCGGGTCGATAATCGCAATCCATTTGCGCGCCTGTGTATCTGGCTGGAACACCAGACGGGAAGCACCTAGCCCCACCATCATGGCGTCCGGGCTGGCGTTATAGGGACGGTCACCCGCATTATCAAAATCCCCCGGATTGATGGTGACGTTGCCGAAGATGGAACGATCCACAATAACTTCGGTCAGATTCTTCACCCCACGCAAGCGGAGCTCGCGCAACATGTCCCACAACTGCGGCACGGTCAAAAACGGATCGCCCCCCGCCTTGATATATAAAGGCCCTTTCAAGGTGCCTTGTTCGTCCACCTGCAGGCCATCCTGGGCCATCAAAGTAGTGCGCCAGGTATATTCTGGCCCCAGAGCGGACAAACCGGCCCAGGTACTGACCAGTTTCATCACCGATGCGGGATTACGGGGCTCCTGGGGATTGACGCCGATCAGGCGCGGGCCGTCCGCCTCGTCTACCACGATGGACAGAGACGATTGCGGCAAGCGGCTGGCATTCCATACCGAAGCCAGCTCGGGCGGCAAGGCTTGGGCCAGGGCTAGTGATGCGCCTTGCACCATGAGCAAGGTGACCAGAGCCACGTGCTTGCAATGACTCAAAACAGGCTTTGCCTTTAAAACGCCCATGCCCTCGTCTCCAACAGATCAATTCAGGAAAGACCCAAGCATACCGAAAGAAAAACACCACGGATATGGCCGTTTCAGCAATCTGGCGGCAAAGCGTTAAAATAGTCGGTTACCCCATCAGGCCCGGCCTTCTGGCCAGTGGCCCTTTACGACAAACCATGAGCATCGACCCCTCTTTAACTATCGCCCAGTTCGACTACGAGCTTCCCCCTGATCTGATCGCTCAAAGCCCACCGGCCCAGCGCCAGGGCAGCCGTCTGCTGCATCTGGACGGTGCCAGCCAATTACATGACCGCCAGTTCACCGACCTGCCCAGCCTGCTGCGCAAGGGTGACCTGCTGGTCTTTAACGATACGCGCGTCATCAAGGCCCGCCTGCACGGCCAAAAAAACAGTGGCGGCAAGGTGGAAGTACTGATCGAGCGCGTAACCGGCCCCGATACGGCTCTGGCCCATATCCGCGCCAGCAAGTCCCCCAAACCTGGCACTTTGCTGGAACTGGCCGACGGCAAGGTACTGGCCGATTGCACCGGGCGGGAAGACGCCCTGTTTGCGCTGCGCTTTCACGAACCTGTACTGGACATGCTGGAGCAATACGGCGCCACGCCTTTGCCACCCTACATTACCCACGCAGCGGACGAGGAAGACGACTCGCGCTACCAGACTGTTTACGCCCGTCACCCCGGTGCCGTGGCCGCCCCAACGGCTGGCCTGCACTTTACCGATGACATGCTGAACACCTTGCGCGAGCAAGGCGTGGACCAGGCCTTTGTGACCTTGCACGTGGGTGCAGGCACTTTTCAGCCTGTGCGTGTGGACAATATCAGCGAACACGTCATGCACGCCGAGCGCTACCACGTCCCCGCCGCCACCCTGGCCAAGATTGACGCCACCCGCGCTGCCGGTGGCCGCGTCATTGCCGTGGGCACCACCAGCGTACGTTCACTGGAATCGGCCGCCAGCAAAGAGCCCGGCATGAACCAGCGCTGCGCCGATGGCAGCATTGAAGGCGACACGCGCCTCTTTATTACCCCCGGCTTCCAGTACCAGTGGGTGGATGCGCTGATCACCAATTTCCATTTGCCCCAGTCCACCTTGCTGATGCTGGTATCGGCTCTGGCGGGGATCGAACCCATACAACGTGCCTACCAGCACGCCGTCCAATCCCGGTATCGCTTCTTTAGTTACGGCGATGCTATGTTCATTGAGCCTCCTACCCCATGAGTGGACTGAAGTTTGACCTTTTAAGCACCGATGGCGCCGCTCGCCGTGGCCAGATCACCCTGAACCACGGTGTGGTGCAAACCCCCATCTTCATGCCGGTAGGCACGTATGGCAGCGTCAAGGCCATGATGCCGCACGAGTTGAACGAGATTGGCTCGCAGATCATTCTGGGCAATACCTTTCACCTGTGGCTGCGTCCGGGCACGGAGGTCATGGACAAGTACAAGGGCCTGCACAACTTCATGCAGTGGGACAAGCCCATCCTGACGGATTCGGGCGGTTTTCAGGTGTTCAGCCTGAAAGGCATGCGCAAGATTACCGAAGAAGGGGTGAAATTTGCCTCCCCCATCACCGGCGAGCGCCTGTTTCTGACGCCGGAAGTATCCATGCAAATCCAGTATTCCCTGAACTCCGACATTTCCATGGTGTTCGACGAATGCACGCCCTACCTGATTGATGACCGCCCCGCCACGCATGATGAAGCGGCCAGATCCATGCGCATGTCCCTGCGCTGGGCCCGCCGTTCGCGTGAGGAATTCAAAAAGCTGGCCAACCCCAACGCCCTGTTTGGCATTGTGCAAGGCGGCATGTACGAAGACCTGCGCGACGAATCCCTGGCTGGCCTGACCGAAATCGGCTTTGAAGGCTACGCTATTGGCGGCCTGTCCGTAGGCGAGCCCAAAGAAGACATGATGCGCATTCTGGCGCACACCACCCCCAAGCTGCCTACCGATGCCCCCCGCTACCTGATGGGTGTGGGTACACCGGAAGATCTGGTCGAAGGGGTCAGCCAGGGCGTGGACATGTTTGACTGCGTCATGCCCACCCGCAATGCGCGCAATGGCTGGCTGTTTACCCGTTACGGCGACATCAAGATACGCAATGCCCGATACCGCGACGACACCCGCCCGCTGGACCCCAGCTGCACCTGCCATACCTGCAAGCATTTCTCGCGTGGCTACTTGCATCATTTGCAGCGTTCCAATGAAATTACCGGCTCGCGTTTGAATACCTTGCACAATCTGCATTTCTATTTGCAGATCATGCAAGAGATGCGCGATGCTATCGAGCAAAAGCGTTTCGCGGCCTGGCGGGAGCAGTTCCACCAGGATCGGGCGCGCGGTATTGAATGACACGCTGTTTGTGATACCGCAATAAAGTGCCGCTACAATACACCGTTAGTTTTTGACAACCCACACAAAAAAACCCTCAGGAGCCCCACATGTCCGCTGTTGACATTCTGACTCTCATCCCCGCCCAGGCAGCTGCCGGCGGCGAAAATGCCTTGATGGGCATGCTGCCCATCATCTTGATGTTCGTTGTGCTGTACTTCTTGATGATTCGTCCTCAAATGAAGCGTCAGAAAGAGCACCGCAACCTGGTATCCAACCTGGCCAAAGGCGACGAAGTAATCACCTCCGGCGGTCTGCTGGGCAAAGTCAGCAAAGTTCACGACAACTACCTGACCGTTGAAGTGGCCAACCTGACCGACAAGCCTGTTGAAGTTCTGGTCCAACGCGTGGCCGTTACGACTGTTCTGCCCAAGGGCACGATCAAGTCGCTGTAATGCCTCCGACCCCGGACTTCGGTCCGGGGTTGCCATTTCTGCACCCGTCGTAGATATCCCATGAATCGTTATCCTCTCTGGAAATATGTCATCGTCTTGGTCGCGCTGGCGATCGGCCTGATCTATACCTTGCCCAATCTGTTTGGTGAGTCTCCTGCTGTCCAGGTTTCCAGCGCCAAATCCACGGTCCGGCTTGAAACCAACCTGATCAGTCACGTTGAAGAGCTGCTCAAGAAAAACAATATTCCTACGACGGGCTCGTATTTTGAACAAAACGGACCTAGCGCCACTGCGCGTTTCCGTTTTGAGTCCACCGATGTTCAGCTCAAGGCCAAAGACCTGATCGAGCGCGAATTGAACAAGGACTCCACGGCGGCCGCCCCCGACTACACCGTCGCCCTGAACCTGGTATCCGCGTCGCCAGCCTGGCTGACCGCACTGGGCGCCCACCCCATGCACCTGGGTCTGGACTTGCGCGGTGGCGTGCACTTCCTGCTGCAAGTGGATATGCAAGGCGCGCTTCAAGCCCGCTACGACTCCATGGTGGCAGATGCCCGCAGCGTGCTGCGCGAAGCTAAAGTGCCTGTT
Organism: Alcaligenes phenolicus; assembly: GCF_032063905.1. Taxonomy (NCBI): domain Bacteria; kingdom Pseudomonadati; phylum Pseudomonadota; class Betaproteobacteria; order Burkholderiales; family Alcaligenaceae; genus Alcaligenes; species Alcaligenes phenolicus. The sequence continues at coordinate 206,488 of NZ_DAMBOE010000002.1, forward strand.
AGCGGCATCGAGCGTGATGGTCACTCGCTGCGCATGAGCTTTGCCTCGGCAGACGATCGCGACCGCGCCCAGTCCGAAATGCGCCGCGCCATGCCTGACCTGGAATTCACTCCTGCCGGCGATAGCGGTTTGACCGCCCGCATGACGGAAGCCGCCACCATTCAGGTGCAATCCAACGCACTCAAGCAAAACATCACCACCCTGCACAACCGTATCAACGAGCTGGGCGTGGCCGAACCTGTGATTCAACAGCAAGGCTCCGACCGCATCGTAGTGCAACTGCCCGGTGTGCAGGATGTAGCCAAGGCCAAGGAAATTCTGGGTCGTACCGCCACGCTGGAACTGCGCATGGTGGAAGACTCCCCCGCTGCCGTTGCCGCGTTGAACTCGGGCACTGTGCCCTTTGGTCTGGAGCGCTACACCGAACGTGGCGGTGCCCCCTTGCTGCTGCGTCGTCAGGTCATCCTGACGGGTGAAAACCTGCAAGACGCCCAGCCCGGTCGAGATTCGCAAACCCAGCAGCCCACCGTCAACCTGACGCTGGACAACAAGGGCTCGCGTATTTTCCGCGACATTACCCGCAACAACATCAACAAGCGCATGGCCATTGTGCTGTTTGAAAACGGCGTGGGTGAAGTGGTGACGGCTCCGGTTATCCGCAGCGAAATTCCTAACGGCCAGGTACAGATCAGCGGCAGCATGAATGCTCAGGAAGCCGCCGATATTTCCCTGCTGTTGCGCGCCGGTTCGCTGGCCGCCCCCATGAGCATTATTGAAGAACGCACCATTGGCCCGAGCCTGGGTGCCGACAATATTCGCCAAGGCTTTAACGCCACGCTGTACGGCTTTATTGCGATTGCGATCTTCATCATGCTGTATTACCACCTGATTGGTCTGTTCTCTACCATTGGCCTGACCTTCAACGTGCTCTTGCTGCTGGCCGTGCTGTCCATGCTGCAGGCAACCTTGACCTTGCCAGGTATTGCGGCCATTGCGCTGACGCTGGGTATGGCCATTGACGCCAACGTGCTGATCAACGAGCGTATCCGAGAGGAATTACGCAATGGTGCCTCACCGCAACAAGCCATTCACCTGGGTTTTGATCGTGCCTGGGCCACTATTTTTGACTCCAACCTGACCAGTCTGATTGTGGGTGTTGCTTTGCTGGCCTTCGGTTCCGGTCCCATCCGTGGTTTTGCGGTGGTACACGTGATCGGTATTCTGACCTCCATGTTCTCTTCGGTGGTTGGGGTTCGTGCCCTGGTCAATCTCTGGTATGGCAACCGTCGTCGCCTGCAAGGGATTTCTATCGGCCAGGTCTGGAAGCCACAGGACAAGAAGTAAAGCGCCAGGGCCGGTGCAAACCGGCCTGGCCCAACTACAGGCATAAAGCATCATGGAATTTTTTCGTATTCACCGCACTATCCCGTTCATGCGCCATGCGTTGGTGCTGAACCTGATCAGTTTTCTGACATTTATTGCAGCGGTCGTCTTCATTATTGTGCGCGGCTTTCACCTGTCCATCGAATTTACCGGTGGTACGGTCATGGAAGTGCACTATCAACAAACCGTGCAGGTCGAAGATGTGCGCGGCTCGATTCAGTCACTGGGTTATACCGATTTCCAGGTACAGAACTTCGGCACGTCGCAGGACATCATGATCCGCTTGCCCGTTCTGGACGGACAAGACTCTACCCAGCAAAGCGAGCAAGTGCTCCAGGCCTTGAAGCAGCAGCACTCGGACGTGGAGCTGCGCCGTGTGGAGTTCGTGGGCCCACAGGTGGGGCAGGAACTGCTGCATAACGGCTTGATGGCCCTGGCCTTTGTAGTCGCGGGTATCTTGCTGTATCTGGGTTTCCGCTTTGAGTGGAAGCTGGCGCTGGCTTGTGCGATTGCCAACTTGCACGACGTGGTCATCATTCTGGGCTTTTTCGCATTCTTCCAGTGGGAGTTCTCGCTGTCGGTGCTGGCCGGTGTCCTCGCTGTGCTGGGTTACTCCGTGAACGAATCCGTTGTGGTGATGGACCGTATCCGTGAGAACTTCCGCAAGCAGCGCAAGATGTCGGTGTCGGAGATTATTGATCTGTCCATCACCCAGAACATCTCGCGTACCATCATCACCCACGGTTCTACACAGATGATGGTGCTGTCGATTTTCTTCTTCGGTGGCCCAACACTGCACAACTTCTCGCTGGCCCTGACCATCGGTATCTGGTTCGGTATTTACTCCTCCGTGTTCGTGGCCGCCGCCATTTCCATGTGGCTGGGCGTGAAACGTGAGGATCTGGTCAAGCCGATCAAGAAAGACGAAGGCGGCGAGGTTGTAGAAGGCTAAGGTGCTTCTTTAGTCGCTGTTAAAGAAAAGCCCGACATTGATGTGATGTCGGGCTTTTTTGTTTCTGTAGCTTCTGGATTGCGGGGAGTAGGGTAGCAGGCGTTTGTTTTATTGAGGGCCGGAGCAGGTCGGCTTGGCGGGTTATTCGCCCGTGCTGCGCACGGGTCCCCTTGTCAGAGGCCAGATGCGGGCGGGTCGTGAACTCGGAGCGCGGTTTGTCCCCCGGACAAACCGCAAGCGTGCTCCTCAAACAGCACGACCCTTGCACCCCGCATCCAGCCTCCGCCCGCGGCGAACAACCTGACTCGCCCGCCGACCTGCTCCGGCCCTCAATAAAACAAAAAGAGGCTTACTGCTGCCACCCTATATTTATCTGAAGGAATACTTCGGCACGACGGTTATACAACAGGCAATACGGCCATGGCGATATGACGGGATCTCGCAGCCGTGGCGACGTCAACGAGGTTTACAGCAAATCTCAGTTCCATCGGGCTGAAATAACTTGCTGCTGTCGTTTTCAGTGCACAAGCTGCAATGATTGGATGACACACTACAAGCCGTAAGTAGTGCAAAGAAAGGACGACAAACTATTTAATTAATGCGGCACACTCTCATCAGGTCTTAAGGTCAACACGCGCACACCACTGTCTGTCACTGCCACCGTGTGTTCAAACTGTGCTGACAGCAAGCCATCGCAAGTGCGCACGGTCCAGCCATCTTTCCCGGTTTGCACCGCCTGGCCACCTTGATTCAGCATGGGTTCAATAGTGAACACCATGCCCTCCTTCAATCGCAAACCTGTGCGCGGCATGCCCCAGTGCAAAACCTCAGGCGCTTCGTGCATTTCCCGCCCGATGCCGTGCCCACAGTAATCACGTACAACGGAATACCCGTTCTTGCGGGCGTACTGGGAAATGGCGAACCCCACATCACCCAAAGTCGCGCCGGGGCGTACGGCTTGTATACCTTTCCACATCGCCATATAGCAGGCATCGACCAGTTTTTGCGCAGCAGGAGTCACCTGCCCCACCGTGTAGGTTTTGCTGGAATCCGCGATAAAGCCGTTCTTCTCCAGGGTGATGTCGAAATTCACGATATCCCCCTCTTTCAGTACATCCGTCGTGGACGGCATACCGTGACACACGACTTGATTAGGCGATGAGTTCAGAACATAGGCATACCCGTACTGCCCTTTGCTGGCGGGCCGGGCTTGCAGATCCTGAACGATGTAACTCTCGACCAGATCATTGATCTGCATGGTGCTCATGCCCATCAGATCTAACTGATCCAGGCGCGTGAACACTTGAGCCAGCAAACGGCCCGACTCGGCCATCAAGGCAATTTCATCCGCCGTCTTGATCATGCGGGCTCCGTCTGATCCAGAGGTACAGCAGGCTCACCCAAACCAGCCGCCTTCATTTCACGGGCGACAATCTCGTTAAAACTCATGGTCGGGTTCAGTTCACACAACAGCCCCATGCGTATCCAGAAAGCCGCCTGCGCATTGATGGAGCGACATGAAACCGTACTCGCCTTGCGTAGCTGGTCGTGCAGCTCGTCATCAATATTCACGATACCCATTTTTCAATCCTTATATGATCCATATACGAATCATATAATTCGCAAAATCAGGACGCAAGCAGAACCTGACTAAAAAATCCTGACCCAGCTCCATGCCCCGACAAGGCTATTTCCAGCCTTCCCACTCCAAAGGGCGGCCTGTCTGCAACAAGTCCTCCCACATGATCTCAGCTTGCTTGTAGCCCACGGGAGGCTGGGCGTTATAATGCCCGATTCATCATTTTCAATGGCCCGCGGGATATACACCCGTCACGGCTCCTTCTATGACCGACACCACAATCTCTACCCCCGCCAGCGCGGACGCTGCCACCAAGCCTGCCCGCAAGCTCTTCATTCGCACCTTTGGCTGCCAGATGAACGAGTACGACTCCGAAAAAATGGCCGATATCCTGAATCAGGATCGTCCCGTGGAGTTGACCACCAACCCCGAAGAAGCAGACATCATCCTGTTCAATACCTGTTCGGTGCGCGAAAAAGCGCAAGAAAAGGTGTTCTCGGATCTGGGCCGGGTTCAGCATTTGAAAGCGCTCAATCCCGATCTGGTCATTGGAGTAGGTGGCTGTGTGGCCAGTCAGGAAGGCGACACGATTATTCGTCGTGCTCCCTACGTGGATGTGGTGTTCGGACCACAAACCTTGCACCGCCTGCCCGAGCTGATCGTCAAGCGCCGCAACAGCGGCCGCTCGCAAGTGGATATCAGTTTTCCTGAAATCGAAAAATTCGACGCCCTGCCCCCCGCACGCGTGGAGGGTTATTCGGCCTTTGTGTCCATTATGGAAGGCTGCAGCAAGTACTGCAGTTTCTGTGTAGTGCCCTACACCCGTGGCCCCGAAGTCTCCCGTCCCTTTGACGACGTACTGATGGAAGTGGCTGACCTGGCCGATCAGGGTGTGCGTGAAGTGACGCTGCTGGGCCAGAACGTGAACGCCTACCGTGGCCCGACCGACGTCGCTGGCGAGATTGCCGACTTTGCCATGCTGCTGGAGTACGTGCACGAGATCCCTGGTATCGAGCGCATTCGTTACACCACCTCGCACCCCAAGGAAATGACCTCGCGCCTGATCGCCGCCCACGGCAATCTGCCCAAGCTGGTCCCCTTTCTGCACCTGCCCGTACAGGCCGGCAGCGACCGTATTCTGGCTGCAATGAAACGCGGCTACACTGCGCTGGAGTTCAAATCCATCGTGCGCCGCCTGCGTGAAGCGCGTCCCGACATCGTCTTGTCCTCGGACTTTATCGTGGGCTTTCCCGGTGAGACGGAAGAGGATTTCCAGAAGACACTGAAGCTGATTCGCGATGTGAATTTCGACCAGTCTTTCTCTTTTGTGTATTCACGTCGCCCCGGCACACCCGCCGCCGACCTGGAAGACAACACCAGCAAAGAAGAAAAGCTGGACCGCCTGCACCGCCTGCAAGCGCAAATCAACGAGCAGGCCCAGGCCATCAGTCAGGCCATGGTCGGCAGCGTACAACGCATTCTGGTCGAAGGCACCTCGCGCAAAGACGACTCGGAACTGAAAGGCCGTACCGAAAACAACCGCATCATCAACTTCCCCGGCGACCCTCGCCTGATCGGACAAATTGTGGATGTGCACGTGACCCAAGTACTGACCAATACCTTGCGCGGAGAAATCGTGACCCATGACCGGGTTGCAGGAGCCTGATCTATGACTAGCCAACGCCGCCGCATGCCCACTTCCTTGCGTCTGGACGGGGACAATACCCATCTGGCCAATATGTGTGGCCCCTTGGACGAGAACATCAAGCAGATTGCCATTGCCTATGACGTCACCCTGCGTCGGCGTGGCAGTCATGTTTCGATTGAAGGCGAGCGCGCGGAGGAGGCTGCCAAGGCCATTGACTGGTTCCATTCGCGTGCCGTGCACCGTGCGCTGAATATCGACGATATTCAGTTGGGCCTGGTTGAGCTGGGCGCCAGCCGCCGCCACGAAAAAGAGGACAAGCCCGAGCCCCTGCCCGAGCTGCCCCCCGTCGGCCAGGAAGAAATTTCCCTGCGTACCGCCAAACGCGACCTGCGTCCTCGCACACCCGGTCAACGCGAGTACCTGCGCAATATCCTGAACAATGACATCAACTTCGGCGTAGGCCCGGCCGGGACTGGCAAGACCTGGTTGGCAGTGGCCTGCGCCATCGATGCGCTGGAGCGCGAATCCGTCCATCGCTTGGTGCTGACACGTCCTGCTGTCGAGGCGGGTGAGCGCCTGGGCTTTTTGCCAGGCGATCTGGCCCAGAAGGTAGATCCCTATCTGCGCCCTTTGTACGATGCTTTGTATGACTTGATGGGTGTGGAGAAGGTACAGCGTCTGTTCGAAAAACAAATCATCGAAATCGCACCGCTGGCCTATATGCGCGGCCGCACGCTGAACCATGCTTTCGTGATCCTGGACGAAGCCCAGAACACCACACCGGAACAAATGAAAATGTTCCTGACGCGCATCGGTTTTGGCAGCAAGGCGGTGATTACCGGCGACCCCACTCAGGTGGACTTGCCTAAAGGCCAGCGCAGCGGCTTGAATCATGCAGTCAAGGTGCTGGAAAACGTGCAGGGTATTTCCTGCTCGCGCTTTAGCAGCCGTGATGTCGTGCGCCACCCGCTAGTTGCGCGAATTGTGGACGCCTACGAACGAGCCGGTGATGCCTGATCTATCCCTGAGCGTCCAGTACGCTGTTGATTGCCCCGAGCTGAGCCGCTCCCGTATCCGCCGCTGGATGCAGCGCACGATTGATATGGCAGTCGAACGCATCCACCCCGAAGATCGCTTCACCGCCCTTTCCGCCACCTTGCGTATTGTGGACGCCGAAGAAGGCCAGAGCCTGAACCTGAGCTACCGGGAACGCGACTACGCCACCAATGTGCTGACCTTTGAATATGGTCAGGACGAGGACGGCGTGGTCCAAGGCGATATCGTCTTGTGCCTGCCCGTGCTGGAGCGTGAAGCCCAGGAACAGCAAAAGCCATTTCTGCACCATGCTGCTCATCTGGTGGTGCACGGCTGTCTGCATTCCCTGGGTTATGACCACATTGAAGAGGACGAAGCCCAGGACATGGAAGCGCTGGAAACAGCTGTTCTGGCCAGTTTGCGCATCCCCGATCCCTACCAGGAGCGCTAGCTCGCCCACTTGTCACAAAGGGCCTCCCTTCCCTGACAAAGCTGCGCCAATCCTCACTTCCCTTCCCGCATTCCGAATGATGACAGGTACATACCTTGTCATCGTTTTTCGGTTATGCTTGTTTCTTCCTTAACTCGTCCTTCGGACAATGTCAGACTCTGCTCCCGACCCCGAGCCCCGCCCTTCCAAGGCCAGCTCAAACAATCCCATCTCTCGCTTAAGTGCTTTTTTCAATCGGCGTCACGAACCCGAAGACCGAGAAGACCTTAAGTCTGTCCTGGTTGCGGCCCACGCCCGCAAAGTTATCGACGACGAATCGCTATCCATGATCGCCGGAACACTGGATATGGCCAACAAAACAGTGGCCGATATCATGGTGCCCCGATCCAAGATCGATATGCTGGACATCGCCAAGCCCTTGACCGAGATGCTGCCCATCATTATTGAAACGGGCCACAGCCGCTTTCCGATCTACGAGACGGAGCGCGACAATATCATCGGTATCTTGCTGGCCAAGGACCTGCTGCTCTCGATTGCCAATCCCACGCTGGATTTGCGCCCGCTGATTCGCCCTGCGGTATTCATTCCCGAGACCAAGCGCCTGAACGTCTTGCTGCACGAGTTCCGTGGCAGCCGCAATCACCTGGCCGTCGTTATTGACGAGCACGGTGGTACAGCAGGCCTGGTCACCATGGAAGACGTGCTGGAACAAATTGTGGGCGACATCGAAGACGAATACGATGAAGACGCCGAGCAGACCATTTTTCAGGCCGGCCCCGACAGCTGGCGTGTCATGGCACTGACTGAAATCCCCGATTTCAACGAAGCCTTCCAGACCCATCTCCCTAACGACGACTTTGACACCGTAGGTGGTTGGCTGGCGTCCGAATTGGGACATATCCCTCGCCGGGGCGATGTGGCCCAGCTTGATGGCATCAGCCTCACGGTTGTCCGTGCGGATGCCAAACGAGCCCTTTGGTTACACGTTCAGCGAGCCACACCCGCCGAGCCTAATCTTGAACAAGCCTGATTCCAAACCTTTACCCCAGGCGCTTGGCGTCGCTTTACTGCTGGTCCTGGGGGGCTTGCATGCCCTGTCCTTTTCCATTGGCCCGCTGCCATCCTGGATTCTGCCCTTCTACCAGATCACCTTGCTGGCCATTGCCTGCTCGCAAATCATGGGTTCGACGTCCGTGCGCCAGGCCTTTGGTCGCAGTTATCTGTTTGGGCTGGGGCATTTTGGCGTAGGGGTTTACTGGCTGTACATCAGCATGCACCAGTATGGTGGCATGCCCTCCTGGATGGCCGCCCTGGGTGTTTTGCTACTGGCTGCCGCCCTGGCCCTCTTTCCTGCTCTGGCTTCAGCGGTGTGGCAAAAACTGCGCCCCAAGCACGATAGTGATTCCTGGCTGCCACGATTGTTGTTATCAGCAGGCTGGGCAAGCTGCTGGGCACTCAGCGAATGGCTGCGCGGCAATTTGCTGACCGGCTTTCCTTGGTTGAATATCGGCTACGCCCACGCAGAAGGGATGTTTACCGGCTGGGCACCCGTTGTAGGTGTGTATGGCCTGGCCTGGATGTCGGCTTTCAGCGCCGCCGTGATTGCCCAGTTTGCCGCCTACAAAGACAAGAACCAAAGCCCTTCCAGCGCGATCGGCATTGGTGTCGCCATGATTTTTGGCCTGATCGGGATCAGCCTGCCGCATATTGCCTGGGTCCAGCCCCATGGCGCGCCCTTTATTGCCCGCCTGGTGCAAGGCAATATCGATCAAAGCGCCAAGTTCGGCCCCAATATGAGCGAAGGCATAGAGCGTTACTACGAGCTGGCAAACCTGCCGGCCAAGACCCCCGAAGACGCGCCGCGCCTCATTGTTCTGCCTGAAACCGTTATCCCCGTATTGCAAAACCGCCTGGAAACCAGCTTCTGGTTGCGCTGGACGGAACTGGCACAGCGCCATCAAGCCAATCTGGTGCTGGGTGTCCCCATGGACCGTGGCACGGTCGACGGCAAGCTGAGCTACACCAACAGCGCCTTGCTGATCAGCCCCGAGACTCAGCCCCAGGACATCATCAACAGCACGGCCAGCTACTACGACAAGCATCATCTGGTGCCTTTCGGCGAATTCATCCCCACCGGCTTTCAGTGGTTTGTGGACATGATGAATATTCCGCTGGGGGACTTCCATCGTGGCGCCTTGCCGCAAGCGCCCTTCAAGATGGCGGAGGGCCGTGTTGCCCCCAACATCTGCTATGAAGACGTGTTTGGTGAAGAGATCATCCAGGCCGTGCAAGGCAGTCCTGACCAGGAAGGCGCTACCTTGCTGTTGAACATCAGCAATCTGGGCTGGTTTGGTGATTCCTGGGCCTTGAGCCAGCACTTGCAGATCTCGCGTATGCGGGCTCTGGAAACAGGCCGTCCCATGCTGCGTGCCACCAATACCGGCATGACAGCCGCCATTGATCCTTATGGGCGTGTTCGTGCAGTTCTGCCACCCCTGACGCCGGGTGTGCTGGACGTGGAAGTTCAAGGCACAACGGGCCTGACTCCCTACGTGAAATACGGCAATCTGCCCTTCTTGATCTGGGCAGGCCTGCTGCTGATTATTTTTGCCTGGCGCTCTCGTCGTCAGGACTAAGCACCAACAAACTCACCACAGGCTTTGCGGTAGCGGGGACTCCGTGAAAGGATTCTGCTATTGCAAAGCCTGCGGTGCATTCGGGTACAAGCGCGCGGCAAAACCACCGGCACGCTCCCGATTCCAGGTCTTGCACCAGTCCACGAACTCATCCGCCGGGATGGGCGTAGAGCACAAATAGCCCTGCATATAGTCGCAACCGGCGTTGTTCAACAAATCCAGTTGCTCGTGACTGGTCACACCTTCTGCCACTACCCGCAAGCCCAGCTTTTGCGCCATGACAATCATGGCCTGAGTCAGCACCAGATCCTCGCTGCTCAGGGCCAGATTACGGATATAGCACTGATCAATCTTGAGCACATTGATGGAAAACCGCTTCAGGTGCGACAGGGAGGAGTAGCCGGTGCCAAAATCATCCAGTGCCACACTCATGCCGTATTCACGCAAGGAGCGCAGCTGCTGCAAGGCTTGCCCCTGATCGTCAAGCAACAAGCGCTCGGTAATTTCCACCACCAGCGCATCGCCCGGAATGCCTTGGGTTTGCAGATACTCCACCCACTCGCGCGCGCAGGAGCCATTGAGCTTGAACTGCGCAGGCGAGACATTCAGGCTAACCCGGAAACCGGGGTCCAGCTCGTTGCGCAGTTTCACCGCAGCCTGGGCAGCCGTCTCGAACACCCATTCGCCAATCAGCACGATCAGCCCGGAATCTTCGGAAAAAGGAATGAATTCTGAAGGTGGCACCAAGCCCAATTGCGGGTGTTCCCAGCGTATCAAGGCCTCGGCACGGGTGACCTGCCCTGTACGCAAATCCACAATCGGCTGGTAATACAGCTGGAACTGCTGCTCGCTCAGGGCCTTTTGCAAATCCTGCGAAAAACGCAAGCGCGCTTCCACGGCTTCGCTCATGGCAGGCAGGAAGCGACAGTATTGATTGCGGCCGCAAGCCTTGGCGGCGTACATGGCCATATCCGCATTCTTCAAAAGCTGGCCGGCATCATCTCCATCTTCGGGGAACAGCGTGATTCCCAAACTGGCGGAAACAGACACCGAGTTCTTGCCCAACTGGAAAGGCTCTTCAATCGTGTCCAGCAAACAGCGACAAGTGCGCTCCACAATCGAGGTATCGCTGATATCCGAAATGATGACGGTAAACTCGTCACCACCAATACGGGCCACGGTATCCGTTACCCGCACACAGCGCTGCAAACGCTGGGCGACTTCCTGCAGCAGGACGTCGCCCTTCTCGTGCCCCAAGGAGTCGTTCACATCCTTGAAAAAATCCAGATCCATAAAGATCAGCGCGAAAGGCAAGCCTGTGCGACGCGACTGCTCGCGCGCTTGCTGCAAGCGATCCTGGAACATCTGCCGATTGGGCAAGCCCGTCAAATGATCGTAATGCGCCTGCTTCCACATCTGCGCTTCACGCTTCTTATGGCTGGTGATGTCGGTGAACAAGCCAATGTGGCGATACACCGTGCCATCCGGGTTCCAGGCAGTGCTGATGGTCAAACGCTCGGCAAAATCCTCGCCGTTCTTGCGTCGATTCCAGATATCGCCCTGCCACCGCCCGGTTTCCGAAATCTCGCGCCACATCTTGCGGTAGAACTCCGTGTCCTGACGCCCCGAGTTCAAGATAGACAAAGTGCGGCCCCGCACTTCGTCCAGCTCGTAGCCGGTGATGCGGCTAAAAGCCGGATTGGCATCCACCACATGGCCAAAACGATCCGTCACAACAATGGCTTCGCAAGTGTTCTCGTACACCACGGCCGCCAAACGGCCCGTCACTTCGTTGCGCACCCGCGTGGTGATGTCCTGCACTACTGCCACCATGCCCATACGGCCCTCGAGCTCGATGGGAATGGCACAGATCTCGACATCAATGGATTTGCCGTCATGACGCAATGCCCGCGTTTCATAGCGCAAACTGCTGCCACCAGAACGCGAATCGGGCACCACTTGAGTCAAAGAAGGAAATCGCGGCGACAGAAAGACTTGATCAACCGTGAACTCCTGGCGCAATTGTGCACGGCTATATCCCAATGTCTCAGCCAGCTTTTTATTGACGAAATCAAAGCGGCCATCGCGGGATAAATAAACTCCCAATAAAGGGTTGTGGCTCAAACTGCGGCATATGGCGTTGAGCTGGGATAAATTGCGCTGCTGAATAGAAAGCTGCGCATCCAGCTGTTGAATCTGCAAACCGCAGTAATTCAAAATCTGCGACAAATAACGCGTTTCACTAGTGCCTGAACTGGTGCTTTTTGCACGGTAATTGCCGCCAGTAAAAGCCTGGCCTTGAGCCACCAGCTGTCGCAAGGGATCGGCTGCCCAGGCACGCAACATGAAGTAGGACAGACACAGCGCGATCAAATCCAGACCCAGCATGAAGAACACCGTCCAGCGGTGCTGCGAGCGGACGCTTTCACGCGAGGCATCAAACGCATCCAGCAATTGCTGGGTGTTATGACGAAATAACGAGTCTTCCGCGTTCAGGCTGGCCGCTGGCAGGAGCACTTGCTCGGAGCTGACCGGAAAATCCAGACGCATCAAGCGCCGCTGCCATTCATTACTTAGTTGGGAGACCAGCCCCAGCAAGGGCTTGTCCAGCGGGACCAGGACCACACCATCGACTACCCCGCCATCGCGCAACAACTGCACCACCCCTTGGAACTGCTGATCCAAGTGGCGCAAACGGGCAGGCGTCGAACTGGAAGGCGCGGCCAGCGCCACGGAATAGCTGATATCAGAGAGCTGTCGCAGGAGGCCGCTACTTGCCTGCAGGCGAATTTCTGCCTGGTTTTGCTTGTAAATGACAGTAACCGTTGCGGAGATCAACAACAGCCAGACCAACAGCACCCAAATCAGCAAAGCACTCAAACTGATTCGTCTTTGTGCATCCACTGGAACAGGCAGAGGTGATGATATGCACTGCTTTGCTGACATAGCGCCATTAAATAAAAAAACGCAGGCTAAGTGAGGGGCCTACAAAACGTAATTATTGCAGGTGAAATGTTACTCAACGAAGCATACCATCATTAGATTACAGAGCAGCGCAAATTTCTCACAAACCCTGCATTTATGCGCCTAAGAAGGGAATTAGACAAGCCTGAAAGGGACAAAAAAACGACGCTAATAGTTGAAAGCATTTCCCTCTATTGAGCCACAAATGAAATGTTATGACACAAAGAAGATACAAAACTCCGTATAAAACAAAAAGATACAAGCGCATTTCAGGCTCACCCTGAGCCCTGTTTTCGGCTTCCGCACGCCGGGGGGTATCGCCTCCTCTGCCTGCCCCATGCCCCCCTCTGGCAGCCTCTCTGAAGTTTTTTCACTTTATTTTGGTTTTTTTCTTCAAAAGACTTGCACAAAGATAAAAACACCTTCATAATCTCAATTCTTCGTTGGTGGTCGACAAAAAGAACACCGAAATGGGGGTATAGCTCAGCTGGGAGAGCGCTTGCATGGCATGCAAGAGGTCAGCGGTTCGATCCCGCTTACCTCCACCAAAAAACGAAGATTAGCTGTAGAGTCCTGTCCCCTTCGTCTAGAGGCCTAGGACACCACCCTTTCACGGTGGGTACAGGGGTTCGAATCCCCTAGGGGACGCCAAGATTCTTGGCACCGCTGCGGAGCGGTAGTTCAGTTGGTTAGAATACCGGCCTGTCACGCCGGGGGTCGCGGGTTCGAGTCCCGTCCGCTCCGCCAAAAGATTTAAAAATCAGTCCTGGACTGGTTTTAGCAGTTTGAAGTGGCAAGCCTCGTCAAGCCTGACACTTATTTCGATACTTTGGTTTTTTGACGCAGTTAAAAAACGAAGTAAAGAAAATTGGGGGTATAGCTCAGCTGGGAGAGCGCTTGCATGGCATGCAAGAGGTCAGCGGTTCGATCCCGCTTACCTCCACCAAAAAACGAAGATTAGCTGTAGAGTCCTGTCCCCTTCGTCTAGAGGCCTAGGACACCACCCTTTCACGGTGGGTACAGGGGTTCGAATCCCCTAGGGGACGCCAAGATTCTTGGCACCGCTGCGGAGCGGTAGTTCAGTTGGTTAGAATACCGGCCTGTCACGCCGGGGGTCGCGGGTTCGAGCCCCGTCCGCTCCGCCAAAAAATTCAAAAAGCCTGATAGATTTCGATCTGTCAGGCTTTTTTCATGTCTGCTCGAACTGCCTGGCTTCGCTACCGGGCATACATCAAAATGGCAAGGTCGGCCCGTTACAGATCCTGATCCCCTATAACCACCACACCCATCGACTCCCAAAAAGCCAGTCAGCTTTGGGATCCAGCAGGCTTTTCATCTTCCTGCACCCCAATCCACAACCGTGTTGCAGCTTATTCAAACGCGACACCGCCAGCCACCCACCCCTTCCCCAAAAAAACAGCTAATTCCTGGCTTCAGACACTCAATTTTCTTGCCCCCAAGCCCCAAGGAAGTTAATGTATTGCGTTATCGTTACTTCAACATTCAACTTCTATGCCAGCCAGCACCCTGGGCCAGCGTGGTCCGACCGAGCATCATCGCCGCGAACAGATCATTGAGCAGGCCAATACGCATTTCCGGCTCTACGGGTATCGCAAGACCTCTGTTGCCAGCCTGGCCAAATCCATAGGCGTGTCCAGCGCTTATCTATATCGTTTTTTCGACTCCAAGCAGGCTATCGGCCAGGCGATCTGCCACTCTGTGCTCAAAGGCATGCACGTGCAGCTGCAACAGATTGTGGAGGGCGACTTGCCCCCTACCGAACGTCTGCGCCATTTCATTGAAACTGCCTGCAACCTAAGCCTGGAGCTGTTCTTGCAGGAAGGTCGCATGCAAGAAGTGGTCATTGAAGCGCTGCAAAACAATTGGGCAACAGTGGACCAGCACAGAGAGGATTTGCTGACTCAAATCACTGCCCTGGTGCGCGCGGGCCGTGAAAGCGGCGACTTTGAACGCCGCACGCCCTTGGACGAGGTGGTTCAAGGCATCCTGTTTGCCTTGACCGCCTGTCTACACCCTGTCTTGCTGGAAATACATCCGCCTGAAAAAACCCGCCAAGGTTTGCTGGTGGTAACGCAGCTTATTCTGCGCAGCCTGATGCCTTGAACATCACGCCACAAGTTACAGTTCATCCAACTATTTACCTACCCGGAGTCCTGCATGGCTCTTTTTCGCTCTCTTAGCCCTGTCTTGAGTTTGTCCGCCGCCCTTGTACTGATGGGGTGCAGCCAGCAGACACAGGAGGCCGACCCTCGCACTCAGGCTCCCTTGGTGATTCAAAGCGTGATTCAGCCCAAGGCCGATCAGCAACGACGCTTCTTGGGGCTGGTCAGCGCACGGGTCGAAAGCCCGCTGGCATTTCGGGTAGGCGGCAAGATTGATACACGCAAGGTCCAGAACGGCGAACACGTGGAAAAAGGCCAGCTCTTGATGACGCTGGATCCCAAGGATCTGCAACTGGATTACCGCGCCCGTCTGGCTGCCGTGCAGGCCGCCCAGGCTCAGGCCGAACAAGCCCAGTCAGATTACAAACGCTTGTCCCTGCTGGTGGAGCAAGGCGGGGTTTCCCGTCAGGCGCATGAACAAAGCCAGAAGGCACTGCGTAGCGCACAGGCAAATCTGAAATCCGCCCAAGCACAAGCTGAAATAGCCCGCAACGCCGACCAATACAGTTCCCTGAAAGCCGAAGCCAGCGGCATCATTACCGCCCAGATTGCGGATGTTGGCCAAGTTGTCAGCCCAGGGCAAGCCGTGCTGCGCCTGGCCCAGGACGGCCCACGTGATGTCATTGTCAGCCTGCCCGAGCAGTGGGATATTCCGCTGGGTACTCGCGCCACCATTGAGCTGACGGACTCCCAGGAAAGCCTGCCCGCCCAACTGCGCGAGTTGGCCCAATCCTCTGACCCTGCAACCCGCAGCTATCAGGCCCGCTTTTCCTTCGAGGGCGAGAATGTCACCGCAAGACTGGGTTCCAGCGCCATTGTGCATTTGACGCCCCCGGATGCAGACGCCTTGAATCAAGTGCCGCTGACTGCAATTTACGATGCAGGCAAAGGCCCCGGTGTGTGGGTAATTGATGATCAGAAAACCGTGCACTGGCAGCCCGTGACCATTGCCAAGCTTGCCCAGGAACACGCTTACCTGTCCCAAGGCCCTGGAGCCGGTACAGCCATCGTGGCGTTGGGCGCTAACCTTTTGCATGAAGGCCAGGAAGTTCGTCCTGAAACACGCGAGGTCAAGCAATGACAGGCCGCTTCAATCTCTCCGCTCTGGCGGTGCGTGAGCGGGCCATCACGCTGTTCCTGATCATTGCTCTGGCAGCGTCCGGCATTTACTCCTTCGTGAAACTGGGTCGAGCCGAAGACCCGGCTTTTACCGTGAAAGTGCTGACCGTCACTGCCATGTGGCCCGGGGCCACCGCCCAGGAAATGCAGGATCTGGTGGCCGAGCCCATGGAAAAGCGCATGCAGGAACTGCGCTGGTTTGACAAGGTAGAGACGGTTACTCGTCCCGGCACAGCCTTGATGGTGGTGACCCTGAAAGACACCATGCCGCCCGCGGACGTTCAAAGCGAGTTCTATCAGCTCCGCAAGAAGCTGCAGGATCAGGCTCCGCGCTTGCCCAAAGGCGTGCAGGGGCCGTTTGTGAACGACGAATACTCGGACGTGTCCTTCAGCCTGTTCGCGCTGCAAGCCCCCGGTCTGCCACCCCGCCTGCTGACTCGCGAGGCCGAGAAAGTACGCAGCCAGCTACTGCAAGTCCCCGGCGTCAAGAAGGTGAATATTCTGGGCGAGCAAAGCGAGCGTATTTTTGTCGATCTGGACGAAGCCAAGCTGCACAACCTGCAGCTCAACCCTCAACAGATTCTGGAAGCCTTGTCCAAGCGCAGCGCCATGACAGCCAGTGGTGCCGTCAGCACCGATGGCCCGCGCATTCACATGCGCCTTAGCGCCGGACTGGAGGATGTGGAGGCCATCAGCAATACCTATATCTACGTGCAAGGCCACAATCTGCGTCTGGGCGACATTGCCACCATCAGTCGTGGATACGAAGACCCGCCCAGCTTCGAGATTCACCACAACGCACAATTTGCCATGTTGCTGGATGTGGTGATGCAGGAGGGCTATAACGGCCTGTATCTGGGCAAGGATCTGGAAAAGGCACGGGAAGATATTGCCGCTGCCCTACCCCTGGGCTTCTCCCTGGAGACCGTCACCAACCAGTCGGTGAACATTGCCTCCGCCGTAGGCGAGTTCATGTTCAAGTTCTTCGCGGCGCTGAGCGTCGTGCTGCTGGTATGCCTAGTCAGCATGGGCTGGCGGGTCGGGATTGTAGTGGCTGCAGCTGTGCCCCTGACGCTGGCCATGGTGTTCGTCATCATGATGATGACAGGCAAGGTGTTTGACCGGGTAACGCTGGGCGCGCTGATTATCTCGCTGGGCCTGCTGGTGGACGACGCCATTATTGCGATCGAGATCATGATCGTGAAGATGGAAGAAGGCATGGACCGCCTGAAAGCCGCCGCCTATGCCTGGAACCATACGGCAGCCCCCATGCTGTCCGGCACCCTGGTGACGATTATCGGCTTTCTGCCGGTGGGTTTTGCCCGTTCCTCTGCCGGGGAGTACGCCGGCAATATCTTCTGGATTCTGGCCGCTGCCCTGCTGACCTCCTGGCTGGTTGCGGTGGCCTTCACTCCCTATATGGGCGTCAAATTGCTGCCCGCCATTCCAGCCCGTCCTGGCGGCCATCAGGCCATTTACGACACCCCCAACTACATGCGCCTGCGCCGCATGATTGCCTGGTCGGTACACCACAAGTTTCTGGTGGCCGGAATTGTGGTGGCGGCCTTCGTGCTGGCGGTTGTAGGCATGGGTTTCGTCAAACAGCAATTCTTCCCCACCTCCGACCGACCCGAGCTGCTGGTAGAAGTGCAGTTGCCCGAGGGCAGCAGTATTCAGTCCACGCAGACCGTTACTCGCAAGGTGGAGAGCTGGTTGCGCGAGCAGCCCGAAACCAAGCTGGTCACCAGCTATGCCGGGCAAGGCGCACCGCGCTTTTTCCTGTCCTACAACCCTGAACTGCCTGATCCCTCCTTTGCTCGTCTGGTTGTGTTGACGGCTGATCACCACGACCGAGATGCGCTGCTGCAACGCTTCCGCCAAGTAGTGGCCGATGGTCTGACGCCAGAAGCGCGCGTTCGTGCCACTCAGCTGGTGTTCGGGCCATCCACCAAATACCCGGTGGAGTTCCTGGTACGTGGCCCTGATCTGGACAAGCTGCGTGATATTTCCGAGCAGGCCATGGCGGTGATGCGGGCCGACAAGGACATGCGTCAGGTGAACGTGGACTGGGGTTCGCGCGTACCCGTCCTGAAGCTGGACGTAGACCCGCAACGTCTGCAAGCCTTGGGTTTGAATCGCCAGAGTCTGGCCGAGCAAATCCAGTTGCAGCTGGATGGCACAACCGTTGCAGAATACCGCGAGGACTTGCGTAATGTGCTGGTTGTGGCGCGCAGCTCTGCCAGCAACCGCCATGATCCCACGCGCCTGTCCGGTCTGACCGTCATGAATGATCAGGGCCAGAACCTGCCCTTGGAGCAGGTCGGCAAACTGGAAATCATGCAGGAAGAACCCAAGCTGGCACGTCGCAACCGCCTGCCCACCATGACCGTGCGGGGGGATATTGCTCCGCACGTGCAACCGGCAGAAGTGGCCAATCGGGTGATGAAGGAGTTTGCCTCCTTGCAGGCTTCCCTGCCCCCTGGCTACCTGATCGAGATGAGCGGTATTACCGCCGAGGCCAAGAAGTCCAATGACGCGCTGCTGCCCGTCTTTCCGGTCATGATTGCCTTGATGCTGCTGGTTATCGTGATTCAGGTACGTTCGCTCTCGAACATGATCATGGTGTTCCTGACCGCCCCCTTGGGCTTGATTGGCAGCGTGCCCGCCTTGCTGATTTTCCAGCAACCCTTTGGCTTTACCGCGATTCTGGGACTGATTGGTCTGGCGGGGATCCTGATGCGCAATACCTTGATTCTGATTGAGCAGATCAAGACCAACCGGGCTGAAGGCGCCTCGCCCTACGATGCCGTGATTGAAGCCACTGTGCAGCGTGCCCGCCCCGTCATTCTGACGGCGCTGGCTGCGGTACTGGCCTTCATCCCACTGTCCTTCTCCGTGTTCTGGGGCTCCATGGCCCTGACGCTGATCGGCGGGACGGCCATTGGCACCATCCTGACGCTCTTGTTCTTGCCCAGCTTGTATTCGATCTGGAATCGAATCCAGGATCCACGCGCCTCATAACTTGCTTGAAGGCTGAAACTGTGTAAATAATGGATGCATGGTTTGAACACAAACAAACCATGCATCCCACTGCCAGTCTTGTGGGTCCGGAGAACAGAACGACGCAAGATAGCTTATGTCTACACAGAAAGACCTGCCCGCCGCCCTGTCTCACGCTTTCGAGAAGGCGATCTACCGTGTACACAGCCCAAAGGGCGATATGGACGTGCGCATCGGCCAGCTCAACCGCCCTCTGAACCAATTACTGGAACAAGAAAACAGCCGTGGTGCGGCAATTTTGACCGCCTGCAATCCAGGCGCGCAAATTTGCAGCCGTGCCTTTAACGATGCGGTTCAGGAAAGCTTGCTGCGCGATTTGCAGAAACTGGATCTGCGCTGGTGGCCCGCTGTAAATCTGGACCCCAAGGGCAGATGGCCGGATGAACCCAGCCTGCTGGTGCTGGACATCAGCCTGCAACAAGCACGCTGGCAAGCACGCCTGTTCAAGCAATTGGCTTTTGTCTATATACCGCTCAATGGCAAGCCGCAGCTGCATCAAGTGCAGCAGCGCCTGCCGGTGTCTGATCAGGCCGCTTCAAACAGCCCCGTTCCCTTCTAAGCGCTGACGAAAGTCTTCGGCAATGGCGGCACCTTTCAGCCGCCCTTCCGGCAAGACCTGCGCCCAGGCGCGCCACTCGTGGCCGGTTGCAACCAGCACACCGTCCATATTGAAGACTTGATATTCAAGCTTGAAGCGCCGCTCCAGCCATTGAGCCACATGCACGCAAACGCGAATCTCGCGATCATAGGTAACGGGTGCGCGGAAGTTGGCACCGACATCCACCAAGGGTGTTACCGCATCATATTCCTGGCGCAAGATACGCTGGCTCAAGCCTGCTTGCCGCAGCCACGCCTGATACGTGCAATCAAACCAATAAAAATAATTGGGATAGAAAACGATCCCGGCCTCATCGCAATCACCCCATTCCACGGTGATGCGGCGCTCGAACACGTGCATGTTTATCCTTTTGCAAAATCGCCTGCCAGTTTACCCCGGATAAAAAGGTAGAAACCATGGTAATCAGGCGCTGAACCAAGCACTGAAACATTTTGCAAATACTACGGAAGAAACAATTTGTATCGAACACAAGAGAGGAAATTAAGCGAAGTTAGCAATAATTTCACCCAATCATCACTGAAATACGGCCCATAGCGGGAAAAGCCTTTAGAGCTTGCTAGCCCCAGGAGTCGTCTTTCACAGGCAGAACACCTAGCATAGCTGCGTCACTGAATAAGGTAGCCTGCCATGTCTGTAAACACCCCCGCACCCTGGACGATTCGTCGCATCATGGAGCTTTACGAGCTGCCCTTTATGGACCTCGTATTCCAGGCGCAGACCGTACATAGACAGCACCACCCGGCCAATCAAATCCAGCTCTCCAGCCTGCTCTCCATCAAGACAGGCGCCTGTCCCGAAGATTGCTCCTACTGCCCGCAATCCTCCAAATACCAGACCGAGCTGGAACCTGAACCCTTGATGCCCCTGGAACAGGTATTGGAAGCGGCCCGCGCCGCCCAGGCACAGGGTGCTCAGCGTTTCTGCATGGGTGCCGCCTGGCGCTCTCCTACCGAAAAACAGTTGGACCAGGTAGTTGAGATGGTCAGCGCCGTCAAAGCGATGGGGCTGGAAACCTGTGTCACCTTGGGCATGCTCAAAGACGGTCAGGCGCAACGCCTGAAAGATGCCGGGCTGGACTACTACAACCACAATCTGGACACTTCCCCCGAGTTCTATGGCCAGATCATCAGCACGCGCACGTACCAGGACCGCCTGGACACGCTGGAACGCGTACGCGCAGCCGGTTTGAACAGCTGCTGCGGTGGGATTATCGGCATGGGTGAAAGCCGCCGCGAGCGTGCTGGCCTGTTGGCTCAGCTGGCCAATATGCGCCCCTACCCCGAGTCCGTACCTATCAACCAATTGGTGAAAGTGCCGGGCACGCCGCTGGATCAGGTCGATGATCTGGACCCCTTCGAGTTTGTACGTACGATTGCCATTGCGCGTATCCTGATGCCCACCAGCGCCGTGCGCTTGTCGGCGGGTCGCGAAACCATGGATGACAGCACCCAGGCCCTGTGCTTTATGGCCGGTGCCAACTCCATTTTCTATGGCGAGCAATTGCTGACTACCGGCAACCCGCAGTTTGTGGCGGACCAGGATCTGTTTGCCCGCCTGCAACTGGAAGCGGCCAAAACCACACTGTCCGAACCCCCTTTGTCATTGGAACAAACCCGTCCACGCGCTATGGTCGAGGCCCTCTAACATGCTCACTCTGATCGCCAGCATTCTGTGCAGTGTTGCCGTTTCCATTCTGCTGAAAGTCGCTCGCCAGCGGCAGATCGATGTCGCCCAGGCCATCATGGTTAACTACGGCGTGGCAGTCACCTTGAGTCTGGTATTGCTGCAACCGCATCCCAGCAGTCTGCTGAATCCTGCTACCCCCTGGTGGATTCTGATTGCCTTGGGTGTGCTCTTGCCCAGCGTCTTTCTGTTCATGGCGGCGGCAGTGCGGCAAGCCGGGATTGTGTTGAGCGATGCTGCCCAGCGCCTGTCCCTGTTCATTCCCTTGCTGGCGGCCTTTCTCTTGTTTGGCGAGCATCTGGCTGGTCAGAAACTGCTGGGCATCGCCCTGGCCCTGATTGCCTTGCTGTGCCTGCTGATACGTCCGCGGCAGGCCAGTAGCCAGGAAGCAGGCTCCGGGCATCCTGCCCTGATGCTGCTGGCTGTGTGGCTGGGCTATGGCGTGATCGACATCATGTTCAAGCAGCTCTCCAAAGCCGGCGCAGCTTTCTCCAGCAGTCTGGTGGTGTCCTTCTCGCTGGCCGGTATGCTGATGCTGTGCTGGCTGCTGGCCAAGCGCACCAGCTGGCACAAAGGCAGCCTTTTAGCCGGTCTGGTACTGGGCCTGCTGAACTTCGGGAATATTTTCTTTTATATCCGCGCCCACCAGATCTTCCCGGAGAACCCCACTCTGGTGTTCTCGGCCATGAATATTGGCGTGATTGCCATGGGCGCCATCATCGGCGCGGGCTTCTTCAAGGAAAAACTAAGCGCGCTCAATATAGTGGGAGTTGCCCTGGCGATTGGCGCTATCGTGGCCCTGATTCCACGGTAAACAATGTCGGGCGTGTCTCATACACGCCCGCAAAAACGCACTATACGAGAATTCTTATATTTGACATTTAAAACTTCGGGGACCGAGGCTTTTCATCTCCTGTAGATTAGAAAAAAACGATTTTTACCGACGCCCACGTCGGAGACTACACAGGAGACATGATCATGACCGGATTTACCCGTCGCCAGTTACTGCTGGCCGCCGCTTCCGCTGGCGCCAGCGCACTGGCTGCCCCTTGGCTTGGCCGCAGTGTGCTAGCGGCCAACAAACCCGTCGTTGCTGCCCTGTTCTGCGGCCACATTGATGACAACGGCTTCATGCAAGCTGGTTATCAGGGCTTCAAGAAGGCCACGGACCAGTTGCCCATTACCGGCCACTACAAAGATCAGGTGGCCAACGAAACCCAGGCACAAATTGCCGCTCTGCGCGAACTGGCAACGCAATACAAGCCGGCCTTGCTGATCGCCCACGGCGGTCAGAACACCGATGCTGCCCTGGCCGTTGCCAAGGAGTTTCCGGATACCCGCTTCGTGATCACGCAAGGTGCCGTCACTGCCAGCAATCTGAGCAGCTATGACGTGCGTCAGGAAGAGTCAGCCTGGCTAGCCGGTGCCTATGCCGCCCTGATGACCACGACCGGCGTGGTGGCCCACCAGTCCGGCATACGCGTGCCCCCTGGTTTGCGCGCCCGCGCTTCCTATGCCGCTGGCGTCAAGCATGCCAATCCGGATGTGAAGCTGCTGACAAACTTCTCCGGCAACCAGGATGATATTGAGCTGGCCGCGCGGGTCACCCAGGCACAGGCCAAAGCTGGTGCAGACATCATCTACACCATGCTGAACAAAGGCCGTAGCGGCACGACGCAGGCCTGCCGTGAACTGGGCATCAAAGAAATTGGCAATGTAATTGACTGGGTCGCCCGCGAGCCCGACGTATTCGTCGGTTCGGCCTGGGCGGATGTGGGTATTGGCGTATTTGAAGCCTGCAAGGATCTGAGCGAAAACAAGTTCGAGTCCGGCAGGATCTTCAAGGTTGGCCTGCAACAACCGGATGCGGTACGCCTGATCATGGCCCCGGACACACCGGATTCCGTGCGCCAGCGTATTGCAGCGCTGCAGCAGGATATTCTGGCTGGCAAGATTGAAGTTGAGGCCCAATTCAGCGGGCCTGAGTTCCAGATTTAAGATCCGGGCAGAAATAAAAAACCCAGGCTTGGCCTGGGTTTTTTTTTGAGTGGATCGTGCTCGTAAACCGCTATGAGAACATGCTCGATTCTGGTCTGGCGGCTGCCTAAGGGGCTGGATCTGAGGGTTTACGTGCTTTCCCTACGTCTTCCTCAGCGCCCGAGCTTTCCACATCTGCGGCGCTCCCAAAAGCATCCAAGCCTTCAGAATTCACAGAGCTTCCCGAGCTTCCCGAGCTTCCCGAGCTTCCCGAGCTTCCAACAACAGGATCAGCCCGTTTGTCGTCCTCGGCAAGTGTCGCCTCTGCAGCCTCATCTTCCGCCTTGCGCTCCGCAGCCGTGCTTTCCGTCGTTGCGGGCACCCGCTCTTCAACTGGCGGCAGATCTTCGAAAACCGGGTCATGCGACACGTCAGAGCTGATATCCACCCGTGGGTCCAGTGCCACCGCCGCGGCCGAGCTTTGCAAGCTGTCTGGCATAGGCACAAAGGTAGTAGGCGCATCCTGGCTCAAGTGATCGCCCAGTACCTTTTGCGGGCGGACCAGCAGAACCAAAGCCAAGCCACAGGCTGCCACGAAGATGTAGTACAGATTGCTGCCAATATAAGACATCAGGCCGCCGGCAAGCAGCGGCCCCAGACAGGCCCCCAAGCCATACACCATATACAAAATGGCGCTCAAGCCAACTCGCCGCTCCGGATCCACGTTGTCATTGGCGAAAGCCGCGCCCAAGGGGTACAGCGTAAATTGCAGAATCCCGAACAAAGCCGAAAAAATCAGCAGAAACCAGAACGGGGCCTCAAACCAGCCCCACAAAGGGATGGCCAAGGCCAGCAAACAGATCGCGTTAATGCGGATCAGTTTGACGCGATTCATGCGGTCCGCCAGCCAACCCACCGGCCATTGGGCCAGCACACCAGCGGCCACAGACACGGCGACAAACAAGGCAGCCTGCTCATTGCTTAAATGGACGCGCACCGCATACACGGGTGCCAGACCATAAAAGGCCCCGGTCAACATACCAGCGACCAGCAGCACCATCATGGACAAGGGCACGCGGTCCAGGTAATAGCGTGCATTAATGGGCGCGGGCACTTGCAAGGGTGGGTGGCTGCGACGGGTAATCGCCACCGGCACCAGACTGAAGGCCGAACAGATCGCCACAAACACCAGCGGCTCGTAATTCAGATGCGGGAACAGGGTCAAAGACAACTGCCCCAGCACGGTGCCCAGGCTGGAAAACACCATGTAAAAGGCAAAAATGGTGCCACGTTGACTATTGTCGCTTTGCTCGTTCAGCCAGCTTTCAATCCCCATGAACTGCACCACCATGGCCGCGCCCGCCAAAAAGCGCAGCAGCAGCCAGACGTACATGGAATCAACCAGAATCTGAACCAGCACACAGATGGTGACAATGGCAGCACTGGCGGCGTACGCCCGAATATGGCCCACGCCCATGATCAGGCGGTGACCCATACGAGCACCAAATACCAGGCCCAGGTAATACACCGCAATCAGCCCGCCAATCCATACCTCTGACACCGAGATGGCCGTCAGGCGCACCCCCATGAAGGTATTGAACAGGCCCGAGCTGAGCAAGAGCATCAGGGTCGCAAAGTACAGGGACGAAAACGCACCCACCGATGACAGCATCCAGACATCCTAAAAAAACCGCAGCACCGCCCCCCCAGCTCTCGCTACCATCCAGATTCCGGCCTGGGTTTTGACAGGAGCACGGTAAAAAAAGCGCCAGCTTGCAGCCAGCGCCTTGTAATCCTTCTATCCCTCGCCACGCCGGACTGGCGGGGGATCAGATACTTACGACTTTACCTGTTTCAACAGGGTATCTGCATCCGATGTATGCAGGCCGCCGTCGTTATCAATGTTCAATTGTTTGACAACACCGTCTTCCAGCAAGGCAGAGAAACGCTTGGAGCGCACACCCAGGCCTTTGGACGTCAGGTCAAATTCCAGACCCAATGCTTTGGTCCAGACAGCACTGCCGTCGGCCAGCAAACGCACTTTGCCATTGACGTTCAGGGACTTGCCCCAAGCGCCCATCACGAAAGGATCGTTCACTGCCACGCACCAGATCTCGTCTACGCCGGCAGCCTTGAACTCGTCTGCCTTGGCAATAAAGCCAGGCAAGTGCTGCTCGGAGCAGGTGGGGGTGAAAGCGCCAGGAACGGCGAACACGGCAATTTTCTTGCCTTTAACCAGATCAGCCACCTGAAAGTTGTTGGGGCCCATAGGGCAGCTTTCTGTGGCGGTTTCAATGTACTCGCTAAGGGTCGCGTCTGGAACGCGCGCACCGACTGAAATGGACATAAGGTCTCCGTATGAATAAATACCGCCAGTATGGCGGCCCGAACTACCTATGATACTAATAGACTGGCCTGTCTTAGCAAATAACACTTATCAGTACGTTTCAACCTAGGCAGCATCACTAAAAGCCCCATAGCTTTGCGCATCCGGTGCTCTCATAGAACAAAGGCCCAACAAGCCAGCGCTTCAAGTCGCTTCAACAATAAACATCGTTGCATACTGTGCCTCTCGGCGCTCAGCCTTAATCGGTGCATACTGTTCCGAGTTGTAAAAAGCTAGCGCTTTAGCCAACGTTGGAAACTCCAACACCCCAGCGATAGGTAGAGGAGTACTATCGCCCTCAAGCACCTGTACAACAGGGCCGAAATGCAAAATCTTACCCCCTGCTTCTTGAATAGCTTTTTGAAAAAGGGGCGCAAGCAAAGCCTGCTTAGCCGGATCAATAATACGTAAATTGATATGCACGTAAGCGGGCATGATGAAGCTCCATCCATACTTAAATAGTGCATATACATTATTATTTTTATACTGAATTGTCGAGATAAGAATGTGAATAAATTTGATCCAAAAAATTTCAAAGATGTCGCGGCAGAGTGTCCGGGCTTTCAAGCTCGCGTAACAGCACGTGCTATCACACGTTATTACAACGCCTGCTTCAAACCACTTGGGCTAACAGCTGAACAATTCAGCCTGTTGGTTGGCGTGGGCACTAACCCAGGAACGACACTGATTGACCTGGCACTTAGCTCGGGAGTCGATGCCACCACGCTTAGCCGCAATATTCAGAACCTGGAGCTGCGGGAATTGGTTCGCGCCGAAGGTGGACGTGGCCGCTCGGGCAAGCGGCTCAATCTGAGCCCTGCAGGGCAAGACCTGTTAATGAAAGCCTTTCCCGTATGGAAATCAGCCAAAACGGAGTTGTCTCATCAAATGGGTAGCGAGCAGCTTGTAACAACAACCCAGATTATGGCAGAGCTGGCCAAGGCAGCCGCCTTGGCACAAGACTCCAACATCTCCCAAGCATAATTGCGTCCTGGACTCCACTTGCTCCCTCGAATAACTAGTCCACAAAAAAGGCCGGGCTTTTTGCCCGGCCTTCAAGGTGATTCACGTCTTGCTCAGATTGCATCAAGCCGTACTGCCACATCATGGGCCCACCTTGCCCTGCTCGCGGATAGCGATCAGGACTACTACAGCCATCCCATCATGCGGGGCAGCCAAAGCGTAATTTCAGGTACGAAGGTAATCATCAACAGGAAGGCCAAACCAGTCAGCAACCAAGGCAATGTGGACTTGGTAACTTCGGTCAGGCCCAACTTCGATATGCTGGACGCCACATACAGGTTCAAGCCCACTGGTGGTGTCGCCAGCCCAATCTCCATGTTCACCACCAGCATGATGCCAAAGTGAACCGGGTCCATGCCCAGCTTCATGGCGACAGGGAACAGGATGGGAGCCATGATCAGGATCAGTCCAGAGGGCTCCATCACCATACCGATCACCAGCAACAGGACGTTCACGAACAGCAGGAAGGCGATCAGGCCCATGCCTTGCGACACAATCCATTCCGCAATGGCCTGTGGAATCTGCTCGGACGTCAGAATGAAGGCGAACATGACCGCGTTGGTGATGATGTACAGCAGCATGGCACTCATGGCTGCCGATTCCAGCACGATACGTTTGACCTCGCGCAGCTTCACATCCTTGTAGACCCAGACCGCAATCACAAAGGCGTAAACCGCACTGATAGCTGCTGCTTCGGTAGGCGTGAACACACCGGAGTAAATCCCGCCCATCACGATAACGATCAACATCAGACCCCAGATGGAGTCCATGAAGGCGCGCCAGCGTTCTTTGTAGGAAGCACGCGGCATACGGGGGTAGCCCAGTTTCCAGGCGCGGAACATGGTCGTGGCACCCAGGAGAAACGCCAGGATCAAACCCGGAACCACACCGGCAATAAACAGCTGACCAATAGAAGCCGTACCAACTTTGACCCCATCCGGACCCTCAACCATCATGCCGCTGGTTGCCACGGCATACATCACCATCACAATCGAGGGTGGCAGCAAGATGCCCAGACCGCCGGAAGTCGCCACAATGCCAGTCCCGAATTGCACGGGGTAACCTTGTTTGACCATGGCCGGAATCATGATGGAACCAATGGCCGCCACGGTAGCAGGCGAGGAGCCACTGATCGATGCAAATAGCGCGCAAGCCAGTACAGCAGCCAAACCCATACCGCCGGGCAAGTGGCCGACCATGGAAGCGGCAAAGCGAATCATGCGTTGTGCGACCCCGCCATGCGTCAGGAAGCTACCGGCCAGGATGAAGAACGGAATCGCCATGATCTCGAACTTCTCGATCCCGGTGAACAGCTTGAGCGCAATACTGTCCATGGGAACTTCGGTCATGGTGAACAGGAAACCCATCACCGTCAGACCCAGGGCAATCGATACCGGCATACCTGTCAGCAACAGGATAGCCAGCAAGGCAAAAATAATCAGGGCGGTCATGCGCGCGCTCCTTCGGATTCAGACACACCGCGCTCTGTTTCAGCGATCAGATCCGCCGCAGGCTCGTGATGAGGCAAATGGCCCGTCTGGATAAAATTCATCAAGGCTTGCAGGAAACGGAAGCACATCAGCAGGGAGCCCGCGGGCACCGCCAGATACACAATCCACACCGGCACTTCCAGGTCAGCCGTCACCTGGGCAGTCTGGGCAATACCATAGACAAAGCGGCCACCAATCCAGGCAACAATGGCTGTGAACAATGCACCGGCGAACAGGGAAATCACCACCAGCAGATGACGCCAGCGTGGGCCCACGGCGTTCACCAGCACGTCCACACCCACGTGGATACCAACACGAACGCCGTAAGCGGCGCCGAATTTGGCCATCCAGACAAACAGGTAAATGCACAGTTCCTGTGCCCAGAGCAAGTTGACGCCGGCCACGCTTCGGTAGGTAGAACGGGCCATGGCCGTAATGGATTCATAACCCTGAGCCCGCGACCAGGACACCAGATCAGCCAGCAGGCTGACCGAGTAGCGCTGGCAGACCGCTACAAAAATAATCACTACGGCCGCCACCATCAGAAATGAGATGAACATTTCTTCAAAGCGGTCCAGAAATCGTAAAAACATGGGTAGCTCCAGACTACAGTCTGCCCGCCCGGGGGCCGGGCAGACACAAGCATGTAGCGGGAAGAAAAGAAGAACAGGTCTGAATCAGACCTGTACAAGACAATCAGATGAAGCAGGCTTTATTCGGTAGCCTTGTAGAAGGCGTCGATCACGTCCTGGCCGATACGCGAAGCCATTTCCTTGTGCACGGGACGCAGCTGCTTGACCCATTCCTGACGCTCGGCATCGCTCAGTTGATAGAACTGGGTCTTGCCGGACTCTTCCATGGCCTTCATGGAATCGTTGTTCTCTTGCTCAGCAATGTCGTTGGCGTAAACCGTGGCTTCTTCCATGGCTTTTTCCATGCCTTGGCGAATATCGTCAGGCAGACCTTCCCAGAACTTCTTGTTCACGATCACGGCATAACCCAGGTAACCATGATTGGACACGGTGGCGTGCTTTTGCACTTCGTGCATTTTCTGGGTGTACATGTTCGATGGCGGGTTCTCGGTGCCGTCGACCACACCCGTTTGCAGAGCCTGGTACACCTCGGAGAAGGCCATCACCTGAGGCACAGCGTCCAGTGCCTTGAACTGGGCTTCCAGAACCTTGGAGGACTGGATGCGCATCTTCAGACCCAGGAAATCATCCACGCTTTTCAGGGGCGTGTTGGCGCTCATGACCTTGAAGCCGTTATCCCAGTAGGACAGACCCTTGATGCCCTTGGGCTCCAGCTTGTCCAGCAGCATGCGGCCTACAGGACCTTCGGTCACCTTACGCAGGTCCTCACGGTTCTGAAAAATGAAAGGCAGGTCGAACACTTCAAATTCGCGTACGCCCAGAGGGCCAAACTTGGCCAACGACGGAGCCAGCATGTGCACGGCGCCCAGTTGCAGGGCTTCCAGCTCTTCCTTGTCCTTGTACAGTTGCGAGTTCGGGTAGACCTCGACAACCACCTTGCCCTCGGTGTACTTTTCGGCCAGTTCCTTAAAGCGCACGGCGCCCTTGCCCTTGGGTGTATCTGGCGATACAACGTGGCTGAACTTGATGATCATGGGGTTAGCCAGAACAGGCGCGGACAAGAATACGGACGCCAGCAAGCTGGCCACAAGGGTCTTTTTCATGTTTGCCTCCGGTCGGTTAAGAGCCGACACGTTTTATTGATTGATGTGCTTGAAAGCGTGTAGCTTAAAAAAGCGGTCCCGAATTATCTATTGTGGAAATCCGAAACCATTTGTCATGATGCGTCTTGCCCGTCCGTCCGGATTCATACGCCAAGCGGCCTCGCGCACTCTGGCGGCCTACCCGATCAGCACCTATGTGCCTATTTTGGCCATCCTGATTATTGTGCTGCTGATGGGCGTGTTTGCCTGGGCGGTCAATAAGGAGCGAGATGAGGAGCAGTCCAACGAGCTGATACGCAATGCCTTGTGGGTGGAGCAATCCCTGTCCTTTCAGCTGCGCTCGCACGAGAACAATTTAAGCCGCATTGCCAGTGAAATTGAAGTCCAGTCCCAGCCCGTCACAACCCAGACCGCGCTGACGCAATTACAGCACTTCAAGACCATCCACCCGGATCTGCTGAAAGTGGCCGTGCAGGATCGATTTGGCACCACCTTGCTGGTGCGCCCGCCCGGTGCTGATACCCGGATTGCAGCCCACGTCAGCACGCCGCGCACGTCCACCTGGCTACCGGCCTACTACTCCAATGAACACCAGGAAAGCGTGCTGGATCTGGTGGTTCCGATCTACGAAGACAACGATATTGTCGGCACCTTGCGCGCCACCTTTTCGCTGGCCACCATCCTGATGGAGAACGTGCCCTGGTGGATTGCCGAGCAATATCACGTCTCCCTGATCGACCAAAGCGACCAGACGCTGGCCACACGCTCCAAAGGCGAGCCGGGCGAAAGCCAGTTGCGTTACGCCATGTCGGTAGACCCGCCCTTGCACGGTGTGCGTTTGCTGATGACGCCTTACCCGCAAAAGAACATCCCCACCTTCACCTTGCTACTGGCCGTGATTGCCGGTCTGGCCTTGCTGGCTGTAGTGAACCTGGCCATGCAACATCACTACGCCCGCAAGCGCCGTGAAGCCGAGCTGGCCTTGATGCAGGAACAAGCCTTTCGCAGCGCAATCGAAAACTCCATGGTGACTGGCATGCGCGCCCGCGATCTGGACGGCAAGGTGCTGTATGTGAACCCCGCATTTTGTGAACTGGTGGGCCGCAGCAGCGAAGAGATTATTGGTCTGGCTCCACCCATGCC
Organism: Alcaligenes phenolicus; assembly: GCF_032063905.1. Lineage (NCBI taxonomy): Bacteria > Pseudomonadati > Pseudomonadota > Betaproteobacteria > Burkholderiales > Alcaligenaceae > Alcaligenes > Alcaligenes phenolicus. Next base: position 237,515 of record NZ_DAMBOE010000002.1, read on the forward strand.
TTGGTGGGTGCCGGAGATGATGGATGAAACACTGGAGCGCCGGGATCGCCTGAAATCTTCCCGCTCGGTGCAAGTTTTTGACACCCTGTTCCAGCGCCCGGATGGCTCACGTGTCGATGTGCAGGTCTTTGAGTCCCCGCTGATCGACGCGCAAAAACGGCACGTGGGCTGGATCAGCTCCATCATCGATATCAGCTCGCGCAAGCAGGCCGAAGCCCTGGCCAGCTCCCAATCCGAACAGCTACACCACACGGCCAAGCTCATTACCATGGGTGAAATGGCTTCCACACTGGCCCACGAACTGAACCAGCCGCTCTCGGCCATTGCCAGCTATGCGGCTGGCTCCCTGAACCTGCTGGGAAATGAACCGCTGGACCCGAAACAGCTGCGTCGCGGTCTGGAAAGCCTGGCGGAACAAACCCGCCGGGCTGGGCAAATCATCCACCGCATTCACGACTTTGTGCGCAAGCGCGATCCACAGCTTAGCCCTCTGAATTTACCCGATGCCTTGCAAGGCGCTTTGGCCATGGCCAAGGCAGGTCTGCACCATCACCAGATTCAGTTGATTGTGCCCTCCCACCCTGAAAACCTGCCCGTAATGGGCGACAAGGTGCTGCTGGAACAACTGATTTTCAACCTGCTGCGCAATGCCGCCGAAGCCATGTCCGGCCTGGAGCCGGAACGCCGGGTACTGGAGGTGACCATGCAGGCCAGCAATGGTGTCGTGCTGGTGATGGTGGCCGACCAGGGCCCCGGCGTGGCAGCAACGATCATGGCAGAAGTGTTCCAGGCCTTTACCACCACCAAAGCCCAAGGTCTGGGCATTGGCTTGAACATTTGCCGCTCCATCGTGGAGTTGCACCATGGCAAACTCTGGTTTGAAAACGGGGTTTCTCACGGTGCTACCTTCCTGTTTTCCCTACCCTTGATCGAACATGACTAAGCGCGCCCCTTTGGTCCACATCGTGGACGACGACCCGGCCATCCGCGATGCCCTGTCCTGGCTGTTCTCCACCCGGCAGGTCAATACCGAACTCTGGGAAAGCGGCGAGGCTTTTCTGAATGCCCTGAGCCCCGAAACGCAGGGCTGCATCCTGCTCGACATACGTATGGATGGTCTGTCCGGCCTGGAAGTGTTCGAGCAATTGCGCGAGCGCCAATCCCGTCTGCCCGTTATTTTCCTGACCGGCCACGGCGACCTGCCCCTGGCCGTGACCGCGCTGAAACAAGGCGCGGCGGATTTCATCGAAAAGCCCTTTAACGATAACGATCTGGTAGACCGGGTACTGGACGTGCTGCGCACCTACGAGGCCAGTCAGGAAGAACGGGACAACGAACAGGCACTGGAAGAGCGGCTGGACACCCTGTCGCAGCGCGAGCGCGAAGTGCTGGCCCTGGCCCTGGAGGGACGGCTGAACAAGCAGATTGCCCAGGACCTGAGCATCACCATGCGCACTGTGGAAGTGCACCGCGCTCGAGCACTGGAAAAAATGCAGGCTCGCACCCTGATCGAACTGGCCCGACTGCTGGACCCGGCCCGATTGCGGGAAGACCGCAACCCGCCGGGGCCTTAGCCAGAGCCACCGCGCCGGGTGTATATAATGCAACCATAAACAATTAGAACCGCGCACTAGGCCCGGTCCCGGAGCGATCATGAGCACCACTACCGAAAACACAGATTTGCACCTTTCCCATCTGGATGAGGATGGAAAAGTTCAGATGGTCGATGTCAGCCACAAATCCGCCACCTTCCGCTCGGCCACGGCCCGCGCCGTGGTGCGTTTGAGTCCCGCTGCTTACCAATTGCTGTCGGCTCAGCACAATGCCAAGGGCGAAGTGCTGAACACCGCACGCGTGGCCGGTGTGCTGGCCGCCAAGCGCTGTGCCGAGCTGATTCCCATGTGCCACAGCCTGCCCCTGGATTTCGTCGGCATTGATTTTGAAAGCGACGCCGCAGCAGGCACCATTGCCGTGCTGGCCACCTGCCGCACCCGCTACACCACCGGCGTCGAGATGGAAGCCATGACGGCCTGCTCCATTGCCGCCCTGACCATTTACGATATGTGCAAAGCGGCCGATAAAGGCATTGTGATCGAACAGACCCGTTTGCTGGAGAAAACCGGCGGCAAAAGCGGGACCTGGACTGCCCAGCTCTAAGCCCTTTCACGGAGATAGCATGACAAGCCCTTTGACCACGCGCCTAAGCGCAAGCCTTGCCGTTGACGGCGAGGCCAAGCGAGGCACAAGCCATACGGCGCCACAGGCGCCCCCATATAGAGGCGGAGACGCTCCGGCCCTCAGGCCGGAGTGCTCCACATTGCGCGTCCTGTACTTCGCCCAAGTGGCCGAACGCACAGGCCAGCGCCAGGAAAACTGGGAATGGCCCCAGGAAGGCACCGTCCAGCAATGGACCGAGGCCCTGCTGCAACGCCATCCGAATTTAAGCGATATGGCCGGCCGCCTGCATGTGGCCGTCAACCAGTTTCACGCCAAGCCTACCGACCCTGTCCGCCCCGGCGATGAAGTGGCTGTGTTCGAGCCCGTCACCGGAGGTTGAGATGATTCGCATCCAGACTGAAGATTTTGATGTTGCCGCCCTGAATGCCGAGCTGCGCGCCACGGCTGGCGGCAAGGCTGGTGCCATGGTGACGTTTACCGGCTATGTGCGCGATCAGGCCGATGGCACCGCCACCGAATCCCTGTTCCTGGAACACTACCCCGGCATGTGCGAGCGCGAGATTGAAGCGGTTTGCGACCAGGCCCGTCAACGCTGGCCCATACTGGATACGCTGGTTGTGCACCGCGTGGGCGAACTGCACCTGACCGAACAAATTGTTTATGTTGGCGTCACCAGCGCCCACCGTGGCGACGCTTTTCGCGCCTGCGAATTCATCATGGACGTGCTGAAAACCCGCGCCCCTTTCTGGAAGCGCGAAACCCTGGCTGACGGCAAGCGTTTCTGGGTACAGCAGCGCGACAGCGACGCCCAGAAAACGGACTCCTGGAATACCTCTGCGGACACCGACAAGCATGTCTAAAGCCAAGACCGATTTACCCGCTGTTCGCCTGAACGCTGCTGTACTGACCATTTCGGACCGCCGTGGCCCGGATGATGACACCTCCGGCGATTATCTGGCGGCCAGCCTGACTGACAGCGGCCATTACTGCGTGCAGCGCGCCATCAGCAAGGACAATATTTACGCCATTCGCGCCCTGCTCAGCCAATGGATTCTGGACCCGGAAATCCACGTCATCATCTGCAATGGCGGTACGGGTTTCAGTCATAAAAAATCCACGATTGCAGCGGTTACGCCTTTGCTGGATCAGGTCATTACCGGCTTTGGCGAGCAGTTCCGCTACTTGTCCTATCAGGATATTGGTTCCTCTGCCCTGCAATCCGATGCTCTGGCGGGAACGGCCAACCGAACCTTGCTGTTCTGCATTCCCGGCTCGGGCGGTGCGTGCAAGCTGGCTTGGGAAAAAATCTTGAAAGAGCAGTTGGACAGCCACCATCGCCCTTGCAATTTTGCCTCTGAATATCTGGAGCCCGCCAAGCCCTGATACCTGCAAAGGTATGACAGCAACAGCTCCCGAACGACCTCCTTTCCACCGTGCTCTGACGCCCCGAGCCACGAATTGTTTTATCGAATTTATCCATCCTATGATCGAATTTGACGTAGCACAGCAAAGGCTGGCCCAGGCAGGGCAAGTTCCCACCCAAACCGAGACCTGCGACCTGTCGCAAGCCTTGGGACGCATTCTGGCCCAGGATATTCAAGCTCAGCTGGACATGCCGCCCGCCGACAATAGCGCCATGGATGGCTATGCCCTGCGCCTGGCGGATATTGCCGACGGCAAGGTCCTGCCCATTCAGCAGCGCTGCTATGCCGGCGATATTCCTGAAACGCTGAAAGAGAACATGGCGATTCGCATCTTTACCGGCAGCATGCTGCCACCCGGTGCGGACACGGTGGTGATTCAGGAAAACTGCCAGGAGGACGAACAAGGTGTGCGCATTCTGGAAATGCCCGTGTCTGGCGTGAACATCCGCCGCCGGGGCGAGGACATGCGCATTGGTGAAGTGCTGATCACAACAGGCACCAAACTGACCGCAGCCCATATTGCTCAGCTGGCTGCGCAAGGCCATGCTCAGCTACAGGTGTACCCGCTGCTGACCGTCGGCATTCTGACCACAGGCGACGAGCTGACTCCTGCTGGCCAGCCTTTGAAAGCCGGCCAGATCTACAACTCCAACGCCCCCATGCTGCGTGCGCAGCTGCAGGCGCTGGGTGTTGAAACTGTGCATGCAGTGCATGCCAAAGACACGTTGGAAGCCATTCAGGACGCCCTGAAAGAACTGCTGCAACGCTGCGACCTGGTACTGACCGTAGGTGGTGTCTCGGTCGGGGAAAAAGACTTTGTGAAGCCTGCCATCGAAGGCATAGGCGGCCAGCTGGATCTGTGGAAAGTGCGCATGAAGCCGGGCAAACCGCTGGCGCTGGCCTACATTGCCGACAAGCCTCTGGTCTGCCTGCCCGGCAATCCGGTGTCCTCTTACGCCGTGTTTTCCTTGATGGTTTCCCCACTGATTCGCCGTCTGCAAGGTCGCCAGCAGGTGCTGCCCACCACGCGCTACGGGATACTGCAAGGCGAGCGCCACTTTGAGGGCGACCGCGAAGAGTTCATTCGTGTGCAAGTGGACAACGACGAGCAAGGCCGCCTGTTGGTGCGCCCCTTCGCCAACCAGGGCTCGGGCGTGATCAGCTCCCTGCCTTGGGCACAGGCGCTGGCTCGCATCCCTGCGGACTCCCATGTCGCCCCCGGAGATGTAGTGCGCCTATACGAATACAGCCAGTGGCAGGCATAAGCTCGGACGCTTATTCACGCTTTGGTCTTGCCATACAAAAACCGCCCTGATCAGGGCGGTTTTTTGTGTTGTTTGTTTTGGTTTGGTTTGGTTTGGTTTGGTTTGGTTTGGAGCTATTTAAAGATACTTCACGTAAAGACAGCCTACTGCTCAGGAGGCGCGCATAACGGAACGCTCTCGCACGAACAGCCAACCCCGCCTCTGCTTTCCTCTGCTCATCAATACTTGCGCAGCAAAAACACTGCAACAGGCTTACCAGCTTTGTGCCTGATCCAGATCCTGCGGCGTGTTGATATTGAAAAAAGCATGTTCAGGCGCATCGCGGAAATCCACTTCCACCGCGCCTATGCTCTCCAGCCAGCTCATGACGCGACGCTCGCCGCTAAGCAGATAGTCTTTCAGGCCCGCAGCCTGATCGGTGCGCAGCAGCAGGCATAAAGGGTGGCTACGCTCTGCCTGTGCGTAGGCAGCCACGGCGCCCTGCTCCTCAACGGCCTTGATCAAGCGCTTGCCCAGATCCACTGGCACAAAGGGCAAATCCACCGGGCAGGACAAGGCCCACGGCGTACTGATCTGATCCAGCACACTGGCCAAACCGGCCAGCGGACCCAGATAGCCCTCCAGCTCCAAGGCATCAGGGACCACACGGCCCCAATGGACATACTGCTCGGGATTGCGATTGGCACTGATCAAGATCGGCCCCACCTGCGAACGCAGGCGACGCACCAGATGCTGCACCAGAGGCTGGCCCTGCAAGAGCAGCAAGCCTTTATCGATCTGGCCCGACAAATCAAAACGGCGGGCTCGTCCGCCCGCCAGCACAATACCGCTGATGTCCTGTGTGCTTATCATCCGCCGATATAACTCATTTCGATACGGTCACGACTCGTGGTTTGCTCACCCCGAATCTCGGAATATCGGTCCTGCCGTCCCGTCCAGACGCCGTGCATATAGGCGGCTAACTGTTCGTCGGAAGCACCCGAGCGCAATTGCGCTCGCACATCATAACCTTGAGAAGCAAACAGGCACAGAAACAGGCGTCCTTCGGGCGACAGACGCATGCGGGAACAGTCCCCACAGAAAGGCTGGGTGACGCTGGTGATCACGCCCACTTCACCCGTACCATCCTTGAAGCGCCAGCGGCTGGCGACTTCGCCACGGTATTGGGCGGCCACTGGCTCCAGCTCGAAACGGGACTGGATACGTTCCACAATCTCCGCACCACTGAGCACTTCTTGCAGATTCCAGCCATTGCTGGTGCCCACGTCCATATATTCAATAAAACGCAGAATCTGGCCCGAGCCTTTGAAGTGCTCCACCATGGGCAAGATCTGATCATCGTTCAGCCCTTTACGCACCACCATATTGACCTTCATCGGGCTCAACCCCACGGCCTGTGCCTTGGCAATGCCATCCAGTACGGTGGAGACGGACACGCCGCTATCACTCAATTGAGTAAAGCGGGCATCGTCCAAGGCGTCCAAGCTAACGGTGACACGATTCAGCCCCGCGTCTTTCAAAGCCTGGGCCTTGCGACCCAGCAAGGTGCCATTGGTGGTCAAAGTCAGCTCCACCGCATCACCTTCCGGTGTACGCAGCCTGGCCAACATGGCAATCAGCACTTCAATATTTCGACGCAATAGCGGTTCGCCACCCGTCAGGCGCAGCTTGCGCACGCCCAGAGCAACGGCCTGCCGTGCCACACGCTCGATCTCTTCAAAGCTGAGCAGGGAAGAATGAGGCAGGAACTCGTAGTCCGTGCCAAACACTTCCCGCGGCATACAGTAGGTACAACGGAAATTGCACTTGTCGGTCAGGGAAATGCGCAGGTCACGAAATGGGCGCTGGCGTTTGTCCAAGGGTTGCCCTGACACAGAGGCAATCCGCACGGTCGGGCGGCGTGCAGGCTCTGCACCACCCGCTTGCGCCCCCGGCTCGATGCCGGACGGCATAACCCCCGCTCCAGCAGGCTGCGTGTCACTCGGCTCCAAGGGCCGGGCCTCGGAACCTGGGGGAGCTGCTTCTTGATATGGCCTGTACTGAACCTGGTCTACAGACATCGGTTCACGTTTTGGCCCATGCTCATCGCTCATGGTGTTCTCTTTTTCAAGGACAGGGTTCGTCCCCGTCTCATGGTGTGTGTTTTCGTCATGCAATGGGGTCTAACGCCAGAGCATGTCGGCAGCCTGCCCGAATGCCTGTTCCAGCGTCATGATCTGTCCCAAACCCCGTGGGTCGTAACCCACCAGATCTTCCATGAATTGACTATACGCGGAACCGCCAATCACGTTCATCAGTTCCTGCATAGGAGCCTTATCCAGCGCTTCTTGCTCGACCGCAATGAAATAACGCTCCTGGGCCAGGGGAATGAACTCCAGCCCGCATCGGCTGGCCGCTGTTTCCACACCCAGGCCGGTATCGGCCATGCCACTGGCAACGTGAGCCGCCACCGCCATATGTGTCAATTCTGTTGTTTCAAAGCCCAGCACCGCATTCGTGTTTACCCCTAACTGCCCCAGCAGCAAGGTCGCCAGAAAGCGGGTACTGGACCCCATCTGACGGTTCACAAAGCGCACATCGGGCCGCAACAAGTCGGCCATGCCGGTGATGTTCTTGGGATTGCCCTTCTCCACAAACAAGCCGGTCCGGCGAGTAGAAAGGAAAATCAGCCTGTGACGCGCCGGAGACAGCCACTGCCCATAACGGCGCATGGCAGCCACCTCGAACTCGCCGACTGGAACCTGGAAACCGGCCAGATCACAATCTCCGCGCTCCAGCGAAGCCAGCGCTTCAATGGCTGTGCGGTAGCGCAGCTCCAGCGGCAGACCATCGTGCTCATTGGCAAAGCGCATCAGGCCTTCAATCGCAAATCCGTGACTGGCCTGAAAGCGCAAACGGTCCAGAGGCTGCGCATACAAGCGGCCCAGCTCCTCTTCCAGCTCGGAAGCCATGCTCTCCAGGGTTGGCGTCAGACGCGCATCCAGTCGCCGATTCGCCCACAGCAAACGCTGGGCGAACTCGGTCAGCTTGGTACCTTTGCGCCGGGAGGTTTCCAGCAAGGCCGCATCAAACTGTTTTTCGGCATTACGCAACAAGCCCCAGGCATGTCTGTAGGAAAACTGGCATTCCTTGCTGGCTCCCGCCAAGTGCCCCAGTCGCTCGATGGCACCCAACAAACGCAACACATCCCCCATGGGGAGGTCCACGCCGTCTGCATTTTCCAGAATCCATTCAGAGCGCAGCCGGGCTTTGAATTTCTGTTTGGTCATGTGTTTTTGAAGACCAGTGTGTTTTCGTATTTATGTTCTGTGCTGCATGTACCAAACATTATATATGCGAAATATTGCTTATTGAAGTTATGGACTTAAGTGGTTAGATTACAAGGGAAAACACTGTCAAATAATATGCACCGCTGTGCATAAAAAATATGGAGGCGCAGGCACCCTATTCGGGCACCGCGCACACAGGACATGCAAACAACCCCTCATCACCAGGAGCAGGACCTGACCGGCCTGACTCCTGAAGAGGTCGCCTTGCAGGCCGTGCAGGAGCACGCCGGCCAAAAAGGTAACCTGTTGCCTATTTTGCACACGATTCAGGACCGGATTGCCTGTATTCCCGAGTCCGTGGTGCCGGTACTGGCTGAACAGCTGGCGCTGTCCCGGGCGGAAATTCATGGCGTTATCTCTTTTTACGCCCACTTCCGCACCCAGCCCCACGCGACTCATACTCTGGAAATCTGTCGGGCTGAAGCCTGTCAGGCGCGGGGCGGACTGGAGCTGACGGCTCATGCCCGTCGCCGCCTGAACTGCGACTTCCATGAAAACAGCGACGATGGCCAGTACACGCTGGAGCCCGTCTACTGTCTGGGCCTGTGCGCCCAATCCCCCGCTGTCATGCTGGACGGCGTTCCCCATGCCCGCGTCACTCCCGAAAAACTGGACGCCCTGCTAAGCAGCCAGGAGGCCCAGTCATGAGCACCATTACCGTTTACGTTCCGCGCGACACCGCAGCGGTCGCCATGGGCGCGCATGAAATTGCCCAGCAACTGGCTGCCCAAGCCCAGGAGCGCGGCCTGGACGTACAGATCGTGCGCAATGGCTCGCGCGGTTTGCTATGGCTGGAGCCCATGGTGGAAGTGCAAACGGCAGAAGGCCGTGTGGCTTACGGCCCTGTCCAGACTGAAGATTTGCCCGGTCTGTTCGACGCTGGTTTTCTGCAAGGCGGTGCACATAAGTTGTGCCACGGTCTGACAGATGCCATCCCCTACCTGAAGAATCAGGAACGCCTGACTTTTGCCCGTGTAGGGATTATTGATCCAGTCAGCGTAGCCGATTACCAATCCTGTGGTGGCTTCGAAGGTTTGCGCAAGGCGCTGAGCATGGAACCGGCCGCCATTGTGAAAGAAGTGACCGACTCCGGCCTGCGTGGTCGTGGCGGTGCGGCTTTCCCGACCGGCATCAAATGGAACACAGTACTCAACACTCCGGCACAGCAGAAATACATTGTCTGTAATGCCGACGAAGGCGACTCGGGCACCTTCTCTGACCGCATGCTGATGGAAGGCGATCCGCTGTGCCTGGTTGAAGGCATGGCGATTGCCGGTCTGGCTGTAGGTGCGACCTATGGCTACATCTACGTGCGTTCCGAATACCCGCTGGCCGTGCAAGCGTTGAACGAAGCCATTGTGGCGGCGCGCGCAGCAGGCTGGCTGGGCAAGAACATTCAAGGCAGCGGCTGCGAGTTCGATCTGGAAGTGCGCAAGGCAGCCGGCGCCTACATCTGCGGTGAAGAAACCGCTCTGCTCGACAGTCTGGAAGGCAAGCGCGGCATGGTGCGCGTGAAACCGCCTCTGCCCGCCATCAAAGGCCTGTTTGGTCAGCCTACGGTCATCAATAACGTGGTGTCGCTAGCTTCCGTGCCGGTGATTCTGGCCAAGGGCGGTGCCTACTACCAGAACTACGGCATGGGCCGCTCGCGTGGCACGCTGGCCTTCCAGTTGACCGGCAATCTGCAAAACGGTGGCCTGGTGGAAAAAGCCTTTGGCGTCACCCTGCGCGAATTGCTGTACGACTACGGTGGTGGCAGTGCCAGCGGTCGTCCCTTGCGTGCGGTGCAAGTGGGTGGCCCCTTGGGCGCCTATCTGCCCGAGCACCAGTGGGATGTCCCGCTGGACTACGAAGCCTACATGAAGATCAATGCCATGGTCGGTCACGGTGGTCTGGTGGCCTTTGACGACACAGTAGACATGGCCCACATGGCGCAATACGCCATGGAGTTCTGTGCCATCGAATCCTGTGGCAAATGTACCCCCTGTCGCATCGGCTCTACGCGTGGCGTGGAGACCATCCAGAAGATCCGTCGCCGCGAAGACATGGACAACCATGTCGAGCTGCTGCGCGACCTGTGCGACACCATGTTCTCCGGGTCCTTATGCGCCTTGGGCGGCATGACCCCTTATCCCGTCCTGTCCGCGCTGGAACACTTCCCCCAGGATTTTGGACTGGCCCCGCAAACCGAGCAGGACCTGGCCAAGGTCTAAGACGGAGATCACCATGAAAGAAACAGTCGCCGTACGCGAACGTGACCTGGGCACCCCAGCCTCGACCCAGACCGAGATGGTCAACCTGACCATTGACGGCAAATTGATTGAAGTGCCCGTCGGCACTTCCGTGATGCACGCAGCCGCCTTGGCCGGCATCAATATTCCCAAGCTGTGCGCCACCGATTCGCTGGAGGCCTTTGGCTCCTGCCGTCTGTGCCTGGTGGACATTGAAGGCCGTCGCGGCCACCCTGCTTCCTGCACCACCCTGGTGGAAGAAGGCATGGTCGTCCAAACCGAAAACGACACCCTGCACAAGCTGCGCCGCAACGTGATGGAGCTGTACATCTCCGATCACCCGCTGGACTGCCTGACCTGTCCTGCCAACGGCAATTGCGAACTGCAAGACATGGCCGGTGTGGTGGGCCTGCGCAGCGTGCGCTATGGCTTTGATGGTGCCAACCACCTGGACGATACTACCGATAATTCCAACCCTTACTTTGCCTACGACTCCAGCAAATGCATTGTCTGCAATCGCTGCGTGCGCGCCTGTGAGGAAGTTCAGGGCACCTTTGCACTAACCATCGACAAGCGTGGTTTTGAATCGCGCGTCACCGCCGGTCAGAACGATGGCTTCCTGGGCAGCGATTGCGTGTCCTGTGGCGCTTGCGTTCAAGCCTGCCCGACCTCTTCCCTGATGGAGAAATCCGTCATCGATCTGGGGCAACCCGAGCACGCCGTCATCACTACTTGCGCCTATTGCGGTGTAGGTTGCGGCTTCAAGGCCGAAATGAAGGGCGACAAGGTCATTCGCATGACACCCTGGAAAGACGGCAAGGCCAACCGTGGTCATGCCTGCGTGAAAGGTCGTTTCGCCTGGGGTTACGCCACGCACCAGGACCGTATCCTGAGCCCCATGATACGCAAGAGCATTACGGACCCCTGGCAGGAAGTGTCGTGGGACGAGGCCATCAATTACGCCGCCTCCGAGTTCCGTCGCATTCAGGATCAGCACGGTCGTGACGCGGTGGGCGGTATCACCTCCTCGCGTTGCACCAACGAAGAAACCTACCTGGTGCAAAAACTGGTTCGCGCTGCCTTTGGTACCAATAACGTCGACACCTGCGCCCGCGTGTGTCACTCCCCTACCGGCTACGGCCTGAAGATGACCCTGGGTGAGTCCGCCGGTACGCAAACCTTTGACTCGGTGATGCACACCGACGTAGTGATCGTGATGGGTGCCAACCCCAGCGCCGCTCACCCCGTATTTGCGTCGCGCCTGAAACGTCGCCTGCGCCAGGGTGCCCGCCTGATCGTGATCGACCCGCGTCAGACTGAACTGGTCAGCTCGCCGCACATCCAGGCCGACTATCACCTGCCCCTGCGTCCAGGCACCAACACCGCCATGCTGACCGCCATGGCCCACGTAATCGTCACTGAAAATCTGGTGAATGAGGCCTATGTGGCCGAACGTTGCGATACCGAGGCCTTCAATGAATGGCGCAGCTTTGTCAGCCAGCCCCAGAACTCGCCGGAAGCCATGGCCGAGATCTGCGGTGTGTCCGCCGACGACATCCGTGGCGCAGCCCGTCTGTACGCCACCGGCGGCAACGGTTCGATTTACTACGGCCTGGGTGTGACAGAACACAGCCAGGGCTCAACCACCGTGATGGCCATTGCCAACCTGGCCATGGCCACCGGCAACGTAGGCCGCGAAGGTGTGGGTGTGAACCCGCTGCGTGGTCAGAACAACGTGCAAGGCTCCTGTGATATGGGCTCCTTCCCGCACGAGTTCCCCGGCTACCGTCACGTCTCCGACACCAGCGTACGCCAGCAGTTTGAAGAGGCCTGGGGCGTATCTCTGCAATCTGAACCCGGTCTGCGCATTCCCAATATGTTTGACGCCGCCTTGAGTGGCAGCTTCAAGGGGCTGTACTGCCAGGGCGAAGACATTGTTCAGTCCGACCCGAACACCCAGCACGTGGCCGCCGCCATGGCTGCCATGGAGTGTGTGGTGGTACAGGATCTGTTCCTGAACGAAACCGCCAAGTACGCCCACGTGTTCCTGCCCGGTTCATCCTTCCTGGAAAAAGACGGCACCTTCACCAACGCCGAGCGCCGCATTTCGCGCGTACGCAAAGTGATGGAGCCCAAGGCGGGCATGGCCGACTGGGAAGTCACCTGCGCTCTGGCCCGTGCTTTGGGCTACCCCATGAATTACGAGCATCCCGGCCAGATCATGGACGAGATCGCCCGTCTGACCCCGACCTTTGCCGGCGTGTCTTACGATCGTATCCAGGAGCTGGGTGGCAGCGTGCAATGGCCTTGCAATGAACAGGCGCCTGAAGGCACCCCCACCATGCACATCGACGAGTTCGTGCGCGGCAAGGGCCGCTTCATGCTGACTCAGTACGTGCCCACCGAAGAGCGCAGCAGCCGCAAGTTCCCCTTGCTACTGACCACCGGCCGTATCCTGTCGCAATACAACGTGGGCGCACAAACCCGCCGTACCGACAACGTGGCCTGGCATGCAGAGGACTTGCTGGAAATTCACCCGGTGGATGCCGAAGATCGTGGCATTCGCAGTGGCGACAAAGTCTCGGTCAAGAGCCGTGCGGGAGAGACCGCCCTGCGCGCGACGGTGACCGAACGAGTGCAGCCAGGGGTGGTCTATACTACTTTCCACTTTCCCGAGTCGGGCGCCAACGTGGTCACCACCAACAACTCGGACTGGGCAACCAACTGCCCCGAGTACAAGGTGACGGCCGTGCAAATTCAGCGCGTGACCTCCGAGTCGGCCTGGCAAAACCGCTGGAACCGTTTCCACGATATTCAGCAGCGCCTCCTGCAAGGCGAGACCGTCCCGGCCGAGGATTTGGCCCAGGCGGATCACAGCCACTCGCATGAGCATGCCGAGGCCGTCGCGAAAGTATGATGCGTCCCAACAGGCCCTAAGGAGTTGCCCACGTGAGCCAGGCAGATTTTCGTGATGCCAGCGCCCCTGCCACCGTATGGCGGCAGGCGCGTACCCCAGCAGAAGCACAAGCTGACACCCTGCCCCAAGAGGATCAGGATGCGCTGGCGCGCGAACAGGCCGTGGCTCTGGAGTTCAATGGCATCAGCCATAGTGCCTTGTTATGCAGTCCCAGTGATCTGGAAGATCTGGCTTACGGATTTTCCATGACCGAGGGCATCATCCGTACCGCTGACGATATACGCGGCGTGGATGTGCTGGAAGGCGAGCGCGGCAGCTTGCTGCAAATCGAGATTGCCAGTGCTTGCCAGCATCAGCTCAAGGCGCGTCGCCGTCAGTTGGCTGGCCGTACAGGCTGTGGTCTGTGTGGTCTGGAAAGCCTGGACGAGGTACGCCGACAACTACCCCGCCTGGACGCTCCCGAGCACCGCCCCGATGCCGCTGCCATCTTCCAGGCCCTGGATGCCTTGCGCTCCAGCCAGCCCTTGCATCGTCTGACGGGCGCTACCCATGCGGCTGCCTGGTGCAATCTGCAAGGCGATATCCTGGCCGTGCGTGAGGATGTAGGTCGCCACAACGCGCTGGACAAACTGCTGGGCCACATGCTGCGCAACGATATTGATCCCCGCTCTGGCATGGTGCTGATCTCCAGCCGTGCCAGCTTCGAGATGGTCCAGAAGGCCGCTGCCATGGGCATCAACTTTGTGGTGGCCGTCTCCGCCCCCACCGCCTATGCCGTGCAGATTGCCGATGAACTGGGTGTCATGCTGGCCGCCTTTGCCCGTGACCGCAGCTTCACGCTGTACAGCCATCCCCACTATCTGAATTCTGCCGAGTCACGCTCGGCCACATCACCATGAACATTGTTCCTTTGATTCCCATGGCCAACCAGATCGGTCAGTTCTTTGAAATCCTGAGCAATCGGGAGCAAGGACTGCGCGAGATTGCGGAACATATCCAGAAATTCTGGGACCCGCGCATGCGTCGCTCCCTGCTGGATTTTGTGGAACAAAATCCCAGCGGTAAAAGCGAAGATGGCGAGCTGCTGCCTATTGTTTTGCAGGCAGTCGTGACCCATAAACAGCAGCTGGAGCCACGCAGCCAATAAGACGTGCCGCAGACACAGAAAAGCCCGCCTAGGCGGGCTTTTTCTTTGGGCTGAAAAAAACGATTAATCGCTTTCTTTGACGCGGTACACCAGCACGGTGTTCTTGGCCATATTCAGCACCTTGATGGTCACGCTACCCAGCAACAGGCGGGACAGACCACTGCGACCGTGGCTACCGATAAAAATCAGGTCGCAGCCTTCTTGCTCAGCGACCTGCACAATCCCATCGGCCACATTGAAATTCGATACGGATCTACCAGTGGCCTTGACGCCAGCGGTCTCGGCACGGTCCAGAATCTGCTGCAAGTACTTCTGCGACTGTTCCTTGGCAGTCTTGTCGTAGTCCTCGTCGGTGATAGCGTAGGCAGCAGCCATACCATCAAAACCAACGGTGGCAGCAAATGGCTGCGTCACGTGCAAAGCCAGAACCTCGGCACCAATTTGGCGGGCAAAGGTCACGCCTTTGTTGGCTGCTTGGGAGGAGAGCTCGGAACCGTCAGTTGGAATCAGAATTTTCTTGAACATGGCATAACCCCTTTGAATGGAGACAGATAGCTTACCGCTGCATACCGGCACAGGACAAGCTAGTACAGACCTGAACCTTGAGCCAGGTCAGGATTCGTTCAATGCGCGGAACAATACGGCACAGCGAGTACCCGTGCGGCAGTAGGCCAAAGTCGGGCCTGGCAAGGCTTCAAGCAATTGACCAAAACGGGCAACATCAGCAGAAGTAATAGCGCTACCCACTACTGGCTGATACTCCACCTGCAAGCCTGCCGCCTGGGCGGCCTTCATCACGTCTGCCGACAAGGGCTGGTCGGGACCGCCTTCCATATCGGGACGGTTGATGATGACACTTTTAAAACCGGCATCGGCCACGGCTTGCATGTCCTCTCCCGATAATTGAGGGGCGACGGCCAATTGCTCGGTCAAAAACTGGTGCGGGAAGGACATAGAAACTCCTGAAATCGGGATAAACTAAATCAGTTCAAAGGAAAAATAGTATGTTCCCCCCCGATAGTACGCAAGTCCCTTTCTCTGCCTCCCTGCCGCAAGGCAATCACGCCAGTGCCTTGCTGATACGTCAGGCCACGTTGGACGATATGGCAGCGGTGCAAAACATCTATGCTTATCACGTACTGCACAGCACGGCGACCTTTGAACAACGCCCACCGGACGAACAGGAAATGCGTGCCCGCTTCACACAAGTGCGCGAGCAGAATTTGCCCTGGCTGGTCGCAGAGCTGGACGGGCAGATCGTGGGCTATGCCTACGCAGGAACATATCGCTCCCGCCCGGCCTATCGCTTCACGATAGAAGACTCCATCTATCTGGCTCAAGGTCAGATTGGCAAAGGGCTGGGCAAAGCCTTGCTGGAACAATTGCTGCTGGAGTGTGAGAAAGGCCCGTGGCGGCAAATGGTGGCCATCATCTCCGGCCATGACAGCCGGGGCTCGATTGCTCTGCACCGTTCGCTGGGCTTTGCCCATGTAGGTACCCAGCCAGCGGTAGGCTATAAATTCCAGCAGTGGATTGATGTGGTCATCATGCAGCGCAGTCTGGGTGACGGCAGCCAAAGCCAGCCAGCCCAGACGCCCTGATCTTCCTTCTCAGGCAATGCGCAGACTGTATTGACTCAGCCATTGCTGCATCTCATCGCCAGCCAGCACCTCGTACTCTGCCTGACGTTGCAAGCCCACAGGATCGTCCTGCACGCTGCTCAAGGAGGGATGGCACATCATGCTGTCCCCGTGCTGCATCACCGCCAGCCAGGCTTTGACCAAGGCGCTGTAACGCTCCTTGCCACCCTGAAAGTCGTACACGCCGGTGAAGCCGGTATTCAAGGTGACGCCTTTGGCTCTGGCCAGGCGCAGCAAATCCCTGGAGCCCAGCCCGGCAATAATCTGCGCCTTGAATCTGTCTTTAAAAGCGAAGCCCGTAGCCAGACGCTGGGCACCGGTATAACGCAGCCAAGGCATGGAAGCGGTATAACGGCGCTCCATTTCTGCCAGCAAGGCCTCGCGTATCATGGGTAGCTGATGCACGTGCTGATGCCCGTCGATATAGTCCGGGCCCTGCCCCATCACCTCTTCAAAACGATCCAGCTGGCGAGCCACGCTATCCTTGACCTTCTGATCATCCAGACGATGCAGCAGGCTGCGGATAATCACCTGCTTGAGCGGCATGGCATACACGCCCGCTTGGGAAGCAAACTCGGTAAAATTCAGGTGCAAACCTTTTTGCAGCGTGCTCTGGCGCAGTGCTGGTGCATTTTGCACAAAGCTGTCCCCATCGACCAGGCAGGATGTTCCTGTCAGACGTCGGGCCTGGGCCAATTTCAGTATGGCCTCGTCCACGGCGGGGGCCATGCCAAAATCATCCGCGCATATACTGATCTGCCTGTCCTTGGCCACTGCTCGCTCCGCTTTATGTCTCGTCAAATCATTCTGTTCATACTGGTCGGCACTTTGGCCGCCTTTACGCACTGGGGCATTGTAATCGCCCTGGTGCAAACGCTGAGCCTGTCTCCGCTGCTGGCCAATCTTTTTGGCTGGCTGATTGCGTTCCTGGTGTCCTTTGGTGGCCACTACTGGCTGACATTCCGCTCCCAGAATGCCCGCTTTCTGCCGGCTCTGACACGTTTTTTTCTGGTGTCAGCCGCTGGCTTCGCCGTCAACGAAGCCAGCTATGCGTTTTTACTGAATCATTCCGGTCTGCGCTACGACTTGCTGCTGGGCCTGATTCTTATCGGTTTGGCTGTGCTGACGTTTCTGGCTGGGCGGCTTTGGGCGTTCCGCCGCACATAAGCTCGTACTCGTCGTGATCAAAGCGCCACAGAGCAATACGCTGGTCTTCATACAGGCGCTGAGCATGGTTAAGCACCTGGCTTTGGCGCACGGCATCTGGCGAGCCGATCAACCAGACGACCGCCTTGCTGTCACGACATAACTGCTGACGAAGGGTTGCCCGATCAATCAAGGTCAGTGCCCCACGTTGCGGCTCAAAGCGAGCTGCCTCCAGCAGCTCCTTGCGCCAACTATCGGTGCGCATGATTTCCGGATCATCCCAGTGTCCCATCACGCTGATGTTCTGCAGGCCCGGAACATAGAAGCCCAGGTCATAGCGGTAATTATTCAGAAAGACGACACGGTCACCCTTTTGGTATTCACTGGCCAGTACACGGCCCAAGGCCTGACTGTTGACCTGTGGGCGCAACATCATCGTCACCACGGCAAACGCACAAATCGCAACACAAACACCCAGGCTCCAGACCGCAAAGCGCTCTACCTTTGCTTCCCCATCCCGCTGACTGCGGCGAATCACCACATCCGCCAGAAAAAAAGCCCAAGGGCCAATGGCAGGCAAGACATAGCCCACCAGCTTGGAGGCAGGAATAGAAAAGAAAACCAACACTGTCAGCAATGCCGACAGCATCAAGCCCCGTACCGCTCCCAGACCATCGGAAGTATCAGCAGAACCACGAAGGCGCTTGAACAAGAATGGCGTCCAACCCAAGGTGGCAACAGGCATCAGGGCAAAGTAGAACCAGAAAGGCTGAGGGTTGTTAAAGCCTGTTTCCAGAAAACGCTGGAAGTGCTGATAGACGATGTAATAGTCAAAAAAACCGGGGTAGCGCGCCTGCATGGCCCACATCCAGGGCGTGGCGACCAGCAGCAAGACTCCCAGGCCTGTCAAAGAAAACAGACGCAACAAAGTACGCCACTGTCCTCGACCCAGCAGCCAGAACACCAAGATACCGCCGGGGATCAAAATCCCGATCAAGCCTTTTGCCAGGAAAGCCAGGCCTGCGGTGGCATACAGCCCCATCAAGGCCCAACGATAGGAACGCCCTTGCTCCATCTGCAGGGCAGCATGGCCGCCCAACAGCACACAGCTGCTGATCAAGGCAGCAACCGTCATGTCCAGATTGGCGTAATGGGAAGCACCGAAAAGCAAGGGGCTGCTGACCAGAATCAAAGCCGTCCAGCCCGCATGTTGCTGGCTGGCATGACGCTTCAAGAACGCGTGCATACCGGCAATCAGCAAGGCCGCCATCAAGGCAGGTACCAGACGAGCACCCACAAAATTCACACCCAACACTTTCAGGCTCAGGGCAGTAAGCCAATAATGCAAGGGAGGTTTATGGAAAAATGGCAGGCCGTCCAGACGCGGCACCAGATAATCACCAGATTCCAGCATGGACAGGGCCACGCCGACATAGCGCCCCTCATCCGGAATCAACAAGGGGTACGCCCCCAGGGTCAACGCAAACCACAGCAGTGCCAGCAGCCCCACGGAAACACTAGAGAGCGTACCCAGGCGCTGGACGCCGCAACGTAACCAATAGGCCGGTCCACGCGCTTGTCCAAGCGGTAGTGTTGCACCGGAAGAGGAAAAGGAATTATCGATACTCATCGCTCAAAGCCAAACCAATAGGGGTAGGCAGCTACTTGCGCAGCTGTAGAAGCGATTCAGAATATCGATGTAGCGTTCAATTACAAATGAGAGCAGTTCGCCAATTAAACGATCAGGCCTGCCCTCAGCCTTGCTGCGGGTCCTGATCGGGGGACGCTAACGGCTTCTGGTCAGGTGCCGGCTCAGAGGCCTGAGCCAGTCCCTGCCCCCGGCGACGATGCACCAGATACAAGGGCCGGTGCTTGACCTCGGCAAAGATGCTGGCGACATACTCGCCCACCACACCCAGCGAGAGCATATTCACCCCCGCGAAAAACAGTACCACCGTAATCAAGGTTGTCCAGCCGCGGACGGCATCCCCATACAACAAGTGCTTGAAGATAATGAACAAGCCGTAACTGAAAGACAGCATGGCCAACACTGCACCTAACAGGCTCAATAAACGCAGTGGCCAGGTGGTGAATGCCGTCAAACCATCCACCGCAAAGCGCAATAGTTTAGTGGGACGGAATCGGCTGACACCATGCAAGCGTTCGGCAGGCGAGTAGTAAATGGGTTCGGACGGAAAACCCACCCAGGCAAACAAGCCTTTCATGAAGCGGCTGCGCTCGGGCAAGGCCATCAAGGCATCAACGACACAGCGATCCATCAAGCGAAAATCGCCTGCATCACGCGGCACACGCAAACCGTTAGACGTGCGCATCAGCTTGTAAAACAAACTGGTGCCCGCCCGCTTCATCCAGGTCTCGTCGTTACGGGTTTCCCGCACGGCATAGACCATTTCCAGGCCTGTAGACCAGCGCTCCAGCATGGCTTCGATCAAGGCAGGGGGATGCTGCAAATCCGCATCCATGCACACGACCACCTGCCCGCGGCTGGCCTCCAGCCCTGCCGTCAGCGCCGCCTCTTTGCCAAAATTGCGCGATAACTGCAAATAGACCAATTGAGGGTAGGTTTGACGCAATTGCTCAATAACCAAAGGCGTTGCGTCCGTACTGCCATCGTCAACGAAAATGATTTCAAAGTCCGGAACCAGTTCGCGCAACTTTGCCACCAAAACCGGCAGCAATGCGGGCAGGTTTTCTGCTTCATTCAAACCAGGGATAACGCAAGAAAGCGTTTGGGCCTGTCGTTTTGTAATCATTATTCCTTGAGCACCGTGCTGTAACAAAACCATGGTCTAGCCAACAAAAAGTAATCGTAGCCCGCCAGACCGCCCAGTGCAATTTACCTTCGGTGATACTTGTCTTTCTTAAAGAGCACCGTTCAAGACTTGTACAGCCCTTGCAAGCCGGCCAGACTGGCCAAACACCGCAAACGCAACATCCATACGCTGAAACGTGCAAGCAGTGTAGGAAAGCAAGCGTTGAATCAGCGTGAAATCCGGCGTGAAAATGTCCCGTTCCCAAGCGTTTTCTTTCCGGCTTGACCCCGATGAGTCATACCAATAAGATAGATAAAATATATATCTTTAAATTCAAAATATTATGGCTCTCAACCCTTTGTGTACCCGCCAGGAAATTCATGACCTGGTCTGGGACTTTTACGATCGTATCCGCATGGACGACGTCCTTGGCCCCATTTTCTCCGAGCGCATCAAGGATTGGGATACGCATCTGGGCGTAATGGAAGAGTTCTGGTCATCCCTATTGCTCAAGACCGATGGCTTCAATGGCAATCCCATGGCCAAGCATTTGTCGCTCAAGCATATTCAGGCCAGCCACTTTGAACAATGGCTACGCCTTTTCAAGGAAACCTGTCAGGAGCGTGAAAACCAGGCCATGGCCGCGCTGGCATTGGAATATGCCCAGCGCATCGCCCGCAGCTTCTGGTTTGGTTACCAGTTCCAGCACAACCCCACTAAAGTGGCCAGCGAGCTGCAACTGCCCTGATCATGCGCCTGACCAACCTTACCGACTACGCCCTGCGTCAATTGATGTATCTGGGCCAGAACGAAGACAGGCTCTGTACCATCGCGGAAATTGCCCAGTACCACCAGATTTCACAAGCCCATCTGATGAAAGTCACCCACCTGCTCGCCAAGGGCGGGTGGATTCAGACACAGCGCGGGAAAAATGGCGGGATGCGGCTGGCCCGTGCGCCGGAAGACATCAATCTGGGCGAGCTGGTGCGCTATACCGAAACGGATCTGGCGGTGGTGGAATGTTTGGGCAGTGGCACCCACTGCATCCTGAGCGGGCGCTGCAATCTGAGCAATATCCTTAAACAGGCACTGGTCCAGTTCCTGAGTTATCTGGATAACTACACCTTGCGCGACATTATTGTGCCCGGCAGCAGCCCGGAACAGACGATTGCCTGGCCCACCAAGTCGATGCACTCGGCCTGATAGCAGACGGACGGATAGCAGACGGCCCCAGATTCAAAAGAATCCGGGGCCGTTTGTTTAGGGTCCGGCTACCGCTTCAAACCGGGAAAATCAGATCGCTACGTACAGTGCCAGGATGGGCACGCACAGCTTCCAGCAAACCCTGCTCGGGCACACGATCCAGGTCCGTCATGGCATAACCCAACTCGCCTTGCGTTTGCAGCTGCTGGCGGGTGATGTTGATACCGTGCTGGGCCAGAATATTGTTCAAGCCACCCATCGCGCCAGGAACGTTGCGATGAACATGCAGCAGGCGCACAGCCCCCTGGATGTCGTAGTAAGACACTTCGGGGAAGTTCACCGCGCCCTTGGTAGCGCCGCTACGCAAGTAGCTAACCAGTTTCTCGGCCACTTCACGGCCAATGTTTTCCTGGGATTCCTGAGTACTACCGCCAATATGCGGCGTCAGGATCACATTAGGCATACCGATCAACGGGCTCTTCAACGGTTCGTCCACGCTTTTCGGTTCGGTTGGGAACACGTCCAGCGCAGCACCCGCCAGATGACCGCTGACCAAGGCTTGGTGCAAGGCATCAATATCCACCACCGTACCGCGCGAAGCATTGATCAGAATGGAACCGGGTTTCATGGCCGCTATCGTCTCGGCATTCATGATGTTGTGCGTGCCCTGCCCGCCTGGTACGTGCAAGGTGACCACATCGGACTCGGCCAGCATCTGCTTCAAGCTGCCATAGACACGGGCATTGCTCAGCGGCAGTTTGGATTCCACATCATGGTAGAGCACGCGCATACCCAGCGCTTCGGCCAGAGTACCGACTTGGGAACCAATATTGCCGTAACCAATCACGCCCAAAGTCTTGCCACGGATCTCGAAAGCGCCATCGGCACTTTTGTCCCAGAAGCCCTGGTGTACGCGCAGGTTCTTCTCGGGGATACGACGTAGCAACAAGATGGCCTCACCCAGCACCAGCTCGGCAACGGAGCGGGTATTGGAGAATGGCGCATTAAAGACCGGTACACCATGGTTCTGGGCTTGATCCAGATCCACCTGGTTGGTACCAATACAAAAGCATCCCAGCACTTTGAGCTGGTCTGCGTGCTCCAGCACCCGGCTGTCAAACTGGGTACGGGAACGAATTCCGACAACTTCGGCGCCTTTGACAGCGTCCAGCAGTTCCTGACCCGACAAGGCTCCCTTGTAGGTCTGAATATCGGTCAAACCCGCAGCCTCAAAAACTTCACGGGCGCTAGGATGAATGTTCTCAAACAGGACAATGCGACTCATGATGGTTCCAGTCATTGAAATAGTATCTAAATGGTACTATTTTTTTTGCCCGCCTGATCGAGCATCAACAATAACAGCAGGGGATTCTTGTCTTGAACGCCAAGCAAGCCCATGAATCCACAGCCAAATACAAAAACCCAGGCCAGGAAAATAAAAAATCCAGGACCTGGGTCACTTCAAGGCGGCCTAGCTCATGAGAAGCCGCCTGAATAGCCTGCTATCAAGAACCAAATGGCACCGGACGTGGTGTGTTGTCACGCGAAGGTGGCAGGATTGGCAGCACGATTTCAGGCTGTTTGCCCGTCAGCGTTTTCAGGAACGCGACGATCTGGGCATTTTCCTCTGCAGAGAAACTGCGACCCAACTGCAGACGACCCATTGTATCCACGGCTTCAGTCAAGGTATTGACGGCACCATCGTGGAAGTAGGGGTAGGTCAGCTCAACGTTACGCAAGGTAGGAACCTTGAAGTTGAAACGATCAGCATCCTTACCCGTCACAGCCGCACGGCCTTCAGCCGGGTTGGTGGTTTGGTACGGCTCGATCAGACCCATTTTCTGGAAGGAGGTACCGCCCAGATTGGGACCGTTGTGGCAGGCCACGCAACCACTATTCTTGAACAGTTGATAGCCGGCCAGCTCCTGATCGGTAATGGCTTTCTTGTCGCCCTTCAGCCAAAGATCAAAGCGCGAATCGGGCGTCACCAAGGTTTCTTCAAAGGCGGCAATTGCGGAGGTGACTTCATCAATACCGAAGTCGGCCTTGCCAAAGACTTGCTTGAACTCGGCCTTGTACTCGGGGATGGAGCTCAGGAACTCCATGGCCAGTTCGTGCGTGAACGCCATTTCCTTGGGGTTGGCAATCGGGCCACCGGCCTGCTCTTTCAGGTCGCTGGCACGGCCGTCCCAGAACTGGGCAACGTTCAGGCTGGAGTTCAGGACAGTAGGCGAGTTGATGGGGCCTTCCTGCCAGCGATCACCGATGGAGGTACGGATATTGTCCGTGCCACCCATGCTCAGGTTATGACAGGAGTTACAGGAGATGAAACCAGAACGGGACAGGCGAGGTTCAAACCACAGCTTCTTGCCCAGTTCAACGCGTGCCGGATCAGTGACAACTGCGGCGGGAATCGGCTGTACAGGCTCATTTTCCTGAGCTTGCGCGGCACTGCCGAGCAGTAGACCGGCGGCCAGAGCAGAGAGAGTGAACAGGCGTAATTTCATAACAACTTCCTTATGGGATGACAGAGCTTCCTGCCAGTGAGTGGTCCGGTTAGGACCCATAACCCTGCTGGCCTTATGGACATCGTAAGGAATGCCATTTCATTACACATTGATACATCGCAAGGAAATAATCTTTCCAGAGATGCTTAGGGAACTTTCAGAAGAAAGTGCAACTCCTCCGCCACAATCCCCTATAGCGCCTTGACGAAACGCATGAAAAATGCCGCCTGCAAACAAGCAGGCGGCATCTTGGGATTGTTGCAGTTTGTGTTTTTTACACGCCCAAATAGCGCGTCCACAAGGTGCGATCAGCCCCCAATGCTTCGGAGTTCCCCTGCCAGACCAATTTGCCACGTTCCAGAATAATGTGGTGATCCGACAAGGCCATCAGCCGCTCGACATATTTGTCGATCAGCAAGATGGTTTGCCCTTCTTCACGCAAGACGGCCAGACAGTTCCAGATTTCTTCACGCACCTTGGGCGCCAGTCCTTCGGAGGCTTCATCCAGAATCAGCAGCTTGGGGTTGGTGACCAGCGCACGGCCAATGGCCAGCATTTGCTGCTCACCGCCCGATAGCTGGTTGCCCATATTGGACGCACGCTCGCGCAAGCGCGGAAAAAAGTCATAGACACGCTCGGGCGTCCAGGTCTTGTTGGCTTTGGGATTGCGATTGCAGGCAAAGGCCGTCAAGTGCTCGGCCACGGTCAGGTTGGGAAAGCACTGACGCCCTTCGGGCACAATGGCAATCCCGGCACGGGCAATACGGTCCGGATTCCAGCCCGCAATGGACTGGCCGTCGAACTTCACATCGCCGCCGCGCACCGGCAACTGGCCCAGAATGGTTTTCAGCAAGGTGGTCTTGCCCATACCATTACGGCCCAGCACAGTCACAACCTGCCCGCTACGAATGGACAGATCTACCCCGAACAGCACCTGGCTGGCACCATAGCCGCTTTGTAATTGAGTCGTTTCAAGCATGGCTTTCCACCTTGGTTGGAACTGGCGTGTCATCGTCGCCCAGATAAGCCTGACGCACAGCCTCGTTATCGCGGATTTCGGCAGCCGTGCCGGTAGCAATGATGTGACCTGCCACCAGCACAGAAATCCGGTCAGCCAGACGGAAAACGGCTTCCATATCATGCTCGACCAGCAACATGGTGGCTTTGCCACGCATGGTTTCGATCAATTCAGTCAGGCGCAGCGTTTCGTCCGGCCCCATCCCGGCCATAGGCTCGTCCAGCAGCAGAACTTGCGGACGGCTGGCCAAAGCCAGGGCGAACTCCACCTTGCGCTGCTCGCCATGCGGCAACACACCGGCCTGGGTATGCAGCAAGGACGCATCAATGGCACATTCGGCAGCCAAAGCACGGGCTTGCTCATACAGCTCGGTTTCCGCCTGACGAGCACGCCAGAAGCGGAAGCTGCTGCCACTGCATGCCTGCAAAGCCAGCACCAGGTTATCCAGCACCGTGTAGTTCTTGAAGATGTTGGTGATCTGGAACGAACGTGCCAGACCGGCAGCCACACGCTGGTGGCCTGACAAGGAAGTCACATCCCGACCACCCAGCAAGAGCTGGCCCGAATCCGGGGTCAAGGTGCCCGACAGCAAATGAATCAGGGTCGATTTACCAGCCCCGTTCGGGCCAATCAAACCATGAATTTCACCGGGCACCAGGTCCAGGGACACATCGTTGGTAGCCTGCAAAGCACCAAAGCGCTTCATCAGACCACGGGCTTGCAAAGCGGCCGAGCCGCTGCCCGCCTTGGAGGCGGTTGCTATCGTGTTCGTCATGCTTGCTCCTTGGCGGTAGTAGCTGGATCAGCGGCCGAGCGGATACGCACCAGTCCGGCCAGCCCCTTGGGTGCAAAAAACACCACCAGCAGCAACAAGATACCCAAAGGCATGTGCCAGTACTCGGTCCAGTTGCGCAGCAACTCTTCCAGCACCAACATCACGAACGCACCCAGAGCACCGCCATACAGCAAGCCAATCCCCCCCACCAGCACCATGATGATCAGGTCAGCCGACTGGGTCCAGTTCATCAGGCTGGGCGAGACAAACAGGTTGTGGTTGGCCAGCAAGGCACCGGCCAGACCCATGATAGCTCCGCTCAAGGTGTAAGCCGTCAGGCGAATGCGGTAAACGGGGTAACCCAAGGTTGTCATGCGGCTTTCGTTTTCACGCGTGCCCATCAAGGCCTGCCCGAAACGGGCTTTAACCAGACGATTGAACAGGAACAGCACCGCCACCAGAATAGCCAGTACCAGGTAGTAAAAGCTCAGCTCATTGCTCAGATCAATACCGGGCAAGGATGAATGGCTGTACATGTTCAGGCCGTCCTCGCCGCCGTACTGGCGCAAGGAAATGAACAGATAAAAGATCATCTGTGCAAACGCCAGCGTGATCATGATGAAGTACACACCACGAGTACGCAGCGACACGGCACCGGTCAGGAAAGCCAGCAAGCCGGAGATCACCATAGCGGCAGGCCAGGCAATCAGGCCGCTTTGCACGCCTTCAGTAGCCAGGATGCCTACGGTATAGGCCCCTGCCCCGAAAAACGCGGCATGGCCCAGGGCCACCATCCCGCCATAACCCAGCACCAGATTCAAGGCGCTGGCAGCCAGGGCATAGATGAAGATACGGCGTACAAACGAAATGTAGAACTCAAGTCCGTACATCGGTGCAATCAAGGGGAAAGCCAATAAGGCCACCAGCACCAGGGCGGACAAAATACGCGAAGTAGACATACATTAACCTCGCGCCGGGAACAGGCCCGAAGGACGGAAAACAAGAACAACAGCCATCAGGACATAGATCGAAATGGCAGCAATCGTAGGACCGACGCTGGAAGCCACATCTGCCGGGAAAACGTTACGCAGCAACATGGGCAGGAATGCACGGCCAGCGGTATCAACCATACCCACCAGCAAGGCCCCTACAAACGCGCCACGAATCGAGCCAATCCCGCCAATCACGATGCAGACCAGAACCAGGATCAGAATGTCCTCGCCCATACCAATCTGAACCGCGGTAATCGGACCCAACAAGGCACCGGCTAACGCAGCCAAGGCGGCTCCCAGAGTGAACACACCCAGGAACAGGATAGGTACGCGCACCCCCATCAGGGTGGCCATTTGTCGGTTGGAGGCACCTGCACGCACCAGCACCCCAGCTCGTGTTTTGGTCACGAAGGCATACAAGGCCAGCGCCATCACCAGACCGACCGCAATAATCATCAGACGGAAGGCGGGATAGAGAAAATCAGGCAAGAGTTCTACCGGCCCGGACAACAAGGCAGGCATATTCAACATAACGGGGGTTGGACCCCAAATCATTTTGACCACATCATTGGCGATCAAAATAACGGCATAGGTTCCCAGTACCTGAGCCAGGTGATCACGAGTGACCAGCTTGCGCAGAATGAGAATTTCCAGGGCAATACCGACCAGGGCTGTCACTGCTACCGCCACCACAATGGCGGCGGTAAAAGACCCTGTACGCTGCATGGTTTCCGCGGCCACATAGGCTCCCGCCATATAGAGGGAGCCGTGGGCCAGGTTCATGATATCCATAATGCCGAAGACCAAAGTCAGGCCCGCGGCAATCAGAAACAACATCAAACCAAACTGCAAACCATTCAGCAATTGCTCGCTAATCAGAATGAGCGACATGCTTTTACCACCTGTGAATCTTAATTAAGTTTGCATTCTTTGGCGTAGACGTCCTGGTAGGAGTCAAACACCTTGCTGACCATACGGTTCACAAGACGTCCGTCCTGATCCTTGACCACTTCACGCAAGTAGTAAGCCTGCACGGGGAAGTTGTTGTTGCCGTAGGTAAATGGGCCGCGAACCGAGTTGTAGTCGGCGGCTTTCAGTGCCTTGAGCACAGCTTCGCGGTCGGACACCTTGCCATCAACCTGTTTGACGGCGGCGTCGATAGCCAGAATCACGTCATAGGCCTGAGCAGCGTAAACCGATGGATAGCGGCCGTCATAGGCTTTGCGGAACTCTTCCACGAAGGTCTTGTTGGCAGGAACATCCAGGTCAGGCGACCACTGGGCGGTGTTCAACATACCCAGGATAGGCTCGCCCACGGCGGGGATGATGTCCTCGTCACCCGAGAAGGCTGGGCCCAGCAAAACCACATCTTTATTCAGGCCAGCGGCCACGAACTGTTTGATGAAGTTGATGCCCATGGCGCCGGGCAGGAAGAAGAACACGGCCTGGGGCTTGGCCGCACGGATCTGTGCCAGTTCAGCCGAGTAGTCGATCTGGCCCAGCTTGGTGTAGAGCTCGTCGTTGACGGGTTTGCCGTAACCACGCTTGAAGCCGTTCAAGTGATCCTTGCCAGCCGGATAGTCAGGGGCAATGATGAACATTTTTTCGTAGTTGCGATCCGCAGCCACTTTACCGGCGGCCTCGTCAAAGGCGTCGTTCTGGTAGGACACGCCAAAGAAGTACGGATTACAACCGGCACCGGCCAATTGGCTGGGACCCGGGTTGCTGGTCAGGTAGGGCACTTTGGCCGAGAACAGGGCGGGAGCCACTGCCAGAGCCACGTTGGAACCCACTGGGCCGGTAAAGAAGTCGATCTTGTCGCGCTGCACGAAGCGATTGACCAATTGGCGGGCCTGGTCGGGGTTACCGGCCATATCCTGTTGAATGAACTCGGCCGGGAAACCGCCCAGCTTGCCGTCCAGTTGTTTGATGGCCAGATTAAAGCCATCACGAACTTCACCACCAACGGCAGCGAACGGACCGGATGTGTCCATTGCCATCCCCACTTTGATGGTATCGGCATGAGCCAGAGAACCGCCAAAAGCCGCCGCCAGAGCTACGGTCAATGCAATACGTTTCATGTTATCTCCTTGCGCCACCGCGCTTATAGGCTGTCTTTAAATAAGATGCACAGCAGATCGAACTACAAATTCAACTATGCCAACCATTCATTTATAAATAGTTTAGTTATGAAACAATTTTGCTGGCAAGCTGTGGTTTTTACCTACACCCCTCAAATTCCCTGGTAATTCGACAGGAAACAAAGCCCCGTGCTAATCCCATGGACGGATAAGCACTATAACGACTGTAGGGATAGCCGTTTATGCAGGTTTTCCTTGATTTTGTTAACAATCCCGCACTAAGCGCGCTGCTAAACTGAGGGCTCGCCTCATTATTGGAGATCCCATGCGTATTTCCCATTCTCTGTGCCGCCTTGTCCTTGGCAGCGCCCTGCTCGCCCCTTTCCTGAGCAATGCACAGTCCTCGGAATCCGTTTATCTGGCTGACCTGGCCAAGTCCAACAAGCAAGTGGCCCAGCAGTATCAGAGCCTGATGCAGGACGTCGCCAAAAACGCCAGCTGGGTTAAAGATTTCGGTACGGCTTCGCCGGGCGAAACCGTGTCTCTGGATGGCCGCGACTACCAGGTTTTCCAGGGCTGCAAACCCCATGACTGCACCAGCTCCAGCTACGTAGTGCTACTGGACACCCAAAAGCAGACCATCTCCTACGGTGCTTTTGTGGAAAACAAGGAATCAGGCCCAGGTTTGGCCAGCAGCCAGATTCAATGGCTGGGCAATCCCGAATTTGATCAGATCCGCCTGATGTCACCGGCCCTGTTTTAAAAAAACAGCACTTGACCTTGCCCCCGTGGCAAGCCTTAAGCTGACTCCATTGTTTTTATCAAAGGAGTCAGCTATGTCCACCTTCTCCGTACCCGACATGACCTGCGGCCATTGTGTACGCAGCATCACTGAAGCCATTCAGGCTGTCGCCCCTCAAGCCACCGTCAGCACGGATCTGGAAAAACACCAGGTTACCGTTCAAGGTCTGGATGGCGCACAAGCCCTGAAAGTGATTGAAGAAGCGGGTTACACCCCCAGCGCCCTGTAAGCACGACGCGCCTTTCACGGTGCCAGCGCTTCAGAGCCAATAAAAAGGCCGGTTGATACCGGCCTTTTTTCATACTGCTTCGTTTAGCACGCACATACCGTCAACAACTGACAGGCTCTTGTGTGGTGTCAGCCGGGTCTGTCAATATTGACCGCAAGAATCGGAGTGCTTGCGATGAAAGACCCGCGTATTCTGGCTTCGTAATTGATGATGTCAGGATCCCTGCCCTATGACTACGAACCCTACTTACAAAACCGACGATCAGCGCTGGGCGGCTGTGCAGGCGCGAGACCCCGCTGCCGATGGCCAGTTCGTCTATGCGGTGCGTACCACAGGCGTGTACTGCCAACCCAGCTCAACAACACGGTTGCCCAAGCGCGAAAATGTCGAGTTTTTCGATTCCCCCCAGAGCGCTGAAGCGGCAGGCTATCGTTACAGCCGTAGGGCTCATGGCTCTCAAACCAGCGCCGCAGCGGAACGGGCCGCCATCGTGGCTCGTGCCTGCCGCCTGATCGAAACATCGGAGACGCCGCCATCGCTGGACACACTGGCAGCCGCAGTGGGCAAAAGCCCCTTCCATTTTCATCGGCTGTTCAAAGCCGAAACAGGTCTGACGCCCAAGGCATACAGCTCGGCCTATCGTGCTCGCAGACTGCGCGAGGAACTGAGCAGTCCGGACACGTCCATTACCAATGCGATCTACGACAGCGGATTCAACTCCAACAGCCGATTCTACGAAGCTTCCGAACAGTTGTTAGGCATGCGTGCGCGGGACTACCGGGCTGGAGGGGCCGGTGCTGTCATCCGTTTCGCTGTGGGTCAGTGCTCTCTAGGAGCGATTCTGGTAGCCCAAAGCCAACGCGGCATCTGCGCCATCTTGCTGGGCGATGATCCCGATCAACTGGTTCGTGACTTGCAGGATCAGTTTCCCAAAGCCGAAATCATCGGCTGCGACGGCGACTTCGAGCAATTGATCGCTCAAGTCGTGGGCTTCATCGAAACGCCCTCTCTTGGCTTGCACCTGCCACTGGATGTACAAGGAACGGCCTTCCAGGAACGAGTCTGGCGCGCGCTCTGTGAGATCCCGCCAGGCGTCACCGTCAGCTACACCGACATCGCCGAACGCATAGGCTCGCCCAAAGCTGTGCGTGCCGTGGCCCAGGCTTGCGCCAACAACCACATTGCGGTGGCCATCCCATGCCACCGTGTCGTACGCCGAGATGGCGATCTGGCCGGTTACCGCTGGGGTATAGACCGAAAACGTGAACTGCTACGCCGCGAAGTACAAGACTGATAGTCGGCTGTCTGCCCCATCATCAAGAACGGGTTTTGAAGGCAAGAAACGGAGTTCCCCGTCAGGCCAGGACACATACGATATGAGCTCCCCATAGAAATACAGGAGATTTCACTCATGGCTTTGCTTGATGGAAAAGTTGCCCTTGTTACCGGCGCATCCTCTGGTATTGGACGCGCCATCGCATTGATGTTTGCCGAGCAGGGAGCGGCACTTGTTCTTACGGCAAGGCGTGGCGCATTGCTTGAGGCCGTCGCCAAGGAGATCCGGCAGTCTGGCGGCCGTGCCGAGTTTGTGGCGGGGGACATTACACGGGCTGAAACCCATGAGCAAGTGATCGAAGCCGCGACCAGCAGATTCGGTGGGCTCGATATTGCGATCAATAACGCCGGGATTGTCGGTGCCCTCAAGCCGCTGGTCGAGATGACGCTGGAAGAATGGCAAGCAACCCTGAATACCAATCTTGAGGCAGCCTTTCTGGGTGCCCGTAGCCAGATTCCGGCCATGCTCCATCGCGGAGGCGGCTCGATTGTTTTCACATCGAGCTTTGTAGGTACCAGTGTCGGCCTGCCCGGTATGAGCGCTTATGGTGCCGCTAAAGCGGCGCTCATGGGGCTGGTCAAAGGCATCACGGCGGACTATGCGGCGCAAGGTATACGTGCCAACGCTCTTTTGCCTGGCGGAACTGACACAGACATTGCCGGAGATCAGAGCACCAAGGATTGGGCGGCGGGGCTGCACGCCATGCAGCGAATCGCCCAACCTGAAGAAATTGCGTCCGCAGCGCTCTTTCTGGCCAGCCCCATGTCCAGTTTTGTGACCGGCTCCGCCTTGTTCGCGGATGGAGGCAATGCGGCCGTGAAGTGACAATGCGGTGCTTCCTGATAGCTGATGAAGCACCACACTGATAACAGGCAAATACTGAAGCTTGTTAGCCCAGTTGCCCTAACACCGGGAAGGTCTTGAGCACCCAGATAGCAAACCGCGCCAGCTCGCCGGTTGCCATGGCCCAGCCCATCACAATCAGCACCAGACCCGCCCCCCAGCGCACATAGCGCCCGATCTTCCTGATCTGGGTCATGCGCTGCAAGAAAGGGGTCAGGAAGCAGGCGGCCAGGATGAAAGGTACACCCAGACCCAAAGCGTAGACGGACAACAAGATACTGGCCTTGCCCGCACTGGCCGTGCTGGCTCCCATCATCAAAATGCCCGCCAGAATCGGGCCGATGCAGGGAGTCCAGCCAAAGCCGAACGCCAGCCCCATTACCGTTGCCCCGCCAGGGCCTGCCGCTTTGCCGGATTCAAAGCGATAGTAGCGTTGCAGGCTCATGGGCATGCGCAGCACACCCATCACACTCAAACCCGCCAAAGCCACCATGACACCTGCCGCCACATTCAACTCATAGCGATAGGCCATCAACAACTGACCAAGGTAAGAGAGACTGGCTCCCAAGGCGATAAAAACCAGTGAAAAGCCAGCCACAAAGCAAACGCTGCGACCCAGTAGCTGGCTGCGCTTGACCTGCGTATACAACTGCCCGTCCCCGGCCAGATAAGACAGATAGCCGGGAACCAAGGGCAAGACGCAGGGGGAGAGAAACGAAGCCATCCCCGCCAGAAACGCCGTTATCAGGGCGAGCAAGCCCAAATCCAAAGACACTATTTCCATATCAAGGGGCCGTGGCAGGTTCCGCTGCAGGGGCGGCCGGCATACGCATACGTTCACGCGCCAGTTGCAAGCCCTGGTTCACGACCTTGGCGGTTTCCGAATCGGGTGGAAACTGCGCCAGCAAACGCTGCCAGTAGTCGATCGCAGCCGGATACTCCTCTTTATGCAAAGCGGCAGCGCCGGCCAGCATCAAGCCCAATGGCTCTTCGGGATACAGCTCCAGCGATCGCTTGACCAAACGACCCGGCAAACCGTCCAAGGTATCGACACCGGCCAGCAGCATGGATTCAGCATATTCAGCCAATGCCGTCGGGTCTCCATCCACCACGGCCATGGCCTTGGCATACGCCTGTGTCGCTTCCTGATGGCGGCCGTAATAGCGATGCGAACGGGCCATCATCAACCAGGCGCCCGGATCGTCCGGATTTTCTTTCAGACGCTGCTCCAGACGGGCCACCATGGCCTCAATATCCACGGGCTGTGCGTTGGCCTGCTGCTGCACGGCGGCAGGATCCAGCATGGCCGGATTTCCCAGATAAAAGTACAAGGCGATAGCGGCGACCGGAATGCTGACCATCAAGGTCCAGGCCAACTTCGGTGCGCCTGCTTGCTGCACAGATTCCGTTTTCAGCCCTTCGTTTTCTTCCAGCACACGCTGGCGCAAATCCATCTGCGCCTGTTCGAAGTCCTGAGCAGACAAGACACCGGCCTGCTTGTCCCGTTCGATTTCCTTGAGCTGCTCGCGCAGAATCGCCAGATTGGCCTGCTTGTGTTCAACCACACGCTGCACGGCGGGCTTGCGCTTGACGCTCAACATCAAATACACCGCGCACAGCAGCGCCAGTAGCGCGGCCACAATATAAAAAACAATAGTCACGATTGTTCATCCCGAGAAGAGCCCTGCAAGAGAGCATCGGCTTGACGACGTTGTTCCTCGGTCAAGGCCGTGTCATCACCCGCGCGGCGTCGACGGCGCAGCGTAAAGGCATAGACCAGAAAGCCAGTCAGCAATAACAGAGCTGGCCCGAACCAGAGCAGCAAGGTGGTGGATTTAAAGGGCGGGCGATACAAAATGAAGTCGCCATAGCGATCCACCATATAGGTGCGGATCTGATCGGGGCTGCGCCCCTGCCCCAACTGCTCCATGATCTGCTGGCGCAAATCCACGGCCAGCTCGGCACGCGATGCCGCAATGGATTCGTTCTGGCACACCAGACAACGCAGCTCGGCCGCAATTTCCAGCATCACCGATTCCTGAGCGCCCTGCTCCCCCGACTGAGCCTGCGCCGCTGGCACCAGAAACCACACACTGGCCATCAAGGCCACCATCCATTGACGCATCATCATGGCTGCTGCTCCAAACGACGGATCAAAGGCAACAAGGTTTCCTCCATGGATTCACGCGACACGGGGCCTATGTGCTTGAAGCGCACAATGCCCTGCTTGTCGATCACAAAGGTTTCCGGCACACCGTACACGCCGAAATCAATGCCCACACGACCGTCCCTGTCCATGACAGAGACTTCATAAGAATTGCCATTGCGTAGCAGCCACTCGCGGCTTTCTTCAGGTACGTCCTTGTAGTTCAAGCCCACAATCGGCACCTTGTGCTTGGTGGACAGCTCTTTGATGAAAGCATGTTCGGTCAGGCACGGGTAGCACCACGAGGCCCACACGTTCAGCAACCAGACACGTCCTTTCATTTGCTCCCCCGAAAAACTGGCTTCGGGATTGTGCAATTGAGGCAGGCTGAACGCCGGAGCCGGTTTATCAACCAAGGGCGAAGGCACTTCGCTGGGCTTCAAGGTCAAACCTATGCCCAGAAATACCAGCAACAGTACAAAACCGATCAAGGGAACAGTAAAACGGTTCATGCCTGCACCTGCGTATTCATAGCTTTGTTTTGTACAGCGGCACGGGTTTGCTTGGCGCGATAGCGTCGATCACTGATTGCCAGCGCACCGCCCAAGGCCATCAGCAAACAACCCAGCCAGATAAAGTCCACCAGAGGCTTGTAGTACAGACGAACACTCCAACCGCCCTGGTCAAAGTTGTCGCCCAGCGCCACGTAAATATGACGCAAGCCATTGGCGTTGATGGCCGATTCCGTCATGGGCAAGGCCGAGGACAGATAGGTGCGCTTTTCCGGATACAAGGTGGACACCACCTTGCCATCCTGCAGCAGTTCTACCGTGCCGCGTTCGGCCGAATAGTTCGGGCCGGGCACAATACGCACGCCCTGGAAGCGCGCGTCATACGCGCCCACCTGCGCCGTCTGACCGGGCTGCAACAAGACATCGGTTTCTGTCTCGTAGTGGCTGACCATGGTCACCCCCAGGACAAAGACAGCGACCCCGATGTGGGCCAAGTGCTGACCCAGCCAACTGCGTGGTTGCGAGAACACGCCGGACCGCGTGGCGCGCACACGCTTGACCACATCAAACAAGCTGCCCAAAACAATCCACATGGCCAGACCCGCGCCCAAGGCGGCAGTGCCCTGCCACTGGCCGTACAGCAAAGGAATGGCTGCACCCAGCACGATACTGAACAGGATCACCAGGGCCAGTTGGCGCACCATATCCATCATGCTGGCACGCTTCCAATTCGCCATGACGCCAAACACGATCAGAACCAGAGCCGGGATCATCAAAGGCACAAACACCTTGTTGAAATAAGGTGGCCCCACGGAGATTTTGCCCAGGCCCAGCGTATCCATAATCAGGGGATACAAGGTCCCCAACAGCACCGTGCCCGTCACCACTACCAGCAAAACGTTGTTGACCAGCAGCAAGGACTCACGCGACACCACGGCAAACTGCCCACCTGCCCCAACGCGCGGTGCACGCCAGGCAAACAGGATCAGAGAGCTGCCAACAATGACGGCAAACAGACTCAAAATGAACACACCACGGGCCGGGTCAGTGGCAAATGCATGCACTGAAGTCAACACACCGGAGCGCACCAGGAAGGCCCCCAGAATGGACAGCGAGAAGGTGCTGATTGCCAGCAGAACCGTCCAGTTCTTGAAGCTGCCGCGCTTTTCCGTGACCGCCAAAGAGTGAATCAAGGCCGTGCCCGCCAACCACGGCACAAATGAGGAGTTCTCCACCGGGTCCCAGAACCACCAACCGCCCCAACCCAGCTCGTAATAGGCCCACCAGCTACCGACAGCGATACCCAGGGTCAGAAACAGCCAGGCCGAGGTTGTCCAGGGGCGCGACCAGCGCGCCCAGCTGGCATCCAGACGCCCGGCCAGCAAAGCGGCAATCGCAAAGGCAAAGGCCACCGAAAAACCCACATAGCCCATGTACAGCAAGGGCGGGTGAACAATCAGGCCAATATCCTGCAAGAGCGTGTTCAGATCCAGACCTTCGGCAGGAACCGGGAACATGCGCTCAAAGGGGTTGGAGCTAATCAACACAAACAGCAGAAAACCGGCGGTAATCAGACCCAAGACGCCCAGCACACGGGCCAGCATGGCTTCAGGCAAGGAACGCGAATAAATACTGACGGCAAAGGCCCAACCCGTTTGCATGAACATCCACAGCAGCAGCGAACCCTCATGTCCACCCCACACTGCGGCAATGCGGTAGAACAAAGGCAGTTTGGTGCTGGAGTTCTGCGCCACGTAGGCGACAGAGAAATCAAAGCTCACAAAGGACCAGGCCAGACACAGCAAGCTAAAGGCCACCAAACCGAATTGCCAGCGAGCTGCGGGACGTGCAAAAGCCATCCAGGCCAGATTGCCACGCCAGGCACCATACAAGGACACAATGCCTTGGGCCAGCGCCAGCACAAAAGTCAGAATCAGGGCAAAGTGTCCAAGCTCCGGGATCATGGCTGGGCTCCTTGTTTCGCACGCTCGGCCTGCTCCATGGCATGCATGGCCTCGGGCGGCATGTAGTTTTCATCGTGCTTGGCCAGTACTTCTTCCGCCACAAAATGGCCCTGCTCGTTCAAGCGACCTTGGGCCACCACGCCTTTCCCCTCTTGGAACAGGTCCGGCAAAATTCCCGTATAGCTGACAGGCACCTGGGCCGCGCCGTCCGTCACCACAAAATTCACCGCCATGCCTTGGGCGCCGCCACGACGGATGCTATCCATCTGCACAATGCCACCCACCCGGAAGGTCCGGTTTTCAGGGCTTTGCCCCTGGCTGACTTCGGTAGGGGTAAAAAAGAACACCAGGCTGCTTTGGAAGGCATTGAGGATCAGGGCGGTTGCCGCCCCCAGCACCACCAATGCGCCCAGAATCAGGACCAGACGATTTTGTCGCTTAGTCATGGCGCTGGTCCCCCAGGGCGCGCTCGTCACGTACCCGCTGCCAGGCTCGTGCCCGCCCTGCCCGGACGCTGAGCACTTCACCCAGCATCAACACGGTACAGGCCAGCACCGAGCCCCACACATACACGGCATAGCCGCCCATAGCGAAAAAATCGCCCACACTCGACCAATGCATCATCAGCCCTCCGTCAAGTTGCGAACCCAGGCGGTATGCGCCTCACGTTCAAGAATCAAATTGCGCACCCGGTACAGTGCGATGGCAATGCTGTAGCACCACATGGCCAGACTCATCAGCAGCATGCCCGTCAGCATGACGGTGGCCATGGACGGCGAGCTGGTCAGCGATACCGAAGCCCCCTGATGCAAGGTGTTCCACCATTGCACCGAGAAATAGATAACAGGCACATTCACCACCCCGACCAAGGCCAGGATGGAAGCAGCTTTGTCAGCGCGACGTGGGTCGTCGATGGCACCACGCAAGCCCATGAAACCCATGTACAAGAACAGCAGCAGCAATTCGGAAGTCAGACGGGCGTCCCAGACCCACCAGGCGCCCCACATGGGCTTGCCCCACAGGGCTCCGGTTACCAGGGACAAGACCGTACAGATCGCCCCGGTCGGTGCCAGCGCGGCAGCCATCATGGCGGCGGTGCGACTATTGAAAACCAGGCAGATCAAGGACCAGAAGCCCATGGCCAGATAGATCAGCATGGACATCCAGGACACGGGTACGTGCAGAAAAATAATGCGATAGCCTTCGCCTTGCTGGAAGTCGGTAGGGGCCAAAAAGAAGCCTACATAAGCGCCGACCAGAAACAGCAGAAAGGCCAGGATGGCAGCCCAAGGAATAATGCGTCCGGCCAGAACATAGAAGTTTTGAGGAGCGGCGTAGCGATACAGAAAGTTCATGGAATTTACTCAAGAGCAAGGCGCAACGCCGCTGCCGTGGCAGGTGGCGCAAAGAACAAAGCCAACAGTAAAAAAGCGGCCAGAACGGACAGATGCGCTTGCGCACCCAATCCGGCCTGAACCGCTTGCACCGCCCCCGCCCCGAAAACCAGCACGGGCACGTAAAAGGGCAAAATCAATAAAGCCAACAAAACCCCTGCCGAGCGCAGGCCCAACACCAGAGCCGCGCCAATCGCCCCCAACAAGGTCAGAACGGGCAGGCCCAGCGCCAGGGACAGCATCAGCACGCCCAGGCTGGACGTAGGCAGACTGAATTGCAACCCCAGAATCGGAGCCAGCAAAAGCAAGGGCAGGCCTGTCAAAAAGGTATGCGCCAGCACCTTGCCCAAAACCCAAAGGCTAAGCGGCAGGTGAGAAAACAGAACCTGCTCCAGTGCACCATCCTGCTCGTCCTGTTCAAACAGGCGGCTTAGCGACAGCATGGTGGCCAGCAAGGCCGACACCCACAGCACGCCAGGCGCCATCTTGGACAGCAAGGCCGCATCCGCCCCCACACCCAAGGGAAACAGGCTGCACACCACCAAAAAGAAAACCAGTGGAATCAGGACATCGCCGGGGCGACGCATGGCCAGGCGCCACTCGCGCTTCATCAAGGCTAAAAAGAGACTCAACATGCCTGCCCCAGATCCAGGTGCTGCACCTTCAAGTCCCAAGGCAGGGTCTGGTGACTGGTCAAAATAACGGAGCCCTGTTTCTGCAGATGCTGTGCAATCAGCTCACCCAGAAACTTCTGACCCGCACTGTCCAGCGCAGTCAGCTGCTCGTCCAGAATCCACAAGGGACGATTGCTCAGAGACAGGCGCACCAGAAACACACGGCGGCGTTGCCCGGCCGATAACTGCCGTACAGGCACGCGACGGTAAGCCAGCAAACCGCCTGCCAGCAGCGCCT
The DNA here is from genome assembly GCF_032063905.1 of Alcaligenes phenolicus. Classification (NCBI taxonomy): domain Bacteria; kingdom Pseudomonadati; phylum Pseudomonadota; class Betaproteobacteria; order Burkholderiales; family Alcaligenaceae; genus Alcaligenes; species Alcaligenes phenolicus. Next base: position 276,280 of record NZ_DAMBOE010000002.1, read on the forward strand.
GATCGCAGGCCTCCCGTTCCAGCGGCACACGATCCTGCATGAGCAGGCTGTCCAGATTCTCTTGCACCGACAGGCTGCCATTGAGCCCCGGCGCATGTCCGCCGTACACCAGCTGTCGTCGGTAATCACTATCATTGCTTTGCACGGGACGGTCGTGCCAGAACAGTTGGCCTTTGTCGGCCTGGGCGATATTGGCCAGGATACGCAACAAGCTGGTTTTGCCGCTGCCATTGGGCCCACTGACCAAACAACATTGGCCAGCTTCAAGCCTTAGGCTCAGCTCGGAGAACACACGACGCTGGCCCCGTCTACAGGTCAGCGAAACAGCTTGAAGCACAGCAACCCCTTGTCAAGAAAGCAAACAGAGCGAAGCCGCCCCTGAAAAAAGGCGGCTTGCTTAGCTCGCTAAGTAAAGACGAGCCCTCTTCAAGACAGGGGATGTTTTACTTAGTTCCACAATACCCACGAGAAACTCAAGCTTATTGATCTAGGCCAATCCGGGTTCAAGGCTGCATTCTTGATAAGATGCTGGCTTAGTACTTTCTTTGAGCAATAAACCATGAGCACCCCAATCACCCTGACTCCCCAGCCCCTTAGCCCCGAGGCTTTTGCTCCATATGGCTGGATGCTGGGTAAAGGTTTGGCTACGGCGCCGGCGACAGCCGCCTTCAGCAATGCCGCCACCGACTTCTGGCACGAACATGCGTTTGACACAGGTCCAAGCGGTCAGACCGAAGTGCTGTGGGTGAATTACCGCATTCAAGACCCCAATATCACGACCCTGGAAAACCACCTGCTGACACAACAGGCACTGATCCCGCTGACTGGCGAAGTGATCCATATCGTGGCCCAAAGCCAAGCCGAAGGCGGCCCGGATCTGTCCACCCTGCAAGCCTTCCGTATCCCTCAAGGGCAAGGTGTCTGCATGCGGCCCGGTTGCTGGCACAGCAGCCGTGTTGCCGGAGGTGAAGTGGCCTGTTTGATGTTGACGCGTATCTCTACCACGGTAGATCTGGTCGCCCATTTGAACGAGGGCAAACCCGCCACGGAAAGCGAGCTGCGCCCTCTGGGACAAAGCGTGGTGGTAACGCTATAAGGTGCCCGCAGCAGAGCGTGACCATCGCCCTGCCCGACACCCGTATTAAAACGTCGATGCCGCGCCGTATTTCAGCGCTAGCTCAATAAAGGCGCGCATCGCAGCAGATTGATAAGCGCCCTTGCGTTGCATCAAAATAGCCCGCCGTTGCGGCGGGGCCGGGTCCAGACTCACTGCCACCAAATACTCGCTATTGCCGGCAATCGCGGCAGGCAACAAGGTCGCCAGACCCGTGCGCCGCACCACCTCGATCACGGCATTGAGCGAATTCGATTCCATCGATACGTTCAAATCCAGATCATGCTGACGACAATAGCGTTCGATTTGCCCACGCGTGGCAAACTCGGGGGTCAGCAAGACCAAAGACTCACGCATCAGCGTGTCCCTATCGATGCTGCGGCGCTCGGCCAAGGGGTGCGTGCGGCTCATCACCAACGCCAGCGTCTCCACCAGTAAAGGCTGAAACTCCACGGCAGCCGAAGTCGGCTTTTCAAACGCGATACCAATATCCAGCTCGTCCTCGACCAACTGCGTTTCCACGCGCTCCTGCAGCATTTCCTGCACCACCAGGCGCACATTGGGATAACGGCGGTAAAAGGCCTCCACCAAAGGGCCAATCAAGTAAGACGTAAAGGTAGGCGCCACCGCCACTCGCAAGGAGCCTCGACTCAAATCGCTGACGTCATGCAAGGCCCGCCGGCCTTCTTCCAGATCCTGCAAGGCTTGCCGGGCATAGCGCAGATAGACCTCACCTGCATCCGTCAGGCGCACCAGACGCCCGGTGCGGTCAAACAATTGTGCACCCAGATGCTCTTCCAGCTGGCGTACCTGCTGAGACAAGGCCGGTTGAGATACGTGCAAGGCGCGCGCAGCGCGGGTAAAGCTTTGATACTGGGCAACCGCCAGAAAATAATTAAGATGGCGCAAAAGCATAAAGGACCCTTCTATAAGCAAACCCAATGCAAAGCATCAGAAATCGGTATTTTACCTTATGACCCTGAAGGGTTAATCTTCTATCCAAGCCGAACTACAAGGACAAGGATGAAAGACATTATCGACGGTTTCCTGAAATTCCAACGGGAAGCCTATCCCAAGCGCGCCAAGCTCTTCAAAAATCTGGCCACACAACAAAACCCCCGCGCTTTGTTTATCTCTTGCTCCGATAGCCGTCTGGTCCCCGAGCTGGTAACACAACGTGAACCCGGCGATCTGTTCGTGATTCGTAACGCTGGCAACATCGTTCCCTCCTATGGTCCGGAACCCGGTGGTGTGACCGCCTCCGTGGAATACGCCGTGTCCGCCCTGCGTGTGTCCGACGTCGTGATTTGTGGACACTCGGATTGTGGTGCCATGACCGCCATTGCCTCCTGTCAGTGCCTGGACCATATGCCCGCTGTAGAACACTGGCTACGCTACGCCGACTCGGCCCGCCTGGTGAACGAAGCCCGCACCCACGCCAACGAGCAAGAACGAATTTCTTCCATGGTGCGTGAGAACGTGGTGGCCCAGCTGGCCAATATCCAGACTCACCCTTCCGTGCGTCTGGCCATGTCCGAAGGCCGCTTGACCCTGCACGGCTGGGTCTACGACATTGAGTCGGGCACGATCGACGCCTATGACGGTGGCAGCATGAAATTTGTGTCCCTGGCTGACAACCCGGATGTCTGTGTTGCTCCCTTGGTACGCCGATAAGTTCCTCCCGGACAGAACAAAAAACGCCATGCAAATGCATGGCGTTTTTTTTGCCTGCCTACGTTTATCCCACCCTCAAAAACCTGTGCCTGTCTGTGTCAGGAATAAACGCCTCCCTACTATGATGGTCCTGATCCGATGATCTTTTCATCCCTCTGTTCCATCCGGGTCGCGCGTTCATCTTGAACATCACGATATAACAAGCAAAGCGCTGTTCAGAACATGCCGCTCGGAGACTCTTTTTTAATGGCTGAACAATGAAAAAAACATGTCTTGCCCTGGCCTTGATGGCCTTGCATGCCGGGACACAGGCACAAGGCTTCTCCAACACCTACTTTATCGGCGACAGCCTGACTGACAGTGGGCAGTTCGGCTCGCGCTTTACCACCAATCCTGGCCAGGTCTGGTCCCAGGTACTGGCTCAGAAACTGGGAACCGACGCGGCCCCTAGCAGCCAAGGTGGTAACAACTATGCCGTCGGCGGAGCCCGCGTGGCTGTCGATGAGCTGCTGGATCCCAGCAAGCCTCCCAGCCCCACTAATCCACCTTTGCCCGCCATGACCACGCAGACCGCTCAACTGCTGGCCATGCACAATGGACGCCTGGATGGACAGGCCCTGTACACCGTCTGGGGTGGCGCAAATGACTTGTTTGCCGCCGTCAAAGATCCGTTCAATATGTCCCAAATCGTGGCTGGTTCCGTCGGCAATCAAGCCGCCTTGATCAACACACTATCGCAAGCGGGCGCTCGCTACATTCTGGTCCCCAACATTCCTGATCTGGGCATGACTCCAGAGTTCGCCGGCTCCCCTATCAGCGCGGGTATCGCCACCTTGCTCAGTGACAGCTACAACCAGGCGTTTACCCAGCAGCTCAGTTCCAGCTCTGCCAATATCATTCCCTTGAACGTCTCGGCACTCTTGCATGAAGTGGCTGCCGACCCGCGGGCCTACGGCTTCAGCAACGTCAATACAGCAGCTTGCGGCAGTGTGTCCTCTCGCCTGTGTACGCCTGCCGATCTGGTGGCTCCTGGTGCAGACCAGAACTATCTATTTGCTGATGGTGTCCACCCCACGTCAGGCGGCCATGCCGTGATTGCCGACTATGCCCACGCTGTCGTCAGCGCCCCCAGTCAGGTAGCAATGCTGGCCTCCGCAGCCAATACCGCCGGGCAGATGCAAATGCAGCACATTGACCGTCGTCTGCAAACCGTCAGTTCGTCACAAGACAGGGATCTGGCAGTCTGGTTCCAGGGAGAGGCCATCACGCGCAATGGCAGCAGTGCGAACTCACGTATGGATGGCACGCAGGCAGCCTGGAAGCTGGGTTTGGATAAGCGTCTGGCTGATTGGACGGTCGGTGCCTACCTGTCTTACGACAATCTGGATGGCGATACGGACGAAAAAGGCACTTATAGCCAGAAACGTCAGTCCGCTGGTCTGTACGGCCGCTGGCAGGCCGAGAATCTATGGGTGAACGCCCAGCTTTTCTACAGCGATCTGGACAATAAAACCCGCCGTCATATCCGTCTGGGTGCCGCTACGCGCGAACACCAGGCCAAAGCAGGTGGCAGCCAATACGGCGGCAAGATCAGCACGGGTTACGACTGGCAGGCCGGTGCCGTCACCCATGGCCCGTTGTTAAGCCTGAGCATGCAGAAGTCCAAGATCAAGGCTCTGTCGGAAGATGGCCGAGGTTTGTCTACCTCCATGGGTTTTGATGCTCAGGACCAGACTTCGGTACAAAGCAGCCTCGGTTACCAGATCAATGTTGCTGTCAGCAATCAGTGGGCCGTTTATGCCTCCGCACAGTGGCTGCATGAATTCAAGAAACCGGCAGAGCTGCTGGGCGCGCACTTGCAGGACGGCGTCTATAACAACCGTCACTTTTATCTGCCTACGGATCAGGAGCGCGTGCGTGACACCGGCCTGTTGGAATTGGGTGCGACGGGTCAGCTCAGCAATAACTGGACGCTGGGTGCCGGTGTCAGCACCCAAGTGGGTAAAGGCACCAGCGCTCAAACAGCCTTGTACCTGAATACGGCTTACCGCTTCTAAGTCGGCAAGTCTTAAAAACTATTGCGGCATCCTGGCCTGGCCCGGATGCCGCAATTTCAATCTGCTTTACGTACCGATCTGCTGATCAGCCCAACAAGGAATCCAGGGTCTGATTCAGCGTTTCCAAAGGAGTACCAACCGCGGGTAGCTTAGTCACTTTTCGACCATCCACATACAGCAAGGTCGGATAGGATTGCGCGCCCAAAGCCCGTGCCAGGGCAAAATCAGCCAAGGCTTGTTCCCGGCCTGAACCGTCAGTCCAATGGCGTCGCACAGCATCTACGTCCAGGCCATTGGCAGCAGCAATTTCCAGGCAGACCTCCGGATCAGACAAGCTGCGTCCGTTCAAGTAGAAAGCCTGCTGCAACTCGTGCACCCAATGAATGGCCTGCTCCGGATCTTGCGCTCGCAGCACTGCCAGGGCAGTCGCCGCATCCAGTGAATCCATGACAGTCGAGCCCTCCTCTGCCAAGGCTTTATAAGCAGCCCCAAACGTCGCCCCCGTCATTTGGGCGATGCGCTCGTTGGATTCGGAAATATAAGGGTAGCGGGACATGGGCGCAGCCCGGTCACCCACGAACAAGCCACCCGAGACAGCGGTAAAAGGAATGCGATGCTTGTTGGCCGCCTCGAACTCGACCATGCGTGCGGCAAAGCCCCAGCACCAACCGCAATACACATCCTGCACATACACAATCGAGCGAGCAGGCAAATTGAACGTGTTCATTACATTCCTTCAAAATGGTGTGACTTCCCGGAATGGGAGAGCAGAAGCACTCCTGGCTTTAGCCTCCAGACATGAAGCGATACAGAGGATGAAAAGCTGAGGACTCCACTTTATTGAATAAACGTCAGGAAATAAACTTCATTTCCTGCCAGGTGACAGTCTCTCTCGGCTCGGTATTTCAAGCGGCCTGCAGCAGTACAGACCTCACCGCGCTGACACCTGTAAGACAAGACCTCCAAACCGTGAGACAAACCTGAGCTTCTGAACCCAAACCGGCTCCTGTGTTGGAATGACACGACTTTCACCGCCCCCTTGAGAGCCCGACCGGCTTTACCTTCCCGGAAAAATGCTTTTATAGTGTGGCTTCGATTCATTTCCCGTGAGGTATTCGTCCAATGCGCCACTAATGCCGCCGTCCCTTAGACGGCCAGTCTCCACCAGCCCCCACAACGCAGGGGGAGTTCTTGGCATTAATGGAAGCATCACGTATGACGAATCCTTATCTGACGCTGGAAGGCGTGTCCTATATCTTGCCGCAAGGCAAGACTCTGTTTTCCCAACTGAACGAAACCTTCGATTCGCGACGCACTGGCCTGATCGGAAGGAATGGTGTGGGCAAAACCATTCTGGCTCAAATCCTGGCCGGGCAAATTCAGCCCAGCAGCGGCCGTTGCCTGCGCTCGGGCAAAGTGCATTATCTGGCGCAACAAGTGGCTTCTATCAGCGGCTTGCGCGTCGCCGATCTGGCGGGCGTAGGCCCAGCGCTGGACGCCCTTGCCCGGATTGAAGCCGGCAGTAGCGCCGTAGAAGACTTCACTCTGATCGAAGACCGTTGGGATATTCGGCAGCAATTGCAAGAAGCGCTGGAGCGCAATGGTCTGGGTCATCTGACTGCCGAGACGCCTGCCGAAATTCTAAGCGGCGGCCAGGCCATGCGGGTGTCGCTGATCAATGCCTTGCTGTCTCAGGCCGATTTCCTGATCCTGGATGAACCCAGCAACCACCTGGATTGCGACAACCGGCTTGCCCTGATTGAGCAATTACGACACTGGCCCCACGGCCTGCTGGTCATCAGCCATGATCGCCAACTACTGGACACGATGGAGCGCCTTGTGGAATTGTCTTCCCTGGGGCTGCGTAGCTATGGCGGCAATTACAGCCACTACGCCGAGCAGAAAGCCCTGGAGCAGCAAAGCGCCATGGACCAGCTGGAGCACCGCAAGCTGGAACGTCAGCGCGCAGAAAGCACCATGCAAGAGCAGCGTCAACGTCAGGAGCGTAGACAGGCACGCGGCAATCAACAGGGCAAGCAGGCCAATCAGGCCAAAATCCTGCTGGACAGGCAAAAGGGCCGCAGTGAAGCCACCACCGGCAAACTGCGTCAACAACACGTGACGGCTCAAAAGCAGTTGGCACAACGCGTACAGGAGGCTGCCGAGCTGATCGAGCAGGACACCGTTATCAATCTGCACGCCCTGCCCTTGATGCCGCTGACCCGCCAGCGCGTTGTGGAACTGGATGAGGTGAAGCTCCCTTTTGCCCCGGTAGACCAAGCCCCAATCTCGATGCTACTAAGCGGCCAGCAACGGGTAGGGGTCATAGGCCCGAACGGCTGCGGGAAATCCACGCTGCTCAAGGTCATTGCAGGCCAATTGGAACCCGTTTCAGGCCGCTGCAACGTAGTGCCACAGCATGTCTATCTGGATCAAGGCTTGGCCGATCTGGACCCGCAGCAAACCGTGCTGGAACAGATACAGGCAGTCAACCGCAAAAGCAGCGAGGGCGATTTACGCATGCGTCTGGCACAACTGGGATTGGATGCCCAAAAAGTCACCGGCCCCAGCGGTGCCCTTAGCGGTGGGGAACGTCTGAAAGCCGCCCTGGCCTGCGTGCTGTACGCAGATCCTCCACCACAGCTGCTGCTTTTGGATGAACCGAGCAATCACCTGGATCTGCCCTCTACCTTGGCCCTGGAAACCATGTTGAGCAGCTACCAGGGCACGCTGATGGTCGTATCGCATGACGATGCCTTCATGAACAATCTTGGACTGACGGAGCGGCTGGAATTTAGTGAAGAAGGCTGGAGCTTACAACCTTGGTAACGGTGTAAAGAATCGGACACTTCCCCAAACATCAAAGCAGCCTGATTCTGGGCGCACTCTTACAAAGCCTGCTTAATGTTCCCAAGTAGTGCCTGCGCCAAACGCTCTGCTTCCTCGCCCCTTGTGTCCCAGCGATCAAGCACCTCACCGATATACGCCAGACGCGCATATTCCAAAGTCTTGGCCAACTCCGCAGGCAGGCTGGGAATAGCCCACTCAGCCGCCTGTTCCTTAGTCACAAAGTCCCCATGAACACCTGTGCGCCACATGCGTGCCAAAGTCAGCAGAACATTGCGCTCGTCTCCACGCAGCCCTTCATACAAGGGCTCTACACCATCCCGCATCGCCTGGCGTATATGCTCAATTGGCGTGGCAGGAACATCTGCCAGCACATCCCTACCCCGTAACAACTGCGCCTGCTGACGAGCCTGGGCCAAGAGCAAGGTGTATTCCGGGTCAGCAGCGGCGTCGGACAAGTAGCCCTCCCTGAAGGCATCACGCAGCCATTCGCCGTAGATAAACTCCACCTTGGCCGGATGCTCATTGCGTTGAAGATCAGCCAGACGACACACCACCAGCTCGATACAACGCGGACCACCGGCCGTAGCAGGATGAGGGGCTGAAATAGATAATAAAGCCGCAATCAGATCCTGACGCTGCTCATCTGTCAGGGGAGCATCAACCACCGCCAATATATCCAGATCACTGTGTGGCCGCAGTCCTCCTGCCACAGCCGAGCCGTGCAGATAGAGAGCCTGCAGATCAAGGCTCAGAATTTTTTGCACAAGCTCCAAGGCAGCTTGCAACTGGCTATTTGGATTTTCAGGATCCCGCATTCAACAAGGTCTCTTCAAAATCAGTATGAGCGACACAAAACAAGCATAAGGACTGGCAGGGCTGCTTTCCTCAATGCAGCCCTGCCAGTCCCGAAGCCCCAAAACGCCTAACGCGTCGCTGGATAGGAGATCAAATACAGCGTGGTCAAGCAACGGTAAGAGAATCAAGCGATTGCTTGAATACCTTTCTTCTCGACCACCGTCAACAGGCGCAAAGCAGGGCCACCCGGTTTTTTTACTCCACGCTCCCAGTCGGAAACCAGGTTTTTACTGACATTCAAATAGAGTGCAAACACAGGCTGCGAAAGATGCTCACGTTCACGCAAAGCACGAATACGCTCAGGCGGCATAGGCAGGACTGGCGTTAAACAAGACTCATCAAACTCACGCATGGTCTGTTTGTCGATAGCGCCAACTTCTTGCAAGGCCTGCATCGTTTCATGGATTGCAGCGTGAGCTTCACTTCGATATTTTTTTGTCATTATCATGTACCTCCGTAAATTGCCCCATGCTGATCAGTTGGGCCAAATGGGCTTCTGACAAACCCAACACATATGCGGCAGCCTTCTTGAACGCCGCTTCTTCATCCGCATCGATATTGGCGCGATCACTTTTAGCAAAACCATATACAAAGAAAGCACGCTCGTTTGTACGGTAGAAAATAATGCTCCGAAACCCGCCCGATTTGCCCTGACCACTACGGGCGACACGTTGCTTGACCAAGCCCCCGCCTAGATCCGCATCGACAAGTCCACGCTCGGCTCGTGTAATCGCGTCCAAAAGCGCCAGGTCCGCAATGCCCTGTTTGCGGGCGAACCGCTCGAACCATGCATTTTTGAAAACTCTCACCACAGCCTCAAGCGTAATTTATAACACTAAGTGTTATAGATAATAGCAGAAAAATGGCCGGTGCCTGATCCCAGGCACCGGCCACATCTACAACACTTGCAAGAAGCTTAGACGTTGAACAAGAAGTTCAGCACGTCGCCATCTTTCACGACATATTCCTTACCTTCAGCGCGCATCTTGCCCGCTTCCTTGGCACCTTGTTCGCCCTTGCAGGCCACAAAGTCATCAAAAGCGATGGTCTGTGCACGGATAAAGCCGCGCTCGAAGTCGGTGTGGATCACGCCTGCAGCTTGAGGGGCGGTATCGCCCACGCGGATGGTCCAGGCGCGGACTTCTTTAACACCTGCAGTGAAGTAAGTTTGCAGGCCCAGCAGGCTGTAGGCAGCGCGGATAACGCGGTTCAGGCCAGGCTCTTCCATGCCCAGATCAGACAGGAATTCGAGCTTGTCTGCATCATCCAGCTCAGCGATTTCAGCTTCTACGGCAGCACATACAGCCACAACAGGAGCACCATCGGCAGCAGCGTAATTCTGTACAGCTTCCAGGTGTGGGTTGTTAGTGAAACCGTCTTCTTTCACGTTGGCCACGTACATGGTGGGCTTGGCGGTGATGAAACCGTAAGATTTGATCTGATGCAGCTCTTCAGCGTCCAATTTCAACGAACGCACGGACTTGCCTTCGCCCAGGGCTTTTTCAATACGCTCCAGCAAGGCCACCAGCTTGGCGGCATCTTTATCGCCCGAGCGAGCCAGCTTTTGATTGCGATGCACGGCTTTTTCAACCACGCCCAGGTCAGCCAGAGCCAATTCGGTGTTGATGATTTCGATGTCAGCCAGGGGATCCACTTTACCGGCAACGTGAATCACGTTGTCATCGGCAAAACAGCGCACCACATGCACGGTAGCGTCGGTTTCACGGATATTGGCCAGGAACTGATTACCCAGGCCTTCGCCTTTGGAAGCACCCGCGACCAGACCGGCGATGTCTACAAATTCCACCACGGCAGGCAAAATGCGCTCGGGGTTCACGATCTTGGCCAGATCTTGCAAACGCTGGTCAGGAACTTCGACCACACCGACGTTCGGTTCGATGGTGCAGAAGGGGTAGTTTTCAGCCGCAATGCCGGCTTTGGTCAGAGCGTTGAACAGAGTGGATTTACCAACGTTGGGCAAGCCAACGATGCCGCATTGCAGTGCCATGAGTATCCTGAAAATCAAAGAGTTATATAAACGATGCGCTATTGTAGCGCCCTTGGGCGCTACAGAGCCTGCAGACAGATCAGAACAGTCGTGCCGGGGACACAGGATAGCGCCTTGAAACGCGGGCTTGTCTAGACTGGGATGCCGTCAAACAGTTTGAGCAAGCCAATAATCAGCAAGACCGGGCCACCATTGAAGATGGCATGCAGCACGATCGATGCCCCAATGCCTCGACGCACTCGCAGCCAGGCCAGTACCAACCCTGTCAAACATTGGGGCAGCACCAGCATGGGCAGCAAATACCAGCTCATACTGTTGAGCTGGAAGTTATACAAATGCAGCGCTCCAAAAGCCAGCGTTGCACCATAAAACACCCAGGGAAAGAAACGCCAATAGCGTCGCATGGATGAAAAGCGCCATGCCCTTCCCTGCAAGGCACCCACCAGCTTGCGCCACCAGCTACTGCCGGCGGGCAAGGCTTGGCGTGGCATGCCGGTATAACGGCTGATCCAGACAGCCAGGCACAAGACCAGCAAGCCTTGTATCAACCACCAGTTTGGTCCCTGAAACATCAGAAACACCGCCAGCGGAACAACCGTCAGCCATTGTGATGGCCGTCTCAGCACGAAACGAAAGACCAGCTCTTCCACAATAGGTGCCCAGATAATGGCTTGCACCCAGGGAATACGCGTCGGGTCCAGGCGATGCTGCGCACCACCCACACCTGCAACCGAGACAGCGATCGGGCCCAGTACCAGCGCATTGATCAGCCAAAGCATGCCCGCCCATTGCAGCAGACGCTTCCAGGGCAAGGGAGCAAACCAGTCCAGATACCAGCCGTCACCCTGCACTCGGCCAGGCAAGCGCCGGGCGCTGCGAGGGTGACGCAGAAAATAGAAGAAATCCTTAAGCTCGTCCCGGAAACGCATCTGGCTGCTTGGCGCTGGCTTCATGCGTCAAGCCTTCTGGGGCGCGTAAAGCTGGCGGGTCGCCTGCTCAAAGTCGCCACGCAGCAAGGCAGGCATCATGACCCGGCAACGGTTCATGCCGTCTTCAATCTCGCGCAGCTCTTCATTGCGAGGGGTATGCAGGACAAAGTTCACCACTTGTTGAGCCAGGCCCAAGGTGCGGGGGTGACCAATGCCCAGGCGCAAACGCCAGAAATCCGGTGTACCAAAGGCGGACTGGATGTCGCGCAGGCCGTTATGCCCGGCGTGTCCACCGCCTTTTTTCATCTTCACCTGACCGGGCAGCAAATCCAGCTCATCGTGCAGGACCAGGACTTGCTCGGGCTTGAGCTTGTAGAAACGCATCAAGGCGCCGGCGGCTTGCCCGGACTTGTTCATGAAGGTAATGGGTTTGGCGATGATGACGTTTTCACCTTCAAAACGTGCTTTGGCCACCCAGGAGAAAAAGGATTTTTCCAGGTTGAACGTTGCATGCAGATCATCAGCCAACTGGTCTGCCAACCAAAAGCCCGCATTGTGGCGGGTGGTTTCGTACTCAGGGCCAGGATTACCCAGGCCAACAATCAAACGGATAGGCTCAGACATGAATGTTTTCGCAGAAAGCGCCTACACCGGCAAAGGCGCAGGCACAAATAACAAACCCCCGCCAGCATACGCTGACAGGGGTTGATTCGCCAAGCTGCAAGCCGACCGAAGCCGGCTGGCAATCTTGATTACTCGGCGCTTTCTTCTGTTGCTTCCGAAGCAGCAGCACCACCGCCAACTGGCAAAGCAGCAGCCAGCAGAGGGTTGGCTTCGTTGCCAGCGTAAGTAACACCACGTGGCAGCTTGATGCTGTCCAGGTGCACGTTGGCATTGGCAGTCATGCCGCTCAGGTCCACAGTGATGGACGCTGGCAGGTTAGCTGGCAAGCAGGTGATTTCCAGTTCAGTCAGGATGTGGCTGATAACTTGGCTGCTCAGCTTGACGGCTGGGGACACATCGCCACCTTCAAAGTTCAGAGGAACTTTGGTGGTGATGGCTTGCGAAGCCAGAACGCGTTGGAAATCAACGTGCAGAACTTGCTGCTTGTAAGGGTGCCACTGAACCGAGCGCAACAGCACTTTTTCAGCTTTACCGTCCAGTTCCATCGTCAGGATGGAAGCGTGGAAGGCTTCTTTGCGCAGGTTGTGGTAGGTCTCGTTGTGATCCAGAGCGATCACGACGGGTTGTTCGTCGCCACCGTAAACGATAGCGGGAACCTGGCCAGCGCGACGCAGGCGGCGGCTCGCACCCGTACCCTGTACATCACGCGAAGTAGCGGTGAATTTCATGTAGAACTCCAATTGCAGAACGCTTAATACGTACTGCGGAAAGTGGTAGCGAACTACCAAGTTGACGTGCGCCGCGACCAGCGCACGCTAAAAAACTTAATCAGTGAACAAGGAGCTGACGGACTCGGCGTTGGAGATACGCAAGATGGTCTCGCCCAACAGTGCTGCACAGGACAGCTGGCGGATCTTGCTGCATTCACGTGCCTTGGCGGACAAAGGAATGGTGTCCGTGACAACCAGCTCGTTCAATTGGGACTGCGTAATACGTTCGATAGCTTCGCCCGAGAGCACAGGGTGCGTACAGTAGGCGTAAACCGCCTTGGCACCGCGCTCTTTCAGAGCTTCAGCCGCCTTGCACAGCGTGCCGGCCGTATCCACCATGTCGTCCATCAGGATGCAGGTGCGTCCGTTGACGTCACCAATGATGTTCATGACTTCGGATACGTTGGCACGTGGGCGACGCTTGTCGATAATGGCCAGGTCCACTTCCAGTTGCTTGGCCAATGCACGTGCGCGCACCACACCGCCGATGTCAGGCGAGACAACAACCATATCCTGGTAGTTACAGCGCCAGATATCGCCCAGCAAAATGGGGGAAGCGTAGATATTGTCGACAGGGATATCAAAGAAACCCTGGATTTGGTCAGCGTGCAGATCCATCATCATGACGCGATCAACACCGACCACTTGCAGCATATTGGCTACGACCTTGGCAGAGATCGACACACGCGCCGAGCGGGGACGTCGATCCTGGCGGGCGTAACCAAAGTAAGGGATGGCGGCGGTGATGCGACCGGCCGAAGCACGGCGCAAGGCATCGACCATCACCATGATTTCCATCAGATTGTCGTTGGTGGGAGCACAGGTGGGCTGCAGAACGAAAACATCGCGACCGCGCACGTTCTCGTTGATTTCAACCATGGCTTCCCCATCAGAGAAGCGACCCACCGTCATTTTCCCCAGCGACATATCAAGGTGGTTGACGACATCGACAGCAAGGCGAGGATTAGCCGTGCCGGTGAAGATCATGAATCGGTCTTGTGCCATGATGGGAGATAGATTTTGATGCAGGAAAAGCAAAGCTGTTGATCGAAACCCCTACAAGGAAACGACTCAACAGCTTTACATTATCGCAGGCTAGGCCTGAAAGGTGGCTGGGGAAGAAGGATTCGAACCTTCGCATGCTGGAATCAAAATCCAGTGCCTTAACCAGCTTGGCGATTCCCCAAATACTTACTTAATCCAGTCGCGTAGCGGATGATCTTGCAAACCTGAACAAACCCAAGTTTGTTCGACCAGCAATTTACCACTATTTGATTCTTCGCTACCAGAAAAATCTATTTTACTGCTATTTTGGTCAATTTCAAACTGACCTGTCTTGGCGCTTTGTTCGTCTCTGCACTCAACAAACAAACAAGAACCTGAGCCCGTCATTCTAGCATTCAATTTTAATTTTTGCAAGCCCTGTTTTAAATTTTTTAAACCAGGGTAAAGACTGAATGCTACTGACTCCAGATTATTTCTGCCAAAATAAGGATTGTCGTCCTTGGCTTGCCAGAATTTTTCTTGCCAATCAGTAAAGAACGTCATTGTGATGGGTTTTTGATCACGTGTCAAGCATTCGGAGGTAAATATTTCCCCCGTGGATATAAATTGCGGCGGACGGATGATGATGTAGTGTCGTGGCGGCATCTGAATGGCCTGCAACTGCTCACCCACCCCTTGGGCAAATGCGGCCTGTCCGAATACAAAAACCGGTACATCGGCGCCCAGGGGCAAGCCAATATCCATCAAGGCCTGACGGCTCAGGCCCAAGTTCCATAAACGATTCAGGGCAATCAAGGTGGTGGCCGCATCGCTGGAGCCGCCGCCCATCCCCGCTCCCGAAGGAATATTCTTGATACAAGAGATGTCTACGCCCTGGCGGGTGCCCGTCGCCTGCTGCAGGGCACGAGCCGCTTTGATCACCAGATCCTGCTCAGGCTCCACATCGCTCAAGGTACTGTGTGCCCGATGGATCTGCCCATCGCTGCGTGGTACGAAGCTCAGGTAATCATTCAGGTCGACAAAACGAAAAGCGGTTTGCAAGAAATGGTAGCCGTCCTCACGACGACCCGTGACGTGCAAAAACAGATTGATCTTGGCCGGAGCCGGGACGTTGTAGAGCGCCATTACACAAACCTGCTCGGGGCTTTACTGATCCACGACCAAACGCACGCTGATGGAGCGATTGGCCTCATGACGATTCAATTGCAGCAAGCGCGGGCCCTGTTCGTCGTAACGCGACAGCGTCACACGCCAGCCGGACTGTTCAAAACTGCTTAGCTTTTGCTGATCATCCCGGCGTTCGCTTTGAACCGAAGCACTACCCGTGCGGCCATGCAGCCAGTCACGCAAGCCTGCAACAGGAACGGGACTGCCCAAGACCTGTTCAACCAGGGCATCGGGATGGGAGGCCATTTCCTGACTACCGTCTGTGCGTTCCAGAATGGCGCGCCCCGGTAGCACCCAGACTCGCGCCAAGGTATTACCCAGGGGATTGCTCAAATCCAGCATCAGCTTTTGGCCATCATCACGCCAGGAAAAACCACCCTGCACGGCTTCGACCTGCGAGCTGGAGTGAGTCACGCTCAGCGCAAAACGGCCTGAACGAGACAAGGCGCTTGCCGCTTGCGACGCATCCGTAACGCTGCCAAGGTCAGATTTGGGCGGTGTCGCACAAGCACTGAGCAAAGCAACCAGGGCCAAAGCCCCTGCTCGGGTCCAAGCCCGCTGTTTCAAGATACTCACGGCAGCGGTACTCCCAGACGCTTGATGGTTTCTGTCAGTGTTCGGTTTTCGGGGTCTTTGCTCAAGCCAGCCCGAAAGACCAGCATGGCATCATCACGACGGCCTTTGACCCACAACACTTCACCCAGGTGGGCGGCAACGTCCGCTTCAGGCAGGCGCTCGTAGGAACGCTGCAAGTATTCCAGCGCGGCTTGCAGATCGCCAACACGGAACAGATACCAGCCCACGCTGTCCAGAATATAAGGATTGTCCGGCTCCAGCTCCATGGCGCGTTCCAGCAAATCCTGGGCCTCGTCCAGACGGCGATTCTGATCCGCATAGGTGTATCCCAAGGCGTTATACGCATTGGCATGGTCCGGGCGCAGCTCAATAACACGACGCATCAAGGTTTCAAACTTGTCGTGCTTGGCGCGCTGCTCGTACAACATGGCCAGGTTGTATTTGATCTCGGCGCTATCGGGCAACTCACGGTCCGCCCGCTCCAGCACTTCCAGAGCCTGGTCGGTACGACCGCTGTCTTGGTAGATAGAGGAATACGTCAAAGCCACAACGACCTGTTCGCTCATGTCGCGTGGGCGAGAGCTCTCCAGGGTACGACGTGCTTGCGGCAGATTGCCTTGGCGAGCCTGCAGGACGGCTTTATGAATCTGGGCCTGGAAACGCAGCGCGGGCTCTTCAATCAAGTCCAGCTGGCGAATGGCTTCGTTCATATCGCCCTGAGCTTCAGCAATTTGCACCAAGGACAAGCGGGCTTCAGAAATACTGGCCAAAGCCGTGTTGACGGCGTCGTTCAAGGACTGGCGGCGCTGCTGCTGGACCGCAATGTATTGCTCCAGCAATTTACGGGCCTGGTCAAACTCCTGGGCACGAATATGAATTTCGGCCTGGGTGTAGAGCAGATCAAAATCTTCAGGATTGGCGCGTTGCAAGGCGCTGACGATGGCTTGAGCTTCGTCGAACTGCTGGCGCTCTACCAGACGGTTGGCCAGCAGCAGTTGCAACTTGCGGCTATCCGGATTGGCTCGCACAAAGGTACGTGCACTTTGCAAGGCAGCCGAAGGATCAATCTTGATACCGTATTCCAGCACGCGCTGCGCGGCGGCTTCGGAATGCGGGTCCAGCTTCAGGGCTTCCCGTGCTTCGCGCTCGGCCCGGCTCATGTCCCCGGCGCTCCAGGCGGTATCCGCCAAGGCCAGACGGGCAATGGGCAAGGAGCGCACGGGTTGCTGCAAGGCCTTGTCCAGCACTTCCAGCGCCAAACGGCGATCCACCATCTTGCTGACCATGCTCATGGCTTGCACCACGGCCTGCTCTTTATCCTGGGCGCGAGAGATACGCAGCCACAAGGCATCGGCCAAGCCTTCGGTCTGACCGCTGGAGGCTTCCAGGGCCAGAGCCGTTGCTTTAGCTTCGGGATCATTCGGGGCCAGCAAGGCCCATTCTTTAGCGGCACGCAGCGCGCGACCCAAATCACGGTCGGCCATGGCGTATTGAAAGGCGTTTTGAGCCAGGCGAGGATCGCTGGTGTCACGCGCCAAAGACAGGAAAGTCTGGCTGGCAACGTCGTATTCACCACGCGAAGCAGCCACTTCGGCAACCAGAATGCGATACAGAATGTCCGAAGTCAGGCTGACCAAAGGCAATTGCCCGCTGCGCAAACGAATCTTGTCAGCAGGCGGCTCCGCCTTGAGTATGGGAAGTGAGGGTTGGGCTTGCACCGAAACCGCTGCAAGCAACGACATCAGGCCCAGCTTTAGTGCTAAGGTCAGAGCATTCATCCAGAAAAACCCGTGCCCTGATACGCGCGACAAAACGCCCGATGGCACAATAAAGGAATCAGATTTGTTGATGGTATCACCCCCCCATGCCTGAACTGCCAGAAGTTGAAACAACTCGTCGCGGAATTGCGACGGTTATCCAGGGAAAAAATGTCCGACAATTCCTGGTTCACGAGCCCCGTTTGCGCTGGCCCGTGCCTGCCTCCTTGCCGCAATGGATTGAAGGCCAGGCCGTCCAGAATTGCACGCGTCGAGGCAAATACTTGTTGTTGCATTTTGAACAAGGTGTCCAGATCATCCATTTAGGAATGTCCGGCTCCTTGCGTCGTGTGGATCTGGATGAAGAACGCCGCAAGCATGATCATGCGGAATGGATCTTTGATGAGGCCCGCTTCCTGCTGCACGACCCACGACGATTTGGTGCGATATTATGGCACGCCCATAGGGACGGCCCGCTGGAAAACCACCTTTTACTACGTACTTTAGGCGTAGAACCTTTCGATCCCCTGTTCACCCCCGAGTATCTGCACCGACATCTGCAAGGGCGGCGCGTTGCCATCAAACAGGCTCTGCTGGGCGGCAAGATTGTGGTGGGAGTCGGCAATATCTACGCTTCCGAATCCTTGTTCCTGGCCGGTATTCACCCCGAACTGCCCGCCGGTGAAGTTTCCTTGCATCGTTGCGAAAAACTGCACTCGGCCATCTTGAACACCTTGCAATCCGCCCTGGACTCAGGGGGCAGCACCTTGCGCGATTACGTCAATGCCAGTGGTGAACCGGGCGCTTACTTCGACATTCACGCCAATGTGTATGAGCGTGCCGGCAAACCCTGCCCACGCTGCCAACAGCCTATCAAACGGATAGTCCAAGGCCAACGCGCGACCTATTACTGCTCGCGCTGCCAGCGCCGCTAAACCCTCCCCCTTTTTTCTGACAGCGTCTGATGCCGGTTCCGGCAGGCAGGCGCTCGTCCGCTTTTTTCCAATTAAGCCTGCCCTATTCAGGTATTCACCTATATCTAACTGATTCGCCATAAACTAATCTGGCACCATCCCTATCGACTGTGGAGTCATTTTCATGAGCAAGTCCTTCGCCTCGCATAACGACCTGGAAGACAAAGTCGTTGCCTTTGAAAAACTGTCCGACAACGCCTACGCCTACACGGCTGAAGGTGATCCCAACACGGGCATCATCATTGGTGACGAGGCCATTATGGTGATCGACACCCAGGCCACGCCGGTCATGGCTGAAGATGTGATTCGCCGCATCCGCGAAGTCAGCGACAAACCCATCAAGTATGTCTTGCTGTCGCACTACCACGCCGTACGCGTGTTGGGTGCCTCGGCCTACAACGCTCAGGAAATCCTGGCCAGCCGCGACACCTACGACCTGATCGTGGAACGTGGCGAGCAAGACAAGGCCAGCGAAATCGGCCGTTTCCCCCGCCTGTTCCGCAACGCCGAATCCATTCCTCCCGGCCTGACCTGGCCCACCATGACCTTTGAAGGTCATATGACGGTGGACCTGGGCAATCTGGAAGTGCACCTGATGCAAGTGGGTCGTGGCCACACCAAGGGCGACACCATTGCCTGGCTGCCCAAGCAGAAAATCCTGTTCGCCGGTGACCTGGTTGAATACCAATCCACCCCGTACGCAGGCGACTGCTACTTCCGCGAATGGCCTCGCACACTGGACCGTCTGGGTGACTTCAAAGCCGAACAAATGGTTCCTGGCCGTGGCCCGGCACTGAAGAACGCCACCGAAGTGCGTCAGGCTCTGGCCGGTACACGCGCGTTTCTGACAGACCTGTACTCCAGCGTGCAACAAGGCGCAGCCGCCGGTAAAGATCTGAAGACCATTTACCGCGAAACCTACGATTTCATGAAGCCTCGCTACGCAGACTGGGTCATTTTTGATCACTGCATGCCCTTTGACGTATCCCGTGCCTACGACGAAGTCAACGGCCACGAAGACCCACGCATCTGGACCGCCGAGCGCGATCTGGAAATGTGGAAACAGCTCGAAGGTCAGTAAGACGCAAGGCCAGGGAGAAAGAAGATGGGAGACATTAATTACCAGACCCTGGAGCTGACGCAAGCGCCCCCACCGGCTACCCATGCCCGCCACCCGGTTGTGGTGGTGGGCGCTGGCCCGGTGGGGCTGACCATGGCTCTGGATCTGGCGGCCAAAGGCCACCGGGTCGTGATTCTGGACGACGACACCACGCTGTCCAAAGGATCGCGGGCCATTTGCTTTGCCAAACGCACTCTGGATATCTGGGACCGATTGGGCGTGGGCTCGCGCATGATGGACAAAGGCGTGTCCTGGAATGTGGGCAAGGTTTTTTTCCGCAACCAGGAAGTCTGGAGCTTCAATTTGCGGCCCGAAGAAGGCCACCAGCGCCCCGCCTTTATCAATTTGCAGCAGTATTACTGCGAAGGCTATCTCTACGAAGCCGTCTGCGCCCAGCCCCTGATCGAGCTGCGTTCCGGCCATAAGGTGCTGAACGTGGTGAACCAGGCAGAAGGCGTGCATCTGGACGTAGAAACCCAGCAAGGCAATTACACCCTGGAAGCAGAATGGCTGCTGGCCTGCGACGGCTCGCGCTCGGCCATTCGCCGTGCCTTAGGTGAAAGCAGCAGCGGGCGTGTGTTCAAGGACCGTTTCCTGATTGCAGACGTGCGCATGCAGGCCGACTTTCCCGCCGAGCGCTGGTTCTGGTTTGACCCGCCCTTCCACCCCAATCAATCGGTCTTGCTGCACAGCCAGCCGGACAATGTCTGGCGTATCGACTTTCAATTGGGCTGGGATGCCGACCCGGTTGAAGCCGTCAAACCCGAAAACGTGCTGCCCCGCATTCGCGCCCTTCTGGGTGCCGACGCCCCCTTTGAGCTGGAATGGGTCAGCATTTACACCTTTGCCTGCGAGCGCATGGAGCGCTTCCGCCATGGCCGTATTCTGTTTGCCGGAGACTCGGCTCACCGTGTCTCGCCTTTTGGCGCACGCGGCGCCAATAGCGGTATCCAGGATGCCGACAACCTGGCCTGGAAGCTGAATCTGGTTCTGAATGCCCAGGCTCCCGACAGCCTGCTGGACAGCTACAGCCATGAACGTGAATTGGCTGCAGACGAGAACATTCGCCATTCCAGCCGCTCAACAGATTTCATTACGCCTAAAAGCGAAGTCAGCCGCCTGTTCCGTGATGCGGCCCTGATTCTGGCGCGTCGCCACGCCTTTGCCCGTGTACTGGTCAATAGCGGCCGCCTGTCCTTGCCCAGCGCCTACCCGGACAGCCCCTTGAATACGGCTGACACACACGAATTCTCCGCCACGGCCACACCGCTAGGAGCCTGCGTCCCCGATGCGCCTATCGAGCAAGACGGTCAACAAGGCTGGTGGCTGGGTCAATTGGGCAGCGGCTTCACCCTGCTGGAATTTGGCGAAGGCCAGGCCAGCCAGTCTGAAGTGGTAGACGAACTGGTCGCCCAAGGTCTCTTGACCCGCCTGCGTGTCTGGCCCGCTGGCACCAGCGCTGCCCAAGCCCAGGGTGGCATTATTGACAGCCAGGATATGCTGCGCCAGCGTTACGACGCCCGGCCCGGTTCCTGCTATCTGATTCGCCCCGATCAACACCTGTGCGCCCGCTGGCGTCACCTGGATGGGCAAGCTGTCCAGGCTGCCTTGCACAAAGCCTGTGGCCATTTCCTGGAGAGTGCTTCATGTCTACACTGAATACCGATACCCCCCTGGAACGGGCTGACGATTTCTACCAAATGTTGATCGATGCCCACCAAGGCCTGAGCACAGCACAAAGTCATGCCATGAATGCCGCTTTGGTGCTGTTGCTGTGCAATCATGTCGGCTCGCTGGATGTGATCAAGCAAGCCTTGGACGCCGCCCGCCAGACCTGCCTGGAGCAGGCTGCCTGAATCTGGAGACCCCTAATGAGCTCTTTGAATTATCAGATTGGTTTTGGTAACGCTTTTGCCACCGAGGCTCTGCCCGGCGCGCTGCCACTGGGACGCAACTCGCCGCAGCGCTGCCCTTACGGGCTGTATGCCGAGCAGTTGTCCGGCACGGCCTTTACCGCGCCACGCGCCGATAACCGCCGCTCCTGGCTGTACCGCATTCGCCCCAGCGCCAAGCAAGGAGCATTTACGGCATTTGAAGGCGCTCCTCACTGGAACGAAGACTTTGGACAAGGCCCGGCCAACCCCAATCGCCTGCGCTGGAGCCCGCTGAATCTGCCCGGCAAGCCGACCGATTTTCTGGCTGGTGTCCATACCTGGGCAGGCAATGGCAGCAGCGACTCGCAAAGCGGCGTTGCCATCCATTTGTACGCCATCAACCAGTCCATGGGACGGCGCGTGTTCTATAACGCCGACGCCGAAATGATGTTCGTGCCCGAACAGGGTCGCCTGCGGCTGGTCAGCGAACTGGGCATCATGGAAATCGAGCCTTGCGAGATTGCCGTCATGCCGCGTGGCGTCCGCTTCAAGGTGGAGTTGCTGGACGATGTGGCCCGTGGCTATTTGCTGGAAAACTTCGGCGCCCCTCTGCGTTTGCCCGAACTGGGTCCGATCGGCTCCAACGGCCTGGCCAATGCCCGTGACTTCAAAACGCCGGTAGCCTGGTACGAAGATGTCAGCGAGCCGCATGAGCTGGTCACCAAATTCACAGGCGGCTTCTGGGTTGCGCAATTGACGCACTCGCCCTTGGACGTGGTGGCCTGGCATGGCACGCACGCCCCCTACAAATATGATTTACGCGACTTCAATGTGATCGGCTCGATCAGCTACGATCACCCCGATCCCTGCATTTTCAGCGTATTGACCTCGCCCTCCGACACCCCCGGCACGGCCAACCTGGACTTTGCTATTTTCCCGCCACGCATTCTGGCCATGGAAAACACCTTCCGCCCCCCTTGGTTCCACCGTAACTTCGCCAGCGAATTCATGGGCCTGATCCAGGGTGTGTACGATGCCAAGGCTGATGGCTTTGCACCCGGCGGCTCCAGCCTGCACAATTGCATGAGCCCGCATGGCCCCGATGCCAACACCTTCGACAAGGCCAGCAGTGCGGACTTGAGCAAGGCAGACTATCTGCGCGGTACCATGGCCTTTATGTTCGAGACCCGCAAAGTCATCCGCCCCTCGCCACAGGCCTTGCAAAGCGGCAGCCTGCAAGCCAATTACGATGCCGTCTGGGACGGACTGGAAAAACACTTCTCTACGGAACAAAAGGCATGACCCGACCTTATCTGAATGACACTCACGACCCCAAGCTGCAAAGCTGGGTGCCCGGCGCCAACGAGGCCGATAACGGTTTCCCCATCCAGAACCTGCCCTTTGCCGTGGCCCGTCGCCGTGACAGTCAGGAAGACTTCCGCGTCATGGTGGCCATTGGCCCCTACGCGCTGGACCTGGGCCTGCTGGCCTGCGATACCCCCTGGCACGGCAAAGCCGCCGACGCCCTGGCCGCTTGCGTCAAACCTGCCCTGAACGGCCTGATGGCCTTGGGTCAGGAATACTGGAGCGCGCTGCGTGCCGCCTTGTCACATGACTTGCGCCAGGGCTCCTCAGCCGAGTCGCGCCTGCGCCCCATGCTGATCGAGCGCAGCAAGCTGGAATACGCCCTGCCCGCCCAGATTGGGGACTACACCGACTTCTATATTTCCGTGCACCACGCAACGGCAGTGGGTAAACAGTTCCGACCCGATGCGCCCTTGCTGCCCAACTACAAGTGGGTACCCATTGGCTACCACGGCCGCGCCTCCAGCATTGGGGTATCCGGCCAGCAGTTCCCGCGCCCCGTCGGCCAGACCCGCCCATCCGAGGGGCAGGAGCAGCCCAACTTTGGTCCTTGCCAGCGCCTGGACTTCGAGCTGGAGATGGGCATTCTGATTGGCAAGGGCAACGAAGCTGGTCACCGTATTCCTATTGCTCAGGCAGACGAACACGTTTTTGGTCTGTGCCTGTTCAATGACTGGTCGGCACGCGATCTGCAAGCCTGGGAATACCAGCCTCTGGGCCCTTTCCTGGCCAAGAACTTTGCCTCGACGATCTCCCCCTGGGTAGTGACACTGGAAGCCCTGGCTCCCTTCCGTCGCCCCTTCAGCCGTCCCGATTCCGATCCCCAACCTCTGCCTTATTTGCAGGATCAGGCCAACCAGGAAAGTGGCGTTCTGGACGTGGAACTGGAGGTGTACCTGAGCACCGAGCAGTCTCGCCAGCAAAAGAAAGATCCGGCTCTGCTCTCGCGCAGCAACTTCAAAGAAGCGTATTGGACGGTGGCCCAACTGGTCGCCCATCACAGCGTCAACGGCTGCAATCTGCAAACTGGAGACCTGCTGGGCACCGGCACCTTGTCCGGCCCGGCCAAAGGTCAGGAAGGCTCCTTGCTGGAAATGAACCAGGGCGGCAAGAACCCCATTGATCTGCCTTGGGGCGAACAGCGCAAATTCCTGGAAGATCAGGACGAGATCATCTTGAAGGGCCTGTGCCGTCAAGATGGCTACCCGACCCTGTCTTTTGGTGAATGCGCTGGTCGAGTATTGCCTGCCGTGCCTTAAGTTCAAGGCACCCAAACCTGCGAAGGTCTGATTGGCGAGAGACGCTTGCTTGTGAACAACACCCCGCAGCCGCTACCTGGCTTCGGGGTGTTGTTACGTAAAACCTATAGAAACAGGCTCGCAAAAACAAAAAAGGGACTTGAAGTCCCTTTTTGCAAACTCAGAGAGCCCTAGGCAGGCAATTGCTTATGTCTGGCCCAAGACCAGAGGATATAAAACAGCACGCAGCCATACAGCCCCAGAACAGCGCCTGAAGCCAGCACCTGGCTAAGAAAATGGTAGCCCTGCATGATGCGTAGAAAGCCGAACAGCAAACCGGCGCTGATACCCAGCACAAAGCCCCCGGCGGCCAATTTTCGGCAGCCTGTCATGACGCCCACAAAGAACAGGGACAGGAGCACAAAGCCGGATGCGGCATGAGCACTGGGCAAGGCATTGCCTGCTTCAGCCCAGGAGTGCGCCCAGAAGTAGGTGGGCATGGATTCTGTACCGCCAAACATGGCCAGATTAAAGGGGCGTGGCATGGCGGTCAGATGTTTCAGTACGCCTACCATTAAAGGGCCACTACCCATAAAGAAAGCCGCCCCCGCCCAAGCCAGTTGGCGGCGGGAGCCCTTGGGCTGCCGCCAGGCCACGATCATCCATATCACTGCGCCGCCAAAGGGAACGAACCACACCAGCCTGCGCCCGAATAAATCGACAAAAGGCTGCAATCGCCAGGAAAAGTCCTGGACTTGTGGGTCATAGAAATAGGCACTGAGTGACAGGTCCGTTGCTGAACCCATCGTCACTGCCGCGACGATTCCCAAAACAGTAAAAAAAACGGCACTGGCAACGATATAAGGACGAAAAAACATCTACACACCAAGTAGCTTCAATCAGTCGGGCAATACTTTACCGGGGTTCATGATCCCCAAAGGATCCAGCGCCGTCTTGATCTGCTTCATCAAGGCCAGGGAAACCGGGTCTTTATAACGGGGCAGCAGTTGGCGCTTGAGCTGGCCTACGCCATGTTCGGCACTGATGGAGCCATGGAAACGGTGCACGCTGTCATGGACCAGTGCATAGATCTCGTCCTGACGCTTCAGCAGCTCTTCCTCCGTGAAGGCGGTGCCGCGCGCGACGTTGTAGTGCAGGTTGCCATCACCCAAGTGCCCGAATGTCACATTCTCCAAACCAGGGAAGGCTTCTTGCAAAGCCTTGTCCGTCTCGTGCACAAACTGGGACATCACGGACACAGGGATGGACACATCATGCTTGATGCTTTTCCCATAGGCTTTCTCTGCCAGTGGAATGCTTTCACGCAAATGCCAGAGCGCCTTGCTTTGTGCGATGGTCTCGGCGATAACGGCGTCTTGCACCAGATCTTGCTCCAGAGCCTGACCGATCACGCTCTCAAAACGCTCGCGAGCATGCTCCAGGCTTTCGCTATCAGACAGCTCCAGCAAGGCATACCAGGCTGCTTTTTCAGCCGGGCCCTGGAAAGGCATGCGTTGATCGGGGTAGCAATGCAGCACGGCTTGCAGACAATTGCCTGCAATCAGCTCAAAGCCGGTCAAGGACGCCGCCAGACCCTGACGGGCCAATGCCAGCACCTGAACGGCATCTTCAATCGTATTCAATGCCAGCAAGGCGGTGCACGCTGCTACAGGCTGGGGATAGAGCTTGATGGTCGCGGCGGTGATGATACCCAGGGTGCCTTCGCTACCAATAAACAGGTTGCGCAGGTCGTAACCGGTATTGTCTTTGCGCAGACCAAGCAGGCCATGCAAGATTTCGCCCTGGGCAGTCACCACTTCCAGGCCCAGGGTCAGGTCGCGAGCATTGCCGTAACGCAGAACCTGCGTGCCGCCTGCATTGGTAGCCAGATTGCCACCAATCGTGCAGCTGCCTTCTGCGGCCAGGCTCAAGGGAAACAGACGCTGATGATCACGGGCGGCCTGCTGCACATTTTGCAAAATGCAGCCAGCTTCCACCACCATGGTGTCGTTGTCGGTATCCACGCTGCGAATCTTGTTCAGGCGCTCCAGAGACAGCACCAGCGCAGTGGCGCTATTGTCCGGCGTTGCGCCCCCGCACAAACCGGTATTGCCGCCTTGAGGGACAATAGGCACGCGATGCTCGGCACATAGACGCACGACCTGGGCCACTTCTTCCGTCGTTGCAGGCCGGGCCACCGCCAAGGCAGTACCGGTATAGCGTCCACGCCAATCCTCCAGGTACTGCTGCATGGATTGTCCTGTCAGCACATGCTGCTGACCAATACGCTGTTCAAGTTCGTTCAGAAAAGTCATGACCCAAGCCACTCAAGAAAAACAATCAGGCGCTCTTGCTGTCGCGCTACAGCTCTTAATGGTAACTCACGAAAGCCGGTGGCATTCGCGCTAAACTTCTTTCTTTGTGTATTCGTTCAGGACGCGACAGTGACCCACATTCCCGCTCTACCGACCGCTGTATTCAAAGCCTACGATATTCGGGGCACCGTTCCCGAGCAACTGAATCCCGACTTCGCCTACCAATTAGGTCTGGCCCTGGCGGCCTTGGCCCGTGAACAAAGCGTGCAAACCCTGGTAGTGGGTTACGACGGCCGCCACAGCAGCCCTGCTCTGTCTCGTGCCCTGCAACAAGGGATCCAGGCAGGCGGAATCAACACAGTCGATCTGGGTATGGTTCCTACTCCCGTCGTCTATTTTGCGGCCAATGTACTGGAAACCGGCTCGGGCGTAGCCATCACAGGTAGCCATAATCCGTCCAACTACAACGGCTTCAAGATGATGATGGCCGGCAAGACCTTGCACGGCCAGGATATCCAGGGCCTGATGAAACGCATGCAAGCCGGTATTGAGCCTGCGGCTCAAGCAGGTACCGGCGAGAAAAGGGACTTGCTGGACCAGTACGTCAGCACTATCGCTGAACGTGTCAAACTGGCCCGTCCCATGAAAATTGCCCTGGACTGCGGCAACGGCGTGGGTGGCGTAGTGGCCGCCCGCCTGTTCAAGGCCCTGGGTTGCGAAGTGGACATGCTGTTTGAGGATGTGGATGGCAGCTTCCCCAATCACCACCCGGACCCGGCCGAGCCGCACAACCTGCAAGACCTGATCGCCCATGTTCAAAACACGGACTGCGAAGTGGGTCTTGCCTTTGACGGCGATGCCGACCGTCTGGGTGTGGTGACTCGATCGGGTCAGATCATCTGGCCAGATCGTCAGCTGATTCTGTACGCGCGCGATATTTTGCAGCGCGAGCCCGGCTCCACGATTATTTTTGACGTGAAATGCAGCCGCCACGTTGCCCTGGAAATTGCCAAGGCCGGGGGTGAGCCCTTGATGTGGCAGACCGGCCATTCGCTGATCAAGGCCAAACTGGCCGAAACGGGTGCCCCTTTAGCTGGCGAAATGAGCGGCCACGTGTTCTTCAAGGAAGGCTGGTACGGCTTTGATGATGGCTTGTACACAGGCGCACGTCTGCTGGCGATTCTCTCGCGCGGTGACAACCCGACGGCAGAGTTGGAAGCCTTGCCGCAAGACCTGTCCACGCCGGAACTGAAACTGCCGCTGGCCGAAGGCGAGCCTCATGCCTTGATTGCCCGCCTGCAAAAAGAAGGCCGTTTCCCCAGTTCCAATCAGCTCAACACGATTGATGGTGTACGTGCAGAGTATCCGGACGGCTTCGGTCTGGCTCGCGCCTCCAATACCACTCCGGTGATTGTGCTGCGTTTTGAGGCCCAGTCCCAAGATGCGCTGGAGCGGATCCAGGGAGAATTCCGAGCGGCACTGCTGGCCTTGAAGCCGGATGCGGCATTGCCTTTCTAAAGCAGCGTTGATTCACTAGAGCCCGGCATCCCTGCTCCAGGCTCTAGTAAAGTATAAAAAACGGGCTGAACTGCCTCTGAAATCCTGGATTCAAACCCAAGTTACAGCAGACAATTCAGCCCATTTCTTATGCCTTGGTTCAAGACCAAGGCAGTCAAAGCCTTAACGGCTCAAATACTGATACAGATCCAGATGAGCCTCGCTGATGCGGCCTATATCAAAAGCCTCCTCAGCCAAGCGGCGGCTTTCCGCCCCCATGGTTTTTCGCTTGGTCGTATCTTCACCCAAGTCCATCACAGCCGCCGCCAAGGCCTGTGCATTACGTACTGGCACCAGCACACCTGTCACGCCAGGTTCGATGGCATCACGGCAACCGGGTACGTCAGTCGTGACCACCGCCCGCCCACAAGCAGCGGCTTCTACCAAGGACTTAGGCAGGCCCTCACGGTAGGACGGCAGCACGGCAATATGTGATTGAGCGTAAAGCTGCGCAATATCGCTACGTTCGCCCAGACACTTCACCACGCCCTGCTTTTGCCAGCTCTGCCACTCCTGATCGCTGATACTGGCCGGATTACCGGGGTCGGGACTGCCAGCCAGTACCCATTTAACCGGGCTACCTTGAGCAGCACTGATGCGTGCGGCTTCAACAAACTCACGCACACCTTTATCCACCAACAGGCGCGATACCATCAGGGCGACGGGTGGGCCTTCAGGCTCTGGCAAAGCTTGAAACTCGTTCAAGTCCACGCCTGAGCCACGAATCAGGACACACTGATCGCGTTTGACAACACGGTCTTCCAGCAAGACATCACGGTCATTGCTGTTCTGGAAAATCACGCGGCTATTCGGATGTCCCAAGGCAATGCGGTAAAGCTGCAGGGCAATCCAGCGCACCGGATCAAAGGACTTGTCGCGCTTGGTAAATACATAGCCCAGCCCGGATACAGCGGCCAGAAAACCAGGCACACCGGCCAGTCGCGCTGCAATCCCGCCGTACAGAACCGGCTTGATGGTGACCGCATGCACCAGCTCCGGACGCTCACGGCGAAACAAACGCCACAGGGCCCAAATAGTTTGCAGCTCTTGCAAGGGATTGGTCCCGCTGCGTGTCATGGGCAAAGCATGGTGATGCAGGCCGTGACGCTCGATCTCTGCAACCGCCGGGCCATCCATGGTGGCGACATGCACGTCATAACCCTCACGTTGAGCGGCTTGCGCCAAAGGCAAACGATGCGACAGGAAAAAAGCGGGGTTATTCACCACGAACATCAGCATGCGCGTTTTCTTGCTGGCATCGTCCGTCAAGGCACTCAAGGCCTGGCGGCTGCGCTTGCGCTTGGGGGGATACTGCGCCGTCAAGGTCTTCCAGGCCTGCGTGTAATTCTTGACCATGCCTTCCAGGGAGAACAGGCGGGCAACCCGCTCACGCGCATGCTCATGACGAGCCTGCCAGGAAGGCGCACCCAGTTCATCAACCGCGCTATTGATCGCGCCGGCCAAGGCTTCGGCATTGCTGGGGGGCACAATCCAGCCCTCATTACCGACGATCAAGGCAGCATCACCCACATCGGTGACCACATTGGACACCCCCGCAGCCATTGCTTCGCAGACCACGTTGGGAAAGCCTTCTGCCGAGCTGGACAAGACATGCACGTCCAGCGCATTCATCAGGCGGGGGACATCGCTACGGCGTCCCATCAGGATGACGCTCTCACGCAACTGATGCTGATCCAGCAAGCGCATCAAAGTTTCGTTACTGCTGTCCATACCGTCGCCAATCAGAAGGCAACGCAAGCCCGGATGACGGTGCAGGCTGCGAGCTAAGGCGGCCAGCAGATTGGGATGATCCTTCAGCGGATTCCAGCGGGCCACACTGCCAATGACAGGCGTATCCAGTGACAGGCCCAATTCTTCGCGCACTTCTTCACGTGCCTGTGGGTCAGGATGCCAACGGCTTAGATCGTAGCCATTGGGAATCACTTTCATGATGTCCGCACGATAACCCCACTGCTTGTGACGTCGGGCGGCATTTTCTGCGCAGGACACAATCAAATTGGGAATAAAGCGTGACAGGCGGGCGCACAGCCAGGCCACCATACGAGCTTTCGGGCTGCCTTGATACAGATTCGCGCCGGAGTTACGAATACCCCAGGACACAGCCGGAATGCCGACCAGTCGCGCTGCGGCACCACCGATCAGATCGGAGTGATACATCCAGGTCTGCACCACATCGGGCTGCAAATCGCGCAGCAAGCGCGTCAGCGACCGCAGGCCTTTCAAAAAACCCAGCGGCGAGTGCATGTGCAGGCAGTACAAAGGAATGTCTGCAGCCCGTAGTTGCGGCCCGAAAACATCTTCCTCGCCCAGAGAAATCACAATATGTTCGGTCTCTTGACCGGGCGCCGTCACCAAGCGGAACAAGACGGTTTCTGCCCCACCCTGCCCCAGTCCCGCAATAATATGCACGACTCGCAAGGGCGGCGTTACTTTCTCCAGCTTGTCATCCACGGCGTCTGTTTCCTGATTGAACGACCTTGGCTGCATTGCACTCATGCTTTGGCTCCCTCTTCGATACCGCCACGGGCGGCCTGAAAGACCTGGTCCCAGTTAAGCAAAACCTGCTCTAGTTCATAACGCTGACGCACCGCCGCAGCGGCACGACGGCCCAAGACGCCCCGAAAGACGCCGTCCCCCATCAGGTCGGCCAGGGCGGCAGTCAGGGCGCCTTCATCTCCCACAGGAACCAGCAGGGCGTCCTTGCCATCGGAGCTGATCTCGCGCGGGCCGCTGGGGCAATCCACCGTTACAGCGGGCAGACCCATGGCCATGGCTTCCAGCAACACATTCGGAAAACCCTCTACTTCCGAGGTCATGACAAAAGCATGGGAGCGCGCCATTTCCTGCCAGGGCTGGGCAGTTTTTCCAGCCAGCTCAATACGGTCAGCGGCTCCGGACATGGCAATCTGCTGCACCAATTGGGCACGCTGCGGGCCATCACCCCAGATTTTCAACTTCCATTCCGGATAATCGGCGGCCAGGCCTGAAAATACGCGGATCAGGACATCAAAGCGCTTGGAAGGCACCAGACGCCCCATGGCCATCAAAGTGCAGTGACGGTTCTCCTCCACCCGCACCTCGCGCTGCACGGCATTCAAAGCCTGCGGCAAGGGGTTGGGCACAACCATGACCTGTTTCATGCCTGGCACCATGGCTTGGAAGGCAGCCACACTGGCTCGGGTCTGCACAGTCACTACCTGCGCCTTGGGGTACAGACGGCGACGCAAGCTTTGCAACAGCTTGCCTGCGCTGCTGCTAAAGGCCGGGTTGGTGCGCTCACCCACCACAATAGGGACGCCCATGCCGCCCAGCCCCAGCAACACATTGATATTCACATTGGTCAGAAAAGACACGATGACATCAGGCTGTTTTTCATGCACCAGCTTGCGCATGGCACGCAGCTTGGCCAAGGGTTTGGGCAGCCAGCTACCGCGCATGCGATGGGCCAGCCACACCAGCTCCACCTTGGAGTCAATAGGGTAAAAGGCGCTGCCTCCTCCACTATAAGTAGGCACCAGGGTGACCTGATCGCCCCGCAAACCCCAGGCATTGGCCAGGGTGGAAGCGACGCGCTCGGCGCCGCCTGCGTTCAGGGAGCTGACGAAAAACAGAATATTCACTGGGCCTCCATGGGCTCATCGACCGGGTAGCTTGGACCTGCTGGCACTAAGCAAAGCGCCATTTTAAGTCCGACGCAAGCACTGTTCCAACACTTGCTGCCACAGCGCCAGCACTCGGGCCGAGGAAAAGCGGTCGCGCACATCCGTGGCACGGCGCGCCAATCGCTGGCGCTTGTCTTCGTTGGACATCAAGTCGGACAAATGGGCCGCCAAGGCCTCCACGTCTTCAATCGGGCGTACCAAGACGCCGTCAATATTGGCGCGGATGATCTCGCGCGGGCCGGTATCGCAATCAAAGGCAACAGCGGTCAAACCACTGGCCATGGCTTCCAGCAGGCTGTTGGACAAGCCCTCCATGCGGGAGCTGAGTACATACAGATCAGACTGCTGGTACCAGTCCGCCATATTGCCGACACGGCCGGGCAACTGAATCCGCTCTTGCAGCTCCAGCTCTTCAATTCGTGCTTCCAGAGGAGCACGCTGCTCGCCTTCGCCCAGAATCACCAAGTCCCAGTCCGGGAAATAGTTGGACAACATGGCAAAGGATTCGATCAGGGTGTCAAACCCTTTAACCGGGTGCAGTCGCCCCACAGCCAGCAAACGTTTGCGGCCTTCTGGCAGTTCGGGCACCGGCACGACAGGTTCGGCACTATCCATAGGCCAACGTACGGCATTAGGAATTACCTGAACCTGGCTGCCGGGCACATGCTCGCGCAACCAGTCTGCAGTACCTGCGGTCAACGCGATCACGGCATGAGCTTGCGGATAGGTACGCAAACGGGCTTTCTGCCAGAAAGAGGACAAGGACTGAGAAGGCGGATGTGTATGCTCGGTCGCAATGACCTTGCAGGGCAAGCCCTTGGCGGCGGAAATGGCCAGCACCGAGGAAGTCGTCATCATGCCCAGCACCACATCAGGCTTGTTCTTGCGTATCAGGGAGCGCAAGCGGCTGACGCGTCGCCAGTTCTTCCACAAGGCGTCCAGGCGGCCACGACTGCTGCCTGCGGTCCCCAGCACGTGGCGCTCTACGCCCTCTGCCACGGTATACGCATCTTTTTCACGACCGGCCTGAGTCACCAGAGACACTCGATAGCCGCGTGCCACCCAGGCTGCGCTTAAATCGACTGCCACACGTTCTGCCCCGCCCCCACCCAAAGAGTGGATAAGCAACATGATATGAGGGCGAACTACCGAATGACTGTGCACGTTTTCCTATTCCTGCGAACCAGACGCGAAGGCACTGGCTGGCCTCAAGGCCAAGATGAAATAACAAGTGAAAGAGGCCGCATACATCAGGCTGGTCGCCAGCATGATGCCCGACGGGCCCATGCGCGCCGCCAGAATCGGGTTAAGCGCCGCTTTCACCAAAAAATTGATCACGGCAATAATTGCCATGGATTTATACCGGTTCTGACTGGCCAGTAACTGCACCAGAATCAGCACCCCAAAATAAAAAGGCAGTTGCACCAGTCCCCAACTAAAGACTTGGGCGACAGTGGCCGTATCCTGCGCCGTGAATGCCCCACGCTCAAACAGCAGAGCCACGCCCCAAGGAGCCAGCAGGACACCGATGGCTGCCGCCACTCCACCAGCCGCCAACATCATGACCGACCATTTCAAGGCCATGGAACGAGCACGGGCGTTATCGCCCCGGCTTTGAATATCAGCCAGCACAGGCAAGGCAGCACGGCCTACAGAGGCCGCCCCCACACCTAGAACCAGGGCCAGCAAGCGCGTGGCATAACCCAAGGTCGCGTTGGCATTGGCACCCAGATTGGCCGCCGTATATTGGTCGATAGGGCCGACAAAGCTCATGGCAACCTGCCCCACCAGCATGATGGTGGCGGCCTTGAGCAAATCCGGCCACTGTTCGGCACGCAAGCTGATCGTGGGACGAGCCCAGATCTGATCAGCCCGAGAAGCCAGAATCATCAGCCACACGGCCTGGATCGTCATACCCAGCAAGGTGCCCCACAACAAGGGGCCAATGCCGGCATTGGCCCCTGCGGCCAGCACCCAGATCAGGATGACAAAGGCAGGAACACTTTCCAGCAAGGTGTTGATATGGCGCTCATGCGCCCGCAAACGGGCGGCACTCAGGCCAATCATCAGGGTCAGAACCGCCGCCGGCGCAAAGGCAAACAGCAGTTCCTGGCTCATTTCATGGACTGCAGGGCTTAAACCCTGTCCCGTCCATTGCAGCACCCAGGGCCAGCTAATCCAGATCAATGCACCCAGCACGCAGCCCAGCACAATGCACCAGGCCTTGAGTTCACCCAGAAAACGGCTGCGCGCTGCCGGTTCCAGACGATGCAAGCGCACCAGAACGGGAATCAGCACAACGGACATGGAGCCGACGATTGTCACTGGCAGCCAATTGGCCATGACCATCGTGAACTGATAGGCATCGACTACATCGCTCACACCGTAGCGATACGCCACCGCCATTTCTTTGAAAGCGCCCGCTGCCTTGCCCAGCAATAGAAAAAACGCCACCCGCATCGCCCCCAGGGCGATGCGACGGTGGTCGTCATGCAGACTAGACAGACGTGCTTTCAGGCCGGCCCAGATCAACTCAGAAACGCCACGTACCAGGGCATGGCCGTATTCAGGCCCTGCAAAATCGTGTGAGTCGGCTCGTAACCCAATTGGGTGCGAGCCTTAGTGATATCGGCTTGAGAGTGCAGCACATCGCCCGCGCGGAAATCCGCATAGATGGGCTGCTTGGTGTAGTGCACACCATTTGCACCCAAGGTCTGCTTCAAGTGCTCGAACAGCTCATTCAAACTGGTACGAGCATTGACGGCCACGTTATAGACCTCAGCCACAGCAGGTTTTTGCTGTACGGCGGCCAGGATATTCATCTGAATAACGTTGTCGATAAAGCAGAAGTCACGGCTGGTTTGGCCATCCCCATTGATTTGCACATCCTGGTTCTGGATCATGGCCGATACCCATTTGGGGATCACCGCAGCGTAAGCACCGTTAGGGTCCTGACGTTTGCCAAATACATTGAAGTAACGCAGGCCCACGCTGGAAAAGCCATAGGCACGGGCAAACACGTCCGCATACAGCTCGTTCACGAACTTGGTGACGGCGTAGGGAGACAGTGGACGACCAATCGTATCCTCCACCTTGGGCAAACCGGGATGGTCGCCATAGGTGGAGCTGGAAGCCGCATAAACAAAGGCTTTAACCTGTTCGTCACGCGCAGCCACCATCACGTTCAAGGCGCCGTTCACGTTGACTTCGTTGGAAGTCAGCGGATCGTTCAAGGAACGAGGCACCGACCCCAAAGCGGCCTGGTGCAGCACATAGTCCACGCCTTTAACCGCTTCGCGACAGGTATCCAGATTGCGGATATCGCCTTCAATAAAGCGAAAGCGAGCCCAGCGCTCGCCACCAACCTGATCGCGCACTTCGTCCAGATTGTATTGATGGCCGGTTGCAAAGTTATCCAGACCCACCACCTGCTGATCCATTTTCAGCAGGGCTTCCAGCAGGTTGGAACCGATAAAGCCGGCACAACCCGTAACCAGCCAGGTTTTAGGCTGATTACGCAGTTGCTGGCTCGCCTGTTCAAATGCAGCGCTCATAATACTTTCCAAAATTAAAGACGCAGATCGGATTGTTCGCGATCAAACACATACTTCAAGTCGTAGAGCACATGCTCGGGCTTGCCCCATTGGCGCACACCTTCCACACCCAGTTCCTTGAACTGCTTGTGAGCCACGGCCACGATGACGCCGTCGTACTCGCCCGCTTTGGGAGTCTCGACAGGCGTAATGCCGTATTCGTGCTGCGCTTCTTTGGGGTCAACCCAGGGGTCGTACACGTCTACATGAACATCGTATTGCTTGAGTTCATGCACGATATCGACAATACGGGTGTTACGCAGGTCCGGGCAGTTTTCTTTAAAGGCCAGACCCAGCAGCAGAACGCGCGAACCTTGCACCTGAATGCGGCGCTTGGTCATGGCTTTAACCAGTTGGGAGGCTACGTAACCGCCCATGGAGTCGTTCAGACGACGGCCAGCGAGAATGATCTCGGGGTGGTAACCAATGGCTTGCGCCTTGTGGGTCAGATAGTAGGGGTCCACGCCAATGCAGTGACCACCAACCAGACCGGGACGGAAAGGCAGGAAGTTCCACTTGGTGCCCGCCGCTTCCAGTACGTCCAGGGTGTCAATGCCCAGGCGGTTGAAGATCAGGGCCAATTCGTTGATCAGGGCGATGTTCACGTCGCGCTGGGTGTTCTCGATCACCTTGGCCGCTTCCGCCACGCGAATGGAGCTGGCCTTGAACGTGCCCACCACAATGATCTCGCGGTACAGGGCATCCACCAGTTCAGCGACTTCGGGGGTCGAGCCGGAAGTGACTTTCTTGATGGTGGAAACGCGGTGTTCCTTGTCACCCGGATTGATACGCTCCGGGCTGTAGCCGGCGTAGAAATCTTCGTTGAAGCGCAGACCAGACACTTGCTCCAGCACAGGCACACACACTTCTTCGGTCGCGCCGGGGTAAACCGTGGACTCGTAAACCACGATGTCACCACGCTTGAGCACTTTACCGATAGTCTCGGAAGCTCGGACCAGGGGTGTCAGATCAGGCTGCTTGAATTCATCGATAGGCGTGGGCACGGTCACGATGAAGACATTGGCCTGTGCCAGTTCATCCGCCTCGCAGGAGTAGCTCAAGCCACTGGCCTGGGCCAGCTCTTCGCTCTCGACCTCCAACGTGCGGTCTACCCCTTCCTTGAGTTCGGCGACACGACGCGCGTTAATGTCAAAACCAATAACGGAACGCTTTTTGCCAAACTCTACAGCCAAAGGCAAACCGACATATCCCAAGCCGATGACGGCCAGTTTCACATTCTCAAGTTGCAACTTCATTCTCCAGTTAGCGCTATGCGCAAGGAATAATCTTGAACGCCTGACAGTATCAGTCCCGATCTATCCGCCGCCGTACTGAGGGCAGCAGCAGCCAGGAAGGGCGACGCCACGAAACCAGACGGGAATAGAGCCAGATATAAACCAGTGAGAAGGCCAGCATGCTGGCACACAAAGCCCAGGTATTGTCCCACCAGATCGTGGCCGGCACCAAACCGATCAAGGCCAGTACCCACAGGTACGGCGAGGTCATGGCATTACAAAACGCGGGCAAGGCTCCGCCACTGTCACGACTGAACGTGGAACGCACCAGACGACGGAACACCAGTTGATGCAGGTGCAGCGCGTCCGGCTGATCCACAGGCACACCGCGTTTGAAACGGCGACGCCAGATCGAAAACATGGTTTCAAAAACAGGGTAAAACAGCACGGCCAGGGCATAAAACGGCGACACACTGGGGTTACGTACCACCAGTTGCACAGCCAGCTCAGCCAGCATGAAGCCCAGGAAATACGCGCCACCATCCCCTAGAAAGACCCGTCCGAAAGGAAAATTCCATACCAGAAAGCCCAGGGTGGCCGACGCCAGCGAGGCGGCAATCAGGAAAATTGGAATATCTTGCACCTGCAAGGCTACCAGGGCCAGCGACAACGCCATCAAGGTGGCGATCATGCCGGCCAGACCGTTCATACCGTCAATAATATTCAGGGCATGGGTGCAGCCGCCTACCGCAATCATGGTAAAGAGCAGCGAAATGGGCCAGAAACCCAGGACCCAATCAGCCCAGCTCACCCCTACACGCGACACGCCGCCCAGCAACCACCAGGCAATCGCGGCCGACAGGAAAGCGGCCAGCAAGCGCTTCAGGGAACCTACGTCCTTGGTGATGTCCTCGACCAGACCCGCCACAAATACCGGCATGGCAGCCAGAAACAAGACCGGCCACAGCCAGGTCAGTGTCATATTGCTGGGCCCAAGGACCAACAAGCCAGCCAAACTGCCTGCCACCACGGCCAGACCACCCACACGCGGGGTAGGACGAGAATGGGACGCTTGGGGTTTACTAAGGTCGCTGTCCCCGGTCAGACGGCCATGCCAACGTTCGGAGGCCACGATCAGCCCGCCGACCATAAAAGCCACGACACAGATATACAACCAGGTAAGAGATTCCCCCATCTGAGGTAAAGACACCGCAAAACACCTGCTAGGTTAGGAACTGCACATTATCAACCTGCCTTCCGGCTTGTGTCCGTGACCAGTCGCATTAAATGCAACAATTTCCGTCAAGTCCCGTATCACTTTCGTGTAGGCAGGAGTAGCTCGCTAATTTGCCCGAGCGCGAGCCCGAAAGCAAGTATTTTGCGGGATTGGGGCTCAGGAATCGGGTTGCGGCAACGGTTCTGTCGAGGCCAGCTGATTGCCGCACTCGGTCAGGAGTCGCCGTAACCAGCGATGGCTGGGCGAATGCCGGTTACGTTCATGCCAGAGCTGATAAAAGCGCATGGGCGGAAACTCCAGCGGGGCCTCCAGAATCGCCAGGGGCAATAGTCGACAATAAAACTCGGCGAAATGACGCGAAGTCGTAAAAATCAGGTCTGTATTCTGTAGCAAATACGGTGCCGCCGAGAAGGACTGCACCGCCACGCTTTCATCACGCTGAATACGTAAGGTCGCCAAGGTCGTATCGATGACACCGCGCTGGTTGATGGAATACGGCATGGGCACCACATGGCGCGCCCGCACGTAATCATCCATGGTCAGCCCCTTGCGAGCCAAGGGGTGCGTTGCCGCTACCAGGCAGACAATCTGATCTTCCAGCAGCACGGACAGGTGCATGCGATCGGGCGGTTCGGGCCAGTTCCCAATAACCATATCCAGGTCGCCTTCCGCCAAAGAACGCTCAAAATCAAAGCTGGCATCCAGAGAATGCAGATTCAAGCGTGCCCCCGGTGCCTCGCGACGCATGCGCTCGACCACTCCGCCAATAAAGACAGGCGCCAGGTAATCTGGCGCTCCGATATGAAACTCACTGCGACTTACCTGAGGGTCGAAACTGTCGGGCGCATTAACCATACAGTCGATCTCGGCCAGGGCTCCTTTAGCGTGGGCCAGCAGGCCAATGGCGCGCTCGGTGGGCACCATGCCCCCTTTTTCACGCACCAGCAAAGGATCGCCAATAATGTCACGCAAGCGTCGTAAGGCCGCACTGATAGCAGGCTGCGACTGGTTCATTTTGAACGCGGTACGCGAGACGCTGCGCTCGGTAACGAGTAAGCAAAATACCCTCAAGAGATAGGTATCAAGCGGGTTATCCCCACGTCGGGCGGCCATCTTATTCTCTCCTTCTTACGCTTTTTTCCAGCATGATAATGACATACATGCACAATACGAGATGGCATATATCATTTATACGCCTAATTCTATTTTATTTATAAACAGAAAACTTAAACTGGTCCCATATAAGAAAATCATAGCCCACAGGCGGTGGTTTATAAGGGTTTGAATAAATCAAACATCCCGTGTAAACGCCCACCCACTACCCTTGATAAAACGGCCCCCAGGCCTGGTCCTGGAGCCGCCTCGGCTCGCACTATTTACGCTTAGATAATCGGACTGACACATGACTACTCAAACCCTTACCACCACACAGGCGCTCACCGAACTCTCCAGCCTGGATCAGAGCCAATTCGTGGAAAAGCTCGAAGGTATTTTTGAACACTCCCCTTGGGTCCCTGAGCGTAGCTGGAACCAGCGTCCCTTTGAAAGCGTGGATCAGTTGCACGCCTGCATGGTGCAAGTGGTCCAAGAAGCATCGCACGAAGAACAAAAGAGCCTGATCTGTGCTCACCCCGAGCTGGCTGGTAAAGAAGCCGAGCAAGGGACTCTGACCACCGCCTCGACAGGCGAACAACGTGGTGCCGGCCTGGATCAGTGTTCGGCCCAAGAGCTGGCCCGTCTGCGTGGCCTGAATGCCCAATACCGTGAGCGCTTCGGTTTTCCCTTCGTCATTGCCGTCAAGGGTTTGAGCCGTTACCAAATCATGGATACAGTAGAAGCTCGCCTGAACAACAGTGCTGAAACCGAGTTTCAAGCTTGTCTGACCGAAATCGGCAAGATTGCCCGTTTCCGTCTGGATGCGCTGCTGGGCTGATTTTGCTGCCTGCCGGGTCTTGTTGACCCATCCAGTTCACGGGGTAGCGCCAGCCTGCGGGCACGCTGCCCTTTGTTTCCTGTGACCCTTCGTGGCGCGGCTGCTTTCAGCCCCACGCGGGTCTGCCTTATCAAGGACCTCTGCCATGACAATCACATTGAAGTTGGAAACCCTGACAGCCGAAGCCTTCGCCCCCTTTGGTGATGTCATCGAGGCCTCCGACACGGTTCAGCACTTCACCATCAATGAAGGCAATACCGAGCGCTACCACGACCTGGCCAAGATCGAGCCCGGCGCAGACGGTCAAGCGATTGTGTCCATTTTCCGTGGTCAGCCGCGCACCCTGCCCTTTACCGTAGAGATGATGGAGCGCCACCCCAAAGGGAGCCAGGCCTTCATTCCCCAGTCCGGCCAGCCCTATCTGGTGATTGTCGCCCCTGCTGGCCCAACTCCCAAGGCAAGCGATCTGCGCCTGTTCCTGGCCCGCGGCGACCAGGGCGTGAACTACGCAACTGGCGTTTGGCATCACCCTTTGATGGCACTGAATCAAGTGGCCGACTTCATCGTGATTGACCGCAAAGGTCCCGGCGACAACTGTGATGTGATTCAGCTGGAAGAAAAAGCCATCATTGCTGAACTGGAAACCACAGCAGCGTGAGCCATTCCTGTCCCATCACGCCTGACATAGCGGCCATTTACGCCCATCGTCCGGCCGATATTGATCCCGAGCACTGGCGCGCCCGTGTCAATCTGGCCGCCGCCTACCGGCTGGCGGCCCGCCAGGGCTGGGACGATATCATCTACACCCATATTTCCCTGCGCCTGCCCGGCCACGACGGCATTTTCCTGATCAATCCCTTTGGTTTGCGCTTTGATGAAATCTGCGCCTCCAATCTGCTCTTGATTGATACCCAGGGCCAGGTCGTGGATGGCACAGGCCGTCGAGCCAACCCCAGCGGTTTTGCCATACATGGTGCCGTCCACCGCGCCCGTGCCGATGCACACTGTGTCATTCATTTACATACAGATGCCTCGATTGCGGTCTCGGCCCTGTCCTGTGGATTGCTGCCCCTGTCGCAACACGCCATGCGGTTCTGGCAGGATATTGGCTATCACGACTATGCCGGTCTGGCCTTCCCGCCCCAGGAACAGGAAACCCTGCTCAAGCAATTAGGCTCCTATCCCGCCCTGCTCTTGCGCAATCACGGTGCCCTGACCTGTGGCCGTACTGTTGCCGAAGCTTATGTCCTGATGGATGCCTTGGAGCGCGCCTGTCGCATTCAGCTCTCGGCCATGGCTGCCAGCCCGCAACTGCACCTGCCCCCGACGGATGTGCTGGATTTGACACATCGCCAGCTTTTACCGGGGGGCGAGCCAGAGGGCTTGTTAGAATGGCCAGCCTTGCTACGCAAGCTCTATCAGAGCGAGCCGGATTTTTGCCGCTAACACCCTTTCCACCCCTACGGAGCTTTTATGCCTTCTATTAACGTACAACTATTCGACGGCCGTCCCGTGGAAATCAAGCGTGAACTCGCCCAGGCCCTGACCAAAGAAGCCTGTCGTGTGCTTGGCTGTACCCCGGACGCCGTTGATGTGGTCTTTACCGACGTCAAACGCGAAGACTGGGCCACGGCCGGCGTCCTGTGGTCGGACAAGTAAATCAGACCCATGAAAAAGCGGCCACAGGGCCGCTTTTTTTATATCTATCAGATACTTGGCAGTCCTTCACACCTGAACAAAAAGGTAGTTTGGAGGCTGCTAACATAGATTTTCAGGATGGACTAGGTGGGCAATACCCCTAGCATTGAAAAACGCATGAAAAAAGCAGGAATCTGCTAGGCCGTAGCCTGAACACAGCCCCCCATCTACAGGGCTTATATCCTTTCCCCCCTGTGGGGATCCGCCTGCCATACGCTTTTACGTATTCTACTTATCAAGCCGTACTGCCTTCCAGTGATACGGCCCATCCGATAACTTTATGCTTACGCGGCCCAGGCATCGGCTGCGCATAACGTATTAATAAGGAGACCCGGATGTCCGCCAACCCAGAAGTGTCTACGCCTGCTGCTTGTGACGGTGTAGACGAACGCCTACCAACGGGGCGCCTGGCAACCCTTGGTTTGCAACACGTCATGGTGATGTACGCGGGCGCAGTTGCTGTCCCCCTGATCATTGGTGCAGCCTTGGGCCTGACCAAAGAACAGATCGCATTCCTGATTAATGCTGACCTGCTGTGCTGTGGCGTGATTACCATTATCCAGGCCCGAGGCCTTGGTATCTTCGGCATCAAGTTGCCCGTCATGATGGGTGTGTCTTTTGCGGCGGTCAGCCCCATGATCGCCATCGGCCTGGACCCGCAACTGGGCCTGCCCGGTATTTTTGGCGCCACCATCCTGGCCGGTATCTTCAGTATTCTGATTGCTCCGGTATTTAGCCGTCTGATGGGCCTGTTCCCCCCGGTCGTGACCGGCATCATCATCACCGTTATTGGTGTGACACTGATGCGTGTAGGTCTGAACTGGATTGGTGGCGGCGCTCCCACGATTACAGATCCGGCCACCGGCCTGTCCATCCCCAACCCCGAATACGGTTCGCTGGAAAATCTGGGCATTGCCCTGATGGTGCTGACCGTCATCTTGCTGATCACCAAATTCGCCCGCGGTTTCCTGGCAAACGTGGCGGTGCTGATTGGCCTGCTGGTCGGTTTCTTCGTCTCTTTGGCCATGGGTCGCATCACCTTTGAAGGCCTGGATCAGACCAGCTGGTTTGCAATCGTCACCCCCTTCCACTTTGGCGTTCCCACCTTTAGCTGGGCCTTGCTGGGTGCAGCCGCTGTTCTGTCCCTGATCATGGTCGTGATCATGGTTGAATCGCTGGGCATGTTCCTGGCACTGGGCTCCATCTGTGGCCGTCCGACTGACCGTGAAGCGCTGGTACGTGGTTTGCGCACCGACGGCCTGGGCACCCTGGTGGGCGGCATCATGAACACCTTCCCGCACAGCTCTTTCTCGCAGAACGTGGGCCTGGTCAGCGTGACCGGCGTGCGCAGCCGCTGGGTATGTGTCATGGGCGGTGCCTTCCTGATCATGCTGGGCCTGTTCCCCAAAATGGCTTTCATCGTGGCTTCCATCCCCAACTATGTTCTGGGTGGTGCCGGCATCGTGATGTTTGGCATGGTGGCCGCTACCGGCATCAAGATCCTGATGTCTGCCAATCTGAACCGCAACCCTTACAACCCCTACATCGTGGCCATCAGCCTGGGCTTTGGCATGATTCCCCTGGTTGCCGAGCACCTGCTGGACAAGATGCCCCCTGCTCTGGCCCCCCTGCTGCACAGCGGAATCTTGTTGGCTGCCGTATCTGCCATCTTGCTGAACCTGTTTTTCAACGGCATGGAAAAATACGTCGATCAAGGTCACACCGTTGAGTCCACCGCTGCAACCCAGGCTCGCAAACAGGCAAGCGTTCAAAAAGAAACAGAAGAAAGCAGCACCCAGCTGGCCTCGCAAAACGGCTAAGCCCCCCTTTTGAACAGCCGCCCTGCCTGAAACGGGCGGCTGTTCAAATTTCAGCAGTACCTTCATAAAAGTATCGACTTCCCATAATTAATCTAAGCAAGGTCAGTAACACCCACTCAAAGAAAACTAAAGCCGCAGGCCATAAGGGACATCAGATCCCAGGGACCTGCTTGTGCTCAAACAAAGAGGAGACACTATGAAAAAGCTACACCCTGCTCGCTGGGCATGCGCCCCGCTGGCCGCCGCCCTGCTGTCCAGCCCCGCCTTGGCAGCTGACTGGAGCGACACCTTTTTAGGCTACCGCTTCAGCACGCAGTACACCGAGCCGATGAACGATCGGACTATCCAGAAGCACATCCTGAGCCTGACACACGTCAACGGCTACAGCCTGGGCCAGAACTTCTTCAACCTGGATATCCTGCAGTCGGACCGCTACGATCCCTCCAACGGGAATGGCAGCAATGGCGCCACCGAGTTCTACGCCACCTATCGTCACCAGCTCTCCATGGGCAAGGTGTTCGACAAGGATCTGAGCTTCGGCCCCGTAAAAGATGTAGCCATCACAGCGGGCTTTGACCTGAACACCAAAAACACCGCCTTTGCACCGCGCAAACGCCTGCTGGTACTGGGCCCAACCTTCAAATTCGATGTACCCCGAGGCTTTGTGGACCTGAGCCTGATGGTGGGTAAGGAGTGGAACCACTGCGGTCTGGGTGCTCCCGCCTGCCCGGACAGCCGCCGCTCTTTCGACACCCAGTTTTTAGCCAGCCTGAACTGGAATCTGCCCTTTGATCTGGGTTCAGTGCCTTTGAAGTTCCAGGGCTTTGCCAACTACGCCGGCCCCAAAGGTGATGA
The DNA here is from genome assembly GCF_032063905.1 of Alcaligenes phenolicus. NCBI lineage: Bacteria > Pseudomonadati > Pseudomonadota > Betaproteobacteria > Burkholderiales > Alcaligenaceae > Alcaligenes > Alcaligenes phenolicus. Next base: position 320,163 of record NZ_DAMBOE010000002.1, read on the forward strand.
CTACGCGGGCATCAGCACCAAGTCTGAAGTACTGGTCCGTACATCCCTGATGGCCGACGTGGGTAAAGTGGCCTTCGACAAGAAGAACACCTTGTGGGTGGGGATTGGCTACGAGTACTGGTACAACAAGTTCGGTAACCGCTACAAGGCAGACGGCAGCCTGAAACCCGGTATCAAAACCAGCGCTCCAACCGTACAGCTGGAATGGCATTTCTAAGTCGTACGCAGCAAAAAAAACCGCTTTTCGAAGCGGTTTTTTTCATTCCAAAGCGTAAAAATCCTAGAACTGCACCTCACCGTCCCAGTAGCCCGGCGTGTTGTAGATGGCACGCAAATAATCAATAAAGCGCCGCACCTTGGCCGGCAGATAGCGCTGCTGCTGATACACCGCCTGAATGTCATAGCTGGGAATCTCGAACTCGTTCAGCACCGTCACCAGCTCGCCCCGCTTGAGCTCGGGCTGAATCTCCCAGGTCGATCGCCAGCCTATCCCCCAACCTTGCTTGACCCAATTGAAGAGCAGTTCACCGTCATTGCAGTCCAGATCACCATCAACGCGCACCGCCAAAGGTCGACCATCACGCAAAAAGGTCCAGCCGCGTTGCTGCCCACCCTGCAAGTTGAAGGCCAGGCAGTTATGACGAGCCAGATCTTCCGGTACGCGCGGCACCCCGTGACGCTCGAAATACTCAGGCGTTCCACACACCACACGGCGATTCGGATACAGACGTACCGCCACATAGTTAGGGTCGGTAACCTCGCCAATACGCAAGGCCATGTCATAACCTTCGCGCACCAGATCCACCACGCTGTCGGTGAAGTTAAAAGACAGTTTCAGCTCGGGGTAACGCTTCTTGAAGGACAAGGCATGCGGTGCCACATGACGGCGCCCAAAAGCGGCCGGAGCCGATACCACCAGGTGCCCGCGCACCACTTTACGCTGGGCGCTGATGCTGGCTTCGGCCTCTTCAAAGTCCTTCAGAATTTGTTTGCACTGCTCCAGAAACTGCTCGCCAAGATCAGTCAACGTCAGCCCGCGCGTGGACCGGTGCATCAAACGCACCCCCAGTCTCTGCTCCAAGGCATCCAGGCGCCTACCCATCACCACCGGGGTAACGCCTTCGATCACGGAAGCAGCCGCAAAACTGCCTTTTTCAGCGACCAGCGCAAAACTTCGAATTTCGGTATAACGGCTCATTCAATACTCCAAGTATCGATAGAAACAATCGTACCACCATTTCTAGGCAGGGCTATCACTCCTTATTATCGAGTTGTGAATTTCGTCAAACGATGATCTAGGAGATATCAATGGCTCGAATGAGAGCAGTGGACGCCGCCGCCGCGATTTTACGTAAAGAAGGCGTGAGCACCGTATTTGGCGTGCCTGGCGCCGCAATCAACCCCTTCTACTCCGCACTGCGCAAGGAAGGTGGCTTTGATCACATTCTCGCCCGTCACGTGGAAGGCGCTTCCCACATGGCCGAAGGTTTTACCCGTGCCAATCCCGGCAATATCGGCGTATGTATCGGTACTTCCGGCCCCGCTGGCACAGACATGATCACCGGTCTGTACTCCGCATCGGCTGACTCGATCCCAATTCTGTGCATTACCGGTCAGGCCCCGCGTGCCCGCCTGTACAAGGAAGACTTCCAGGCCGTGGACATTGAATCCATTGCCAAGCCCGTGACCAAATGGGCCGTCACCGTGCGCGAACCCGATCTGATCCCACGCGTGTTCCAGCAGGCTTTCCACATCATGCGCTCTGGCCGTCCTGGTCCTGTACTGATCGATATGCCTATCGACGTACAGATGGCCGAGATCGAATTTGATCTGGACACCTACTCCCCGCTGGAAGCTTACAAGCCTGCCGCCACCCGTGCCCAGGCTGAAAAAGCCATCGAACTGCTGAACGCTTCCGAGCGTCCGCTGATCGTATCCGGTGGCGGCGTGATCAACGCCAACGCATCCGAGCTGCTGCAGGAGTTTGCCGAGCTGGTCAACGTGCCTGTTATCCCGACCCTGATGGGCTGGGGCACCGTGGCCGACGATCACCCCTTGATGGCTGGCATGGTTGGCCTGCAAACCTCGCACCGCTACGGCAACCAGACCTTGCTGGCATCGGACTTTGTATTCGGTATCGGTAACCGCTGGGCTAACCGCCACACCGGTTCCGTGGACGTCTACACCGAAGGCCGCAAGTTCGTGCACGTGGACATCGAGCCTACACAGATCGGCCGTGTATTTGGCCCTGATCTGGGTATTGCCTCGGACGCTGGCGCTGCATTGAAACTATTCATTGAAGTCGCCAAGGAATACAAGGCTGCTGGCAAGCTGCGCGACCGCGACGCCTGGGTAGCCGACTGCCAGAAGCGCAAGGCCACCTTGCAGCGCAAGACCAATTTCGACAACGTACCCCTGAAGCCTCAGCGCGTTTACGAAGAAATGAACCGCGCCTTTGGTCCTTCGACCACCTACGTCAGCACCATTGGTCTGTCGCAGATTGCTGCTGCCCAGTTCCTGCACGTGTACAAGCCACGTCACTGGATCAACTGCGGTCAGGCAGGCCCATTGGGCTGGACGATTCCTGCCGCCCTGGGTGTCGTTGCTGCTGACCCCGGTCGCGAAGTGGTAGCCATTTCGGGCGACTACGACTTCCAGTTCATGATTGAAGAGCTGGCCGTAGGCGCACAATTCAAGCTGCCTTACCTGCACATTCTGGTCAACAACGCCTACCTGGGTCTGATCCGTCAGGCACAGCGCGGCTTTGAGATGGACTATTGTGTACAGCTGGCCTTTGACAACATCAACGCCCCAGAAACCGAAGGTTATGGTGTCGATCACATTACCGTGGTGGAAGGTCTGGGTTGCAAGGCCATCCGCGTACACAAACCCGAAGACATCCAGCCTGCCATTGAACAGGCTCGTGCATGGATGAAAGAGTTCAGCGTGCCGGTTGTGATCGAACTGATCCTGGAGCGCGTCACCAACATTGCCATGGGCACCGAACTGCACAATGTGACGGAATTCGAGTCCCTGGCCGAAGCGGGTATTGACGCCCCCACCGCCATCTCGCTGATGGACTGATTGCTGATTTAAAAAACGGAGTAGCACTATGCCAAAATTTGCCGCCAACCTGACCATGCTGTTTAACGAGCACGACTTCCTGGATCGCTTCCAGGCAGCGGCCGAAGCCGGTTTCAAGGGAGTGGAGTACCTGTTCCCCTACGCCTACGACAAACAGCAACTGGCTGACAAACTGCAACAACACGGTCTGACTCAAGTGTTGCACAACCTGCCTGCGGGCGACTGGGACGGCGGCGAGCGCGGCATTGCAATCCTGCCCGAGCGCGTGGGTGAATTTCAGGACGGCATAGGCCGTGCCATTGAATACGCCACTGCGCTGGGCTGCAAGCAAGTCAACTGCCTGGCGGGCAAGCTGGCCGAGGGCGCAGACCGTGAACTGGCTCACAAGACCTTGGTCAGCAATCTGCAGTTTGCTGCCGCCAAGCTGAAAGACGCTGGTCTGCGCCTGCTGGTTGAACCTATCAATACCTTCGACATTCCAGGTTTCTACCTGAACCGCACCGAACAGGCCGCGGCACTGTTGCAGGACGTGGGTTCGGATAATCTGTTCATCCAGTACGACGTCTACCACGCCCAGCGCATGGAAGGCGAGCTGGCTGCCACCATGAAAAAGCACCTGGACAAGATTGCACACATCCAGATCGCGGATAACCCAGGCCGCAACGAACCGGGCACAGGCGAGATCAACTACGCCTGGCTGTTCAAGTACATCGACAGCATTGGCTACCAGGGCTGGATCGGCGGCGAGTACAAACCCGCCGGCGTGACCAAGGATGGCCTGGGCTGGATGACTGAACTGACTGAAGTCACCGCCTGATCGTCGAATACCTGCAGATAATTATTAGGAGATTACACAATGGCTAAAATCGGTTTTATTGGTTTGGGCATCATGGGTGCACCCATGGCCGTCAACCTGATCAAGGGTGGTCATGAGCTGTTTGCCTACACCCGTGGCGACTTCCCCAAAAGCGTGAAAGAAGCCGGCGCAACCGTTTGCGCCAACGGCACCGAAGTGACCCGTCAGGCTGACATCATCATCACCATGGTGCCCGACACCCCGCACGTGGAAGATGCGCTGTTTGGCGAAGACGGCATTGCCGCCGGTCTGACCGCTGGCAAGATCGTGGTGGACATGAGCTCCATCTCCCCCGTGGCCACCAAAGACTTTGCCGAGCGCATCGTCAAGCTGGGCTGCGAATACCTGGACGCTCCTGTGTCCGGTGGCGAAGTCGGTGCCAAGGCTGGCTCGCTGACCATCATGGTCGGCGGCAAGCAAGAAGCCTTCGACAAGGTCAAGCCCCTGTTTGAACTGATGGGCAAGAACATCACCCTGGTCGGCGGCTACGGCGACGGTCAAATCACCAAAGTGGCCAACCAGATCATTGTGGCTTTGACCATTGAAGCCGTGGGCGAAGCCCTGTTGCTGGCCTCCAAGGCCGGTGCCGATGCAGGCAAGGTACGTGAAGCCCTGATGGGCGGTTTCGCGAACTCCCGTATTCTGGAAGTTCACGGTGAGCGCATGGTCAAGCGCACGTTTGATCCTGGCTTCCGCATCGAACTGCACCAGAAAGACTTGAACCTGGCCCTGACCACGGCACGTCAGCTGGGCGTGGCTCTGCCCAACACCGCAACGGCACAGGAACTGTTCAACACCTGCGCCGCCCACGGTGGCGCAGCACAAGACCACTCCGCCATGGTCCGTGCCCTGGAAATCATGGCCAACTACGAGATTGGTCAATAAGATCGGTGCAAGGATGCTCCTGTCCGGGCTGGTTTCTTCCATGTATCAAGCCACCACGGTCGGGGCATCCAGCAAGCGGGCTGCGGCCCGCTTTTTTTACCGCCAAACCTCCCCAAAACAGCGAACTCTCCCTCGGAGAACGGCTAGTCAAAGCGGGGATGTGAAGGCCTGTTGTAGCGCAGTAAGATGGTTTCTTACCGTCCCTCTGCATTAGGATTGACCCATGAAGATCGAGCCACAAGACTTACTCAGCAAAATGTTTCAAGCTGCCGTCAACGCGGCTCAGCCTGAACATTGCATCCCACCTTATCTGCCCGATGCGCCCAAAGGCCGCACCATTGTGATTGGCGCAGGCAAGGCATCGGCAGCGATGGCCCAGGCACTGGAGCGTCACTGGGACAAAGGCCCCATCAGCGGCGTGGTCGTCACCCGCTATGGCTACGGCGTGCCTTGTGATCACATCAAGATTCTGGAAGCCTCCCACCCGGTCCCCGATCAAGCCGGTGAAGACGCGGCCCGCGAAATTTTGCGCACGGTCAGCGATCTGAACGAAGACGATCTGGTGATTTGCCTGATTTCCGGTGGCGGCTCGTCCCTGCTGCCTTTGGCCGGAGAAGGTGTCACCCTGGCGGATAAACAAGCCATCAACAAAGCGCTGCTGAAATCGGGCGCTTCGATTGGTGAGATGAACACGGTACGCCGCCACCTGTCCGCCATCAAAGGCGGCCGTCTGGCAGCGGCTTGTGCCCCTGCTCGTGTCCTGAACCTGTTGATTTCCGATGTTCCCGGCGACAAGCCCATGGACATCGCTTCTGGCCCCACGGTGGCAGATCCCACCACATGCGAGCAAGCGCTGGAAATCATTACCCGCTACGGCATCGAAATTCCTGCCGCAGCCCGCGCCCTGCTGGAGAGCGGCGATGGCGAAACCATCAAGCCTCACGATCCACGCCTGGCTCATGTCACCACCCATCTGGTCGCCACACCCCAACTGGCCCTGCTGGCTGCAGCTCGTGTCGCTGAAGCCCGTGGGGTGCGTCCCGTCTTGCTGGGCGACAGCATTGAAGGCGAAGCCCGCGATGTAGGCAAAGTCATGGCCGGTATCGCCTTGAGCGTTGCCCAGCATGGCCAGCCTGCCCAGGCCCCCTGCGTGCTGCTCTCGGGCGGAGAAACCACCGTGACCTTGCGCGGCCAGGGCCGTGGCGGTCGCAATGTGGAATTTCTGTTGTCCACCGCCATTGCCTTGAACGGGGCACCCGGTATCTACGGTTTGGCCGGCGATACCGACGGTGTGGACGGCCAGGAAGAAATTGCCGGAGCCTTCTGCGGTCCGGACACTTTGGAGCGTGCCTGGCAACAAGGTATACGCCCAAGGGCCAGTCTGGACAATAATGATGGTCATGGCTTCTTTGAAGCCTTGGATGACGCTTTGGTTACGGGCCCTACCCTGACCAACGTCAACGATTTCCGTGCAATTCTGGTTTTAACCCCTAGCGATTAACGCTTTTCTTAAAGGACTGGACATGAGAGACACGAAAGTACTGACCCTGGCCGATGTTAAAAAAATTGCCGCTGCTGCCGAGCAAGAAGCGCTGAAGAACAACTGGGCTGTCAGCATCGCCATTTGCGATGCAGGCGGTCACGCGCTCTGGATGCAACGCATGGACGGCGCTCCCTTGATGAGCGCCCAGGTTGCTCCCGCCAAGGCACACACCTGCGTGCTGGGCGGTGGCAAGCCCAGCAAGGTTTTTGAAGACATGGTCAACAATGGTCGCTTTGCCGCTCTGTCCATGCCCATCACGCCACTGGAAGGCGGCGAGCCGATTGTGGTGGACGGTCAAGTCATTGGTGCAGTCGGCGTGTCCGGCGTAAAGGCACCTGAAGACGCTCAGATCGCCCGCGCCGGTATCGCTGCTCTTTGAGCTATCGATCCCCCTAAGGACAACAACCCATGAAACGTCAACGTCATTCCCGCATTCTGGCTACCCTGGGTCCTGCCAGTTCTACGCCAGAACGCATTCGTGAACTGTTCGAGGCCGGCGCTGATGTGTTCCGCCTGAACTTCAGCCACGGCACACATGAAGACCATGCCGCGCGCTATCACACCATTCGTCAGATTGAAAAGGAAACCGGTCGCAGTATCGGTATTCTGATGGACCTGCAAGGGCCCAAGCTGCGCGTTGGCAAAATGCAAGATGGCCGCGTGACATTGGAAACCGGCCAGAAATTCCGTCTGGATCTGGACCCCACTGAGGGGACCAGCCAGCGTGCCTACCTGCCTCACCCCGAAATCTTCGCTGCACTGGAAGATGGGACAGACCTGCTGCTCGATGACGGCAAGCTGCGTCTGCGTGTGGACAGCTTCGGTCCGGATTTTGCAGAAACCACGGTCATGGTCGGCGGCCCGCTGTCCGACCGCAAGGGCGTGAACGTACCCGGCGTGGTACTGCCTATCTCGCCCTTGACCGAAAAAGACCTGATCGATCTGAAGTTTGGACTGGAATTGGGCGTGGATTGGGTTGCGCTGTCCTTTGTGCAACGTCCTGGCGACATCCGTGAAGCCCGCGAGCTGATCGGGGAGAAGGCCTGGATCATGGCCAAGCTGGAAAAACCACAAGCGCTGGAACATCTGGAAGAAATCGTCCAGCTGTGTGACGGCGTGATGGTGGCACGTGGCGACCTGGGCGTGGAAGTCCCACCCCAGCGCGTGCCTGTGTTGCAGCGTCAAATCGTGCGTACTGCCCGTGCGGCAGGCCGTCCGGTGGTCGTTGCCACACAGATGCTGGAATCCATGATTACCTCGCCTGTGCCTACACGTGCTGAAGCTTCCGACGTGGCTACCGCCATCTATTCGGGTGCAGATGCCGTCATGCTGTCCGCCGAATCGGCCTCCGGCCAGTTTCCACTGGAAGCGGTGTCCATCATGGACAGCATCATCAAGGAAATCGAAAACGATCCTAGCTGGCGCACTATTCTGGAAGCCAACCACAGCACCGCTGAAGCCAGCACCGCAGACGCGATCTGCTGCGCTCTGCGTCGCGTGGCCAGCATTCTGGAACCGGCAACGAACGTGGCCTACACCACGACTGGCTTTAGCGCCTTGCGTGCCAGCCGTGAACGGCCCATCGCCCCTATCCTGGCACTGACACCCCGTGTGGAAACCGCACGCCGTCTGAGCCTGGCCTGGGGTGTTCATGCCGTGCCTTGCGAGGACGTCAGCGATCTGGGCGAGATGATCGACCACGCTACCGATATGGCAGCGCAGCATGAGTTCGCTCAGGCGGGCGATACCATCGTGATGATTGCCGGTGTTCCTTTTGGCACCAGCGGTCGCACCAACCTGCTGCATGTGGCCACGGTTCCACAGAAGTAAGTTCGCTCAGCCTTGGCGATAAAAAAGCCTTGTCCATCCACAATGATGGGCAAGGCTTTTCTTATTCAGACTGTGCAGTATTTTTTTTCATGTGAAGCCAAAACAGCGACGGCAAGCCGCACGGGCATCAACAAGGCCAGAAGCCCCGTAAACGCTGGCCCTTCAAGGCAGGACATTCACAAACAAAGGAGACGGGCAAAAAAAAACCCGAGATCTAGCGATCTCGGGCAAATCCACCAAAGGAGGAGGGTGGAGGAGACAATCGTGGCAAGTTGGGCTACTAGATAAAGTATCGAGCCAGAAAGCTAAGGGTTATTACGCTTGTTTTTCCCGCTTTCTTTTCAACATCCAATAACTAAAGTCTACCCACAAAAATGGTGCAATGCAAGATAAATGCTCTGGAAAACCCTTAGATGCGTATCTTGTCGCATTAATGCATCAATTTCCTAACGCAAATAACAGTCCAGGTATCTAGTCGTTAACCCTAAGCCGCCAAACAAGCTCCAAACCCACAAAGAAAAACGGGTCAGTAATTGACCCGTTATTACTGCTTGCATCCCTGAAAGCTCAGCACTCACGAAGAAGTGACTAGGCCCAGAACCCCTTTTACAAGCGATACGCCGTTGTCGTCATGACTTTGGACATCATGCGCATCAAGGTTTTGACAGGTGGAGGCAAACCCACAGCCCCATGATTCTCGGCGGTACGACGATGCTCAATCTCGTCATCGCGCATTTTTTCTACGATCCGACGCGAGCGATTGTCTGTAGCAGGCAAGGACTCCAGATGGCTTTCCAGGTGCTCCTCAACCTGACGCTCGGTCTCGGCCATAAAGCCCAGGTTATACGGTACCCCTGCCCGGCTGGCGAGCAAGCCCAAGGCAAAGGAACCGGCGTACCACAAAGGGTTGAACACGCTGGGACGGCTGTCCAGTTCACGCAAACGATCATCGCACCACGCCAGGTGGTCGACTTCTTCCTGGGCGGCTTGCAGCAGTACTTCAGTTGCCTGGGGATCTTTGCACAGCATGGCCTGGCTACGATACAAGGCCTGGGCGCAAATCTCGCCCACATGGTTCACACGCATCAAGCCGGCAGCATGGCGGGCTTCGTCCGCCGTGATCTCGGACACTTCCTTGCCAGCGGGATTCGGGCGCGACGCGCGTGCCGAACGTCCCAATACTTCCAGGGCCCGATTCGTCTCGCTCAGAATCTGGTCAAAAAAGCTGTTGCGTCGGTACAGACGGGTATCGCTGTTGGAAACGGTATGGCTCATGAGGACACCTGCAAAACAAAATGGATGGGTATTATTGCCGCAAAAAGGCGATTACTGCCTTGCTCTCAGACAAGAGCCAAAGCAATGGCAGCACACAAGCCATGATAACCAGGCCTATGCCGGCAATCTCTTGGTCAGACTGCAGATAGAAATTACAGAGCCGAACCGGATTGTCGTAATACAGCAAGCCAACAATGGCCATCATCCAACTGAAGTTACCAAAGAAGAACAGACGAAACACCAGATGAGCGCGGCGCCAGGACTCCATGAACAACATGCCCATCAAGACCAGACCGATATATTTGGCAGTAGCCATGGGAGGCGATACCAACACATCGTCCAGTGCTTTGGGAACCATCCAGTAAGCCGCCGCAAAACTGACCATGATCAGACCAGGCAAACCATACTCATTCAGGGCGTAATACGGGCGTAGTAAAGACTGCATGGCAGCCGAACGGCCAACTCCCTGGTAGCGCAAGGCCAGTTGCAAGCTAATGCCCGACAGGACCAACAAGGGAATATGCACAAGCATATGCAGACTCATGGAGGCTGTCAGGGGGCGATCCCAGAAGGCTGCGGCAGCAAACAGCAAAGCTGCCACTAATGCCAGGGCACTACCAAAATAAGGACGGACTTTAGGGGATTCGACGACACGTTTTAAGGACATTACATCGCTCCCTTCTTATCCAGATCCTCGAGGGCACGCTTGGCATACGCCAGGGCCAACATAGGTTCACCGTAATCCACGATACGACCCAGGCGCGGTTCGGCACTGACAACGTGATAGGCCGCGTTGTGCTCGTACTCATCAAAAGGGGCGGGAATGACGACGATACCAAAATCATCCAGCACACGCTGACGCTGCTCGCCGGGCATCATGGTGACAAATTGCCAGACGTCCGGGTTGGCCTTCATGGTTTTGCTATAGCGGCGCAGGTGATCGGGCGAATCGGTGGGATCAAAACTGATGCTCAGCAGGCGGATACGGTCCTGCAGGCCCTCGTCCACAATGGCTTTTTGCAGTTGCTGATACTCCGAGCCCATCGCCAGACATAGCGTGACACAGCGGGTATAGATGAAATTGACGATGGTAATACGGCCATCGTTTTGCAGCAGAGAGCTTAGCTGGGTACTGCCCCCGGCAGGGAGCAGTACTTCGACATCGGAGATCAGACGCGGCGAGGCGGCAACATCGTTGCGACGGGCCGTCTCGGCTGTCAGGGCGGAGAACCCTTGCGTCAAATGGGCCAGTGCCCCAATACCCAGGGCGAAGACCAGGAGAATACTTATAAATAGTCTCATCGCTGGCCCATCATTTCAGTCTTACTCTTCCATGGGAGCCAGATCAGCGTCCCCATTCCAATGATCGGTTTTATCAGCTGTTTTTTCACGTTCGGCTTTGACAAAGGCCACGTCCACAGGATCGGCGCTATTGCCACCCAATTCTGTACGCAGGTAATTAACAACGGCCGTCATTTCCTCGTCATTGAACTTCTCGCGGAACTCGGGCATCGCACCATTGTACTTATTACCCTTGACCGTGATCTCACCCGTAATACCGTGCAGCATGATCTGGACCAAAACTTCAGGCTTGCGCAGTACCCATTCGGAACCCACCAGCGGAGGGAACACGCCTGGAACACCGGCACCCGTTGCCTGGTGACAGGCGGCACATTGGGCTACGAACAGCTGCTGACCATCTACCGCGCCTTCCGGCAATTCGAAGTCGGCAACGATACGGTTGTCGCCCACGGTTGCGTCATGGCTCAGGTCACTGCTGAAAATATAGTAGATGCCCCACAGGAACAGACCTGCAATGATCAGCAGAACCACCCAAGGGATCGGTGCTGCGTTTTCTTCCGGATCGGAATGCTCACGCAGCTGTGCTTCATATTTACGATTGTCGCTCATTCTAATTCTCCGAGGCGCCCCGCCCTGCGGGGCGCGCTAGCTCAGCAATGCCTGTTTATTTGATAACGCTGGCTGGCGCTACGGGATACGTACGATCCAGCGCCAACAGGTATTCAACCAGGTCCAGGGCCTCTTGCTTGGCCACAACCACCTTGCCTTCGGGTGCGAAATCACCAGGCAAATTGACAACCTTGTCGCCGTCCTCTGCCTTGTCCTTGAGCTCGAACATGAAGGGGTAAGAAGGCATATTGCTGCCAGGGGTATAAGCACGAGGCTGATACAAGTGGCCCAGGTGCCAGTCCACGCTAGGCTGACGTGCACCAATATTGAGCAGGTCAGGACCGGTACGCATGGTGCCGAGCAGGTGAGGTGTGTCGTAGAAGTAGTCGCCTGCTACCGAGGCACGACCCCAGCCACGCTGGAAGTCAGGAGCCTGGTTCTGGCTGCGTGGCTGCTGCGAGTGACAGTAGACACAGCCCATATCAATGTATTGCTGACGGCCGCGCAGTTGCACTTCCGTGTAGGGCTTGAGGCCTGGTGAAGGCTCCACCTTTTTAACTTGCAGGTAAGGGACAACGACCAGAGCCGATGTGGCCAGGGCGAGCGTCACCATGGCGCCGCCCAATAGTTTGTATTCGCTTTCCATGACTAAATCATGCCTCCACTACATTGCGAGTTGCCGAGCGCTGGTGAAACAGGGCTGGACCAATACGACGGCTGCCATAGCGCAAAGCCATTGCCACAAAGTGGAAGGCAAACACAAGGTGACCCAGAGTCATCAAACCACCACCAATCGAGCGCGACTTCAGGTAAGGCATCGTGACAAACACCGATTCCATGAAGGCTTTGGCAGGATCAAGCATGGCCAGACCTTGCAGCCAACCGCCAATGCTCAGACCAATAGCGTAGATGGAGAAACCAATCACAACCAGCCAGAAGTGCAGGGAGATCAGTTTGGGGTAAGGCCATTCCCAGGACATGACGCGTGGCATCACGTAGTAGATGGCACCGAACATCACGATGGTAAAGAAGCCGTACAAGCCGATGTGAGCGTGGGCAACCGTGAAGTGCGTGAAGTGGGTAATCGTGTTGATGCTGCGCAGCGCTTCAAAAGAACCTTGAATGGAGCTGACGGTGTACATCATGCCGCCCAGCACGATAAAGCGCAGGGTAGGCGAGTGAATCAGGGTACGGAAGTGACCCTTCATGGTGTAGTGCTGGTTGATCGAGAAAGCCAGCACAGGGATGATCATCATCATGCTTTGCACGATGGACAGGGTAACCATCCACTGCGGCACGGGACCACCAACCAGGTGGTGACCACCGACCTGACCGTAGAAAAATGCCAGGCCCCAGAAACCCACCAGAGACAGGTTGTAGGAGCTGATAGGCTGACCGATGATCTTGGGCAGGAAGTAGTACACCGAAGCCAGAGCCATCGGGGTGTAGAACAGACCCAGCACGTTGTGGCCAAACCACCAGTTCATGGTTGCTTGTTCAACACCCACGTGCACGGCAGGCAGGTTGCCGACCAGGAACAGGATGGGGAACCAGAACAGGGCTGCGCCCATGTACCACACCGATACATACAAGTGGTGAGCACGACGGTTTTGCAAGGTGAAGACCAAAGGCAGGGCAGCCAGAGCACCACCGATAACCATCAGGATATCAACCTGCCAAGGCATTTCCAGCCATTCCATACCGTCGGTGATACCCATCGCGATACATGTAAGACCGATAGCCAGGCCAATGTTCCACAAGATCCCGCCCGTGATGGCATAACGCGCACCGATCAGGGGAGTCTTGAGCAAACGAGGCAGCATCCACATGGCAACGCCGAAAGCGGCCATTGGAGCCCAGCCGTAAGCCACACCGTTCAGGTGCAGCGTACGCATGCGACCAAAGGTCATCCAGGCGTGTTGCGTCAGAAATTCGGGATCGTGCAGCTTGATCGAGCTGATCAAACCTGCCGTCGAGGCAAAGATCAGCCAGAAGACCGAACAGGCCAGCAAAATGAAAGTGACCTTGGCGGAGGAGCGGTCGGCTTCCACGCGTTCTGCCAATTCAAGGCTCAGCGCCTGACGATCTTCAGCCGAAATTGCCTTGCGGCCCATTTCTTCTTGAAGTGCCTGACGTTGTTCAGGGGTGGCGGAAGGGTCATCTACCTGCCCGATTTCGCCTTTGGAGAAGATCTCTCGCGAAGCAGCGGGACTGTGGTCAAAGAAGTTACGGCGTAACGACCAGATGAAAACAAAGAGTCCTGTAACGGACAATATGAAAGCTAGTAGCAGTATTGAAACGGTATTCACAATGATCCAGGCCTGGTTAATGTGAAGCTGCCAAGCAGCTCGGCGGCACCTTGACGCGTCGCAGATCAAAAGAGCATGGACGCAAAAAATCTGCGACTGCCTAGGTCGCGAGAGCCGTCATGTTAAAACACCCGCTTGTGACGTCCGAATAAAGCCCCCATTGAAAGCAAGGTTTATTGAGACAGAACAAATACGAGCACGACATTTTTTGGTATACGGGCGACAGCCATTATAGGCGAGGGTAAACCCCTGTGACATATCTGTTTCAAAATGCCGTGTACCGCACAGCAGTTTATCCTAGGACAAACAACAAAACCAGTCTAAATCTTACAAAGAGCGTGGTTCTGCTCTGATTTGTCCATATGGAATTTCTTATACGGGTTCCACATCCGCCACAATCAGATGCCCTGAGAAGTAACAAGCACCTCATCCGGGCTTCACATTTCAATGAGCAATAAAGCTGCAAAAATCCGCATCAAATCACGCTAAACCTGGTTTCTATCCAGGCGCGACACAGCCCTCATCAAAAAGTACAATCACCGCTATCAATCTACTGACGAGTCTTGGCTCGCACTGCAAACAAAGGAATTCATATGGAATGCACAATCGACTGGGGCGGCAAAGACGGAATGTTGTTCGTTGCCCGTACAGGCAGTGGTCATGTGACGGCCATGGACGGTGCACCCGAAGGTGGCGGCAATAACCTGGCTCCACGCCCCATGGAAATGCTGCTGACCGGCGCCGGTGGCTGCGCAGCCTACGACGTGGTGCTGATCCTCAAACGTGGTCGGCACGCCATTACCGGCTGCCAGGTCAAGCTGACGGCCGAACGCGCCGACACCGACCCCAAAGTCTTTACCAAAATTCACTTCACTTTTGTGGTCACTGGCAAGGATCTGCCCCAGGCCGCCGTTGAGCGTGCCGTACAACTGTCGCACGACAAGTACTGCTCCGCTTCGGCCATGCTGGGCAAAACTGCCGAGATCACCTATTCCGTCGACATTCAGCAAGCCTGAGGCCACCATGTCCCTGTATCCCTACGAAGACCTGCTGCGCCTGGTCTACACCCAAGGCACTCCCAAAGGGGACCGCACCGGCACCGGCACGAACTCGGTATTTGGCCACCAAATGCGCTTCGATCTGTCGCAGGGTTTCCCGCTGATCACCACCAAGAAACTGCATACCCGCAGCATCTTTATTGAGTTGCTGTGGTTTTTGCGTGGTGAGTCCAATGTGCGCTGGCTGCAAGAGCGCGGCGTAACCATCTGGGACGAATGGGCCGACAAGGACGGCAATCTGGGCCCGGTCTATGGTGTGCAATGGCGTTCCTGGCCCACTCCCGATGGCCGTCATATTGACCAGATCAGCCAGTTAGTGGAACAGATCCGCAAGAATCCCGACTCACGCCGCCTGATTGTTTCGGCCTGGAACGTAGCGGATGTGGGCCAGATGGCCCTGCCCCCATGCCACGCCCTGTTCCAGTTTTATGTGGCAGACGGCAAGCTATCTTGCCAGCTCTACCAGCGCAGTGCCGATATTTTCCTGGGCGTGCCCTTCAATATCGCCAGCTACGCCTTGCTGACTCACATGATGGCGCAGCAATGTGATCTGGAAGTGGGTGATTTCATCTGGACTGGTGGTGACTGTCACCTGTACTCCAACCACTTCGAACAAGCAGAGCTACAGCTCTCGCGCGAGCCTCGCCCCTACCCCAAGCTGACGATCAAGCGCAAACCCGCCAGTCTGTTCGATTACGAGTACGAAGACTTCGAAATCACCGACTACGATCCTCATCCCCATATCAAGGCGCCTGTTGCCGTATGAGCTCTACCCCTTTTATTCGCCTGGTCGTTGCCTATGCTGCCAATCGCTGCATAGGCAAGGATAACGACCTGCCCTGGCGCCTGCCTTCCGATTTGCAGCACTTCAAGCGCGTGACCATGGGTTTGCCCATCATCATGGGCCGTAAAACCTGGGAGTCGCTGGGCCGTCCCTTGCCCGGCCGCCCGAATCTGGTGATCAGCCGCAATGCGGATTACCGGGCAGAAGGTGCGCAGGTATTCAGCAATCTGGACGATGCCCTGGCGGCGTGCCCCGGCTTTGAAACCGCTTGTGTGATTGGTGGCGAACAGCTTTTCCGTCTGGCCCTGCCTGTGGCGCAAGAACTGATTGCGACCGAGATCAAGGCTGATGTGGATGGAGATACTTTCTTTCCGGAACTGCCCGCCGGTGAGTGGCAAGAAGTGGAGCGCCTGCCTCAGCCTGAGGAAAACGGTTTCACTTACGACTACGTGACGTATCGCCGCCGTAGTTAAGAAAACCGGCTACTTGGCCCAAGCTATCCGTCTCACTGCACGCTTAACCGCGTATACTCGAAACCAAATAAAAGGCCTGAATCCGATGACACGGATTCAGGTCTTTTTTGCGATCAGTCCGCCGAAATCAGGCAAGACCAAGGCGTATTCCTGCTAACTCAATATCTGAGCTTACTCAGCCACCGCTGCATAAGCAGGGCCATCCAGCAAACCTTGCAGATCAGCCGGATTGTCAGCCTTGAGCTTGAAAATCCAGGTATCAAATGGAGCTTCATTGATCAGATGCGGTGCATCGGACAAGGCCTGGTTGAACTCCACCAGCTCGCCCGCTACAGGCGCGTAAATATCGGAGGCGGCCTTCACCGACTCCACCACACCCGCTGTAGCACCCGCAGCCAGACGCGTCCCTGGGGTGAAGTCACCCACAAACACCAGGTCGCCCAACTGATCTTGAGCAAAGTCGGTAATGCCAACCAGCACAACACCGTCTTCATCTTTGGCCCACTCGTGGCTTACTACGTACTTTCTATCTCCTGGCAGCTGCATATCGCCTCCCTGACTGACCAGCCAACAATCCCGATGATTTCAGAAACGGCAGCAGACCATGCCCACTGCCCTTCCCGCTCGCATACTTAACCTTGCTCTGCCTGTGTCTTCAAAGCACGTGCACACGCTGCTGCCGACGCCCAGGCCCATTGGAAGTTATACCCGCCCAGCCAGCCGGTGACATCGACCGCTTCACCGATGAAGTACAGACCAGGTACTTTACGTGCTTCCATGCTCTTCTGATTGAGCTCGCGCGTATCCACGCCGCCGCTCATCACTTCCGCCTTTTTATAGCCTGCGGTGCCACTAGGTTTCAACTCCCAGCCATTAATCACCTGTCCCACCGTGCGCAATACACGATCCGGCAGATCGGCCAGACGTTGCTGCCCCACGCCTTTGGGCAACAAGTCCGAGGTATCCAGCCATTGCTCAACCAGACGGCGCGGCCACAAAGTCGACAAGACCGTGACCAGTTGCTGACGGTTACCCGCTTTCAGATCCAATAATTGTTGCGCGATGTCCTGACCGGGAGCCAGGTCCACACTAATGGTATCGCCCGACTGCCAGTAGCTGGAAATCTGCAAGATGCCCGGCCCGGACAAGCCACGGTGCGTGAACAGCAGATCTTCCAAAAAGGCCTGGCGTTGCCTGCCTTGCCCTGTGCTGACTTCCACTTCCAGAGCCATTCCGCTCAAGGCAGAAAATGGCTTCCAATCCCGACCATCAAAGGTCAAAGGCACCAAAGCCGGATGCGGTTCGATCACTTTCAACCCAAAGTGACGCGCCACGCGCAAGGCATAGTCCGTGGAACCCAGCTGCGGAATCGCCATGCCACCCGTGGCAATCACCACCTGCAAGGCATTCAAATCCCCCTGACTGGTGCGCAGCACAAAGCCTTCCTCGGTACGGCCAATGGACTGCACCGAACAGGGCATGCGCCAGGACACCTGTCCTTTCAAACACTCCTGGCGCAGCATCTGGATGATGGACTCGCTGGAGTCATCACAGAACAACTGGCCTTTGTGCTTTTCATGAAAGCCGATGCGGTACTCTCGCACCAGTTGCAGAAAATCCTGGGGGGTATAGCCCGCCAAGGCAGAACGGCAAAAATGCGGGTTCTTGGACAGAAAATTCTCTGGCGAGGTGCCCGTATTGGTGAAGTTGCAGCGCCCTCCACCGGAAATACGGATTTTCTCGGCCAGCTTTTCAGCGTGATCAATCAGTACCACTCGCAAGCCACGCTGGCCTGCGATACTGGCAGCCATCATACCGGCCGCACCTGCGCCGATGACGGCAACATCAAAAAAAGGGATCACGCGGGTTTACTCGTTGGTTTCAGACTCAAGCACACAATCTACGTAGTAGCGCGGCAGTCCATCGGGGCCGATATCCTGCGCCAGTCCATGCACATAGGTCTCAAAGCCAGGGAAGCGGGCATTGAACTCGCGCGCAAATTGCAGGTACTCCACAATGCGCGAGTTAAAGCGTTCGCCAGGAATCAGCAAAGGGATGCCTGGAGGGTAAGGCGTCAGCAATACACCCGTCACACGGCCTTCCAGCTCGTCAATACCCACGCGCTCAATATCGCCATGCGCCATCTTGGCATAAGCATCCGAAGGCTTCAGAGCGGGAATCATGTCGCTCAGGTACACCTCGGTCGTCAGGCGAGCCAGATCGTACTTGCGGTAGGCCTGGTGAATCTGCTGACACAGATCACGCAAGCCCATGCGCTCGTAGGTAGGCTGAGTCTTGCAAAAGTCCGGCAAAATGCGCCACATGGGCTGATTACGGTCGTAATCGTCCTTGAACTGCTGCAAGGCGGTCAGCAAGGTATTCCAGCGGCCCTTGGTGATGCCAATGGTGAACAGAATAAAGAAGGAGTACAGGCCGGTTTTCTCGACCACCACGCCATGCTCGGCCAGATACTTGGAGACCAGAGCGGCAGGAATGCCTTGTTCGGCAAAGGTGCCGGAAATATCCAGGCCGGGAGTCACTACCGTGGCTTTGACCGGATCCAGCATGTTGAAGTTGGTCGACAACTTGCCAAAGCCGTGCCATTCCGCATCGGAGCGCAGAATCCAGTCGTCGCGCTCGCCTATGCCTTCTTCAGGCAGATTGTCCGGTCCCCAGACCTTGAACCACCAGTCGTTCTCGCCGTATTCCTTGGACACCTTGCGCATGGCGCGACGGAAGTCCATGGCCTCGCAAATGCTTTCCTCGACCAATGCGGTGCCGCCGGGCGGCTCCATCATGGCCGCCGCCACATCACAGGACGCAATAATCGCGTACTGCGGGCTGGTGCTGGTGTGCATCAAGTAGGCTTCATTGAACACGTTGCGGTCCAAGGGGCGGTTTTCCGCATCCTGCACCGTAATTTGGGACGCCTGCGACAAGCCTGCCAGCATTTTATGCGTGGAGTGCGTGGCGTAAATCATGGTGTCTTTGGTGCGCGGACGGTCCGCACCAATGGCGTGCATGTCGTGATAGAAATCGTGGAACGCCGCATGCGGCAACCAGGCTTCATCAAAGTGCAGCGTGGGGATCTTGGAGTCCAGGGTTTCCTTGATCATTTCCACGTTGTAGATCACGCCGTCATAGGTACTTTGCGTCAGCGTCAGAATACGGGGCTTCTTGTTCTTGGCCTTGCTGGCAAACGGGTTGGCCTCGATCTTGCGCGCAATGTTTTCCGGCAGGAACTCGTCTTGCGGAATGGGGCCAATAATACCCAGGTGGTTGCGCGTGGGGCGCAGAAACACCGGGATAGCGCCCGTCATGGTAATGGCGTGCAGAATCGACTTGTGGCAATTACGGTCCACCACCACTACGTCGTTATTGGCCACATTGGCGTGCCAGACGATCTTGTTGGACGTGGACGTGCCGTTCGTCACGAAAAAGCAGTGGTCGGCATGGAAGATGCGGGCAGCATTGCGCTCGGCCTCGGCCACCGGGCCGGTGTGGTCCAGCAGCTGGCCCAATTCATCGACCGCATTACAGACGTCGGCACGCAGCATGTTTTCACCAAAAAACTGGTGAAACATCTGGCCAACCGGGCTTTTCAGAAAGGCTACGCCCCCCGAATGCCCTGGGCAGTGCCAGGAATAGGAACCGTCAGACGCGTACTTGACCAGCTCGCGGAAAAACGGCGGCGCCAGGCTTTCCAGGTAGGAGCGTGCTTCACGGATGATGTGGCGCGCCACGAACTCGGGCGTGTCCTCGAACATGTGAATGAAGCCGTGCAGCTCGCGCAAAATATCGTTGGGGATATGCTGCGAGGTGCGTGTCTCGCCGTACAGATAGATGGGGATGTCCTCGTTGCGGAACCGCAGCTCGCCAATAAAGGAGCGCAGGTTCTTGATCGCATTGGCGACATCCTCCGGGGAATCCACATCGAATTCCTCATCATCAATCGACAAAATGAAGGCGCTCGCGCGGCTTTGCTGTTGCGCAAAAGAACTAAGGTCACCATAGCTGGTGACCCCGAGAACCTCTACGCCTTCGGCCTCTATCGCCGAGGCCAGGGCTCGAATGCCC
Organism: Alcaligenes phenolicus; assembly: GCF_032063905.1. Lineage (NCBI taxonomy): Bacteria > Pseudomonadati > Pseudomonadota > Betaproteobacteria > Burkholderiales > Alcaligenaceae > Alcaligenes > Alcaligenes phenolicus. The sequence goes on from NZ_DAMBOE010000002.1 coordinate 340,248, forward strand.
AGGCCCGACGTATTTTCGGAACGGTAGTCTTCGTCGATGATGACGATGGGAAAACGAAACTTCATCCAGAACTCCTAGGTACGAGGCAGGGTAACGCCTAGCTGACCTTGATATTTGCCGCCGCGGTCGCGGTACGACACTTCGCACACTTCATCGCTTTCAAAGAACAACATCTGTGCACACCCTTCACCGGCGTAAATCTTGGCTGGCAGCGGGGTGGTATTGGAAAACTCCAGGGTGACGTGGCCTTCCCACTCGGGTTCCAGCGGAGTTACGTTCACGATGATGCCGCAACGGGCATAAGTACTTTTGCCCAGACACATGGTCAACACACTGCGAGGAATACGGAAGTACTCAACCGTGCGGGCCAGCGCGAAAGAATTGGGCGGAATAATGCACACATCACCGACAAAATCCACGAAGGATTTTTCATCGAAGGCCTTGGGGTCCACGATGGTCGAGTTGATGTTGGTGAAAATCTTGAATTCGTTGGCACAACGCACATCGTAGCCATAGCTGCTGGTGCCGTAGCTGACGATACGTTGTCCGTCTACATTGCGCACTTGGCCTGGCTCGAAAGGCTCGATCATGCCCTGGGCAGCAGCCCGCCGAATCCAACGGTCGCTTTTGATACTCATAAGAAATTAGCCGCCTTAAATCAGTAACCGGTTATTTTATCGTTTAGATACACACACAAGCCAATTGCGGCGCAAATATGTCATTTGCGCCACAATTCTCTGCCCGCTTTGCGCCGGGCAAGCCCGCATCAATCCTTCGAAAACCAGCGGTAAATCAGGGCCAGACCGTTTACCGTACCGGCGCTGACCTCAGCCGTCAGGCCTCGTGCCAGGCGGTAGCTGGCTCGACCCACCGTTCCGGTATCGGCCATGGCCTGCTCCAGGCTAACGGAAATATCCGCCGTCAGTGCCTTGGTGATCGCAATAAACTTGCGCTCTTCGTTGCTGGTGCCGCTGTTCAGGGATTTGACCACACTTTCCACCGGCAAAATGCTACCGGCACTGCCCAGGTCACCCGAGCGCATGGCCACTTCATCGATCCCGAACTTGCGGTAGAAGGGCTCGCCATCGCCCAGGAAGGATGTCCCTACACTGAGCAGCAAGGCCATGTCACCACCAGAATCATCCGGCCCGTGGCCCAGCAGGAGCCAGGACAGTTTTTCAACTTCGCTGACCTCCGGGTAGGACACCAAATCGATTCTGGGCTTGCGAGCCGTACCGGCTACCTTAACACCTGCCTCTACTGCCTGACCGGTACGCAAGGCTTCGATGTCCAGGATAGGCGAAGTAATGTCACCCTGGAAAGTCACGGTTCCGCGCTTGAGCAGCAACTTCTGACCATAGAGCTCAATTCGCCCACCACGAGTGCGCAAGGCACCCATACCGGTCAACTTGCCGCCAATCATGGTGACCCTCAGGCTGCCAACCAGACCGGAGTTCACGCCATAACCCGTCAGGTAAAAACGCGGCCCCAGATCCACATCAATTTCCATGCTCATGTCGGTTGCGGCCTGGGAAGGCTCGGAAGCCGGCTCGTCGCCTGCCCGCACAATCACCACATCGCTATCAACAGTGGGAATACCACCCAACATGTCCAGGTTGAACCAGCCCGCATCAGCAACAACCTTGCCGGTAATGGCAATACGCGGCAATTCCATATCCAGATTGATATTGCCGGACATCATGGCGTAACGGTCGGAGCGCTGCAGAATCGGGAAGCGGAAAATATCCACGTCAAAGGCCCCTTGCTGAGTGCTCAGGTTCCACTGCCCCGACACAGTCAGCTTGCCGTCCTTGGCGTCCGGGCTCTCTTTCAGCCAGGTTGCGGTACGCCATTCCTGCGGCTCTACTCGTGGGCGGGCCGGGAACGTCAAGGACTCCAGGCGGAAGATGTCACCGTCGAAACGGGCATCCAGCTGACCGTCAATTAGACGGATGCCGTCATCCAGACGCGTGAAACGCAACTCGCGGCCCCTTACCGTGCCACGGCTGGTCCAGGCCCATTTCGCACCCACATCAATATTCACGTCTGCATTCAAGCGACCGCCTAGCTCCATGGCATCGCCCAGGAACAGGCGCGTCCAGCTCAAGTCGTCAATATTGGCTTGTATGCTGACCGTTTTGCGATCGTTCTCATTCAAGGCCAGCCCGTGAAGGGGAGTCTGTGCCTTGGCTGTGACGTAACCCATTTCCTTGGTACGCACATCCATCTGGGCATCCAGACGGCTGCTCGTGGCCGAGGTAGGTTTCGCATTGATGACGATACTCAGATCTTCCAGCCCCAGCGACATGGGCGGCTCAGCAAAAACCTGTACATCCCCCGCCACGCGGTCGACGCGCACCTGGCCGGACAAGGCACCATTAAATTTCAGGTCCCAGCGCGCTTTGATATCAATTTCGGGCGGCTGGGTTTTCTTGTTCTTGGCAATCTTGACACCACCCTTGGCCTTGTCAGCGTTTTCTTCTACGCCGACTTTGCGCAGCAAGCGCGCGATGCGAGGCTCGGACAGCACCAGATCCAACAACTCACCACGGCTGGCCCATTGTCCAGGCTGGTAACTGGATTCCTGGTGACGCAGATTGATCCAGGGTTCGCCATCGACTGTGGTGCTCAACGTACCGGCACCAACTCGCACTGACCAGGGAGCCAAGGGCTCGGGTGCCTTGGGAGCGCTTGCTGTTTTATCGGCTGCGTTTTCGGGAGTGCCAGCCTGTGCCTTCGCTTGCTCTGCTGCCGATGAAGCAGACGGAGCAGCATTGGCCGCAGCAGCAGACTTAGTATCGGGGTTGTCCTTCGTTTCCGGATTTATACCGGCCTGAGCCGCTCCTTCTTCCTTGGCGACCCCCTGGCCTGCTACATCACCTTCAACCTTGGATTGGTCCTTGGCCTCTGCTGTGGCAACTTGAACAGGAGGCTCCGGCGCCCGCAGAGCATCGGTAAAACGCACAGGCAGTGCCGACTGCAAACGCACGATCAAACCGGCATGGTCAGCCACCAAACGGTTTACCTTGCCATCCCAATACGCGGCCTTGCCCTGATCGGCAAAATGCCAGCCACCTTCCAGTGCCAGATCGGCCTCGGCCATGCCTTGGCCCAACTGCCCCTTGGCCTTGCCGCCCAAGTCGTACTGGCCCTTCAACTGCAGGGTGTGATGAGCGATATCGCCACGCAACTGCCCTTCTACCGAAGCCTTGCCCAGCTCCAGGCCGGGCCACAGTTGCTCGGCACGAGGCATCTTCGCCAGCAAATCCAGCTCGGCCTTGCCGGACATGCCAAAACCACCTTTCAACTGAACCTGGTTATCCCCGATCTTCATATCGGTGAGCACATCCGAAACCGACAACAAACGCCACCAATCCGGTTGGCCCGGCTGAGCCGGAGCCGACGCTTTTGCCTTGATCTGCCCGATAGCGGCCTGCTTGTTCCAGCGACTACCCTGCAAAAGCTGCACATCCACATCCGCGGAGAGCAATTGTTCTTTATCCGCCAAGACCACATCAAACTGGCCTTGGGTATTAATCAGGGCGTCGGGCAGCACATCGCCCAACAAGGCATGCAGATCCAGCTTGTCGCTGCGGAACTGACCTTTGAAATGATCCTGAACGTGCACACCTTCCTGCATGGCATCCCAGGCAAAGTCTGCATCCAGCGAGGACTCGTCCGGCAGTTTCACCGCCACCTTGGCCTGACGCACTGGCACGGAATCCAGCGGGCTTAACTCTGCGCTGGCGTCCAGGCTATAGCCCTGGCCCTGACCGTTAAGCAGCAAGGTGGCTTGTTCCAGAGAGCCATTCAAGGTGATTTGAGCGTTGACCACACAATCGGGCAAAGGCTCGGGCTCTGGAACAGCAACTGGCTCCCGGATACGTTCTTCATCGACAAGACCCGTACTACCCTCGGGCTCGGAGCTGATGACTCCGGCGACACCATGGGCGTCTACGGGCTGATCGACTGGCTGGCTGGCAGGAGTTGCATGACTCGGTGCGCTGGCCTCAGCTTGACCTTGCTGTGTTATTGCAGCCTTGGCACTGGTCTTGGCCGTTTCAACAGTGGCTGTTTTTTTGGACCGATCGACTACTGCCTTCTCGGCAGATTTGCCGGATTTCGACGGCTCTGCATAAGCAGGCAAATACTGTTTCGCACAAATAGGCGAATCAGCCGTCAAACCACGAGCAATGATTTGAATATCGGCTCGTGCCGGGTAAGGCGCTTCCAGTCCCGCCAGTTCCATTTCGCCCTGAAAGCCCGCGCGGATGGACTCATTAGCCACCATCAAATCGTACAGTCGAAGCTGCGCGCTGTCGGAATCCAACGCCAGTGCCGAAGACAAATCCGCAATCGCGACCGGCAAGGGCGTGCCATCCTGCGTTAACAAGAACTGCCCCAAGGCCAGCTTGTCCACGGCAATACTAATGGGCAGTTCGGGCATTTTGAAAGGTTCGTCGGACTTGGGCTCGTCCGAGGAGGTCAAGGCCACATCCACTTTCTGAGCACTAAGCTCTACCACGTGCAGGCGGCGTTCCCACAGTTCTTTCCAATTGGCCTGCAAGCGCAAACGCTCGATATCCACATGGGTGTCCGGCAAGCCCAGCACCAGGTGGTCGATACTCAAGCCATCCCAGATGGTTCCGCGCACGCCTTGGGCGCTGCCCTGCGCATAGGGCAAAGCTGTGCGCAAGGCCCAGCTTGTACCAGCCTGACTGGCCAGCACCCAATACACAAAGCCGCAAACAAGCAGCAGGGCAATCACCACAAAGGGAATCCCCCACAACGCGAAATATCGGAACCAGCGCCGAACCCAAGCCATTAAAATGCGATTCCCAAAGAAAAGCTCAAACGTACGCGTTTGTCTCGCTGACCATAAGCCAGATCAAGATTGAAAGGGCCAGCAGGGGTGCGCACCACCGCTCCCAAACCGTAGCCCCAGGCTAAATCCATATCACCGAAGCTGGGCGCAGCGTCACCCACGTCAACAAAAGCACGCATGCCATACATGCTGGTGAAAAAGTGCGTGTATTCCACACTGGCTACGGCCATGGCTGGCGCACCCACCACGGCGTCGCCTTGTCGAAGGCCAATGCTTTGATATTTGTAGCCACGGACACTGCGAGCGCCCCCGGTGCGATAACCGAAGTCAGGCGGTGTGCGGTCCGTCATGCGCCAAACCTTACCGATTTCACCCCGCAGGGACAAAATATCCCGCTCCCCAACTGGCCACCACTGCTGCAATCGCAAGTTACTGCGGTAAAAGGTCTCGCCCTTGTCCAGCGTGACACCGGCGCCCACGCCAAAATCAATCAGATTGCCTTCGCGCGGATCGTACTTCTTGTCTACGTCCCGACGCAGCCATTGCCAGGTTGCAATGGCAGAAGGTGTTTCACGAGTGGGCAGGCCGGAAATCTTGGTCTTGTCCCAGGCGCCCAGTAAGCCCCATTCGGTTTCATATTCCACGCGGCTATTGCCCGCTGCCTGTCGTTCCTGGCGCAGCTTCCAGCCCAGGGCCGCCCGCTCCGTGTCCAAACCTTCAATGTCGGAGCGATCGTACAAGACACCAAAACTGTTCTTGTAGCCGCTAATGGTGGGCGGCAAGTGGATGTCATAAAAGGCCCGCTGACGTTTTTTATCCACGCCAATACCGGCCTCGGTCCAGATCGGCAGGCCAAACACAATATTCTTTCGATACAAGGCCTCAACACGCGCACCGTGGTCGCTGTCAAAACCCAGAGAACCGGTGAACTGCCTGGATGGCGCTTCTGTAACCCGTACACGTACAGGCAGTTCTACATCACCATCTGGAAGCTCTTTCTTTTTACCGGCCTCTTCATTCAGAGTGACAAAGGCACCCCGGAAAAAAGTGGTGGCAGCCAAAGATTGCTGCCACTCGTCCAGCTTGTCCTGATCGTAAGGATCACCGGGGGTATAGCGCACATAGCGGTCTACCAGAGACTGGGGAACTCGCTTCAGGCCAGTGGTTTCCAACTGCCCCATGCGAACCCTCGGCCCGCTATCCACTTTCAGGGACAGGTCGGCCATGCCTTCATCGGCCAATACGGTCGCCCGCGTGTCTATGTAACGAGCGTAGTAAAAGTCCTGGCGCTGTACGCTTTCCAGCAGATCCGATTTGGCGGAGGACCAGACCGAATTCAAAAAGGGATCGTCCACTTTCAAAGGAAAGCTGGCTTTGATCCCTTCCAGACGTACCTGGTATTCCGGCTCCTGAATCTTGCCTTTGAAATCCAGGGCAATGTCTCGTACGCGCGTGATTTCGCCCGGCTGAATAATGATGTCCCAATATTCACCGCTGGAATCTTCGCCCACCTCCAGCGTGACCACAGAGTCAAAGTAACCCTGAGTCTGCAAGGCGGAGACGGTCGCATCGTGAGCCCGGCGCCGCAGACGCGAGACCTCTCCCAAGTCCTGGTCTTCCGCCAAACGTGTAATGGCACTGACCGCGCGCTGAATTTCTTTCAGCGCCTGGGGGGGCACGCCCCCCGGATCAATAATGACATCGGGAACGGAAGACTGAGCCCATACTGCAGGGCTCAGGACTATCGAAAACAACAGGCAAAAGCCGGATTTGCGCATACGTACTCAAAGAGGACGAGGAACAACCTTGGGGCGCTGCCCCGACGTGTCTGGAGGAAGTTGCGACAAGTTAGCCGAAACGCGATTGGCAATCTCGTGATACAGGCGGGCCTCGGGACTGTCTGCGCTGGCAATCACCGTCGGGGTACCGGAGTCGGTCTGAGCCCGAATGCTCATTGCCAAAGGCAAGGCACCCAGCCAAGGCACGTTGAACTGGCTGGCCATATCGCGACCACCATGCTGACCGAAGACCGGGTCAGCATGACCACAGTTCGAGCAGATATGGACCGACATGTTTTCCACAATACCCAGAACAGGCACATTCACCTTCTGGAACATGTTCAAACCACGCTTGGCGTCGATCAGCGCCAGGTCCTGAGGGGTGGTCACAATCACCGCACCCGTCAAGGGCACTTTCTGCGACAAGGTCAAGGCGATATCGCCAGTGCCGGGAGGCATATCGATAATCAGGTAGTCCAGATCATCCCAACGCGTTTGTGTAAGCAGCTGTGTCAACGCCTGGGTTGCCATCGGGCCGCGCCAGATTGCGGGAGCGTCTTCGTCCAGCAGAAAACCAATCGAGTTGGCTTGCAGCCCGTGACCAATCAGCGGCTCCATCATCTTGCCGTCTGCACTGCGCGGGCGCTCGTGCAGGCCCAGCATGGTGGGCACGCTAGGGCCGTAAATATCCGCATCCAGCAAACCAACACGCGCACCTTGCATATGCAAGGCCAAAGCCAGGTTCACCGACGTTGTGCTCTTACCCACACCGCCCTTGCCCGAGGACACCGCAATAATATTGCGGATATTGGGCATGGGTCGCAACCCTTCCTGCACAGCATGCACGCCAATGCGGGGATTCAAATGCAGCTTGGACAGGGTGGCACCCACGCCTGCCACGGCTTGCTCGATACGTTCGCGCAGCTGTCCCTGAATGTCATAAGCCGTATAGGGCAGATGCAAAGTCAGCTCAACCTGGTTCTGGTCAATGCTCAGTTCGCATCGACCCGCATCGACCGATAACTTCTTTAACGTGTTGGGATCGGTCACACTCGCCAGGGCTTGCAACACGCGCTCGGAACTCACTGTCATTTATCCAAAACCTTGATATAAAGAAACATCACCATACCTTTAAACCAGAAAATTAGCGGTTCAAGAGGAATTTTTTTACACTTATGATGTCATACTAACCCTATGAACACATTTAACCAGATTATCCGCACAGCCCTCTTTGTCTTGCTGACAATTTTCGGTGCAATCATGGCGTTTATCTTCATGGTTTCTACCGCTATTGCGATCGGCATTTTATACATTGTGGCGCGTATTAGTGGCCGTCCTTTCGGCGTTAAAGCCTACTGGGACCAGCGCCGCCGCCCTGCCGCTGCCAGCAAACAGTCGAACACACCACGTTCGCGTGATGTCACCGACATCGAGATGCGCGAGATTCCTTAACAGTTCTTGACTGTTCGCCAAGCCTTTGGCGAGCAGCAACGCTGATTAGGCACTGCCCCCGAACACCCTGAGTCGTCAAAGGCTCAGGGTGTGTGCATTTGTATCATTCGCAATTGCCCATCAGCACTTTGCCCGTGGACATTCCGCGGTCTGGCGCAGCACAAGTGTGCAATAGACCGTAGAATCCTTGTTCCCTTTCTCTTTTATTTTGTTAAGTCATGTCACGAACGATATTTGTTACGACCGCCCTGCCGTATGCCAACGGCTCGTTTCACATCGGCCACATCATGGAATATATCCAGGCCGACATCTGGGTTCGGTCCATGCGAATGTCGGGACATACTGTGCATTTTGTGTGTGCGGACGACGCCCATGGGGCGCCCATCATGCTCAAGGCAGAAAGCGCTGGCATTACCCCCGCTCAGTTGGTGGACAAGATTGCGGCCGAGCGCCCCACCTACCTGAATGGCTTTAACGTCAAATTCGACCACTGGCACCGTACGGATTCGCCAGACAACGTCGAACTGGCCCAGGATATCTACCGCACGCTGAAAAGCGCCGGCTTTATTGACACCCGCACCATCGAACAGTTCTACGATCCGGTCAAAGGCATGTTCCTACCCGATCGTTACATCAAGGGCGAGTGCCCCAAGTGTCACGCCAAGGACCAGTACGGCGACAGCTGCGAAGTCTGTAGCGCGGTTTACGCTCCTACCGAACTGATCGAGCCCTACTCCACCCTGACCAATGCGCGTCCGGTGTTAAAGACCTCGGAGCACTTTTTCTTCCGTCTGTCCGACCCGCGCTGCGTAGCCTTCCTGCAAGAGTGGACCACGGGCAAGAACGCCCAAGGCAAGCCGCGTCTGCAATCGGAAGTGCTGGGCAAGACCCGCGAATGGCTGGGTACAGGCGAAGGCGCAGAAGCCTCCCTGAACGACTGGGATATTTCCCGCGACGAGCCCTACTACGGCATCCCGATCCCGGATGCCCCCGGTAAGTACTTCTATGTCTGGCTGGACGCGCCTGTAGGCTACCTGGCTTCCTTGAAAGCCTACTGCGCCAAGGCCGGTCTGGACTTTGATGCCTTGCTGGATCCGGAAGGCAGAACCGAGCAGGTCCACTTCATCGGCAAGGACATCGTGTACTTCCACGCCCTGTTCTGGCCTGCCATGCTGAAGTTCTCCGGCCGTAAAGTGCCTGATGCATTGAACGTGCACGGTTTCATCACAGTTAGCGGCGAGAAAATGTCCAAGAGTCGCGGCACCGGCATTTCGCCCCTGCGCTACCTGGAGCTGGGCATGGATGCAGAGTGGATGCGCTACTACATGGCCGCCAAGCTGAACTCGCACGTCGAAGACATGGATTTCAATCCTGACGACTTCATTGCCCGCGTCAACAGCGACCTGATTGGCAAGTACGTCAACATCGCCAGCCGTGCCGCCAACTTCATCAGCAAGCATTTTGATGGCAAGCTGGCTTACCAGGGCGACACCTCCGAACTGCAAAACCAGCTCAAGGAAGTCGCCGAGAAAGTCCGCGCCGACTTGGAAAGCCGCGAGTATGGTCGTGCCGTGCGCCAGATCATGGCTCAGGCCGACATCATCAACCAGGCTTTTGATACCGCCCAGCCTTGGGTCATGGCCAAAGGCATTGCGACCGCCGAGCAGGCTCAGAAAGATGCGCTGCAAGACATTTGCTCGCGCACCCTGGCTGGCTTCAAGGGCTTATCCGTCATGCTGACCGCCATCTTGCCCACCCTGACCCATCGCGTGGCCCACGAACTGTTCGGTCTGGACCGCGACTTTGTCTGGGACGACGTGGCTGCCTTGCCTGATCACATCGCTCCCTTCAAGCATCTGATGCAGCGTGTAGACAGCGCCATGGTGGACGAGCTGCTGGCTCCGCCACCTGCTCCCGTCGTGTTGCCCGGTGGCGAAGCCATTGCCGACACTATCGACATCAAGGACTTCATCAAGGTGGACCTGCGCATTGCCAAAATCGTCAGTTGCGAAGCCGTAGAAGGTTCGGACAAGCTGCTGCGTCTGAGCCTGGACGCTGGCGAAGGCCGCTTGCGCCAAGTGTTCTCCGGCATCAAGTCGGCTTACCAGCCCGAAGATCTGATCGGCAAGCTGACGGTACTGGTCGCTAACCTGGCTCCTCGCAAGATGCGTTTCGGCGTATCCGAGGGCATGGTTCTGGCGGCCAGCCATGCGGATGATGCCGTGGATCAAGGCATCTATATTCTGGAACCATTCCCCGGTGCCCAGCCCGGTATGCGCATCAATTAAGACGCATTCCTGATACGCAAAAGAGCCTCGCCGAAAAAGCGAGGCTTTTTTGTCTACATATACCAAAGAACAGGCTCAAAACAGCCTGCCAAGCCCCTTTCAGCGCCCCGTAACCCAGGAAAGCCGATACACTCTTTATCTTGAAACTGCTGTATTGATGCACAGTCTGCTGCTTTGAATGCAAGGACCTCTTGGCATGGAAAACATCCCCCCTTCTGAACTGGATCGGCACCTTGGTGCACAGCGCTCAACCTGGGTCAGTGTCATCGTCAATATCAGTTTGAGCGTGCTGCAAATTGTGGTGGGTCTGTTTGCTCATTCGCAGGCCCTGATTGCTGACGCCATCCACTCCCTGTCCGACCTGCTGTCGGACTTTGTAGTGCTGATCGCCAACCGCCATAGCCGTAGAGGTCCGGACGCGGATCACCCTTACGGACATTTGCGGTACGAAACGGCGGCCACTCTGGCCATTGGCGGCCTCTTGCTGGCAGTAGGACTGGGCATGCTATGGAATGCCGTGTCTTCCTTGCGCGACCCCAGCAGCATCGAAGCAGTACACCCGATTGCCCTGGCCATTGCCTTCATCGCGCTCTGTAGTAAAGAACTCCTGTTTCGCTACATGTTGCGTGTCGCGAAGCGTTTGCGCTCGACCATGCTGGTTGCCAATGCCTGGCACGCCCGCTCCGACGCAGCCTCCTCGCTAGTCGTTAGCATCGGGGTGATGGCCAACCTGGCAGGTCTGCCCTTGGGCGACCCCTTGGCCGCCAGTATTGTGGGTTTGATGATTCTGCGCATGGGCTGGAAGTTTTCTATTGGCGCATTTCACGACCTGACCGATAAAGCGGTCGATCAGGAAACGGAAGAGCGCATTGCCAAGCTCTTGCGCGAGACCCCTGGCGTGGAAGGCATACACCAGCTACGGACCCGCAAACTGGGTGACATGATCTGGGTAGAAGTGGATCTGGAAATGGACGGCACCCTGACTATTGCTCAAGGTCATGCCATTGCCGTGGCCGCACGGGACCGAGTGATGGCCGAAGAGCCCGTGCTGGATGTAATGACGCACTTTGATCCGGTCACACCCAAGCGCTAAACCCTGTCTAAGCTCTACGAGCCTCGCCAGCCCAACAGCAGGCTATCCAGAACGGCTGGCGCTCTCGGGTGCCAGCATCTCTACCAGTACACGGGACAAGGCCGTCACCATCTCATTGGCATGAGGCCGATGCAAAATCGCCAATTCAAAAGCATCGATACGGGGCAGACCTTGTGCTTGGCCCAATTCAATATGGTCATCGCGCACCGCACGCCGCGGCAGCAAACTGATCCCCATCCCGTCTGCCACCGCCCCCTGAATACCGCTCAAGCTGGAACTGGTAAAGCTGATACGCCAACGACGTCCCAAGGACTCGACAGCACTGATGATTTCCTCTCGATACACACCCCGACGCGGGAAGGTCACCAAGGGGATGGGGTCCAGATGAAAGACCGGATCAGTCGCGCTATCCACCCAGGCCGTCTGCTCGGGTAGACAAGCCACCGCTTCACGGGCATTGTGACGCTGCTTGACCAGCACCAGATCCAGCTCACCCTGATCGTAAGCGGCCAGCAGATCGCTGCTCAAGCCGCTACTGACTTCCAGACGCACCTGCGGGAAGCGACGGTTGAAGCCCGCCAAGGCCCGCATGGTCTGTCCATTGGTAAAGTCCTCAGGCACGCCCAGACGCACGGAAATAGTCACCAGAGAACCGGACAGGGCTTCAGACAGCTGATGATTCAAAGCCAGCATCTGGCGGGCGTAACCCAACAGGGTCTGCCCCGCTTCAGTCGTGCTGACGCCCCGGCTGGCCCGGTCCAGCAGACGCAGCCCGGCCAGTTCCTCCAGGCGCCGCACTTTCTGGCTGATCGTGGACTGCGTGGAATGCAAACGCGTTGCGGCCGCCGTGAAGCTGCCGCAATCGACTACCGTCAACAAGGCCAGCAGCAGGTCCAGGTCGTACAAGGGCCGGTTCAGGCTGGGACTGCTTGATAGTTGATGATCCATATGCGCAAACCCTTTCTGAAATCCGCCAGGGCAATCCACCCCACCGCCCATTTATTCAAAAAACAAATACTAGAGATTTATACATTTAATTTGTAAATATCACCAGCAGTCGTTAAGGTATATTGGTCCCGCGCATTACAACGACATCCCGCCTGTGCCTTTTGCCAGCCGCCGGGATTGCGCCGTGCCGTTCGACAGATTTTTCCTTACTGAATTTCAATGGGAATCAACATGTCCAAAGTCAATTACTACGCCCCTCCAGGTGGCCATCCTCCTCAGACTCAGTTGCTGACGGACCGCGCCATGTTCACCGAGGCCTATGCCGTGCTGCCCAAAGGCGTGCTGCAAGACATCGTGACCAGCTACCTGCCCGGTTGGGAAAATACCCGTCTGTGGGTATTGGCACGTCCTCTGTCCGGCTTTGCCGAGACCTTCTCCCAATACATCATGGAAGTAGGCCCACAGGGTGGCAGCAACAATCCTGAGTCCGACCCCGAAGCCGAAGGCGTGATTTTTGTCGTCAAGGGCCAGCTGGAACTGGTTCTGGAAGGCACCAAGCACATTATGGAAGAAGGCGGCTATGCTTTCATTCCTCCTTCCACCAACTGGACCTTGCACAACCGCACGGGCGAGCTGGCCAACTTCCACTGGATTCGCAAGCGCTACCAGCGTGTGGAAGGCCTGGATGCGCCTGAAGCCTTTGTGACCAACGAAAAAGACGTGAAGCCTGGCGTCATGCCTGACACCGAAGGCCGTTGGAGCACCACCCGTTTCACCGACATGTCCGACCTGCGTCACGACATGCACGTGAACATCGTGAACTTCGAACCCGGTGGCGTGATCCCCTTCGCTGAAACACACGTGATGGAACACGGTCTGTACGTTCTGGAAGGTAAGGCGGTGTACCGTCTGAACCAGGACTGGGTTGAAGTGGAAGCCGGTGACTTCATGTGGCTGCGCGCTTTCTGCCCGCAGGCTTGCTACGCAGGCGGACCAGGCCGTTTCCGCTACTTGCTGTACAAAGACGTAAACCGTCATGCCAATCTGACACTTGGCGGCACTCGCTAATATGGTCTGAAACAGAACAGCCGCTGCCCGTCAGCGGCTGTTTTGCATTACAAACACGCCAAACCGGAACACGTCCCCCTGATGCCACCTGTACCCGCAGGTGTCCCACAAGGCACAAATAGAGACTCTGGTTTCAAGGCTCATTCCAACCTTGCTTCTCTACAGGAGAAAAACATGAACGATAAACACTATCTGCTGCGCGCCATCCAGATCGCCGAAGAGAATGTCGCCCGCGGCGGCCAGCCCTTTGGCGCAGTGCTGGTGCGCGATGGTCAAGTTCTGGCCGAAGGAGTTAATGAGACCTACATTGCCCATGATCCCACCGCACACGCCGAGATCCAGGCGCTGCGTACCGCCAGCCAGCACGTGAAAAGCAGCAGCCATGCAGGCAGCACCATGTATGCCAGCGGCATCCCCTGCCCCATGTGCATGGCGGCCATGATCGCCTCGGGCGTAGAACGTGTGGTGTATTGCGCCGACGATCAAGAGGGCGAACCCTTTGGCTGGTCCACCGAATCCTTCTACAAAAAAATGCAGCAGGACTTTGGCAAACAGGGCGTGAAAATGGAACACCTGCCCTTGCCTGAAAAACGCAAAGTGTATGAAGCCTGGCAAGCCCGGTTTGGGCAAGGCTCCAACCAGGACTAAAACAAAGACCATTCAAAGCCCTGCCATCAAGCAGGGTTTTGCGTATTTACATAGACAGACAAGTCAGAAAAGTTTATAAAACAGAGCAGTTATAGTAACGATTCTCATTTATTGAATCTCAAAGGAAATACATGATTGCGTCCCGCCCAGCCTCTTTAAAAATGATTGTTGCCTCCGTAATGGGCGCTTTGCTGCTCAGTGCATGCCAGACTGCACCGCAATCGCAACAAGCGGGCCAAACATCGTCCTTTAATGCGACTGCGCCTCAGGCACAGGTCACTTTCCGTCAGGACACCATTGATGGTGCCTACGAAATTCTGGCCGCCAAGGACAGCAAGCAGTTGTTTGTTGCTGCTACTCCTTTGTTTGAAGACCGTGCTGCTGGCTTCCTGCACGTTCTGGACCAGGACACGCTGCGTGAATCGCAGCTGATCCAATTGCCGCGCCGTGCCTTTGCACTGGGCCTGAACCAGAAAACTCACACTCTGTACGTGGGCAACACTCTGGACGGCTCGCTGCTGGCAATCAACAGCCTGAATGGCACCGTCAAGCAACTGATCCAACTGGGTCAGAAAGAAGACAAGGGCGGCTGGGAACACACCCGTAAAGTCGTTATTGACGAGCAAGACAACCGCATCTTCGTGACCAACCCCTCCGAAGGTGGTCGCGTATGGATTGTGGATGGTGCCGACGGTCGTATCCTGCACAATATCGATAACGTGGGCTTGTGGCCTGCTGGCGCTGCCTACGATGCCAACACCAAGCGTCTGTTCGTGGGCCACGGTGGCAAGGATGAAATTGCTGTCATCAACCCGGCCACCGGCGCTATCGAACAGCGCTTCACCACTGGCGATGCAAAAAGCGATAAACGTGAAGATTCCCGCCACTTCTTCGTGAACATCGCCCTGAGCGCGGATGGCAAGAAACTGTTTGGTGCTGACGCCAATACCGGCAAGATCTACCAGTTCGACACCAGCTCCGGCAAAGTGGAAAACACGGCTGAAGTGGGTCTGGGGCTGCTGGATATCGTGTACAACGACGCTCGCAAAGAGCTGATTGCTACCAACCGTGGCGTGGATCGTGAAACACCAGCCGGTACAGGTTCGGTCACCATCCTGGATGCCAACACCTTGGCTGTTAAACACCGTATCAGCGCCCCTGTGCACCCCAACAGCGTCACGCTGAGCGCTGACGGCCAGACCGCTTTTGTCACTATCAAAATCCCTCATGGCGACAAGAGCCCGCACTACCTGAAAGGTGCCAAGGACAGCGTTCTGCGTCTGAACCTGAATCAGCTCTAAGCCTCTGGCTTAAAGCCTGCTCCCAAGCCGAGACTGCCCACAAGGCAGCTCGGCTTTTTTGTCCCTGCCACTTTGGTCTGCCAAGCGGCCTGCCCCCCATCTGTGCCTTGGCCGCAGGATAGTTTTGACTGCTGTTCAAGCTCTAAGCCAAGGCCCGCCATCGCTGGCTCTTGGGCGTTTCAACGCTGTTTTAGTAATGCGGTCTGGAAACAAGCAGCAAAGCGGATTGCTGCAACCGGCCACTTGCTCAATAGAATCAATTAGTGGCCTAGCAAGACGCCTCTTGTGTCCCGGCCCTACACTCCCTTTCCCGCCTCCAGCTGTGCCACAGATTGGCATTTCTGGAGCGTTTTCTATTGAAGACAAGTCATGGTTCAGCTGAACGCGTATCACCAGCCTATTGGCCCCTCGCTCCCTCATTGGCAGTCCCGCCCGCAGCCAGCACGCTGCGTTCTGCACGGCAAATACTGCCGTCTGGAAGCCGTGAACCCGGAGCAACATGGCGACAGCCTGTACGAGGCCTACAGCAGCGCCAGCGATGGCCGCGACTGGACCTATTTGTCTGTAGGCCCCTTTAACAACCGCGCACAGTTCGACCAGCACCTGCAAACCATCAGCCAGGCCAGCAATGCCGTGCATTACGCTGTCGTCGAACAAACCACGGGTCGCGCATTGGGCACCTTGTCCCTGATGCGGATCGACCCACAAAACGGCTGCATTGAAGTGGGCTTTGTAGCCTGGTCGCCCGCTCTGAAACAAACCCGTATGGCCACCGAAGCCCACTACCTGTTGATGGCTTATGCAATTGATGGACTGGGCTACCGTCGCTACGAATGGAAGTGCGACACACACAATGCCCCCTCCCAAGCCGCTGCACGACGATTGGGCTTTCGTTATGAAGGCATCTTCCGTCAGGCGATTGTGTACAAGGGCCGCTCGCGCGATACAGCCTGGTTCTCCATTACCGACCAGGAGTGGCCTGCCCTGAAAGCGAATTTTCAGGCCTGGCTGGCACCCGAGAATTTTGACGAACAAGGTCGTCAGAAACACCGTTTGGGGCAGCAAGTGGCAGTCACTCCTGCCGGTCCCGGGACCCGCCGCTTAAAGCAAATGCTGGCCCTGCAAACCGAGCTGAATCAGCTGATTGATCCAAACTGGCGAGTGGCCAAGCAGGATTACTACCGGGCGATCTGGGTGGAATGTGCGGAGCTGGCGAATTACCTGGACTGGAAGTGGTGGCAGCATAGCGAGCGCAATCTGCCGCAACTCCAACTGGAGCTGATCGACATCCTGCATTTTGGTCTGTGCGATGTACTGCGTGCCAACGATGCGCTGCGCGAGCAAGAAGCCGCCACCGCACTGGATCAGCTCCAGCACGCATCAGCCACCACCAGCGACTCTACGGCCATCATGACGGCTCTGGAACGCTTTACCTTGCGCGTTCTGGAGACACGCCAGTTCGATTTCAGCGGCTTTACCCAACTGGCTGCTCTTTGTGGTCTGACACTGGACACGCTCTACCACTCCTACGCGGGCAAGAATGCCCTGAACCGCTTGCGCCAACTGCGCGGCTATCAGCACGGCCACTATCACAAGCAGTGGGGCGGACAGCAGGACAACGAGCATCTGGCACAGTTGCAACTGCGTCTGCCCACCGAGCATGACAATTACCCTGAAATGATCCTGCATGCCCTGCAAGACAGCTACGACACGTTTTTTTCGGGAGACACTCAGGTCCGGAACGGAGCCTGCGTACCGCCTCCCCTTTCTTCACGTTGACAAAGGACTGTCCATGTACCTCGATTGCGATTGTTCCATCAATGTCTTTCTGGACTCGCCTAAACCGGACTCCAATCCCGTGGAAAGCAATGACACGCGACATCCACCCGACCCCCGGCCACAGCCGCATAAGGTGCAACATCCCTGGTCCCGCTCGCGACGCCGCGAGCGCTCCCGCTGGCGCCAGGGTTAAGCAGCCCCAGCGCTTGTCTACCGGCCCGGCACCACTGCCGGGCTCGTCCCCTTGATAAGGCCCCAAGCAAATGGAATAGGAGCTATGAGCCAGCGCGCATAGCTCCTCTTGATGTAAATCAAGACAATGAATCCCATCGTCGGCACAAGGATCGACGAGGCCTACCAAAGGAGACAATCACATGGATACCCCACTCAGAGACAAATCCTATTTTGATGAACGCGCCACCAAAGAGATGGCCACTCATCTACAGCAAGTGCAACGCGACACCCGCGAAACCATGGCATTTGCCTGCCGCATCCTGGCCATGACCGAGCAGGAAGCCGGTCTGGCGGGCCAGATCAGCGTCCGTTCCGAGCGTCCCGGTGCGTACTGGACCCTGCGCTTTGGCCTGGGTTTTGACGAAGCCACCCCCGAAGACTTCATCGAAGTTGACCGCGACTTGAATACCCTTAGCGGCGAAGGCATGGCCAACCCGGCCACCCGCTTTCACCTGTGGGTCTACGAAGCTCGCCCCGACGTCAATTCCATCATCCACACACACTCGCCCTGGGCCACGGTATTGGCCACCGCCCGCCAGCCCTTGGTAATTTCGCAAATGGACATGACGCCTCTGCACAATGACTGTGCATTTTTGGGCGAATGGCCTGGCGTGCCCATTGCCGATCAGGAAGGCGTCATCATCTCCAAAGCCCTGGGTGACAAGCGTGCCATTATTTTGGCCCACCACGGTTATCTGACCGCAGGTAAAAGCTGCCAGGAAGCCACTTACCTGTCGGTGTACCTGGAACGCGCCGCACGTCTGCAAGTGCGTGCACAAGCGGCCTTTGGCCCACTTACCCCTGTGGACGACACCTTGGCGGCCGAAGCGCACGACTATCTGCTCAAGCCCTCCATTGTTAACGCTACCTTTGACTACTGGTCCCGTCAGACCCAAGGCATTGCGCCCTTAACTAAAACTTGCTGACGCCCGCAACCAATACCCCGCTTCCACCAGGAGGTCGCCATGACGATGCCTAACAATGAACAGGCGCGTTCGTCGCGCCAGTACGTTACCGCTGGCTTGGCCAGCATGATGGGAACCACCATAGAGTGGTATGACTTTTTCCTGTACGGCACCGCTGCCGCACTGATTTTCAACAAGATCTTTTTCCCCGCCTTTGACCCGATTACGGGCACACTGGCGGCCTTTGCCACCTACTCCGTGGGCTTTTTCGCCCGTCCTTTAGGAGGATTTGTTTTCGGCCATTTTGGCGACAAGCTGGGCCGAAAATCCATGCTACTGATCACGCTCTTTCTGATGGGAATCCCCACCATCCTGATCGGCCTGATTCCCTCTTATGAAAGCATTGGCTACTGGGCCGCTGTGCTGCTGGTGCTGATGCGCTTTCTGCAAGGTATCGCAGTAGGCGGAGAATGGGGCGGGGCCGTGCTGATGGCGGTTGAACATGCCCCGGAAGGCAAGAAGGGCTTTTTTGGCAGCTTGCCGCAAACAGGGGTAGCCCCCGGCCTGATCCTGTCTTCCCTGGCTATGGGCGCCGTCGCCAGCTTGCCAGAGGAAGACATGCTGTCCTGGGGCTGGCGCCTGCCTTTTCTAGCCAGCGTCGCGCTGCTACTGGTGGGTTGGTGGATACGCGCCAAAGTGGCCGAATCCCCCGACTTCGAGCAAATGAGCAAAAAGGGCAAACAGGTCCCGATTCCTGCTCTGGAAGTTCTGCGTCATTACCCACGCGAAGTCCTGCTGGTCGTGGGAGGCCGTCTGGCAGAAGTGACCTGGTTCTACACCGTAGTGACCTTTGCCCTGGCTTACGCCACCACCACCTTGGGAGTAGAGCGCAGCGTCATGCTGGATGCCACCGTCTGGGGTGCCTTTGCGGCCTTGTTCACCATGCCCCTGTTTGGCGTATTGGGCGACCGAATCGGCTTCAAATGGGTCTTTATGGCAGGAACGATCTGCATGCTGGCATTCTCCTCCACCTTCTTTTCCATGCTGGGCAGCCTGGATTCCAAGACCATCACCCTGGCTTTGGTGATTGCGATTGGGCTGGTGTATGCCGCGCTGTATGGCCCGCAAGGTGGCCTGTTTTCCACGCAATTTCCACCTGAAGTGCGGTACAGCGGCATCTCCATTGCCGTGCAGGTATCCGGTGCCATCGGTGGCGGTCTGGCTCCCTTGGTGGCGACCTCCCTGCTGGCCTATGGCGATGGTCAACCCGACTACATCGTCTGGTACCTGAGCGCGCTGGGTCTGATTGCTTTTGCCAGTACCTGGTTCATGCATGGGCCGACGCACTTCTCCCTTCCCGCCCTATCCAGCCGAAAGGTACGCACATGAACGCAGCCGGTATTCACTACTACTTCTGGATGAATTCGGACTGGGCCTACCTGGGAGCCGACAGACTGGAAGCGATTGCTCGCAAGCATGGCATCCCTATCCACTACAAACCCGTGGACTTGCCGCAAGTCTATGCACGTACAGGCGGTGTCCTGCTGGGACAGCGCTCACCAGAACGTCAGGCTTATCGCATTGCAGAGCTTAAACGCTGGTGTCGCAAATTGGGCATACAGGTGAATCCCACACCGCGCTTCATGTGCCCAGACGCCACGCTAGCCTCCACCCTGGTGATCGCCATCAATCAGGCTGGTCTGCCGGTACTGGATCTGTACAAAGCCATTTTGCGGGCGCAATGGTGTGAGGAGCAGAACATCGCTGACCCCACGCAACTGGCTCGAATCCTGCAAGTACAGCAGCTGGATGCAGACTACTGGCTGAAACAGGCACCGCTGATGCAGGCGCAGTATCAAGCCCACACCGAAGAGGCCATTAAAGCCGGTGTCTTCGGTTCGCCCTCCTATATGTATCAGGGTGAACTGTTCTGGGGGCAGGACAGGCTGGACATGCTGGACGAAGCCATCGCCCTGCATCCTGCGCCAGATTGAAGCACAACCCCGACACCAAGACTGACTGTTTTTAAAACAAGGGCGGGGCAAGGTTTATCTACCTTGCCCCGCCCTACTTGTTTACGGCTTCGTTCGCAGGCTCAAGCCCTGCCCCAAGCCATCAAAATGATTCAAACAGACTACCCCGAAATCGCTCTAATAACCATAACAATCGCCAAAGGCGAGCATCCGTGCTTGGTCAAAATCCAACAAAAAAGCGGCAGATAAACGCCTCGCTAGGGGCTGCGCTTGCTGCTTGAACAAATCGTCACTCAAAGAGCCTCACAATCTTCCCCGGACGGCCTCATCCAGATGCACACTAGTGCGGGCAAAACCGCGGCTGGCCTGCCTGGACATAGTCCTTTATTCAGAGGTAAAAGCCGTAGAATCACGCCTTTTCCTGCCAGGAAAATTCACCGATACGCCAGCGTAGCATTCCTGAAATTGGACTTTTGGGTCCGCCTTAAGGCCCGAGTTTCGGGCTTTCGGCATGCCGCCTGCCAAAAATGAAATGCAATGAGCAATTTTGAAAATTTACTTTTTCCATTGATACAGAATGTTATGTCTGCCGTACGAATCATATCGATAGATTTTATCTATTCATTGAGTCTGTATTCTGAGGAAATTGGCTACTTGAGCAATGCCAGTAAAGGTAGCCGTCTTCGTCAGAAGAAGGGCGCGGGGCTTTATATTGAACAAATACGCCACTATAAAGTATCAGCCAGATCAAAAAATCAGGATTCTGCTGATCTCCAATAACACTAGACAGCACGAACAACTTCTTCAAGCCCTGCTGGCTGGTGCTTTTCGGGTTTCTGTTGCTGCGGACGGAGTGCAAGGATATACCAAGGCCCAATTAACACTACCCGAACTTATCCTGATGGATAAGCAATTGACGGGGATAGACGCCTTGTCCTTGACCCATATGTTGCAAGGATTAAAAGCCACGGCCCAAATCCCCATCATCATTCTGGATTCACACATGGATGGCAGCAGTGATGAATGCGTCACTTTTTTGAAGGCAGGTGCGGTTGATTACGTTGGCAATCCGTATGCGGTCGATGAAGTCAAAGAACGTATCAACGTGCCCTTGCGCTGCCCCAAGCAGATGGCGCCTGCACTTGTGCCGGGCAAGATGCCAAGCCAGCGGCCCAGCACAACAGCCGAAACCAGCATGCTGATCCATGCCATTCAGAAAACCATTGATGCCAATCTGGGTGCGCCGCCCAGTCAAAAAGAACTGTGCGATATGTTCAAGATTTCACGTCGAAAAATCATGAATATATTTCAGCGTAATTTTGGCTTAAGTGTAAGTAGCTATATCCGATTGCAGCGTATGTATCGGGCCGAGTACTTGCTAAAGACTACGGCCTTGAAAATTGATGTGATTGCGACCGATTTAGGATTTTCCAGCCCGGCCAATTTCTCTACCGCATTCAAAACGTATGCGGGAGTATCTCCCGGAAAATTCCGCCAGGCTATGGAGAAGAACAAACCCTATACAGAAAACACACCATGTATTCGCTCCATGGGCCCACCTGTTTTCTCATCTGGGTGGTGTCCGCCGTAAATGGCAACAGGAAAAGGAACAAGGTCCACAGGAGACTCGCGCCAGACTCACATAAAAATAAAACTGTTGAACGAAACAATGCCAGGAAGGTGATAAAGGAACCCGCCCTTCACACCTCCACCTTGGCCAGATACAGAAAAAGATGGCTGCACGCCACACAAATCCGGCTTCAGAGGGTCTGCACTTGCCGCCAGGGGGCAAGGTGATAAAATCGTGGCTACTTGAATAGTTCAATTCAAAACAGATCCGGGACGACCTGGATCTGCCTTTTCAGTACAGGGACGGCCCTACCTCTTTGGCGGAGCATCCACGATGGCCCACCCTGCATCACCCTCAACTCAACTCATTACTCCTATCACCTGGCTGCGTCTGCTCGGTTCCTGGTCCATTGTTGTCCTGTTCATGATTTTCGGCGGGCAATGGCTGGGGGACTCCCTGAACGGCACCACGGCGGCCATCGTCTTTCTGGTGCTGTTCGTGACCATCCTGGCGGCCTCGTTTGGTGTGGTCCGTGAAGCCGACCACCTGGCCCACCAACTGGGCGAGCCCTACGGCACCCTGATCCTGACCCTGTCCATTGTGCTGATCGAAGTTATCCTGATTGCCTCGGTACTGCTGGGGCCGGGCGACTTTCCCACCATAGGTCGGGACTCGATCTACGCCGTGATGATGATCATCCTGAACCTGATCACCGGCCTGTGTCTGATTGCCGGCGCGGCACGCAACGGTGATCAGGAGTTCAACCGCCAAGGCACCAATACTTACTTGTCCATGATCGTCTTGCTGACCAGTATGGGCCTGATCTTGCCCAACTACACCAGCAATGCGGGCGAGTTCAGCGCAACCCAGGCCATTGGCATTTCGGTTCTGACGGGCCTGGTCTATGCCATCTTTCTGTATCTGCAAATGGGCAGTCACCGCCATGACTATATGCAGCCTGATCAGGCGATACAAAGCACTGAAGATACAACACCCACACCGCGTGATCCCCAGGCGACTCGCGCGATGCTGGTACGCAGTCTGGTGCTGATCGCCCTGATCCTCCCTATCGTCCTGTTGGCACACCATCTGGCCATTGTGACGGACTACGGTATCGCCGCCTCGGGCGCCCCCGTTGCCGTCGGCGGTGTGCTGATCGCCATTATCGTGTTCACCCCGGAGTCCATCACAGCGATCAAGGCGGCCATGAACAATGAAATGCAGCGCGCCATCAATCTGTGTCTGGGTGCCTTCGTCTCTACCGTGGGGCTGACTGTGCCAGTGGTGCTGATGATTGGTCTGATCACCGGCAAGCAAGTGATCATGGGCATCAGCAATATGGAAATCGTGTTGTTTCTGATCACGGCACTGCTCAGTATCTTGAGCTTTAGCGGCAAGCGAACCTCACCCATTCAAGGCTATATGCATCTGATGGTTTTCGCGGTATTCGGGCTGCTGCTGTTTTATCCCTGATGCCACAAGAAAAGCCGGTCTTGCACCGGCTTTTCTTTCTCTATCGCTCAGAATACAAAAATGCAGAGCGCCCTCTTAACTGCCCCGCTTGCCTAACCACAAAGTCCAGCAATCACGCTCAACAAAAGACTGATTCACAAGAACTCGGGCACGGATATAGTCGATCAGTTCTTGCAGCTCAATATCGCTCAGCTCATGCAAGATAGAGCGTCCGGTACGCTGGGCCAGCTCCTGAGCATATTCCTCAAAGCTGTTGTAGTAGCGCCTGTCTTCCCACACAGTGCTGGATTGCAGAGCCACAAAGCCGGCAGCCTGCATCGCTGCCTGCACCTTAGACGTTTCAGGACGGCGTTTTAGCTCCACCTCCAACAAGCGTGGGAAACATTCAAAGAAGTAGCCTCGCAAATGAGAGGCCGAAGCAGGCTGCTGCACATCCGCCGCCGTCCGGTCTTGCACCAGCAAAGCGCCATCGGGAACCAGCAAACGCTTGGCCTCGGCAAAACAGACTTCATAGCCTGCCAGGTGATGAATCAAAGCGCGCTGAAAAACCAGGTCCACACTCTCTGAAGGCAAGCCAGTCGCCGTCGCATTCCCCAGGCGGAACTCAATCCCCGCCCGTCCAGCATTGCGTTCTTGAGCGCCGGAAATCATGGCCTGGGAAAAATCCACACCCACCACGCTACTCGCGCCCTGATCCAGAAAGGCCGAGGAATAAATCCCGCCGCCGCAGCCTATATCGGCAACACGCAAACCGACCGGGCTAATCAGAGTCTCGATAGCTTGCGCCCAGGAGCCGTCCGCCTCACGAGTGGCGTAGGTTTTACGATTCTTTTGATCATGAAAATTGATAGCCATGGGTATTCCTTACAACAGCCAAACTCAACAAGCCAAGGCTCCGATCGGGCTGCATCTTTAACTATATAAATCTTAGTGATCACCTATTAGAATGTAAAATATATTGATAATATTTTTTTGATACTTTTTACATATCATTCAAACACTTATGGAGCTTAGACATCTCAGGTACTTTGTGGCCGTCGCTGAAGAGCAGCATATGACTCGCGCCGCTGCGCGGTTGGGCATACAGCAACCACCACTCAGCCAGCAAATCCAGGACCTGGAGCGCGAGCTGAAAGTACAACTGTTCGACCGCAGCCCACGCCGCATCCAGCTCAATACGGCTGGCAAACTGTTTCTGGAAGAGGCCAGGCGTCTCCTCGCCCAGGCCGACGAAGCCGTGGAGCGGGTACGCAAAAGTGCCCGTGGGGAGTCAGGACGTATCAGCCTTGGCTATACCAGCTCTGCCGCCATCCACGAGCAGGTGCCGCGGTTGCTGAAAGAATTTAGCCAGCGCTATCCGCTGATTGAGATGAGCGTGGACGAAAACACCACCCGCACGCTACTGGATGAAGTTCAGGCGCAACGACTGGACGCCGCCTTTGTCCGCGCAGATATAGACCGCTATCCCGAACTACGTGCCATTGTCCTAAGTGAAGAACACACCGTCGTTGCCCTGCCCCTGCAGCATCCCCTGGCAGAAAGCCGAGACGGAATTTATCTGGAGGAACTGCGAAACCAGCCCTTTGTGATGTATCGCCAAGCGAATGGCCCCGGTGTCCAGGACCGCCTGCTTGCCGCCTTTCAGTCGGCCGGCTTCATGCCCAAAGTGGTGGAAGAAGTGCCCAGATTGCTCTCGGCCATCACGATGGTGGCAGCGGGAAAAGGCATATCCATACTGCCGCGTTCCATGCAATTCGTACTGAATCAAAGCGTCTGCTATCGACCCTTGACAGGCCCCCATGCCTTCACGATTCCGTTGACACTGGCGTACCGCCCCACCCCTAGCGACTCCCCCTTGGGCCGCATGATCAGCTTGCTGGAACCGGCCTGATCAGCATTGATCCGGCCCTGAGCCCGAGCTCTTGTACTCGAACTCGTTCATACCATCGGCAAAGTCCACGTGTTCCCAACCCAGGCGCGTAAAAAAGCGGCAGGCACGCTGGTTTTCCGGGAACACAAAAGCCACCCATTTACGACATGGGGGATGGCCTGGCCAAGCCAATACCGCTTCCAGCATGGCTCCGGCCTGACCATTGCCGCGTAATGGCGGCGCAACGGCAATATCGGTAATTGCATGTGGCAAATTTCGCCCATCTCCCCAGGCACACCCAATCAAACCAATGGGCTGACCGTTCTGCTCGGCAACCAGCTGAACGCCATCGCTTTGGTTCAACACGTGCTCCAGCCACTCCTGATCCAGCGGTCCCAACTCGCGGTTCAAGTCCTCGTCCTGGAACCATTGCTGTATCCAGTCCCAGTCCGTCGCACGAATTCTTCTGATTTCCATCGCTACCCCGTTTTTGAGTTGTCCGCTGCAGCTTGGAGCAGCCCCAGACAAAAACGTTCGAGACCAGCCTCATTCCAAGGCGGAATGACGCAACAAATTTTCCAGCCAATCCGCAAACACCTGAAAACGACGCGACAAGTGTTGGCGATGCAAATACAGCAAGGACATGGGCATAGGGGCGGCACGGTGATCCGGCAACACCTCCACTAATTCGCCTGATTGCAAATGCGCCTGCACATCGTAAGCAGGGATCTGAATTAGCCCCAAGCCGGACAGACAGCAGGCGATATAGGCCTCGGCATTATTCACCGTCACACGACCTGGCAGATCCAGCACCTGACGCTTGTCCTGCTCCAGCCACTCCCAAGGGGCCACACGTTCGCTGGTGGGCGAGGCATAACGCACCACTTGATGGTTTTCCAGATCCGCTGGCGTCTGGGGCATGCCATAACGGGCAAGATAAGCGGGGCTGGCTACATTGATCAAGGGCAAGCTGCCCATTTTTCTGGCGATCAGGCCAGAATCACTTAGGGGTCCCACTCGCAGCACACAATCCACCTGCTCCTCGATCAGATTCACCTCGCGGTCCGTCACGCCCAGATGCACATGGACATGCGGATAGCGCTCCAGAAACTCCGGCAGCGCAGGTGCCACAATCAGGCGGCCTACCCGCCCCGGCACATCCACCTTGATCGTGCCACTAGGCCCCACACTGGCTTGGCGAAACAGGTTTTCGGTTTCCTGCACATCGGCAATCACGCGCAGACAGCGCTCGTAAAACGCCGCACCATCTTGCGTGACTGTGACTTTGCGCGTGGTGCGATTCAACAGGCGAGCCCCCACTCGCCCTTCCAGCTCCTGAATGGCGGCCGACACCGAAGAGCGCGGCATACCCAAGGTATCCGCCGCGCGGGTGAAATTGGCACACTCCACGACCCGCGTAAAGATGCGAAACAGGTCAATGCGGTCCATAGCTTTCTCCCGATAAGCAGCAGCAAAACACGGGCAGAACTGCTAGACCCGGTTGACTCAAGCGGCGGTGCGTATTGTTCGCTTTTTCAGACAAATGATGTCAGAACTAGATGATTTAAACAATTTCAGCGACTTATATCATGAAAAAAACGAAAAGGCTTGCAGCCCGCAGCCCACACTAGCAAGGAGTCATCATGGCAAAGCACAGCATCAAAGGTAAAACCGTTCTGATTGCAGGCGGGGCAAAGAATCTGGGTGGCCTGATCGCCCGCGACCTGGCAGAACAAGGGGCGCGCGCCATTGCCATTCACTACAACAGCGACAGCTCCAAAGCGGATGCCGAAGCCACTGTCAAAGCCATCCAGGCCGCTGGCGCACAAGCCGTCGCCTTCCAGGCCGACTTGCGTTCGGCCAGTGCCATGGAAAAACTGTTTAGCGATACCGTCGCCGCCATTGGCCGCCCCGATATCGCCATCAACACGGTCGGCAAGGTACTGAAAAAATCACTGACCGAGGTCAGCGAAGCCGAGTACGAGGAGATGAGCGACATCAACTCCAAAACCGCTTTTTTCTTCCTGAAGGAAGCCGGCAAGCACGTACAGGACAATGGCAAAGTCTGCACCTTGGTCACGTCTCTGCTGGGGGCTTTCACCCCGTTTTACGCCGCCTATGCAGGCACCAAAGCGCCGGTGGAACACTACACCCGCGCTGCCGCCAAAGAATATGGAGCGCGCGGTATTTCCGTGACAGCAGTCGGCCCTGGCCCTATGGATACCCCCTTCTTTTATCCAGCCGAAGGTGAAGATGCCGTGACCTATCACAAGACGGCTGCCGCCCTGTCCCCCTACTCCAAGACCGGGCTGACGGACATTGAAGATGTTGTGCCCTTTATCCGTCATCTGGTCAGTGACGGCTGGTGGATTACCGGCCAGACCATTCTGATCAACGGTGGTTACACCACCAAGTAAGAAAGCAAGCCAGTGTTTGAACCTGCAAGATCATTACTTCAGGCTTGAACACTGGCTTTTTTTCGACACCCACTTGTTGATGTCCAGGATGCGTCAACAAGCCACAGTGTCATTCAGGGTGCGATCCCCGTCCAGACTCAGGATTCCCGATATGGGTTCTCGAAAATCTCTTCTACGGTCTGCTCGAACAAGGCACTGATCTTGAATGCCAGATCCAGAGATGGCGCATGTTTGCCCGTTTCCAGCGCATTCACCGCCTGCCGGGACACGCCCAAGCGCTCTGCCAAATCTGCTTGCGTCCAGTTCGCCTCGGCCCGCAATACACGCAATCGGTTTTTCATTTAATCGCTAGTCCGGACAAAGGGTGAAACCAGGGCGAACACAGCCCAAAAGAAGGGATAAATCAGCCAGGCAGGAATATGGGGCGCAGCGGCGTAGGTTTCCCCAAAACCCCAGGCTGTCCACAAGGTCAGAGTCGCACCGGCGGCCAGCACAAAGCATTTAGCCACAATCACCCGCACGAACTCATCGCTTTGCGCCATCAAGCGCAAGGTGGCCCAGACTTGCCCGGCAACCGGCAGGGCAACGGCAATGGCAATCAGCCAACCAACAGGTCGACCCAGCAGGCTGTCGAACAGCCCCACAATGGTCAAGGCATTGACCAGGATATACACGCCCATAAAGAGCAAAGTGCGAATCAGATAGCGGCGGCCTGCTGATGGCGTAGAAGTGGAATTGCTGTTGCTAAGCATGTTTGAACACCTGAATGTAAAGTAAACCTGACTTTATAGAAGTCAAAACAACCTGTCAATAAGTAAAGCAAGCTTTACATTTTGAAGAGCAAGTGAGTCTGCCAGCAAGCGTTCCGATTGGATGGGCGGGTCTATCTGGGCCTATACGTTCTGACCATGAAAACAAGATTTGCAGCTGGTACCAGCGCGCGTTGGTACCCCACAACAAGCAGCCTGAATATAAAGCCGCTTGAACAAGCAAAGTTCAAGACCTGATCGTGTAGCCTAGCGTCGAGGGAGCTTGCCCAAACCGCGCCTGAAACAGACGACTGAAATGGGAGAGGTCCTTGAAGCCGCTGGCCATGGCCACCTCGGTCACCCGTTTGTGTTTCCCGTCCTCCAGCAAACGGTAACTCCGGATCAAACGCTGCTCCCACAGCCATTGCATGGGGGTTGTCGCCTCAAGAGCAAAGAGCCGATACAGAGTGCGAGTCGCCATGGACGAGGCACGAGCGATTTGCTCCACATCCAGCGCATCCTCATGCAGATGTGCACGCATATAAGCCTGAACCTGCTCCAGCCGCCGCTCCTGACGAGTGGCCCGAGAAAGCGCAGGAGCGTCAGACTCGAATACCGCAGAGAGGATATCCAGCACAGAAGCCGTCACACGCTGATCCATACCGTCCGCTGCCGCCTCCCCCATACCAAGCAGTTGCTTGACCAAGGCACCAGCCATCGGCCCCAAGCGCGAGTTGGCTGCAATACGACGCGCAGCCAGATTGCCCACCGTGGGCAAGCGCGTTGCCAATAAAGGGCGGGGAATCATGACCATGGCCGCGTGAGCCAAAGAGCCCAACTCCAGATCAAAAGGCCGTGATTGATCCTGAAGTACCAGATCCCCTGCTCCCAGGCTGACGTAGCGTCCGTCCTGACTCAGTTGAATATGGCCATCCAGCATGAGCCACAGCATGAAACAGTCGCGCTGATCTTTACGGATATCGGCCTGCCGTCTGTTTACCCGTATCGCCTCCCCCTGAGGGGTGGCAGACCAGATGCTGCTCAGGCCCAAACCACCAAAACTATTGAGGGTGACCCGCGCCTGAAACTGGGGCCGGGCAATCTGGCGGCATTCGGTCTGTGAAAACTGCCTGCAAGTGACCTCGTGCCAGTGCTCAAAGCTGTCTCCGGGCTTGACCGCTATGATCGCTGTCATAGGTTCAGTCTCCATGATCGGCGCTATCTGCACCGTTGGATTAATCGTTTTTCAACAAGATTACGTCCATTACCCAAACACAGACAAGCCCTGAAAACACCAAGCCTCAGCCCCCTGCCGATGCGCTGCCCAAGATGGCAGGAGCAGTCAAAAAAACCGTAAAAATGGCACGGACAGCCAAGCCAAATCCACTTCATCCTCCTACTCTAAAAGCGGCTATGACCCCGGCAACGGCAATACCAAACACACAGCCGCCCAGCCATGAGCAAACCAAAGGAGAATGAAATGGCTATTCAGATTGATCAAATCAACCCCAGCAGCACGGCGGTCATTGTGATCGACATGCAGAACGACTTCATCGCACCCGGTGCCCCACTGGAAACACCCATGGGCATGGAGTTGATGCCCCGCCTGCAAAAACTGCTGGGCCACGCTCGCCAAACTGGCATGGAAGTGATCTTCACCGCCCACGCCCACCGCCGCAACGGCTGCGATATGGGCCTGTTCGGAGAGATTTACCCTCCGATTCAAAACCAGGTGGGGCTGGTGGATGAGACAGCGGGCGTTGATATCTACCCCGAAGTAGCCCCACAAGGGGACGAAGTCGTCATCAAGAAGCATCGGTACAGCGCGTTCTTTGGCACCGACCTGGACATCATCTTGCGTACCCGCAAGATCGACACAGTGGTCATCACGGGCGTGACCACCGAAAACTGCTGCCACGCTACGGCTCGCGATGCCATGTTCCATGGCTACAAAGTGGCCTTTATATCTGATGCCACAGGCACCTACAACTACCCGGATATGGGCTTTGGGGCGATTCCGGCTGAAGAAGTACACCGCGTCACCTTGGGGGTGCTGGCAGTATCCACCGCGCATGTCATGACGACGGATGAGCTGATTCACAAATCCAGACAATAATCACGAACCGGACCAGAACCCGCATGCATTGAGCCTCCAGCTCATCAGGCAGCACCACAGGTCTTGTGAACCGCCCCACTTGTGAGGCTCGCTTCTCAAGACCTGTGGTTATTTTTCTTGTGCCACAACAAGTTGCGCCAGCCGCTGAATGGAGAGCGGCGCACAGCCTTCCGCATCATTGCTGATCGTCACATACGCCGCCTGCCCCGCCCCCGTGATCCCGCGAATAGTGCGGGCCAGCACCGTGCGAGTATGCACGTCCTCGCTGACAATGGCATCGAATGGGGTATGCTTTTTCTGGGCATCGGCATAGCCGTAAGCACCAAACTCCCGGTTCAAGTTCCAGCGACACACCAAGGGTCCCGGCCACAAGGCGCGCAAGACGGGCAGTTGCTCTTCAATCGGCGGCATCTTGCCATGCAGGCCCAGACAAAATGTCGCGCCATTGGCCTTGAGCGTATCGACAAGATGTTGAGTCAACAGCTCTGGATCTCTTACCTCTACCGCAAGCACCACCTGTGAGCCTTGCGGCAAAGCCTCTCGCGCCGCCGCCAGCATCTGCCCCAACTTGTCGAACAACTCTGCCGGACGATTCAACCAGCCCCAGGATAGTGGACTTAACTGAAAGACCAAAACACCCAGCTTGGCACGCAAGCCCTCGGCTGCAGGCTGCACGAACTGCTCTACAGCCAGACGAATATCCAGAAAGTCCGGATTAGATTTGCGTACCTTGCCCTGCTCATCACGAACTTGGGCATCCGTAATCATGGAAGGACATTTCACAACGAAGCGGAAATCTTCATCAACCTGAGCGGCATAGGCTGAATACTGCGTGACCGTCAAAGGACGCCAGAAGGTGCGATCCACACAGACTGTGCGCATCAAGGGATGCTGGTGATAGGCCTCCAGGCCATGCTTGGACAGGATGCTCGACTCGTACTCACCATCCCAGATCAAGCCTTCCCAACCGGGGTAGGACCAGGTGGAAACACCGAAACGCAGGGTTTCAGGAAGCTGGGCGGCCAGATCGCTTAGCTCCAGCGCGGAAGCAGCAAGGCTGACTTTGGTGATTTTGCGTCGAGAAGGAGCAGCGGGCTTTGAGGCGGGTGGCTGGGGAATGGCATCGCCGAAAAGATCTTCTTGCATGCCGGGTATAGTGCCATGGGAGAGAGCTCAAGCAAACTGGGTAAGACCCAAGCCAAACTTGGTTTTTATCATTTTCAACAAAATCCTAGTTTTATTACTATATTCACGTTCTTTTTAGAATTCTAAAACGTACGAAATTACTGTTTTCACGCCCGTTTATGGGACATTACGCAAGCTCTTATCACGTTGGTAAGCCCACGACCTATGAAGATGGCACCCCGCACAATTCTATTTTCGATGACTATACCGACGCACAATTCGCCTAGCGCTATCGTGATTTGACGGAGCATGTGCTGCACACCGCGCAAGACGTGACACAAAACATCCATAGTGAAATGGTCGAAGAAGTCTGCATTCTGGTGACCTTCCAACGAGTCCAGGAAAGGCTGAAAGAAGTGCTCGAAATGTCTGATCAAGACACCACTCGGGTCATTCGCTCTTTGAAAGAAAGCGGCTGGCACGTATCCGGGAAGTACAGGCGTATCCACAAGTGGAAACGAATCAACGCTAACGACATCCAGCAACAAGAAGTGCTAATATTTTTTCACAAAACCAGTGATTTCTACAAAATATTATCACTTTTATGCAAACCCAGTACCAAAATATAGCTTTAAAGCAATAAAAACAAAGGGATTGGATGCTAATATTATGGCTAAACCAGTCTAGAAACGCAGGAATACTAGCACTATGGCAAAAAAGACCGCTCCCCTTATGCCGACGACCCAGAAGCTACTCGCTGAATTTGGTGAACGGCTCAAACTTGCACGCTTGCGCCGCAAAATCACCGCCAAGCAAATGGCAGAGCGCGCCGGAATGTCGCCGATGACGCTGCGCTCCCTTGAGACCGGGGGGCCGGGCGTAACGATAGGTGCCTACCTTTCCGTCATGCAAGTCCTCGGCATTGAAAAAGACCTCGCCATGCTGGGTGCTGACGACGAGCTTGGCCGTCGACTTCAGGACTCACGCCTTTTACGGCTGAGCGCCACATCACCATCCGTCCCTCCCCAAACAACTTGGAACGAGAGAGTGGGTAGATCTCCAGCAGGAAAGGTAATCGACAAATCGCCTACTCCCAAGAAGAGCATAAACAGTGCAGGCAACCGAACTAATGAGCCGGACAACGGTATCTATGCCGATTCGCCCCCCCCTTCTGCGAGGAACTCTCGAACTACATCCAAAAGTCTGGCGTCTCTCTTGGAACCCTCTCCTAAGCAGCGAAAAGAGGATGACACAGAATGACGATGATCGGAGTGTATGCAGATTGGGACGGCCTGCCTCAACCTCAGCGAATAGGTGTTCTAAACTCCCGCAGGACACGTGCGCACGAGACGTTTGAATTTCAGTACGATCCCGCAGCGCTTGCAGACCCCGTCATTGGCCAACTGGTTCTTGACCCAAGGATTTTCCAGTTCGAAGGGCCCCAGTATCCTCCCGCGCCCCAGGACAGGTTCGGCGTGTTCTCTGACTCCAGTCCTGATCGATGGGGCCGTTTGCTTATGGACCGTCGCCTCGCACGGGATATTCGCGCAGGTATCCAGCCTGCAGGGACTCGATTGTATGAAACGGACTACCTGCTTGGCGTGCACGATCTCTACCGCGTGGGCGCCTTGCGCTACAAGCGAGAAGATCAAGGCGAATTTCTCGATGATACGGTTGGACTGGCAGCCCCACCTTTTGCCGAGATTCGAGCTCTGGAACAGGCGAGTCGGGCGCTGGAGGAAGATCCAAACAACGAGGCTCAACAAGGCCAAGAATGGCTCAGAATGTTGATCGCCCCCGGTGGCTCCCTAGGGGGTGCCAGGCCTAAGGCAAGCGTGGCTGATGAACAGGGACACTTGTACATCGCCAAGTTTCCGAGCTCTCACGATGACTATGACGTTGGTGGATGGGAGATGGTCGTCAATGCCTTGGCGGTCGGTTGTGGGCTGAATGTCGCCGCCGCTGAAGCACGGAGATTTTCGAGTAACTACCACTGCTTCATGGTGCGGCGATTTGATCGCACTGATGAAGGGCGACGCCTGCACTTTGCCTCGGCGATGACCATGACCGGTCACAGCGATGGTGATGATGCGTCGACCGGAGTCAGTTATCTGGAGCTGGCTGAAGTCCTTATCAGACATGGCTCCCAGACCAACGTCGACCTCCGCGAGCTATGGTCACGAATCGTATTCAACATCCTCGTATCGAACACAGACGATCACTTACGCAACCACGGATTTATCCTTGTACCAAGAACGGGTTGGCGACTCTCTGAAGCCTACGACATGAACCCGGTGCCCTTTGGAGACGGCCTGAAGCTCAACATCACAGAGGTGGACAACGCGCTAGATCTGGAGCTCGCTCGCGAAGTCGCAG
Source organism: Alcaligenes phenolicus (assembly GCF_032063905.1). Lineage (NCBI taxonomy): Bacteria > Pseudomonadati > Pseudomonadota > Betaproteobacteria > Burkholderiales > Alcaligenaceae > Alcaligenes > Alcaligenes phenolicus. Next base: position 374,236 of record NZ_DAMBOE010000002.1, read on the forward strand.
CGTACTTTCGATTGGATCTAAACAAGGCCGATGAAATCATTGCAAAGTTCCAAGGAATCGTTCGCCAATGGAGAACTATAGCTAGAGGACTAGGGCTACCGGCGCGCGAACAAGATCGAATGGCGGAAGCCTTTCGAATTGCTGATGCTTGAACAGAGCCCATCGTCCTCGTCTGCTTAACACAGGAGGGGCGCCTTCTCCCTTTTTGGGCCTCCCTACTCTCTCTCGCTCCTATGTGCAATACGGAACCGCTCTCAACCGCAAAAAACGACTTGTTTGCGGTGACAATCTGTGGCTTTACATGATGCTCGGCGGAATCCCAAAGGTACAAAACCTTTAAATTCAAACGATTATGGAAACCGCCGGACCACATTGAATGAGGAGCGTGGAGCGGGTGATGGGAATCGAACCCACGACGGATGCTTGGGAAGCATCAGTTTTACCATTAAACTACACCCGCCCTGATGGAGAGGTCTGCCTCAAAAGCAGACGATCCCGCGAATGGGGAAGCGAAAATTATAGCGCGATCTTTTCTTCATGCGTCGCCCCGGCCCTATCTTTTTCGCGCGCCACCACATGAATTCGGCGGCAAGACTCACTACAATAGAGTTTTCCCGCTTTTAGCTGATACGCGAGCCATTCCTGATGCCCGCGCCACAACCATGACCTCCAGCAACGAAAAACAATCCCTGCTGTCGCCCAATGTCGCGAACAGCAATTCCGGCGAGACCCATATCCGTAGCTTTGTTCATCGGCGCGCGCACATTACGCCCAGCCAGGAACAAGCCCTGGCGCGCCTCTTGCCTCTGTGGTCGATCAGCTACCGCGACAACATCCTGAAACCGGAAACGGTGTTTGGCAATGACAATCCCCTGATTCTGGAAATCGGGTTTGGCATGGGTGAAACCACCCAGAAAATTGCCCAGGCCCGCCCGGACGACAATTTCCTGGGCGTGGAAGTCTTTAATGCCGGTGTCGGAGCCTTGCTCAAGCGCATTGATGACAACCAGATCAGCAATATCCGCATCATCCAGCATGACGCGGTGGAAGTGGTGCGCGACATGATCGCTCCGGGCTCGCTAGCCGGTATTCACATCTACTTCCCCGACCCCTGGCCCAAGAAACGCCACCACAAGCGTCGCCTGGTGCAATCGCCCTTTATTCAGTTGCTGACCAGCCGTCTGAAACCCGGTGGCTACATCCATTGCGCCACCGACTGGGAAAACTACGCCGAACAAATGCTGGAAGTGCTGTCCGCCGAGCCCATGCTCAGCAACACGCACGAAGGCTACGCACCGCGTCCTGACTTCCGTCCACTGACCAAGTTCGAGAACCGCGGGCTGCGTCTGGGTCACGGCGTGTGGGATCTGATCTTCACCCGCAATGACACCCCTACCCCTGAACTGAACTGGCCCAAGAAAGAACAATGAGCGCTACCCTGTTCCCGCCTATAGAGCCTTACGCCCAAGGCACCTTGCACACCGATGATGGGCACCATATCTACTGGGAATGCTGCGGCAACCCGGCAGGTAAACCGGCCATTTTCTTGCACGGTGGGCCGGGATCAGGATGCTCTACCGATCACCGTCGCTTGTTCGACCCGCAAAAATACAATGTGCTGCTGTTTGATCAGCGCGGCTGCGGGCGTTCCTACCCTCATGCAAGCCTGGAGAACAACACTACCTGGCATCTGGTTCAGGACATGGAGCGGCTGCGCAAGGAAAAGCTCAAGGCCGACAAGATGCTGGTGTTTGGCGGCTCCTGGGGCTCGACTCTGGCGCTGGCCTATGCCCAGACTCACCCCGAGCACGTCAGCGAACTGATTGTGCGCGGTATCTTCATGGCCCGTCCTGAAGAGCTGCACTGGTTTTATCAGGAAGGTGCCTCGCGCCTGTTTCCCGATATCTGGGAACAGTATCTGGCCCCCATTCCCAAGGAAGAGCACGGGGACCTGATTACCGCCTATCACAAGCGTCTGACAGGCGATGACCCCGCTGTGCAGTTACGGGCCGCGCACGCCTGGTCGCAATGGGAAAGCAATACCATCACGCTCCTGCCCAGCCAGAATCACCTGGACGCCAAGTCCAGTGATAAAGCCGCTTTGGCCTTTGCGCGTATTGAAAACCACTATTTCATGAACCGGGGTTTTCTGGAGCCGGATCAGTTGCTGAAAAACGCCCACCGCTTGCATGGCATTCCCGGTGTCATCGTGCAGGGACGCTATGATGTGTGCACTCCGGCGCATACAGCCTGGCAACTGCATCGCGCCTGGCCCCAAGCAGAATTTCATATGGTTGCGGACGCAGGCCACGCCTACGACGAACCCGGCATTTTGGCCCGGCTGCTGGCCGCCACCCAGAAATTTGCCATCTGAATCACTCGTCCGGCCCTGGCCGGACCATATCCAGAGACAAGAATGAACATTACCCTGAACGGCCAGAGCAAGACTCTGGCAAACTCCGACACGGTTGGCACGCTGATTATCGAGCTGGGCTACGAGAACAAGCGTATTGCCGTGGAACTGAACGGCGACATCGTGCCCAAAAGCCAGCACGGCAGCACCCCGATCAAAGAAGGCGACACCATTGAAATCGTGGTTGCCGTCGGTGGCGGCTGATACTCGCCCTTTAAAATGCACAATTGCTGACATTCGGCTACGGCTTCGGGGATAAAAATGAGGTCATAATGGGCCGTCTCGCCTGCCATCAAGCAGGCAGCCGTAGAACCCTAACTTCAGGAGCAAAGCGATGGGCGTATTCAGTTTTCTTAAAGATGTCGGCGAAAAACTCTTTGGTGCCAACGAAGCCAAAGCAGCAACAGCTGACGAACTCCAGAAAGAACTGGCCAAACACCAACTTTCCGCCGACGGTCTGAATCTGACGGTTGATGGCGACAAAGTCACGGTTAGCGGCCAAGCCGCCTCCACCGAACAAGCCGAAAAAATTGTGCTGGCTCTGGGTAACACCCTGGGTGTCTCTCAAGTCGACAACCAGCTCAGCGTTGCTCAGCCTTCCGCAGAAGCCACCATGTACACCGTACAAAAAGGCGACACCCTGTGGAAAATTGCTGAAACCAACTACGGCAAGGCAAACGGCGCAAAATACACGGTTATTTTTGAAGCCAACAAACCTATGCTCAGCCATCCTGACAAGATCTATCCCGGTCAGGTACTGCGTATTCCTGCGCTGTAACAACAACAGCTCAGGACGAAAAAAAGCCCGCATACGCGGGCTTTTTTCTTGGTGGTCCTGCCAGAGCGATTCACGCCCTTGCAGCAAGCTCCAAGCGCTTCTTAGCGAAAGCCCTTGAAGCCCTTGCCAGCCAGACCTTTCAAGGCACCCATACCGCCCAGGCCGCGCATCATCTTGGCCATACCGCCTTTTTTCATCTGCTTCATCATGCCTTGCATTTGCTCGAACTGATTTAGCAGGCGGTTGACCTCTTGCACTGGCACGCCAGAACCGGCAGCGATACGACGCTTGCGCGAGGCTTTGAGCAGTTCGGGCTTGGCACGCTCGGCCGGGGTCATGGAGTTCAAGATCCCTTCCGTACGACGCAATTGCTGTTCAGCCTGACCACCTTGCAACTGGGACGCGGCTTGCGAGAACTGGGCAGGCAGTTTTTCCAGCAAGGAGCCCATATCACCCAGCTTCTTGACTTGCTGCAGCTGGTCACGGAAGTCGTTCAGGTCGAACTTGTCGCCCGATTTGATCTTGTCGGTAATCTTCTGCGCTTCGGCGATGTCGATATTGCGCTGGGCCTGCTCAACCAGCGAAACAATATCGCCCATGCCCAGCACGCGCTGAGCCATACGCTCGGGGTGGAATGGATCCAGACCATCCAGCTTTTCGGAAACACCCACAAACTTGAGCGGCTTGCCGGTGACATGACGTACGGACAAGGCCGCACCACCACGTGCATCACCATCCAGCTTGGTCAGCACCACACCCGTCAGCGGCAAGGCATCAGCAAAGGCCTTGGCCACATTGACCGCGTCCTGCCCCTGCATGGCATCGACCACGAACAAGGTTTCAATCGGGTTCAGCAGATCGTACAGAGCGCGAATTTCGCGCATCATTTCTTCGTCAATACCCAGGCGACCGGCCGTGTCGACAATCAGCACATCGAAGTGGTGACGCTTGGCATGATCCAGCGCATTGCGGGCAATATCGGCTGGTTTCTGGCTGGGATCGGAAGGCAGAAACTCGACGCCCACCTGGGCGGCAACGGTTTTCAACTGCTCGATAGCCGCGGGACGGTAGACGTCGGCGCTGACCACCAGAACTTTCTTCTTGCCTGTCTTGCGGCCATGCTGAACGTGGCCGCCTTCGCTCAGCCATTTGGCGAGCTTACCGGTGGTGGTGGTTTTACCCGCACCTTGCAGACCGGCCATCAGAATAATCGCGGGTGGCTGAGCCGCCAGGGACAGCTCGCTGGCGTTGTCACCCAGGTCTGCGCCCATCAGATTGGTCAGCTCCTGGTGAACAACACCCACCAGTGCCTGGCCAGGATTCAAGCTGTCGGCAACTTCAACACCAAGTGCCTTTTCTTTGACCCGTGCGACAAACTCGCGCACGACGGGCAAGGCCACGTCCGCTTCCAGCAAAGCCAGACGCACTTCCCTCAACATATCCTGAGTATTGGATTCGGTCAGACGAGCCTGTCCGCGCATGGTTTTCACCACACGCGACATACGCTGGGTCAGATTTTCAAACATAGGACTGGGTTCGCTTAAACTAGGTTATCGTGTGGTCTACGAATAAGAATAAAATGGCCACTTGAGGTACGCCCCGTACCGTTTTTCAGGAAATCCGGGACTTATGTCTGCAAGTATTGTATTTCACTTGCTCGCCGCACTGGCGTACATCGTGCTGTCGATCTCGCTATGGCGTCCGTTGACTCGCGGCAGCACCCGAACCGTACTGAACGCCCCCAGCCGGGTGGCCTTGCTCTGCGCCATCATTGTGCACGGAGCGGGCCTGCTACTGACTATTGTGCTGCCCCAGGGGCTGCATCTGAGCTGGGCACTGGCCCTGTCAGCGGCAATCTGGCTGGGCATGGTGGTGTTCTGGTTCCAAAGCCTGTATCTGCGTCTGGACAGCCTGCTGCTCATTCTACTGCCTGCAGCCACAATCGTCAGCCTGCTGGCCATGGCCTTTCCCGAAGGCCATATCGTCAACCATGTGGGTAATGAATGGCTGCGCATCCACTTGATGATTGCGCTGGTCGCCTATGGGCTTAGCACCGTGGCGGCTTTGCACGCCGTCTTGATGACGGCGCTGGACCGCCAACTGCATCGCCCTGTTCTTCATCAGGAGCAGCGCGGCTTGTTCAGCCGGGTTTTGGACACCATGCCGCCCCTGCTGGTGCAGGAGGAACTGCTGTTTCGCCTGATCCGTGTCTCTTTCGTGATTCTGACCTTCACGATCCTGAGCGGTGCCGCCGTCTCCATGGCGATAGACGGTAAATTTTTGCCCGCCGATCACAAAACTGTCTTTACCTTGCTATCCTGGGTTACATTTGGTGGCTTATTATGGGGTCGAAAACAGTATGGATGGCGTGGTCGCGTTGCCTTGCGCTGGACCTTGGCCGGTTTTGCCTTCCTGCTGCTGGCCTATACAGGCAGCCACTTTGTACTAGACGTCATCTTGCAACGAGGGAAAATTGGGTAAAGTCTTATTTTGGGTTGTCGCCATCCTGGCGGCCATGATCATTGCCCGCATCGTGTCGCAAAACAAGGCCCGCAAGCGCAATCCACCCAACCCCACCATGCGTCCCCCGCGAAAGCAAGGCGCTGCTGAAGAAATGGTCCGTTGCGCGCACTGTGGCATTTATCTGCCACGCTCCGAAGCCTTGATGAGCAATCATCACACCTGGTGCAGCCTGGAACACGCCAAGCGCGGCCCGCGTAGTTAACGCCATGGCCCGCATGCACCACGCTTACGACCTGGACCGACAGGGCTGGCTGAAACCTCATGCCAATGTCCTGCGTGCCCTGTCACCCAATCAGGATGACCGCCCCGAGGGCGACACCCCGACCCTGCTGGTGCTGCACAATATCAGCCTGCCGCCGCAAGAGTTCGGCGGGCCCTACATTCGGGATTTTTTTCAGAACAAGCTGGATATCAGCGCCCACCCCTGGTTCGAAAACATCCGGGACCTGAAGGTTTCAGCTCACTTTCTGATCCAGCGCACTGGCCACATCATCCAGTTTGTTCCCACTACCCGCCGCGCCTGGCATGCGGGTGTGTCGCGCTTTGAAGACCGCGAGCGCTGCAATGATTTTTCTATTGGCATTGAGCTGGAAGGCAGCGATTTCGAGCCATTCACAGAAGCGCAGTACCGGGAGCTATCCCGCCTGAGCCGCGCCTTACGTATGCGCCATAACCTGCGCGCCGTACGTGGCCATGAGCACATCGCTCCGGGGCGCAAGACAGATCCGGGCCCTTTCTTTGATTGGGAACGGGTGAAGCGGGAACATGGCTGGCCCAAAGAAGCCTTGCCAGAGCAAGAGCTGGAACCCAAGCCACAAGCAGCGCCAGATCAGGGCCGATAAAGTAGCTCAGGGCTAATATCGGCCAAGGTATTGCAGCCCGTCAGAGCCATCGCTACTTCCAGCTCCGCCCGCAAAATATGCAGGACATGCGCAACACCGGCCGCTCCTGCAGCGGCCAGACCATAAATATAGGGTCGACCAATCATCACGGCTGTGGCTCCCAGCGCCAATGCCTTGAGCACATCTGTTCCGCGGCGAATACCGCCATCCATCAGGACCGGCACCCTGCCCTGCACGACCTGACAAACCTGTGCCAATACGTCCACAGAGGCGGGAGCACCATCCAAGGTTCGCCCACCGTGATTGGACACAACAATCCCGGCAACCCCCATCTCCAAGGCTCGCTGAGCATCACGGGGTCGCATGATTCCCTTCACCCAAACAGGCAAAGGACTGTTCTGCACCAGCCAGGCCAGATCATCCCAAGTCGGGGCCGTATCTAGCAAACCACTGCCAAACAAAGGACTGGTGCCTGCTGCGCCTAAAACCGCCTGCTGCGTGGGAGCACCCCGCAAATTCACGGCATCCACTCCGGCAGGCAAGGCAAAGCCCGCACGCTGTTCCTGATTACGCACACCATTAACCGCAGCATCCACTGTCAGCATCAGCGCGGTATACCCTGCCGCTTCAAGCCGCCCCAGCAAATCCAGAGTAAATGCGCGATCCGCTTGCCAATACCACTGCGCCCACAAGGGGGCATGCGCCTGTGCAGCAATCTCTTCAAAGGAACGACTGGCCTGCATGCTGATGACGCTGGTCGCCCCCATCGCACCCGCGCCCAACACACTGGCCAATTCACCGTCAGGGTGAGCCAATCGCTGATAAGCCACGGGAGCCAGAAGAATCGGGTAGTCCATGGATTGCCCTTGCAGCGTCAAACGGGTGGAAGGCTGATCAAACGTGCTTAAAGCAGCAGGCCATAAGCCCCAACGCCCAAAGCTGGCCAGATTGTCCTGCAGAGTAAGCTCATCCGCCGCGCCTGCACTGAAGTAAGCCCAATCCTGCGCACGCATACGTTGGCGAGCGTATGGCTCGTAATCCGTCAGACAGGCAATCTGAGCTGGAATGCTACTTAAAGGGGGCAGCCGTTCTTGGGACATGATCAATCAAGCTCCAGGCGATCAGACATCGCTCCATTCACGCAGCAAATTATGATAAATCCCCGTCAGGCGTGACAGCTCCTGGGCATCCGCATTCTGCTTGGCCAGGTGCTGAATGCTCTGATCCAGCTCCCACAGCATTTTGCGTTGATGCGCATGGCGCACCATGCTTTGCGTCCAGAAAAACGAGGCATAGCGCGTTCCTTTTGTCACCGGCTGTACACGATGCAAGCTGGTACCGGGATACACCACCATATGCCCTGCGGGTAACTTGATGGACTGAGTGCCGTACACATCCTCGATGATCAGCTCTCCACCTTCGTATTCATCGGGATCGCTGAAAAACAAGGTCGTGGACACATCCGTACGCAAGCGCTGGACCGTGCCAGGAACCGTAAAAATCGCGTTATCAATGTGCTTGCCGTACTCCCCGCCACCCTCGTAACGATTAAAGCGTGGCGGCAGCATACGCAGGGGCAAGGCAGCGGCAATAAAGCCGCTGTGCTGACCCAGTACGTGCATCAGAAACTCGCCCATCTGGCGAGATACGGCAGCATCCAGAGGCAGTTGCAAGTTCCGTTTACTGTGCTGGGCCAGATAACCCGCCGTCGCACGCCCGTCCTCCCACTGCGCCTGCTCCAGCGCCTGGCGACAATCGCGCAATTGCTCAGCATTGAGAACGTCCGGGATAGTAATCAGCATGGGATACCTGCAAGAACAAAAAAAGCACAAAGTCGTACAAGAAGCAGACAGGCCGCCTCAAGAGGGCGGCCCATCTGACTTTACACTACAAGCTGCAGCTTACTCGAAGCGGTAAGATGCATTGAACATGTAGGAGCGGCCTGGGCCGACGTTGGCAAAAATACCAACGTGAGAGGCATCATACATGCGCACATTGCTGATGTTGTTGACGTTGAACTGGAAGGACACGTTCTTGTTCAGGTCGTAGCGCGCCATCGCATCGTAACGCCAGTAAGAAGGCAGTTTCAATTGGTTGGCGTCATCCACAAAGCGCTTGCCTACAAATGTGGCACCTGCGCCCAAGGTCAACTCGGACATGACTTTGTAGGTTGTCCAGATATTGAAGCTCTGCTTGGAGATGAACTTCATCTGGTTGCCGTCAAAGACATTGTCTTTGTTACGGTATTTCTTGATCTTGGGATCCAGATAGGTGTAGCCAGCCCACAGATTCCAGTTCGGAGTAATCGCACCAGCCGCGCCCAACTCCAGACCACGCACACGATTGCTGCCACTCAAGGACACGTCACCGGTCAACGGATCAGTAGAGCGAGCATCTTTCTTGTCGGTCTGGAAAATGGCCGCAGTCAACGACAACTTCTCGTCAGCCACATCCCACTTGGTCCCCAGTTCCCAGCTGTAGCTGCGCTCTGGCTTCAAGTCACGAATTGCTGCTCCGCCTGCCGGGCCATCTGCACCACCGGCCTGACCCAGGTTTTCACCCGTAGGATTTGAAGATGTACCGTAGCTCAGATAAATGGAACCATTTTGTGCGGGTTTGTAGACCACGCCCAACTGGTAGTTCCACATATCGTCTTTGCGAGACTCTTTGGTGTTGTCGGCTTCAAAGCGATCAAAGCGTAGACCACCATTGATCATCCACTGATCATTCAAGGTCACAGTGTCAAAGATGTAGGCCGAACGGGTCTTGATATCGCCGGTTTTGGTCTTGGGACCGTACTGCAGCGAATAGTTGTACTGTCGATTGGGGTTCGGGTCGTAGAACGAGTCAGTATCACGGCCTGGGCCACCCGTCATCGCCTTGTTGTGGATTTCCTCTTTACTGATTTCCACACCTGCAACGATGTCGTGCTTGATCGAACCAGTATTAAAGCTGCCGTAGACATCTGTCTGGTTCAACAGAGACTCTGCAACACGGTAGTTCGTCCGATCATCGCGGCGAAACTGCAAGCCAGCACCTTCCGTCGCGCAAGCCCCGCCTGCACCTGCGGCGCAGTTATCAAAAGACGGACGCGTCATCAGATAGTGATTCAGGGTCTTGCTGTAGCGCGTGACGTTACGCACCGTGAAACGATCATTCAGATCATGTTCGACGCTGGCCGAAGCGGTATCGGCAATGTACTTGCGAAAGTCCACATTGCGGCGACCGTAAAAGTTATCGCGATCGGCCTCCAGTGGGGTGACGCGATCCGGATTGGCAGCATTCTTGAAAGGAAAGCCCAAGTCCGGCATATCCTTGTTCTCAAGACGCGAGTAAGACAAGGTCACACGCGTTGGCGTACCCAAACCAAAGGCGATGGAAGGAGCAATGCCCCAACGATCAATCTTTACTCCATCGCGCCCTGCCACTTCGCCGCCCATACGCATCAGATTCAGACGGATGGCGCCGGTATCCGAGAAAGCGTAGTTACCGTCAGCAGTCAGACGATATTGATCAGACGTGCCATAGCCCGCTTCCACCTGGAAGAAGTCTTTCAGCTTGGGAGATTTGGTCACCAGATTCAGGCTGCCGCCGGTACCGCCACGGCCGGTATAAGCCGAGCTGGGACCTTTCAAGACTTCAACCGATTCCAGGTTGAAGGTCTCGTGCGAGCCTCGCGAATAGTCACGCACACCGTCGATGAAAATATCGGTACTGGCTTCGTAACCACGGATAAAGGGACGGTCACCCATAGGCGTGCCTCCTTCGCCCGATCCCAGGGTAATGCCAGGAGTCGTACGCAACACATCTTGCAGCGACGTTGCGCCACGGTCCCTGATCACCTCCTCCGGGATCACGGTGATGGAACGCGGGGTGTTAAGCAGTGTCTCGGAAAACTTCACCGATTGCGCTTTATGCGCTTTAAAACCATCAATGCCATTAGCATCCGTTGTGCCTTGAACTTTGATGGATTGCAGCTCGGTCACGCCTGGATTAGCGGTTTGAGCAATTGCAGGAGTTGTCAGAGCAGCAAACAATGCTGCGGACAAAACCGTCTCGGCGAACCGACGAGGCGGCAAAGAGGAAACGAACGACATCACCAGCTCCATGTGGTAGTTATCGCTTTTTTTTTGGCAGTGCCATCGAATCAAGTCCGATCGCTCGCTATTAGCGATGTTTCGCTGCCAGATAAGCGCTTTTAAAGGAATCGGTAATATCAATCATTCTTATTATGAAGTCCATCCAAATCTTACGATTTCCTGAAATTCGATTCAAAAACCGCGTTTTTTCCTTACATTGTGGCGTCCATACATCGTATTACGATCAATTCTCATTAAGATGGACAAAAAATAAAAAATCGCTTAGCCACAAGCGTTTATTTATTCCCTTATCTTCCCGCTTCTCCCCTTAGTCCTCTGCCAATGGACGCAAAAAAGCCTTGATCTTGCAAATGAAGATCAAGGCTATGAGGCTAAACGCTAGCTGACTCAACCCACAGGCAGAGCCAGCAAGATTCAGGTTTACAGATTCAGCAGCAAGCGGTTCACACGCTTCACAAAACTGGCGGGATCCTGCAATGCGGCACCTTCGGCCAGCATGGCTTGTTCCAGCAGCAACTGCGCCCACTCACCAAAAGCCTCGTCGTCAGCGGCCTGGACTTTGGCGATCAAGGCGTGCTCCGGGTTGATTTCCAGAATCGGCTTGACCTCGGGAGCTTCCTGGCCAGCGGCTTGCAGCATACGCAGCAGGTGCGGGCTCAGTTCGTTGGCATCAACCACCACGCAAGCGGGGGAATCGACCAGGCGGGCAGTAATGCGCACTTCCTTGACCTTCTCGCCCAGTGTGGTTTGCAGGCGCTCGACCAGAGGTTTGAAGGTTTCAGCCACTTCAGCCTGGTGTTTCTTTTCTTCCTCGTCCGCCAGCGAATCCAGATCCAGGCCACCCTTGGCCACGGATACCAGTTGCTTGCCTTCAAATTCGCGCAAGTAAGACAACATCCACTCGTCCACACGGTCGGACATCAACAGCACTTCGATGCCCTTCTTGCGGAATACTTCCAGATGTGGGCTGTTGGACGCAGCAGCAAAGGTATCAGCCGTGACGTAGTAAATCTTGTCCTGACCTTCTTTCATGCGGCCGATGTAGTCGTTCAAGGAAACGACCTGCGCCGAACCTTCCTGATTCGTGGAGGCAAAACGCAGCAAGGCAGCGATACGGGCTTGATTGCCCATGTCTTCGCCGGTGCCTTCTTTCAGTACCTGGCCGAACTGGTTCCAGAACTCGGCATATTGCTCGGGCTGGTTCTCGGCCAGATCTTCCAGCAGGGACAGGATGCGCTTGGCACTACCTTCGCGGATAGCGCGGACATCACGGCTTTCTTGCAGGATTTCACGCGAGACGTTCAACGGCAGGTCGGCCGAATCAATCACACCGCGCACAAAGCGCAGGTAGGCAGGCAGCAGTTGCTCGGCATCATCCATGATGAAAACGCGCTTCACGTACAGCTTCACGCCACGGCGAGCATCGCGGTCCCACAAGTCAAACGGAGCCTGCTTGGGAACGAACAAGAGCTGGGTGTATTCACTACGGCCTTCAACACGGTTGTGTGTCCAGGCCAGAGGGTTCTCGTAATCGTGAGCGATGTGCTTGTAGAACTCCTGGTACTGCTCGTCGGTAATTTCCGACTTGGAGCGTGTCCACAAGGCGCTGGCCTGGTTCACGCTTTCCCATTCGTCCTGCTTTACTTGTTGCTGCTTTTCTTCGTCCCACTCTTCCTTGCGCATTTGCACGGGCAAGGAGATGTGATCGGAGTAGCGACGCAGCACGTTGCGCAGTCGCCAGCCGTCCAGGAAATCGTCCTCGCCTTCACGCAGGTGCAAGGTGATGGTGGTTCCGCGCTCGGCTTTTTCAGCGGCGGCAATGGTGAACTCGCCTTCACCGGCGGACTCCCACAGCACGGCTTCCTGATCGCCACCGGCACGACGTGTCAGCACGGACACTTTATTGGCCACGATAAAGGAGGAGTAAAAGCCCACGCCGAACTGACCAATCAGCTGGGTGTCTTTTTGCTTGTCGCCCGTCAGTTGGGAGAAGAACTCTTTGGTGCCCGAGCGAGCAATGGTGCCCAGGTTGGCAATGGCTTCATCACGCGACATGCCAATGCCGTTGTCGGAAATGGTGATCGTGCGCTGGTCCTTGTCGAACTCCACGCGGATACGCATTTCTGGGTCGCCTTCCAGCAAAGCTGGATTGTCGATAGCCTCAAAGCGCAGTTTGTCACAGGCATCCGACGCATTGGATACCAGCTCACGCAGGAAAATCTCCTTGTTGCTGTACAAGGAGTGAATCATCAAATGCAGTAATTGTTTGACTTCAGCCTGAAAACCCAAGGTTTCGGACGTATTCGCAGTGTCAGTCTGGCTCATGGTGAAAAAGCAAAAAAATGGGTTGATTGCTGCACGCCAAAGCGCGCCCTATTGCAGACAGATAGGGACGACCCACCATATTTCAAGAGACGGATCAGGCAGCCGGCCCGGATGTCAGGGCAATGACCCCGCTGATCATGATGGCGCAACCGAGCAAACTCCAGACATTGGCCTTTTCGCGCAGGACGACCATCCCTAATAGGGTGCCGGCCATCATGGACATTTCACGGGCGGGAGCCACCATGGACAAGGGTGCGCCCATACTTAATGCCTGCAAGACCAGGATGTAGGACATGGGCGATAACAAACCCACTGCAGCCGCCAGCTTCCAATAAGGTTTGAACTTGACGAAGCCTGCCCGCCCCCGCTTGGCGATAAAAGGGGCCAGCATCCCCAGGCGCAACACATTGCTGAACCAGTCCAGCAGGAATGGCGAGATCAGCAGCACCTTGACGCCATAGGCATCGACCACGGTATAGGCCGCAATCAGAATCCCTGTCTGCATGCCCCAACGCACGCCTGTCAGTGCGGCAGGGCTGAAGAAACGGCGCAGACGCCCTTGCGTGGCGATCAGCAAAATCCCCATCACGACCAGCAAGATACCGAGCACTCCCAAAGGACGCACAGGCTCGCCCAGCAGGATAAAAGCACCAATGGAAGAGAGCATGGGGCCCGTACCACGGGCAATGGGATATACCACTGACAGGTCTGCAACCTGATAGCCTTTTTGCAAACTCAGGCTATAGCACATGTGCAGCAAGGCACTAAGCACCAAACAGGTAATGGTCTCGCTGGTCCAGGGCATATTGCCTTGCGTAAAGACCACCCACAGCGTGATGGGGAAATAAAACAGAATGGCAAAAAAGGAATAGGCGAATACAAAATGCGCCCCTGCCATCGCCGCCCGTTTAGAGAGCAAGTTCCAACCCGCATGAATGAACGCAGCACACACCACCAACAACAAAGCGGTCCAGGACATGAGGGCTTCCACCAGCAAATAGCAAAAGAAAAACTATACGCCCCCTTCAAGGGGGAGGCCAGCCAATCACGGGCCTTTCAACGTCCCATGACAAATAAGAGACAGTACTGGACAATTCAAACATCAAGGTATGATGTTCGACACGTATTTTGATATGGAGCCGATCATGAGCACCCTGCTGTATGTTGATTTTCCTTACCTCGGCCCTTGGGGTTCAGAGATGAGCGAAGCCATGCAAGAACTGGCGCAGTCCATCTGCCTGGAACCTGGCTTGATCTGGAAAATCTGGACGGAAAATAAAGAGCAGTCCAAAGCAGGCGGCGTGTATCTGTTCAACGATAAAGCCAGCGCGCAGGCTTATCTGGACATGCACAGCAAACGGCTCAACAGCTTTGGCATCACCGACATTGATGCGCGCTTTTTTGATGTGAACCAGCCGCTGACAGCCATTAATTCCGGCCCCTTATCAGCCAAATAAAACGCAGACAACAGACGCAAAAAAGCCCGCCTGCGTATCAGCAAGCGGGCTTTAACATCAGTGTTTAGGCAGTCAGTTCAACAGCCTTGAAATCCACTGGAACCTCCAGCGCATTGTTGATGTAGTTAGTGAACAGATTCAAGGCAGTCACACCGACCAGCTCCACCACCTCACCCTCGGAAAAGCCAGCATCGCGCACGGCTTGTACATCGGCGGCCGAGACTTGCCCACGCTGATCCACCAGCTTGAGCACAAATGTCAAAGCGGCGGCGGTACGTGGATCATCCGACTGGCCACGCTGGGCCTGAGCCAGCGTCTCCGGGCTGAGACCGGCATTGGCACCCAGCACATTGTGAGCGGCCAGGCAGTATTCGCAACGATTACGGTCGGCAATGGCAACCGCCAATTGCTCGCCCAATTTCGCACCCAGCTTGCCACCGGCAAAGGCACCGAAAGAGCCCCACATGCTGCGCAAGGCGGCGGGCGAATTGGACACCATACGGAACATGGCAGGCACGCTGCCACCAAAGGCTTTTTGAATTTCCTGCAAGGCAGGCTGGCTGGCGGCGGGAGCTTGGGCAACTTCAGGCAATGTAAGACGGGACATGATGATCTCCTGGTGAAGTGGGCCGGGGTGGCCGGAAAAAGCTTGCAGGGATAGTGTCTCGCCAAGATCAAGATCATTGGATAAGATTAGTCCCGACAACTTACCTTTTCATCCAGACGAGGATGTTTTCATGAACCTGGATCGCCTCTCCCTTTTGCTGGAACAATTCCGTGTTCGGGCCCATTTGTTCTACAACGGCTCTTTGTGTGGCGTAACCCGCTTTGCGGCCCAACCCGGACGGGCCTTCTTGCACATTCTGCGACGCGGCCAGTTAAGCGTGCGCCACGATCCACGCGACCCCGTGCCGGAAGTCCTGACCATTGACCGCCCCAGCCTGCTGTTTTACCCCCGTCCGCTGGAACATGCCTTTTACGATATGCCCAATGAAGGCTCGGATTTCACCTGCGCAACGCTGGATTTTGACGGAGGTGAACATCATCCCTTGGCCCGTTCCCTGCCCGATCTGATTATTGTGCCGCTGGAAGAAGCGGCCGGTCTTGAACAGGCCCTGGGCCTGCTCTTTGCAGAAACGGAGTCCGTGCGCTGCGGCCATCGCCTGCTGGCAGACCGTCTGTTCGAGATCGTGTTGCTGCAATTGCTACGCTGGCTGTTTGACCATCCTGATCGTTGCGAGATTCCCGTAGGCCTGTTCCGAGGTTTGTCACACCCACCCATCGCGCGCGCACTGCTGGCTATTCAGGCCGATCCCGGTCGGGACTGGACCGTGCAATCACTGGCACAGGAAGCCAAGATGTCGCGCAGCGCCTTTGCCGTGCAATTCAAGCACTGGGTGGGCGACACACCGGCAGACTATCTGGCCCAATGGCGCCTGTCGCTGGCCTGCCAGCGGCTGGCACAAGGCCAGTCTGCCAAACGTATTGCTCTGGATCTGGGCTACGCCAACCCCTCTGCCCTGTCCCGCCTGTTTCGGCAGCGCACGGGTCAATCCATGCGGGAATGGTTGGCCGCCCGTCAATCAGCTTGAGCGATTCTGCTCCAGCACCGCCAGAAAATTCACCAAGGCCGGGTTGGTATTGTCCGAGACATAAGCACTCATCAGCTCGGCCGCAATATCGTCTGCATCCAGCAAAGGCAGATACTCCAAGGTATCGGTGCGCAAGCGCGCCAGGGAAGCGGGAACAATAGCTGGAGCAATGCCCGCTTCAACCATGACCAGCACCGTGGGCACCATGCTTTCCTGTGCAAAGCGCGGCAGGCAGCCTGAGCGCTGCAACATGCGCTGCTGCAAGAGATGAAAGTAACGCGACTGCTGCCGCGAATACGCCACCATTTCGTAAGAGAAAGCCTGGTGCAAGGTCAGCCCCTGACTATGCTCCTGAGCACGTGGATCATCCCGCCTGACGACAAACATCATGGGTTCGGACTCCACCAGCTGCGGGTTCAAATCGGGCACGGCAAAAGAAGGCCGGATCAAGGCCACATCTACCCGGCGTTCATAAAGAGCCGCGGGCATATCGCTGGAATTCATCTCGTAGATCTGTATATCCACCTGCGGGAAATCCTGCCGAAAGCGATACAAATGCTTGGATACCCCCGCATAGGCGCTGCTGGGGGTCAGGGCTATGCGCAACATGCCAGTCTCGCCTCTATGCACTTGCTGTACCGCTTGCAAGGTCTGCTCCAGTTCGTTGCCGATCAAGCGCAGGCGGCGCTGCAACTCCGCTCCCGCCGCCGTCAATTGCACCGTGCGTGTGGTGCGGATAAACAAGGTCGCCCCTACCTGCTCTTCCAGCCTGCGTATGGCCTGACTCAAGGGCGGCTGGGTCATGAACAAACGCTGGGCTGCCCGGCCAAAGTGCAGCTCTTCGGCCACCACCAAGAACATCTCGCTTAATTTGGAGTCCAGCATATGCCCGCCAATTAGGTTAGAAAAAAGATCAATAACGATTATTTTTAATATTAGACAACATAATTAGCTCTTACTACCATCCGTCCTGACACTTATCAAAAACAGGGCCATACTGCACGTCACTGCGAATATTGGCCCAACGCAGGAGATAGACATGACGGTATTCAAGCATCGCGCCCCTTTACTGAGTAGCCTGCTCACACTGACTTTGTTGGGTTCCGGTTCGGCCATGGCCGACGCGGCTTACCCTTCGCAGCCCATTACGTTTGTGGTGCCCTACGCTGCAGGTGGCAGCTCGGATACCCGCTCGCGCATGCTGGCTCAAAAAATGAGCGACAGCCTGGGCGTGACAATCGTGGTGGAAAACAAGCCCGGTGCCAGCGGCAATATCGGCACCAGCATGATTGCGCGCGCCAAGCCCAACGGCTACACCATCGGCCTGGGCAACTTTGGCCCCATGTCGGTGAACAAGGCGCTGTACGGCAGCAACCTGCCTTTTGATCCTGAACAGGATTTGCAGCCCATCGCCCTGATCGAACGCGGTGCCATGGCACTGGGTGTGAACAGCAACTCGCCCTACCAGTCTCTGGCTGATCTGGTCGCCGACGGCAAGAAGAACCCCGAAAAACTCGACTACGCCTCGACTGGCGCTGGCGGTGCCTCGCACTTGCTGACTGAACAGTTCAAGGCCACCTCCGGCTTTGACGCCGTACACGTGCCTTACCGTGGTGGTGCTCCTGCATCGAACGATTTGCTGGCCGGCAATATCTCCTTCTATCTGGAATTGGCCAGTCTGTTCCTGCCCCACATGCAAATCGACAACCCACGCCTGCGCGTGCTGGGTGTGACCTCGGAAGAGCGTCTGAAAGCCATGCCTGATACCCCCACCTTCAAAGAGCAAGGCGTGGATCTGGTGGCATCGAACTGGTTTGGCGTGGTTGCACCCGCCGGCTTGCCTGCTGATGTACTGGAAAAACTGAACAAGGCTGTCAACGATGCCCTGAAAGACCCTGACTACCGTCAGATTGTGGAATCCCAAGGCGCGGAAGTTGTAGGTGGCACACCTGAAGAATTTACCGCTTTTGTGAAAGAAGAAACAAAACGCTGGACCGCGCTGATCAAGGCACAGAACATCTCGATTCAGTAGTGCCAGTTCTCGCTTATGACTGCAAACCCTTCCCCTCTCGCTGCGCAGGACCAGGCCATCCAGGCCTGGTCCTGGCTAGCTGATCCGGCCACCTGTATCAGCACCAATCTTACTGGCCCCTTGGCGGGTTTGAGCTTTGGTGTGAAAGACGTGCTGGATGTTCAAGGCATGCCCACGTGCTACGGCGCGCATTTCCCCAATGCGCTGCCCGCCGAGCGGGACGCCGCTTGTGTCGCCCTGCTGCGTCAGGCCGGTGCCATTGTCCTGGGCAAAACCGTCACCGCCGAATTTGCCTACGCAGCCCCCGGCCCCACCCGTAATCCACTGAACCTGGAGCACACGCCCGGCGGTTCTTCCAGTGGTTCGGCAGCGGCCGTAGCCGCTGGCATGGTTGATTTTGCATTGGGCACCCAAACGGGAGGCTCCATGATGCGCCCCGCCGCGTTTACCGGCATTCTGGGTTTCAAACCCAGCTTTGGCGCGGTGCATCGCAGCGGTCTTTTCCTGTTGTGCGACAGCCTGGACACGATCGGCTACTTCAGTCGGGACTTGTCCGTGCTGCGCCGCGTGGCCACTGTCCTGCAAGGCTTGCCTGATAGCCGAGTCCCCACAGCACCGCGCATTGGCGTGCTGGATGGCAAAGATCTGGGCCCGATCACACCCGCAGCACTGGCCGCGTTGGAACAAGGCTGTGAGCATCTGGAGCAACAAGGCGCCCACCTGGAGCGTCTGCCTGCGGACCCACAACTGAAAGAGCTGCTGATCCTGCAAGGCCAGATCATGGCTTATGAAATGGCCCGCAGCCTGCTGCCCGTCTGGCAAGCCAGCCCGGATGCCCTGCGCCCCATTACCGTGCAAGCCATCAAACAAGGCCTGGAATTGCCTGCGGCGGATTACCACGCCTGGCAGGCGCGCCGTCGCCAATTGCAAACAGAATGGCAGGAGCGTTATGGCCATTTCGACGCATTGCTGACTCCAGCGGCTCCCGGCCCGGCTCCCTATGGGCTGGATAGCACTGGCTCTTCGATACTGAATCGTCCTTGGTCCTTGTTGGGCTGGCCTACCTTGAGCCTGCCCGCGCCCGGTCAAAACAGCCCACTGCCCTTGGGTTTGCAACTGATCGGACAGCCCCACCAGGACGCGGCTTTGCTGGATCTGGCATCGCTTATCTGCCCGGCTTGACGGGTCTGAAAAGCAATCAAAAGAACTACTCTGCAACAAGCAAAAATAGAGTAAACAGCAACCAGAATCATTAACAAATGCTTTAAATAACAAATATTTAGGAGTGCTTTGAGTTTTCTCAAAACACTCTTGAATATTGGCTCTGCAAACGGCCTGGCAGCGTACTAACATCAACAAGGTGTTCCCGGTGCGCTGCGTCGGTACGTTCATCACATCGCGACTACGCAGCACCCGGCTCTTTCAAACAATCCGGAAAAGACCATGCGTCGCCCTCTCTTACTGCTGCTCTCCACTTTCTTTCTGATCTGGGCTGTTGAAGCCCTGTGGCTGGCCCCCTCGCCACCGGGCGATATGCTGTGGGTGGTCCGACAAGAAGGCATGCTGTTAACCGGGATTCTGGCACTGGGCACCATGACGGCCATCATGATTCTGGCCCTGCGTCCCCGCCGTCTGGAACCCTGGTTAGGCGGCATGGACAAAGCCTACAGGCTGCATAAATGGCTGGGTATCATCGCCATTTTGCTCAGTCTGGCCCATTGGCTCAGCAAGGAATCCAAAGGTCTGATCTCGGCGGCGATCGGCACGGGCGGCCGTCTGGCCAAAACCCCGGTTCCTGAATGGGTCAGCCTGTTGAAGCCCTATGCAAAATCACTCGGTGAATGGACGTTTTACGCGCTGATTCTGATGCTGATCATCACCCTGGCGCACCGCACGATTTCCTACAAAAAATGGTACAGCCTGCATCGCCTGATGCCGGTGGCCTATTTGATCCTGATCTTCCATGGCGTGGTACTGACGCCCCCTGCTTACTGGAGCGGTATAGGCGGCTGGGCACTGGCCATCACCATGGTGATCGGGACAACAGCAGCCGGCATCCAGCTATTACGCAATTTGAGTTCGGCCTATCCGCACACGGGTACCGTGATCTCCTGTACTTCGCAAGGAGATGTGTTGGAGGTGCAATGCCGCATGGACCAATCCTGGCCAGGTCACCAGGCTGGGCAGTTCGCTTTCTTACGTTTGAAGGGTGAATCCGAGTCTCACCCCTTTACCTTGTCCGATGCGGATCAGGACAACCAGATTGTGCGCTTTCATATCAAGCAGCTGGGCGACTGGACCCGCAGCCTGCCCGAGCGTTTGCATGTTGGCCAAAACATTGAGCTGGACGGCCCTTATGGTCGCTTCACTCAGCCGGACCGCGATGACAAGGGCATTTATATCTGGGTGGGTGCAGGTGTCGGGGCCACGCCATTTCTATCCTGGTTAAGCCAGGAACACCAGGACGGTCACGCTCCCTACGCCTATCTGCAATATGCCTGTCAGCATAGTACTGACCCATTGGCTCAGGCCTTGAGCAAGGCTGCCAAAGAGCACCCGGACGTGAATCTGGAAATTTATGCCGATGGCCGTCGCTGGACGCCCAAAGAGGTGCTGCAGCATTACCAAGCCGACAAACCTCTGCATATCTGGTTCTGTGGACCGGCTGCAATGGGCCGACAGTTGCGACGTGAGCTCAAGCAAACACTGCCTGCAAAATCCTGGACCTTGCACAAGGAACACTTCCAGTTCCGCTAAGCCTTTGCTCATCCAGCAACTGGCCTTGTTTAGAAACCAGAACAAGGCCAGTTATGCGTATGCTGAGTGCAGAAATCCAGTGCGACTAGAACAGCCTACATATTTTGGTGAGGCGGCGTCGCCCCGAGCATAGACACAAAAAGAGTCACCAGATTGTTCTCCATGACGGCCCACTGCTCTGCAGTTTCCAACCCCATATTGTCGACCGCGCCATGCATGCCCTGGTAGATCACCCAGGCGGTCAAATCCACGTCGGCCACAGACCAGGCACCCGCTTGCTGCCCTTCGCTCAGGATCCGGTGCAAGGGCTCGGTTACCGTGTTGCGTTCACCCTGGTAATTGCTGCGCATATGGTCTGAAAACACCAGATCATGCATCTCCAGGGTGTCTCTGTACGCCTGTACCGAAGCGCGAACCCAACAGGCCAGACGCTGCACCCAATCATCTTCCGGCGCCTGCTCCAGCGCCCCCTGCACCCGGTCATGAAACTGCTGGATGAACTGCTCGCGCAGGGCAGCCAGAATCTCCTGCTTGGAGCTGAAGTAGTGATAGAACAAGCCCTTGGACATGCCCGCCCGCAACACAATTTCATCTACCGGCGTGGCATCAAACCCTTGTTGCAAAAACAAGGTGGCAGCCGCCTCCAATAAGTCTCGGCGACGAACTTCAGAGGGTTGGGTACGAGGTGTTTTGGCAGCGGTCATGGATGTCAAAGTATCAGAAAAACCCCGACAAAGTGCCTCGTCGGGTGTCACCGCGCTATTTTAGCCAGCCTGTTTATTTTTCATTGACTGACAGTCAGTCAATATTTTATAGTCGTCGATAATAATTCTCATTTATCAAATATCATGACTCGCCGACTTGCTCTAACCATCGCCATTTACCTGGGGACTTTCATGGTCACCCTGGACATCAGCATCGTGAATCTTGCCTTGCCACGCATGCAACAAGCCTTGCAAACCGATATGGCCGGGCTGCAATGGATCGTGGATTCCTACGCGCTGTGCCTGTCCGCCTTCATGTTGTCTGCCGGGCTACTGGGGGATCGCTACGGACGCAAGAAAAGCTGGTTGCTGGGCGTGCTGGCCTTCACCGTCGGCTCCATGATGTGCGCCTTGGCCGGTTCACTAAGCGCCCTGCTCTGGGGTCGTGTCGTGCAAGGCATGGCCGGGGCTTTACTTATTCCTGGAGCCCTGTCGATCCTGACCCACGCCTTTCCAGACCCGGCCCAGCGTGCCCGCGTCATTGGCGGCTGGTCTTCCTTCAGCGCCCTGGCTTTGGTACTGGGCCCGATTCTGGGCGGTGTGCTGGTCGATGTAGCCGACTGGCCTTCGATCTTCAGCCTGAATCTGCCACTGGGCCTGCTGACCCTGGGCTTGGGCATGTGGGGTATGCAGGAGTCGGCCAATCCCGAACACGCAGCTTTCGACCCTATCGGCCAGTTGCTTAGCGTTATCTGGCTTGGCTCCCTGACCTATGGCCTGATCTGCGCGGGTGAGCAAGGCTGGCACGCTACCGAGACGATTCATTCCCTGGGCGTGGCCGCGCTCACCTTCGTGGCGTTTATCTATGCCCAAACCCGTGTCGCCCGCCCCTTGCTGCCTCTGAGTCTGTTTCGGGACTACCGCTTCAGCACTGCCAATATCGCCTCCTTTGTGCTGGGCTTTGCCGCCTATAGCAATGTGTTTTTCCTGTCCCTGTTCTTCCAGAACGCCCTGGGCTGGAGTGCCACCCAAACCGGCTGGGGGCTGGCTCCCCAGTTCATTGGCATGGCTGTGCTGGCCTCCCGTTTTGGGGCCTTGGGCCAGCGCTTTGGATTGAAGCTGATCCTGACTGTGGGCTTTGGCCTGATGGCAGCCGGTTCCTGGTTGATGATGTTGCTGCAACCCGGCGCTTCCTACTGGATGGCTGGTTTCGCCTTGGCCGTACTAGGCGTTGGCATGGGTTTGTCGGTGCCGGCGTGCAGTACCTTGGTCATGAATCTGGTGCCGCGTGAGCGTTCCGGCATGGCATCAGCCACCACCAATGCCATTCGCCAAACCGGCATGACCTTGGGTGTTGCCCTGCTGGCTTCCTTGATGAGCCAAGGAGCAGTCAGCTCCCTGTCCAGTCGTCTTGATCCGGTCAATCCCATGCTGGAACAGGCACAACAAATTATCAGCTCCGGTCAGGTGAATCTGCCTGCCTCAGCAGATTCCTTGTTCTGGATGCAAGCCATCCAGCACGCCTGGGCAGACGGCTTTCACCGCGTCATGTTCTGGGCTGGATTGCTGGCCGTCTTCAGTCTGGTTCTGCTGCTGCGTCTGCGTTTGCCTCGTGTACAGGCTGCTCCTGCCGCTGCGGTGGAACTGCATTAAGCCCAGCTTTTGCAGACTGGATTTACAATAGCGCATGGACAAATTACGACTGGATAAATGGCTCTGGGCAGCGCGCTTTTACAAGACGCGCAGCCTGGCTTCCGAGGAGATCACCAAAGGGCGGGTTTTGCTGAATCAGCAAAGCACCAAGCCTGCCCGCGAAGTCTCAATCGGTGATGTGATTACCCTGCGCAAGGAAACTCCTGCCATGGAGGTTCACGTCACCGCCTTAAGCGGCGTACGTGGCCCCGCGCCGGTTGCTCGCCAGCTGTATCAAGAGACGGAAGAAAGCAGCACACGACGCGCGCAAGCCGCCGAACAACGCCGTCTCGCACCCGAGCCTGCGCTGGACTTTGATGCCGGGCGTCCGACCAAGAAAGATCGTCGTCAGATGCAGTTGCTACGGGGCAAATAGACCGCCCCCGGCTCGTACTGCGTGACACAGAAAAAGCCCTGCCAAGCTGCCCTGCTTGGCAGGGCTTTCTTATGGATCGCGCTTCGATGAGTCTATCGACAGCGTTTCACGGCGATCTGCACAAAGACTAAAAACCAGCTCTTGCTTGCCTCCTTTTCCTGCCGCTTTAGCGAGCTATGCAGCAAGCCCTTGGACTGCTTTTAAAAACCGCACAAAACGGCTACATCCTCGTCTGCCAAAACATCCCTCAATGCTGAAAACCCTCAGCTAAAAGGCTGAGCAATAACTCTGAAAACCCTTTTTGATATATCAGATTGCTCTTTTATATATCAATAAAATCAAGGGTTTACACCATTGATCACCCTTGCAACAAAACGCTATAAACCTAAAACAATTACATGCAAACGCATTCAAAAAAATGCAAGGAGACAGGAAAATGAAGATCACGGCAGTACGCGCCATTCCCTTGAACGTGCCTTTCAAGTTCGATAGCGCGGGCATCCAAAAACCCACCAACCTGGCCATCTGCCATGTGGAAATCGAGACCGATGAAGGCATCACCGGCTATGGATTGAGCGCCATTACCGAAGAGCACCCTGTTGCCAGTACCATCAACGATATTCTGGCCAGCGACCTGATCGGGCAAGACCCCTTGAACACCGAGCGCCTGTGGGATCGCATGTACTGGAACGTGTGCCCTCGTGGCCAGACGGGCTATGCCATGCACGCTATCTCTGCGTTGGACATTGCCTTGTGGGACATCAAGGGTAAAGCCCTGGGTCTGCCCGTATGGAAACTGCTGGGCGGTGCCCGTGAAAAAGTCCCTGCCTACGCGACCTTCGGCTTTGCTTTCCTGGGCGAAGAAGAGTTGGTTAAAGTTGCGCGCGACTGCGTGGATCAAGGCTTCAAGGGCTTGAAGATGGTGGTAGGCCATCATGGCTTGCAACGTCGCGACGAACCCCGTCCCCTGGCCGACCTGATCCGCCAGGACATGCGCCGCATGAGCCTGGTACGAGAGGCCATCCCCGCCGACATTCCGCTGTACATCGACGGCAATTGCAGCCTGGACTATGTGCACGCCAAAGCCATCGCCCGCCATGCCCGCGATCTGGACGTCGGCTTTTTTGAAGAACCCATCACCCAGAACGACACAGGCCGCTTGCGCGAGCTGCGTCAAAGCACAGGTATCACCATTGCCGCTGGCCAGAACGAAGGCCAGTCCTATCGTTTCCGGGATCTGCTGATGCAACAGGCTGTCGATATTCTGCAGCCCAACGTGCTGATCTCCGGCGGTTTCACTCAGTCCCGCAAGATCTTCGCCCTGGCAGAAAGCTTTAACGCGTCCGTCGCCAATGGCGGGGCCTTCCCCTCTCACAACGGTCACCTGCACTGTGGTTTGTTAAATGGCGGCGATGTGGAATGGCATCTGGCGGCCAGCGCCATGATGGCCGAAATCTACACCGGCCTGCCTCAGCCCGAACAAGGCTGGCTGGGCATGCCCGAAGCCCCCGGCCTGGGGCTGACACCACGACAAGATCAAATCGACAAGCTGCGCAGCAACCCCGGCAGCCTGGGCTCCGGCAAAGGCTGAAACCGACGACTACCGAGGAGGTAAAAAAACATGAAACCCTGGTCCCGTGTTGTACTTGCCCTCAGTTTTATCTTTGCTGCCGCGCCCCAAAGCTGGGCAGCTCCCCCCGCCTGGGCCGAACGCCCGGTGCGACTGATCGTCCCTTCTGCCGCGGGTGGTTCGGGCGACACCCTGGCTCGTCCCCTGGCCGAAGCTCTGGGCAATGAAATAGGTCAAACCGTTGTTGTAGAAAATAAAGGAGGCGTAGGCGGCGTGCTGGGTGCCAGCATGGTGGCCAACTCCAGCCCCGCAGACAATCAGCTCTTGTTCGGTGCCGTGCATCACATGATTGCGCCTGCCGTGTTGAAGAACTTCCCCTACGACACCCGCAAAGACCTGAAAGCCGTCACCCTGATTGCCGCCATGCCCAATGTGCTGGTGGTGAACGCCAATTCGCCCTATCACAGCGTGGACGACCTGCTGGCCGCCGCCAAGCAAGGGGCTGGCGTGAACTATGGCACCAGTGGCGTAGCCACCATGCTGCATCTGATGGCCGGCAAGCTGGAAAAAAAATCCGGCACCACCATGACCGCCGTGCATTACAAAGGCAGCGGCCCGGCTGTCATGGCGCTGATCAGTGGCGATCAAGTGGACTTCATGTTCGAGACCATGCCGTCGGCCGTGGCACAGATACGCAATGGCCGCCTGCGCGCCCTGGCCGTATCCAGCCCGGAACGCGCTCCTGCCTTGCCAGATGTTCCCACTCTGAAAGAACTGGGCATGGATGAGATCAGTGCCCAGACCTGGTACGGGATTTTCATGCAAGGAGATGTACCGGATGCCACCGTACAAGGCGTGGCAGACAGCATTCACCGTGCCTTGAATACCGACAAGATCAAGGAAATCTGGGAAGGGAACGGCGCAACCCTGGTCACCAATAGCCCGGCCGAATTCACGGTCTATGTGGATAAGCAGTTGAACTATTGGGCCGACTCGGTCAGTGATCTGGGGCTGAGCAACTTCTAACTCCAAAAGCTTCAACTCACCTTCAGGGCTGCCACTGGCAGCCCTTTTTCTTGAACCTGTCCTGCCCCTGCTGCTTCGCGTTATGCTGTTGCACCATCTACAGCAAACCATAGCCATGTCCAGCCTGTTCCCCCCCTTTGAAAAGCTTGCCGCCCAACTCCTGCCCCACAGCAGCACCAGTCACAACGACGGCTCCCACGACCAAACGCACTTGCAGCGCGTCTGGAAGAACGTCTGTGCGATTCAGGAAAAAGAAGGTGGGGATCTGCGGATTTTGCTGGCAGCAACGGTGCTGCACGACTGCGTGGCGGTAGAGAAGAATTCGCCATTGCGCTCTCGTGCTTCCACCCTGTCGGCGGAGCAGGCAAGACACATTCTGGCCAGGCAGGGATGGTCAGAGCAGGACTGTGAAGCCGTGGGCCAAGCAATTCAAAGCCACAGCTTTTCAGCGAACATCCCGCCCGTCAGTCTGGAAGCCCGCATTTTGCAGGATGCGGATCGTCTGGATGCCATTGGTGCTTTAGGGATAGCTCGCTGCTTCTATACAGCGGGGCGAATGGGCTCCAGCCTGTATGAACCGGAAGATCCAAAAGCAGAGAGTCGTCCTCTGGATGACAAGCGCTACGCGCTGGATCACTTCCCGGCCAAATTGTTCAAATTGGCCGAGGGTTTTCAGACTGAACGGGGGCAAGAAATCGCTCGTGAGCGACACGCGCGGATGGAGCTGTTTGTAGAGGAAATGCTGGGGGAGCTGTAATCCCTAGCCCCTTTTACAACTCCGTATATTTCTTGTTCGTCCCCCGCACCTTATCAGCAGGGTATTTCCGGGCGTTTTTCACCAGCTTGTTGGTAACAGCCTCATTCATGTCCACACCCAGAACGAAGGCCAGACGGCTCAGGTAGATTTGCACATCGGCCAGTTCATCACGCACGGCTTCAGCGGTTTTCGGATCTGTGCCTGCTTCGCGGGACTGGTCTTCTGTCAGCCATTGGAAGATTTCGATCAGCTCGCCCACTTCGTTGGTCAGCGCCATGGCCAGGTTTTTGGGGCTATGAAACTGGTCCCATTCACGCTCGCGGGCGAACTGGGCGACGGCCTCGTTCAGGCCAGTCAAATTCATCAAGGGGCGTTTTGGGTCTGTCATTACGGACTTCACTTTAAAAATTTCAATCCAGCGACAGACTCACACAAGGACCGGGGGGATGGCAAGTCTGTTTATTATCTCGCAGCCGTTTTCAGGCTCATCATCAGGCGGTCCAGTGCATTGGCAAACTCGCGCCGGTCGGCCTGGCTAAAGGGGGCTGGGCCTCCGATATCTACGCCGGTGCTGCGCAGCTCTTCCATCATGTCGCGCATGGCCAGGCGCTCGCCTATGCTGTTGGCGTCCAGGCGTTCGCCCCTGGGGGTCAGGACCAGGGCTTTACGCTCCAGCACCTGGGCAGCCAAAGGGATATCGGCAGTAATCACCAGATCTCCCACGCTGGCGTGCTGGACGATGTAGTCGTCCGCCACGTCAAAGCCCCGTGCCACCTGCACCGCCCTCAACCAGGGCGATGGCGGGGTGCGCAGCATCTGATTCGCCACCAGGATCACATGGCGACTCCAGCGCTGCCCGGCGCGGTACAGAATCTCTTTGATGACTACGGGACAAGCGTCCGCATCGACCCAAATCTGCATGGGTTACAGGCCCAGAGTTTGAGCTAGCAGCCGATCAATGACCTCATTGGTCGAGACGCCTTGCTCGGTAGCGCGAGCACGCACGGCATCAATAACAGGCTGGGTCAGCTTGACGGGAAAGGACACCAGGCCAGCAGCCTGATCCAGACGACGTTGTTCGCGCCGATCGGCCACGGCGGAGTCACCTGCAAAGCGTTGTGGCGTACCCGCTTTTTTTACATTGCTCAGCAGTTTGACGGCGCTGAGTTTTTCCATATCGGTGCGTTTCATCGGATTTCTTTATAAGAATAGGCTGGTTCGCTCACGGTAAGCGAACAACACGGCGACAAGGCCGTTAGCCGGTATGGCTGGCATACTGCGCAGCTTGCAGGAAAATGTCCAGGCTTTTTATGTATAAGCCCTGATAATCAAAGCTTTAGTTTCTGTAAGCAGCCACCGCCCGGCCCTACCCCCAACCACCAGTCACCAGATCAGCATGCAATAAAAAACCCGCCGAAGCGGGTTTTTTATTGGCCTGATCGTATCAGTCCTGACGTGCAGTCACTTCTACCAGGTGGTAGCCGAACTGAGTCTTGACGGGGCCTTGCACAACGCCAACGGGGGCGCTGAACACAACCTGATCGAACTCGGGCACCATTTGGCCACGGCCAAATGTTCCCAGCTCACCGCCCATGCGGGCCGATGGGCAGCTGGAATTTTCCTTGGCCACCTGAGCAAAGTCAGAACCACCTTCGATAGCGGCTTTCAGTTCGTTCGCTTTCTCTTCGGTGCTGACCAGAATGTGGCGTGCGGAGGCTTGTGCCATGGTGTACTCCTTTTTTAGAAAATCGTTTGAGCTTAACCCAGAACCATGCCGGAAGCGAAGCCCCCGGCGCCGGTTCTACACCTGCTGTTTCAATTTCAGGCCTGGGCAGCTTTCTTGCGCTTGGTCGCGGCAATGCCATGACCCAGGGCAACGATCAGCAAGGCACCCACCACTTCAGCAATCAGCTTGGTGCTGGTGGAGGCTTCACCAAAGAACTCGATGAACTTCACGTCGGTCACGATCATGCCACCGGCAATCCAGCCCAGCAGCGCGGCGCCTAAGGTCACCACGATAGGGAAGCGATCGATCAGCTTCAGAACCAGGGTGCTGCCCCAGATAATGATAGGCACACTTACGACCAGACCAAAGACAACCAGACCGATCTGATGATCCGGATCAGCAGTTTGAGCCGCACCGGCAATGGCGATCACGTTATCCAAGCTCATCACAAAGTCGGCAATGATGATGGTTTTAACGGCTTTCCACAGGGTGGCACTGCCTTCCACATTACCGTGGCCATCATCTTCAGGGATCAGCAGTTTCACACCAATCCAGACCAGCAACAGGGCACCGACCACTTTCAGGTAAGGCACGGCCAGCAAGGTCAGGGCAAAGGCAATCAGGACAACGCGCAGGCCAATGGCACCGGCCGTACCCCACAAAATACCTTTGACACGTTGTTTGGCAGGCAAGTTACGGCAAGCCAATGCGATAACCACGGCGTTATCGCCCCCCAGCAATATATCGATCAGGATGATCTGAAATACTGCCGCCCAACTCATTGTTTGCAAAAACTCCATCATGTGTAAGACCGCCTTTTCATATTGTTTGATTGAAAGCTGACGACCATCTTGCATGACTGTACAACAAGAAAATGACGACTCGTGTACAAAACAAAAATGGCCTGATCCATTAAGGACGCAGGCCATATCGCTTTTAGAGGATACACCTTGCCCTTTAATGGCAAGGTCTTGCTTGCAACCCTAAGGTTGCCCGGGCACCGGGAACATGTGCAAAAAACACAGATTGCCGTGATGACGATGCGCCGGAAAGTAAGCTACTCCCCCTGATAGTTCGCAAGTATAACGATCTTGTATGAAACAACAAAGCTTTTCGCCGGACATGACGATTTTTCGGTGCAAGTTCCGGATCGACGTTGCAAGCTGGCCTCACGCCCCGATAGGGCCTGAATAAAGCGCCATTGAGTTAATGAGAACTATTTGCAATAATTTGCTTTTTGTCATTCAAGCTCCCTGCCCCCATGTCCAATTCGGACCTCTCCCGCAAAAGCTGGCTGGCCTATTATGGCGAGTTCATGCAGTCCTGCCTGCGCCGCTTTGGCGGCGCTGCGGACGCGGAAGACGTCGCCCATGATGCGGTAGAGGCCCTGCTTCGAAAAGATCAGAAAACACTGACAGCGGCCCATGCCCGCAACTTTCTGTACAAGTCCGCGCGCCATCGGGCCATTGATCTGTGGCGTCGCAACAGCCGCTTCCAGCACCTGGCCTGGGACGATCTGCGTGAAGACGCCCACCCCATCACCGACGGTGCCGATGCCCATGCCAGTGCGGAGCAAGTGCGCCACGCCCTGGTTGCGGCCCTGGAAGCGTTGCCTTTGAATCACCGACGGGCTTTTGTCTTGAATCGCATCGAAGGCTGGACCCAGCCTGAAATTGCCCGTCATCTGAAACTGTCCATTGCCAGCGTGGAGCGTTATATTGCGCTGGCCAGCCAGTTTATCCGCGAGCGCCTGCGCGATGAGTTCTGAAGCCCCTTTCTACCCCAGTGATGCCACCTCCCCTGCGGAAGCCGCCGCCCAATGGTCGGCCCGCCTGCATTCGGGCCGCTTCAGCCCGGCTGACGAGCAAGCGCTGGAGGAATGGTTGCAGGCAGACCCGGAAAACGAGCGCGAATTTATGGCGGTGGAGCAGTTAAGCTCCCTGGCCAGCACGCTAGACAAGGATTTGGTCAAGCTGCTGTATGGCGGCAAAGTGCCCCAGCGGCCCGATCTGCGCCGCCGCAAACTGATCCGTAATACCGGCGCCCTGGTCGCTGTCGCGGGCTCTGCCGGTGTGGCAGGCCTACTACTCAGCCCCCAGGCTGTTTACGCCGCTAGCCTGCAAACACGTGTGGGCGAGCGCCGCTGGGTTCCTCTGCCGGACGGCTCCAGCCTGGAGCTGAATACCGCCACCCAAGCCGAGCTGCGGTTTTATGAAGACAGCCGTCATCTGGATCTGATTCAGGGCGAAGTGATGTGCGCGGTAGCATCCAGCCCACAACGCCCTTTCATCGTCAGAGCAGGCAATACGGTGGTGCGCGTTACCGGCACCAGCTTTACGGTTCGCCGTGATGCCGAGCAAGTCAAAGTGCTGGTCGAAAGCGGCAGTGTGGAGGTGTCCAGCGGGCACTGGTGGAACCGCCAGACCCGGTATCTGGCCGCCGGTTCTGGCGCCACAGTGTCCGTTCAAGATGGGCTCAGTATTCAGCCCGAGGTCGATGTGGCCGCTGCCACCGCCTGGCGGCAAGGACGCCTGATTGTGCGGGACCTGTCCTTGTCCGAAGTCGTTGCTGAAATCAACCGCTATCGCGAGCATCCCATCCGCATCGCTGACGCCAGAATCGGCCAGCAGCGTGTCACAGCGTCTTTCCTGCTGGACGAACAAAGTGCCGTGCTTCAAGCCCTGCAACAGATCCTGCCACTGCAGGCCAAGACACAAGACGATGGCAGTGTACTGCTGAGCAGCGGCCCGTAATTACAATTAGTTTCAAATAAATCGATTCAGGCTGAGGGGTTTAGTAAGACTGACTCGTATTTAGATTCAGCGTTCCTCAACATCGCGTTTGATGAATATCTCTGAATCCGGGCGTCGCCCTGCCCGCCCCTACCCTGAATCTGCACCGTGAACCGAACCGCTTTCCTACCCCGCCTGCGCCCCGTCCTGCTAGCTTTAATGGTGGCCAGTGCCAGCACCCCTGCCCTAGCCCAAGACAATCCTGTCCCTATCCACATTCCCGCCCAGCCCTTGTCCGAAGCGCTGCTAAAGCTGGCCGAGCAAACCCAGCTGCAGGTGTTTTTCTCGCCTTCGCTAGTGCAAGGTCTGAGCACGACACCGATTCAGGGCCGCATGCGCCCGGAAGACGCGCTACGCAGTCTGCTGCAAGGCTCTGGCCTGGAATACCGGCGCGAGAACAACACCATTACTCTCTCACGCCCCAATACGGACGCCACCATGCTGGACCCGGTGCGCGTCGTGGGCCGTCGCCTGCCCGTGACGGAAGGCAGCCAGACCTATGCCAGCCACGGCGCGACCACCACGGCCACCAGGCTGAACATGACGCTACGCGAAACACCACAAACTGTCAGTTTCATGACGCGCCAGCGTATTGAGGACCAGTCACTGGACAATATCGGCAGCGTGCTGCAGCAAGCGCCCGGTATTTCCATCCAGCACATAGGCAGCGACCGCTACACCATCTACTCGCGTGGCTATGCTATCGACAACTATCAGCTGGACGGCCTGTCCACCTTGTCCGATATCGTCAGCCAGAACATTCCCCAGGGGCTGGCGGATATGGCGATTTATGACCGGGTGGAAGTGCTGCGTGGTGCCTCTGGTCTATTGACCGGCGCAGGCGACCCATCTGGCGTCGTCAATATGGTCCGTAAACGTCCAACAGCCGATTTTCAGGGCCATGCCGAAGTGAGCTACGGGTCATGGGATCAGATGCGGGCTCAAGTGGACCTGGGCGGCCCGATTAACGAGAACGGCAGCCTGCGTGGCCGTCTGGTTGGAGCCCATCAGGAAGGCAACAGCTATATGGACTACTTCACAACAAAAAAAGATGTGGTCTACGGCATACTTGAGGCCGACATTACGGACACCACGCTTGTCACCTTGGGGATGGATTATCAAAAAAATGATCCGCGCGGCTCCTCTGGCTCCGGCTTTCCTTTGTTCTACGACACCGGCGAACAGACCGACTTTGATATTTCCACCAATGCAGGGGCTCGTTGGAACACCAATACACTGGAGTCTCACAACACCTTTGTGAAACTGGACCAGCAACTGGGGGCAGACTGGTCACTGGCCATGTCCCTGAATTACCTGAAAGCCCGTCGAAGCGGGAAAAGCGCGGATGCTTCCTGGGGCTATCCCAACCGTGAAACGGGCGACGGCGTGCAGCTTTACGGAGGTGTTTCAGATGCCACACAGTATCAAACCAGTTTTGATATTCACGCAAAAGGGCCTTTTCAACTATTTGGACAGGACCACGAACTGATCGTCGGCTTTAATTCGTCGCGCTACAAAAATCGCCATGACACCATGGACGACGATATCGAAGGCACCTCCATCAATCTCCACAACTGGAACAACAACCCGGCTTTACCCAATACGACTGGAGAAAAGCTGTTTGACTATGACCTGACTGTCAAACAGTACGGTGGGTATTCGGCGCTACGCCTGAAACCCAGCGACAAGCTGGCTGTCATTTTGGGGGGGCGCCTCAGCAATTACCGCTACAGTCTTTCCCAAAGCTATCCTGACCCTAGTATGCAGCGCTTTAACAGCCTGAAAACCATGCACGAAGACAATGTCTTCACCCCGTATGCCGGCATTGTGTACGACCTGAATGAAGAGCATTCGATCTACGCCAGCTACACCAGCATCTTCAAGCCACAAAGCTATCGCGACCGTAGCGGCAACTTTCTGGACCCGCGCAAAGGTAATAACTATGAGATCGGTCTGAAAAGCGAAATGCTGGACGGCCGCGTGAACAGCAGCATTGCGCTGTACGAAATCCGCCAGGACAATCTGGCCGTGGCCGACAGTGGCTTTATCGTGCCGGGTACCGAGCGCGAAGCGGCCTACACGGCGGTCAAAGGCGCCAAGACCCAGGGCCTGGATATGGAAGTGACGGGCGAGCTGCTCGATGGCTGGAACATGGCCTTTAGCTACACCTACAGCCAGACCAAAGACGCCCAGGGCGAGCGCATCAAAACCCTGGTGCCACGCCATATGGCCAAGCTGTGGACCACGTATCGCCTGCCCGGCAGCTGGAATCGCCTGACGATTGGGGGTGGTGTGAACTGGCAAAGCCAGATCCATTTCACCGCCACACCGTGGGATTTGGGCAAGACTGTCACCGGAGAACAAAGCAGCTACGCCGTCGTCAACCTGATGGGCCGCTACGACTTCAGCAAGCAATTGACGGCCACCTTGAACGTCAACAATCTATTCAACCGCAAGTACCTGAGTGCGCTGGATCAGACCTTCTACACCGGCTATTACGGCGCACCGCGTAATGCCATGCTGAACCTGCGTTATTCCTTCTAATCACGTGAAAGCGGCTACCAGGCAAACAGCCCCCGTAACCTGGAAAATAATCCAGGCCGCGGGGGCCACTGCGGGTTTGCTGATCGCTACCGCCTTGTGCCAGCGTTGCTGAACCCGGAAGGCTTACACGCACTTCAGGGCACTCAAGTCCCCCGTATACGGAAAGCGCAATTCCTCGTAGCCAAAGGGCTGAAAATGCACCGTCAAACCATCTGCGTTGGGCAAGATAAGCGCGTAACTGGCAGGCTCGAAAGTCGATGTTGCGGCCCCCTCGCGCTCCAGATCCAGTTCGTGCTGATGGTTGGTGCCATTGACCGTCACAAAATGCAGGCCGTTCCACACGCCACTGGCGCAGCGATGCACGTGGCCGGAGAACAAATGCACGGGCGCGGGATGAGCCTTGAGCAAAGGCAATAAATCCGGGGCATTGCTCAAACGCAGCCAATCCATGGACGGGTATTGCAGGGCCGGCAAAGGATGATGCGAAAACAGCATCACCGGGCCACTATGCGCGGCCAGCTCCTGCTGCAACCATTGCAGACGCCGCGTACACAAATAGCCGTTGGTATAGCCGTCCTCCAAGGTATCCAGGTAGATCAGGCGCCAGTCGCCCAGGGTCTCGGCATGCTGTACAAAGCCGGGTAAATCGGTCGAGATCTGCGGAAATACACTGTGAAAAGCGCTGCGGCTGTCGTGGTTGCCCATCATCAAACGTACAGGCGGAATCAAATCCTGCAAGCCTTCACGCAGGCGCTCGTATGCGCGTGGATGACCGGCATGGGTCAGGTCGCCCGTCAGCACGCACAAGTCTGCATCGGCATGATGACGATTGACGTGCTGTACACAGCTACGCAAGCGATCCAGAGGGTCCGAGCCAAACAACAGGCCATCGGGCGGGGTAATGTGCAGGTCCGAAAACTGGATGATCTTCATCAGAATTCCTTAACGAATGCCGGCGCGTAAAAAGGCCTGCATGAACTGCTTTTGAAACAGCAAAAAGCCCAACAAAAGCGGCAAGATAGTCATTAATGTAGCGGCACTGATCAGGGAGATACTGACCCCGCTTTCCGGTGCGCCAAACAGGGATAAACCTACGGTCAAAGGACGGGTATGGTCAGAGCTGCTGATCACCAAGGGCCATAGAAAATTGTTCCAGTGCGTAGACACCGACACCAAGGCATAAGCCAGATACACAGGCTTGACCAACGGCACGTACACACGCCAGAGCACACCCAGGCGGCTGCATCCTTCCAGTCGCGCCGCATCCTCCAGTTCACGCGGCACTTGCTTGAAAGCCTGGCGTAACAAGAACACGCCAAAGGCACTGGCCATATAGGGCACACCCATGCCCCAGACCGTGTCCGTCCAGCCCAGCAAGGCCACCATGCGGTAGTTCTCCACAATCAGCACTTCAGGCAGGATGAACAACTGCAAAAGCAACAGCATGAACAGAAACTGGCTGCCAAAGAAACGAAAGCGGGCAAAGGCATAAGCGGCCAGGGTGCACAGCACAAACTGCCCGACCAGAATGGTCAGCACCAGCACGGTGGTGTTGAAGATGTAGCGCAACCAGGGCGCACGGTCCCAGGCGGCTGCAAAATTGCTAACGGTCCAGCCTGCGCTCCAGTCAAAACTCAAGGCGGCAGACGGGTCGCGAAATGCAGCCCAGCAGGCGTATAGCAAAGGGGCAATCCACAGCAGGGCCAGCGCATGTGCCCCCACCGTATCCAGGGATGGCAAACGCAAGCTGCGGCCCGGAGCAGTCAAAACAGTGTCCATGTTCATCACTGGTAGTGCACGCGTCGTTCAGCGTAGCGGAATTGAAAGATAGCGACCGCACCCAGCCCCAGCAAAAGCACTACCGTCAACACAGCGGCACTAGGCGTATCCATATAGGCAAAGGCGGTTTCCCAGATCCAGTACAGCATCAGCTTGGAGGCATTATTGGGACCACCCTTGGTCAAGATAAACAGGTGATCAACCAGCTTGACCGAGTTGATCAGCGCATTGATCAAGATGAACAGGGTCGTGGGTGCCAGCAAGGGCAAGAGCACACGGCGGCCATACTGCCAACGGGTCGCGCCTTCCAGGCGGGCAGCATCGCGCAGCTCGGGCGGGATGGTTTGCAAGGCCGCCAGATAAAAGATCATGAAAAAACCGGCCTCTTTCCAGATCGTCACCACCATGACCGCGCCCAAGGCGGTTTGCGGCTGGCCCAGCCAGTTGGTGGCCCCAGCGCCAAACAGCTTGGCAATCTGATCCAGCAAGCCCAGATCCGGTGTGTAGAAAAACAGCCATAGATTGGCGGCGGCAATCATGGGCAGCATGGTGGGGGTGAAGTAGGCACAACGCACCCAGGCCCGCATGCTCATGGCCCGGTTGGCCCACAAGGCCATCAACAAGGCCAGGGCCATGGACACCGGAATCACAATGGCGGCATACCAAAGATTGTTCTTCATAACCAGCCAGAACGTCGGGTCAGCCAGCATGGCATCGTAGTTGTCCATGCCCACAAACTGGGCCGGACGACGCGCCGTGCCTTTACTCAACAAGCTGGACCAAAACGTGTGCAGCGCCGGGATAAAGGCAAACACGCTTAGCAGCACAAACAGCGGCGTTAACAAGAGGTACGCAAATACCCACTCTTTACGCAGCACACGCAATGGTTCAGCCATTCCTGCACCTGCTTAGTTGAAAGGACGCAGCAGACGATCTGCGGCAGCCTGGGCTTCATCCAAAGCGGCCTTGGGCGTCTTGGCATTGGTCAGCACAGCTTGCACAGCGTTGGACAGCAGCTCGCGTACACGTGCTGTCTCGTAAGTGGCAAATTCGGGCGAGGCCACGGCCAGCTGATCGCGGGCGACCACAGCTTGCGGGAACGTTTTGGCGTACTCGACCAGAGCAGGCGTTTCGTAGGCAGCAGGGCTGACACCGACATACCCCGTAGCCATGGACCACTTAGCCGCACGTTCGGGAGCCGTCATCCAGCGCACGAAATCCAGAGCGGCTTTTTTCTGCTCGTCGTTAGCGCCCTTGAACAGGTAAAAGTTGCCACCGCCGGTAGGCGAAGCCGCTTTTTCCTTGGCAGGCAGCATGGCAACACCAAAGTCGAACTTGGCTTCATTCTTGACGGCTGTCAGGTTACCCGTGGTGTGCCACATCATGGCGGTCTTGCCCTGCACAAAAGCCTGGCGCAGCGTGCCCCATTCAATGGTGCCGGTGGGGCTGACCTTGTGCTTGTAGGCCAGGTCGTGGAAGAACTGCAGCGCTTCAACCGACTTGGGATCGTTGAAATAAACCTGAGTCCCTTCTTCATTCATCAGCTGACGGCCGTTTTGCAAGGCCATGGCCTGGAGCATCCAGTAGGGGTAGCCCGTCGAGGGGATCATCAGGCCGTGGTGCTGATCGTTGGTCAGCTTCTGGGCGGTTTGCACCAGTTCGTCCCAGGTTTTGGGCGCTTGATCCGGATTCAGGCCCGCTTCACGGAACATGTCCTTGTTATAGAACATGACGATGGTGGAGCGCTGGAACGGAATGCCCCAGACCTTGCCTTCCAAGGTGCCGTTAGCCATCAAGGCGGGGTAAAAGCTTTTCAACCAATCCTGGCTGGGGGCGTCCTGAGCCACATCGCTAAAGGCTTCAACCAGACCTTGTTCCACCAGATCATGGGTGTCCAATGCGCCCAGCACAGACAACTGCACCGGCTCGCCCGCACGCAGGGCCGACAAGGCACGCACACGGGTTTCGTCGTAGTTGCCGGAGTACACGGCTTTCACTTTGACTTCCGGGTTTTGGGCCTGGTAGTCCTTGATCATTCCATCGACCACATCGGTCAGCGGCCCCCCTACGGCAATGGGGTAATACATGGTCAATTCCACCGCGCTATGGGCGTTGGCGCCCAGGCCCATCAACAGGGCGCTGGAAGTGGCAAGCAGACAATTCTTCAACATGGGTAGACTCGCAGTACGTTTAGGGAAGAACAGCAGGAGGAACAGCAAAAGGAGCAGCAGTCAGAGCATCCGCAGACGGCAGGCGAGCCCCGCTGTCCTGG
The DNA here is from genome assembly GCF_032063905.1 of Alcaligenes phenolicus. Lineage (NCBI taxonomy): Bacteria > Pseudomonadati > Pseudomonadota > Betaproteobacteria > Burkholderiales > Alcaligenaceae > Alcaligenes > Alcaligenes phenolicus. The sequence goes on from NZ_DAMBOE010000002.1 coordinate 412,293, forward strand.
TTAAAGTAAAAAGCGTGAACGGGATCCCAGCTCAAACCACAGCGAGCGCCCGCCTCGACGCTGCGGCTGTGTGGCGCGCGCACGATCAGGGTGTGACCGTCATCGAGCTGCACATACACATAGGCATCAGCCCCCTGAAACTCCTGATGCACCACGGTGGCAGCCACATGCTGCTCGCCCGCTTCGCGCAAGTTCAGGTTCTCCGGGCGCACGCCCACCAGCACCCGATGCGGCTGGTCGTACTGACGACGCGACGGCCACAACTCCACGGGCACGTGGTCGCTGTGAATCATCATCATGGGAGGGCTGCCGATAAAACCGGCGGTAAAGACGCTATTGGGCTGGCCATACAAGTCCTGCGCGCTACCCTGCTGCTCGATGTGTCCAGCGTTGAGCAGCACCACGTGATCGGCCATGCCCATAGCTTCGGTCTGGTCGTGGGTGACGTACACCACAGTCAAACCCAAGCGTTGCTGTAGAGCGCGGATTTCGTGGCGCACGGTGTGACGCAGCTTGGCATCCAGGTTCGACAGCGGCTCGTCCATCAGGCAGATTCGATGGCCCGACACAATGCTGCGCGCCAGGGCTACACGCTGCCGCTGCCCGCCCGAAAGCTGGCCGGGCTTGCGCTCTTCCAGACCTTCCAGATTGGTCAGCGCCAAGGCTTCACGCAGACGCTCTTTTTGCTGCTGACGATCGGCACGGCGTACTTGCAGACCGAACAAGATGTTGTCGGCCACATTCAGATGCGGGAACAGGGCGTAGGATTGGAACACCATGCTCAAACCACGCTTGGCGGGCTCCATATAGGTGGCGTCCTGCCCATTGATCAAAAGACGACCCTGATCGGGGGTTTCCAGCCCGGCAATAATGCGCAGCAAGGTGGATTTGCCGCAGCCCGAAGGCCCCAGCAAGGCCGTAAATTTACCTTCCTGGATGGACAGGTCCATTTGCTTGAGCACGGCCTGTTCGCCCCAGGCTTTGCCTATGCCTTGCAACTCGATAGCGGCGCGATTCATGCCTGCACCTCATCAGCAATTACGATCTGGACACGCGCAGGAATTTGCTCGCGGTAAGGCTCGGGAATGGGCTGGTCGCTAACCAGAATATCCACATCATCCAAAGAGCCACTGCGCACAGGGGCACGACGGCCAAACTTGGTGTGATCCAGCACCAGAATCCGCACACGACAATTGCCGCGCAGGGCTTTGTGGCAATCGGACTCGGCCATATCAAAGTCCAGCAAAGCACCGTCCGAGTCAAAGCCCCCTACCCCGGACACGCCGAAGTCCGCCTTGAAGCTGTTGAACAGGCGTTCGGCCCCGGGGCCCAGAATTTCGGGATTGGGTTGACGCAGCTCGCCCCCCGTCAGCACCACGCGGTGGCTCATATTGTGGGACAGGGCCAAAGCCGCGCTGATGTTGTTGGTGACCACGGTCAGATCGCGATGGTCGGCCAGCGCCAGGGCCACTTGCTCGGGGGTGGTGCCAAAACCCAGCAGCAGGCTGGCACCGGGAGGAATCAATTTGGCAACGGCTCGCCCGATACGGGCCTTGGCTTGTAAATGGGTAATGCGGCGCGTTTGGAAAGGCACATTGCGCTCGACCACGTTCAGCTCGGCACCACCATGGCGACGGCGCACCAGATCGGCTTCATACAAGTGGTTCAGGTCGCGCCGGATAGTCTGCGGCGTCACCCCGAAATGCGCGGCCAAGCCATCCACTGACACCGCCCCTTGGGCGGCCAGCAGATCCACAATAATGCTTTGCCTGACAGATAGGTTCATAACACGGCGTATGGGTTTCGTTTGAATACCCGGCAGTGTAGGAACGCGAAGTTACGTGTCGGTGACGCTCAGATGAAAGTTTTATGACGCCCAAATGTTCATATGAACATACTCTGCCTACCATCAGCCATCAAACGCATGCGCCACTCGAGCAGGCCGACTCCATCGTCCATCCTGCACATAAGGTAGCTCTGCATTACGCATAGGGTAATATCAACGCCGAACAACTAAAAAAAACCAGGCGTCTACAGGCGCACTTATTCAGGAGACATGACATGAAACTTCATCGCTTTCTGCGTCCCTTGCTGGCCGCTACCTTGCTGGGGGCTACAGTCACTGCGCAAGCCCAGCTCAGCATGATGCTGCCTGCCAATCCAGGCGGAGGCTGGGACTCCACAGGCCGCCAATCCATGCAGGCCATGAATGAGGCGGGCATCTACACCGGCACGGTCAGCTTTAGCAATAAAGGCGGTGCCGGCGGCACCATCGGTCTGGCCGACTTCCAGCGCTCGCAAAAGGGCAAACCCGATGCACTGGCTGTATTCGGTGCGATCACAGTCGGCTCGATTGCCATGAACAAATCCCCCATCGATTTAAGCAAGTTTCGACCTGTTGCGCGTTTGACAGCGGAATACGTTGTGCTGGCGGTCAAAGCCGACTCCCCCTACAAAAACCTGGACGATTTTGTACAAGCGATGAAAGCCAACCCTGGGGCCATGCCCGTGGGCGGTGGCTCTGCCGGTGGAACGGATCACATTGCTCTGGCCTTGCTGGCGCAGCAAGGCCAGGTGCCCGTCAAAGCCCTGAACTACATCCCGCAAGCGGGCGGGGCCGATACAGTGACAGGCATCGTCAACGGAACCCTGAAGGCCGGAATCTCGGGGGCGTCCGAGTTTCAGCAATTTGCCGACAGCGGCCGCATCCGTATTCTGGCCATCTCCTCGGACAAACGGATGAAAGGCCTGGAGCAAGTGCCTACCTTCACAGAAGCTGGCTACAAGGTGGAGATTGCCAACTGGCGGGGCATTCTGGGCTCGGTGGACATGCCTGAAGAAAACTATCAGCTGTGGATTGACCACTTCACCAAACTCAGCGAAGCACCACAATGGAAAGCAACGCAGGAGCGCCTGGGCTGGGAGCCGTACTTTCTGGCCGGCGACAAATTCGGTGACTTCATCAAGGCAGAAACCGAGCGCACCACGACCATCCTGCAAGACGCAGGCTTGATCCAGTAAAGCAAGTCGGGGAACACACATGAGTGCAACTTCGCGTCAGCCCTGGTGGCTGGGGCTGGCGGTCATCCTGGCGGGTGCCATCTGTCTCTACGCCTCCATGTCCCTGACTCTCAGCGCACAATATGCTGCAATCGGCCCAGGCCTGTTCGTTGCGCTGGTCGGCGTGGGACTGGTTGTTCTAGGCATTTTGTTCCTGCTGCAAATGCATCGTGGCACCGCCTTCGACAAGGAAGAGCTGGCCCAGGATCCAGGCATGGACAAGGGGCCCTTCCTGACCGTCCTGCTGGCTGCCGTGCTGCCCAGCCTGATGATGGAGCCATTGGGCCTGCCACTCACGGCCTCAGTGTGTTTCATGCTGGTGGCACGTGCCCTGGGTTCACGTCGCGTGCTGCTGGATCTGCTCTCCGGCTTGGTACTGGGCAGCGCCTGCTGGTTTCTGTTTGGCCGCCTGGGTTTGCAACTGGGCGGCTTTCTTCCTGTGGCGGGGCTGTAATGAATACGCTTTCTTTGCTCTTGCACGGCTTTGAGGTGGCTCTGCAGCCCATGAACCTGATGTGGGCCTTGATTGGTTCGGTGCTGGGTACGGCCATTGGCATCCTGCCCGGCATTGGCCCGGCACTGACCATTGCCCTGCTGCTGCCAGTCACCGTCTCCGTCGGCCCGGTCTCGGCCTTCATCATGTTCGCCGGGGTGCTTTACGGGGCCATGTATGGAGGCTCGACCACTGCCATTCTGATCAACACCCCCGGCGAAGCTGGTTCCATGATGACGGCACTGGAAGGCAACAAGATGGCGCGCCGTGGGCGGGGCGCGGCGGCCTTGGCCACGGCCGCGATCGGCTCGTTTATTGCCGGCACTATCGCTACCCTGGCGCTGACCTTTGCCGCTCCGGTCGTTGCTGAGCTGGCCTTTATCTTCACACCGGCAGACTACTTTGCCCTGACCATCATGGCCTTTACCTCGGTCGCTGTGGTGATGGGAGCTTCCCGCGTCCGTGGGTTTATTTCCTTGTTTCTGGGCCTGGCCCTGGGCGTGATCGGCATCGATGCCATGACCGGGCAGGCTCGCATGACCTTCGGGCTGCCCGACCTGCTCGATGGTGTTGAGCTGACGGTGGTGCTGGTCTCGGTCTTTGCGGTGGGAGAAATTCTGTACGTGGCCAGCCGCTTTCGTCACAACGACGAGCAGATCATTCCCATCAGTGGCAAAGCTTTCATGACACGCAATGAATGGGCACGCTCATGGAAGCCCTGGTTGCGTGGCACGGTCATTGGTTTCCCGATGGGAGCGATTCCTGGTGGAGGCTCTGAGCTGCCCACCATGCTGTCCTATTCCCTGGAAAAAAACCTGTCCAAAAACAAGGACGAGTTTGGACACGGTGCAATCGAAGGCGTTGCCGGTCCCGAAGCGGCCAATAATGCCGCCGCAGCCGGAATTCTGGTGCCCTTGCTAACGCTGGGCTTGCCCACATCCGCCACCGCCGCCATTTTGCTGGTTGCCTTTCAAAACTACGGTCTGCAGCCCGGCCCTTTTCTGTTTTCCAGCAACCCCGAACTGGTCTGGGGCCTGATTGCCTCGCTGTATGTCGGCAATGCCATGCTGCTAGTGCTGAACCTGCCGCTAGTCGGCCTGTGGGTGCGTCTGCTTTATATTCCCAAACCGCAGCTTTACGCCGGAATTCTGGTCTTTGCCATGATCGGCATCTGGGGCGTGTCCGGCTCCACCTTTGAACTGGCCATGATGGCCGGCCTGGGCGTGGTCAGCTACATCATGCGAGTCTACGGCTTTCCCATTGCCCCTTTGCTGATCGGTCTGATTCTGGTGCCCTTGGCAGAAAATCAGTTGCGAACGGCCCTGGCGGCCGGACAGGGAAATTTTCTGGTACTGCTGGAAAGTCCAGTTGCAGTGGGTTTTTATATTGCTGCCATTCTGTTTTTGAGCGTGCCATACATGCTCAAGCGCCTGCAAAAATAAGCCAAAAAAAAGCAAGCCCCGTATCCTGCGCGGCTTGCTTTCCCCCGACCAAGCCTCAAGCCAAGCGTTTATTTTGTCCCTTGCTGCGCCGCCAGATCGCGCACGGCCTGCAAGGTTTTGCTGACATGCTCATCGGGATCCATAGCCGTGTATTCGTACACAATCTTGCCTTCGGGCGAGATCACATAAGACATGCGGGCAGCCCGTTCGGTATGCGTTCCCAGTCCTGCGTCATAAGCCTTGATAACCTGGCCTGTGGTGTCCGCCCCCACCGCGAACTTGCTACCGCAAGGCCCCGTGGAAAAGTCTTTCAGGGTGTCGATATTGTCCGAGGACAGCCCGATAACCGTGGCGCCAAAATAAGCGTACTCATCAATCGCCTCGGCGAAAGAATGCGCTTCAATAGTGCAACCTTTGGTGAACGCAGCGGGATAAAAGTACAGCACCACCGGCCCATTTTTTAGAGCTTCTTTCAAGGAGAAATCAAAGGTTTTACCGGCTAGAGCGGCTTGCACGGTAAAGTCCGGCGCGGGTGTGCCCACGTCCAAAGCGGCCTGTGCGCCACCTGCCCCCGCCAGCAGGGACAAACCCAAAGAGAAAGCTGCTATTGCCTGCTTCATGCCATTACCTCCGTATGTGTACCCTGCACCAGCAAGCAGCGTAATCCGCACAGGCATGAAAGCACAAGGCCTGGTTTTCCGGCCCTATCAGGGATGAACGATGCCGCTCCACAGCAGGACAAACACATTGTGGGGTGCATCATGGCGGGCCAGACGGCCAGCTCGAATCAGCCTGGCGGCCTTGCCCAGCAAGGCAAACAAGGACTCGCATAACCAACTGGCCGCCAGATCGCGCCGCAAGTCCCCGCTTTCCTGCCACTGTTGAAACTGCTCAATCAACGCCTGTCGCACCGCTTCACTGCGGGCCGTGGAATACTCCTCTACCTGCAACTGCAGCTCAACGTACATGTACAGGTCCACAATAGGCAGCAGTTCCTGGATTAGTCGTTGAATGGCTTCTTGTGCACTTCCCTCGCACAGGCGGGCGCGCTCAATAGCCTGCTCCGCACTATTTACCCCTTCCTGGAAGATCTCCATCATCATGGCTTCGCGAGACGGGAAGTAGCGGCACAGGGTTGCGCGACTCAAGCCCACCAGACCGGCCAATTGCCCCATGGACGCCCGCGGCTGGTCAGCCAAAGCGCTTACAAGGCGCAATAGCAATTCCTCGCGAGGCCGAGGCTTTGCTGCAGTCATAATTCTTCCCCTAGGTAATACAGGACTGGATCGGGCACGGGCTATTGCCAGATCGCTGCGAATCGGTCTTCTTGTTTGGCACCACTGGAGATCAGGAAAACGAACAGGCACGCTACCTGGGTGGAGCGTGCGCTAGTGTAACGTCATTCATTGAGAAACCGTATTTCACCCATGGAATAATGACTATGCGGGTGATTTTTTAAACGCTCAGACCGGCACGCGGAGCCGGCCAGAAAGCATCTGTCAGCAAGGTATCCGGATCCAGATCCAAGGGGCCGGGCCGGGTTTCCGGCACGCAGCGGCGCAAGGCTTGCTGCATCCGGTGCAAGGCCAGCTCGCCCGTGGCCCCGGCAGTGACCCGATCCCACCAGAAGCGATGCACATGGCGTACCTGCACGGGTACGCTAGGCAGGCCCAGCCTCTGGGCCATGGCCAATCTGTGCAGGCCACGATTAATTTTCAGAATACGGCCATCACAGGAGATCACCACACCCAAGGCATCTTTACCGCGCCTGGGATCAAAGCCATCACGAGCCATCTCGTCCAGAAAGCCCAGATAGATACGCAAATACTCAATGATTTTTTCCGGCGTATCCAGAAATACACCTTGCTGATACGACTCCCAAGGATTGCCCTGTTCAATACGCTTCATCAGCTTTTTGAAACGCGCCGTTTGTTCCAGCTGATGCCGGTTTTCATCCAGATCGCTGATCAGGGAGTAACGCGTTCCGACGCGCAAATCCTCACGCCGCTGGTCCCAGCTTCCCTCCCAGATAAAGGCCAGGGAGGACGGCCGTTTTTCCTCTTTGCGAGGCGCCTGAATGGCCATGCGGATCAGCTCACGCGGGTTCACATGCAGGGTTAAGGCCTGCTCCCCCAAGGTTTCATGGACGATGTGACGCGGCAGGCCAAACGCCTCGATCCGACGGCTGCCGGCTTTGCTGTGCATCCAGCGCTGCAGCATGATGCGGCCCAAGGGGAACCCCAAGTACTGCTGGGTCTTGTCCCGGCTATGGGCCACCCAATGGGCCAGCAACACGCGCTGCCGAATCTCGGGCGCCGCCAAGCTGCTGAAAGCAGCATCCGCGCCAGGGCCCAGCAAGGCTTTGCGATTCGATTGACGCAACTCACGTGGATGAGTCATGCGCTTTCCATGACGGTTCACAGTTTTCCTCCCAAGCACTCGCAGTCCTGGCCGCCCCCAACAAAGAACAGCGGCCTGGCGCGACTGACAGTGGCCTTCTTGAGCAATCACAATGCCAAATGATACATAATAGTCTCAAATAACACACAATATCCTCAAATAATACACATTTTTATTGAGTCGATTCACCGCGATCTGCAAGGCTGACAACGATCAAATCGGCCCCACACCACATCCTTACCTGTTCAGACACACACGCCTCAGCATCACTACGCTCCCGCTGTTATCCGACGGGACGAGCTTCTTGAAACGCACGCTGCAAAAAAAAGCCCCTGCCAAGGCAGGGGCTTGTTCAAACAGAGCCAGAAAGTCAGATCACTCAGGCAGCCTTACGAGCGCCTCGTACAAAGTAAATCACGACCAAGGCGAGCAGGAACGGCACACCGAACAGCAAGGTGTAGTGAAAGATATTGATGAACCAGGTGGTCACCAAAATCGCCACAATGCCAATCAAGCCCAGCAAGGTGCCGATGGGATAGGCCGGCATACGGAAACGTAGCTGCACACCGTCCCGGGCCACGCGGCGGCGGAAGAACAAATGAGTCAGGAAGATCATGCCCCATGTGAACAAGGCGCCAAACATGGACAAGGCAATCATCACCGGAAAGGCGGTTTCCGGATTGTTGGCGTACACCACTGCGGCCACGGCCACACCGCTGGCCGATAAAGCCAGGGCATTCAAGGGCACGCCATTGCGCGCCACCTTGCCCAACGCGGCGGGCGCATCACCAGCGCGCGACAGGCTGAACATCATGCGGGTCGAGATATAGAGCATGCTGTTCATGGCCGACAAGGCCGCAATAATCACAATGAAGTTCAGGATGCTGTCTGCATAGGGAATACCGACGGACTGCATCACCGTGATGAAAGGACTGGTTGTGCCTTCCGCCACCAGCACCTGCCAAGGCACCAGCATCACGATAAGCGACAAGGACAGCAGGTAGAAAATGATCAAGCGCCAGATCGTGGCCTTGAAGGCCTGGCGCACGGCCTGCTCGGGGTTTTCTGCCTCGCCCGCCGCCACGGCAATCATCTCGATACTCAGATAGCTGAAGATGGAAATGATCACCCCTACCCACACCCCGTACCAGCCATTGGGCATGAAGCCACCCTGGCCAAACAGGTTTTCCTGCACTTGCGCCGGCTTGTAATAGCCCGTCAACATGCCAATGGCCAGCACGATGAACGCAATAATGGCAAACACCTTGATCAGGGCAAACCAGTACTCCACCGAACCAAAAGCCTTGACGCTGTAGGCATTGACGGCAATCAGCACGGCCGAGAAAAAGGCGATCCAGATCCAGGGTGAGACGTCCGGGAACCAGAACTTCATATAGTCCGCCACCGCCGTCACCTCGGTGCCCACGGCCAGAACAATGCAGGCCCAATAGCTGTAACGCACCAGGAACCCGGCCAGCGGATGAATATAGAACTCCGCATAGGCTCCAAAAGAGCCCGATGTGGGGTGTTCCACCGTCATCTCGGCCAGGCAGCCCATCAGGACCAGAGCAATGAAGCCGCCAATCACATAACTCAGTACAACGCCGGGACCAGCAAAGCCAATGGCAAATTTGCTGCCCAGGAACAAGCCGGTACCGATGGCGCCCCCGATCGCAATCATGCTCATTTGGCGGGCGCTCAGTTTTTTATGCAGCCCGGCTTCGCGCGATTGAATTTGCTCAAATCGGCTCATGTCTCCTCCTTTATGCTTATTTTTTATATCAGCCTGATCAGGTCACCTTGGAACGTGTTTTATAGGCGGGCTTGTCCCATTCCTTATCGGTCAGTACCGCCTTGATATGCTGCACGGCCTGCCAAATATCCACGAAAGACAGATACAAGGGCGTAACACCAAAGCGCATCACTTCAGGCTCGCGGTAGTCACCAATCACACCACGGGCAATCAGGGCTTGCACCACGGCATAGCCTTGCTCATGGGCAAAACTGACATGGCTGCCACGGTAGTGGTGATCGCGTGGGGTTACCAGACGCAGGCCAAATTCCGCACACTCCTGTTCCACTAAAGCGATGAACAAGTCCGTCAGCGCCAAGGATTTACGGCGCACCGCCTGCAGGTCGGTTTGCAGGAACACGTCTACACCGCAAGCCACCAGGCTCAAGGAAACAATGGGCTGAGTACCGCACAAGAAGCGCTCGATACCGTTGGCGGCTTCATATGACGGGCTCATGGCAAAGGGGTGCTTGTGGCCCCACCAGCCGGACAAGGGCTGGCTGATCTGGCCCATCAGCTTGGGGTTTACCCACAGCAGGGCCGGAGCACCCGGACCGGCGTTCAGGTATTTGTAGGTGCAGCCGATGGCAAAGTCGGATTCGCTGTCTTTCAGCTCGATAGGCAAGGCACCCACGGAGTGGCACAAATCCCAGATCAACAGGCCATTGTGTTCATGCACCAGGCGGTTGGTGGCCTGCATATCGTGCAAGTAACCCGTGCGGTAATTCACATGGGACAGCACCACCACAGCGGTTTCTTCATTGACGGCTGTTTGCAGGTCTGCCGGGTCATCAATCAACTCCAGCCTATAGTCTTTGCCAAAGAAGGCGTTAAACCCTTCAATGATGTAAAGATCCGTAGGGAAGGAATCACGCTCGGCCAGGATGACTTTCTTTTCCGGATGGCGCTCTTTTTGCAAATTGACGGCGGCAGCCAGCACCTTGAACAGATTGACCGAGGTGCTGTCGCTGACGATGGTTTCACCTTGACCGGCACCGATCAGGGGCGACATCTGGTCGCCCAGACGCACGGGCAAGGTCCACCAGCCTGCCTTGTTCCAGCTATTGATCAGGTCGGTACGCCATTCCTGAGCAATAACTTCCTGGGCGCGCTCCATGGCGTGTCGGGGCATGGCGCCCAGCGAATTCCCGTCCAGATAAATCGTGTTGGGTGGCAGGTCGAACTTGGCTTTGAAGGCAGCCAGTTCATCGGCCTGATCCCACTGCTCGCATTGCTGCAAGGTAATCATATTCATGCTCCTCGATTCTGCTTTTTAAGCTATTTAGTCTAGCACCGAGCCTCTGGTAAATTATTCCAAAGCGATGAAGATTATGATCAATACTGGAAGAAAATTCGGTTTTTAAAAACCCTTTTCATAGAAAATTCTAAAATATGAGACTAGATGAGACAGACCTGAAAATCCTGCGTCTTTTGCAGGACAACGGCAGGCTCAGCAACCAGGAGCTGGCTGACCTGGTAGCCCTTTCGCCCTCCTCCTGCCACCGGCGCGTAAAGATTCTGGAGCAGGAAGGCTTCATCGAAAACTACAGCGCCAACTTGAGCGCAGGCAGACTGGGCTTTGCCATTGAAGCCTTTGTGGAAGTGAATATCGGTCAGCTCAACGAGAGCGAGCATCAGTACCTGAGCAAGGCACTGGCCACCATGGATGAAGTGCTTCATGCCTACATCGTGACCGGGCAGGCGAACTACATGCTGCACATACGCACGCGCAACTTCGAGACTTTTTCCAATTTTGTCATTCACAAGCTCAACACGCTGCGCGGCGTCACCAAGATCCACTCGCAGATCGTGCTGTCTTGCATCAAGGCCAAGGGGCAACGCTTGCCGGTATAAACCGGCTACCGGCAAGGTCTGGCCAGGTGCCAGGCCCCTGACTTAGTCGTAGTTCAGTTTGAAGCGTCGCTTGAAATGCTCGCTGCGCCACCAGCCCTTGCCGCTTTGCACCGGTTTGTTATCGGTATTGAACAGATCAATACGCTGCACAATCACGGCCTGGTTCTCCTTGATCCAGAGCTGCTTGGCCATGTCTGCCGACGCGTTGGCCATGCTAATCTCTTCTTGCGCATGCTTGATGGGCACGTTCAGCACGCCAGTCAGCATCTCCACCATGGTGCGCGTTTCCAGATCCTGTTGCTCGATACGTTCTCCTATCGAGCGTAGCAAGTAGTTTTCAGCAAAATAAAGGGGCACCGCTGACCTGTAGCGCACCGCTTGCAGCTTATAAACCGGCTCATCGGAAGCGAAAAACTCAGCAATGTCTGCTGGCGGGGCGACCAGCCCCCAGCTGGCAATCTGGGTGGTGGTGTCTTTGCCCAGCTGCACCAGATCATTGATGGAGCTCAGCTCCCAGGAGCCGGTGTTCTTGCGTTCCAGCACAAAGGAGCCTCGGCTGGGAAAACGCTCGATCAAGCCATTGCGCGTCAAGATCGCCAGGCCCTGGCGCACGGTGATGCGGCTGACGCCGAACATCCCTCCTAGCTCGGCCTCCGTAGGCAAGCGGTCGCCGGGCTTCAAGCGACCGTCCTGGATATAGCGGGTCAGCTTGTCGGCAAGCTGCTCATACAGTGGTTTTGTACTCACTTTTTTATCTCATCCCTGTTGATGACGCTCTGCTGCTGGCTCTCCCTACGTACTGTGTTCCACCTGCGGTATCAACAGAAAATCGTTGGTTCCCCTGCCAGTAAGCCGTCTTCTTATTCGCGTTCCAGCAGGCCCTTGATCAGAAACATCTCGGCCTCATGGACACAGGAAATCTGCTCCCATGCCACATCGCTTTGTGTAGCCAAACGCCAGGTCAGCAAGCTCACCACACATTTGTCTGCACCCAGCTTGAGCACTTCGCCTGGGATAACGCGCGACATATTGCGAAACTGCATCGCCTCCTTGCTGGCGCCCACGTCGTAATCGACCTGAAAGCGGTCTGCGTCCACATTCAGGCGCACATAGGTTTCCTGGCCGCTAAAGACCGAGGTCCCCTTGAACAGGCCCGGTTCCACTTCGCTGCGATTCGCACTGCCCCAGGCCCACTGACCTTGCAAGATGCCATCGGACATGATTTGAAAAGCGACCTTAGCCGGGCGCTCCACCAGGATGCTACTGGAATGACAATGTGGATCTTTCACGTACTTGCTCCTGTGACCAATGCTTATTGTTATGACAATGTTTTTATTGTCATGCCAAAGGAAAACCGATACTAGACGGGAAAACACGTACAGTTCAGCGAAAGATTGTCCATAACAAAGCCGCTGCCTCTCAACCCGGAGACGCAGCGGCTTTGAAACCTGAAGCAAAGCGCTATCAGGCGATGGACTACTGTCTGTTATGTCCTAACTTGCTGTCACCCACTGCTGGATGAAAGCGCGCAGCTCGTCGGGGCTGGAGGCCACACCCCCGGGTACCCGATAGACCTTTTCCAAAGGCCCCACCATCTCCTGCAGGGCAGGCAGATTGGCAGGGTCATCGCACATCATCACAATCCCGCGGCAATAACGACCGAAGCCTTCTCGATGTGCCTTTAACCACAACACCGCTTTCTTGCGCCCCTCCGGGTCGCCGGGAGTGGAAGGATCGGGCAGGCTTTCGTAGACCAGAACGAACTCTTTTTCGGCCTTGATCAAAGTTTCCATATCGTCCAGCCATTGCGTGGCCAGCTCCAGGGTCAAGGGGAACTCGCGCACCCTTGCTATCGGCAAAGCGGATGTATCCAGAAGCTGGGTGGAAAAGTCTGGAGAAATGTCTTGCTCACTCATTGCTAAAGCTCCTTGAATCAAGGCTGTCATACCCAATTGCAATATGCCCTCCATCTCGACCTCCTCCACGACCCGTTCCACGGCTGCACGTGGCTCCCGGCCAGCCACGGCATAAACCGTATCGGCAACCGCCAGGCAATGAAAGGCCACCGTTCCCATCAAGTAACGCGCGCGCTCGAAGGACACGCCATAAGCCTGGGCAATGTGCTCTTGATGCTCCCGGATCTTGTCCAGCATGGAAGGAGTCGCCACCAGCCGGCGTATCACATAGGGCGTGATGCCCGGATTGGCTTTCACAAAAGCCTGTGTCGCCGCACTGAACAGCTGCAGATAGTCCTCCAGGCTGTCTTGAACCGGAATCGTGGCCCGAGGCACCTGCCAGCGGCTGAAAATTTCTTCGGCCACCAGTTGTTTAAGCCCTTCCAGATTGCCCACATGCTTGTACAGCGCCATCTGGCTGACACCCAAAGCGGCCGCTACCCCCACAAAGGTGATGTTGGGCAGGCCAATCTGAATGCCAGCGTCGGCAATCCGTGCTCGGGTGATGGTGGGAGGGCGTCCGCGTGGCGCGGACGCCTGAGGGGTTGGCATATCTATGTTGACCCTTTTGATAACAGCAGCGTGGTAATACCTGCCACTGCCTCTTATTTAATTTATGAAACTCTACTAATTAGAAGCCTAGTTTACATCCACGATAATGATTCTCAATATCATTTTTTGCAAAGCGAGTGTTCCTGCTGATGAAGTCGCAAGACATCGACCTGAACGGGCAACAGCGTAACCCGATTCCTCCCGCCCCATCCTGGCAAAAATAGTCAGGAACAGAGACTTTTCACGCCTGAAAACCGTGTGACAGCCCCTGCGCGTTCCACCTCTCATTTCTGGTTTTTGACCCAAATTGGTCAGACCAATTAATTGAATAAAAAATTGTTTATTCTTGAATCATTAGGGTAAACACTTAGATTCAATAAAATAATCCTTTCTATACAATGCGCTCTGTTCTTGACGATCTCAAGAAATGGTCAGACCAATTTAACGACCTTCAGGCTCGCTTGCGATACAAGCGCCTCCCCTTTGCTCCTGCGGAGATAGAACAACATGCAACAAGCGTGGCTGCAGCAATACGATCCCACCGGCAATATCTGGCTGTCGGCACTGATCGCCCTTATTCCGATCATCTTTTTTTTCCTGGCCCTGACCAAGTTGCGCATGAAAGGGTATCTGGCAGGGACGATTACCGTCTTGCTGGCCCTGGGCGTTGCCCTGTTTTTCTATCGCATGCCGGTTTCCACTGCGCTGGCCTCGGTGGTGTATGGCTTTTTCTATGGGCTGTGGCCGATTGCCTGGATCATTGTGGCCGCCGTTTTTCTGTACAAGATTTCGGTCAAGACCGGTCAATTCGACATCATTCGCGCCTCCATCCTGTCCGTCACGCCTGACCAGCGCCTGCAGCTGATTCTGGTGGGCTTTTGCTTTGGCGCCTTCCTGGAAGGGGCAGCCGGTTTTGGTGCGCCCGTTGCCATTACTGCCGCCTTGCTGGCTGGCCTGGGTTTCCGCCCCTTGTACGCGGCCGGTCTGTGCCTGATTGCCAATACCGCCCCGGTGGCGTTCGGTGCCATGGGTATTCCTATCATCGTGGCCGGTCAGGTATCGGGTATTGATCCCTTTGAAATCGGCCAGATGGCTGGTCGCCAACTGCCTTTCATGACGGTGCTCGTGCTGTTCTGGCTGATGGCCATCATGGACGGCTGGCGCGGTATCAAGGAAACCTGGCCTGCCGTACTGGTCGGTGGCGGCTCCTTCGCGCTGGTGCAGTTCCTGACCGCCAACTACATTGGCCCCGAGCTGCCGGACATTACCTCGGCTCTGGTTTCCCTGGTTGTGCTGACCCTGTTCCTGAAAGTGTGGCAACCCAAGCGTATCTTCCGTTTTGAAACACAAGAAGGCTCGCCTGCCCAGGACAATCTGGCCGATCAAGCCCCTACCGTGCTGAGCACGGGCCGCATCATCAAAGCCTGGTCGCCCTTCATCATCCTGACCGCCATGGTCACGATCTGGAGTGTGCAGCCCTTCAAAGCCTTGTTTGCCGCCAATGGCCCGCTGGCCTCGACCATCGTGAATATTCCTGTGCCCTTCCTGCACAATCTGGTCGACAAGGCTCCACCCGTCGTGGCCTCGGCCACTCCGTATGGCGCGGTCTACTCCTTTAACTGGCTCTCTGCCACCGGCACCGCCATTCTGATTGCCGCCTTGCTGACCATCCTCTTTTTGCGCATGAAACCGGCAAAAGCGGTGGAAACCTTGGGCGAAACCTTCAAGGAACTGGCTGTACCGATCTACTCGATTGGCATGGTGCTGGCCTTTGCCTTTATCGCCAACTACTCCGGCCTGTCCGCAACTTTGGCGCTGGCCCTGGCTCACACCGGCAAAGCCTTCACCTTCTTTTCGCCATTCCTGGGCTGGATTGGTGTGTTCCTGACTGGTTCCGACACGTCTGCCAACGCCTTGTTTGGTGCCTTGCAGGCAACCACGGCACAGCAGCTGGGTCTGCCTGAAGTGCTGATGGTGGCCGCCAACACCACAGGTGGTGTAACCGGCAAAATGATCTCGCCCCAGTCAATTGCCATTGCCTGCGCGGCAGTGGGTCTGGCCGGGAAAGAATCCGATCTGTTCCGCTTTACCGTGAAACACAGCTTGATCTTTGCGGTTCTGATTGGCCTGCTGACTACCCTGCAAGCCTATGTGTTACCTTGGATGATTCCCTAAGGGCCCGCCCTCATCCTTCATCTGCAAGGCGCGTACACGCGTGCCTTGCAGATTTATTTTTCCGGTATCTCAAGAACTATGCGCCTCTCTGATCACGTTGCCCAACAATTGCTGGCGCTGATTCAATCCAGCGATTTCAAGGCCGGGCAAAGACTGCCTGCCGAGCGTACGCTGGCAGCCCAATTGAATGTGTCGCGTGCATCGCTGCGCGAGGCTATTCAGCAACTGAACAGCCAGGGCATTTTGCGCAGTCAGGTAGGTTCAGGCACTTACCTGGCCTCCCAAACACCCCAGTGGACCCAGCGCTCGGTAGACCCGCTGGCCGCCCTGATGCTGTCTGATCCCCAGTACCGCTACGACGTGCTGGAAGCGCGCATTGCTCTGGAGAGCAGTACCACCTGGCACGCCGCGCTGCGCGCCTCGCCCGAAGACAAGGACAAGATCCTGCAATGCTTCGAGCAAATGATTCGCTACCAGCAAAGCGGCGATACCGTGCAGTCCGCCCGCGCCGATGCCCAGTTTCACCTGGCCGTGGCCG
This sequence comes from Alcaligenes phenolicus, assembly GCF_032063905.1. Taxonomy (NCBI): domain Bacteria; kingdom Pseudomonadati; phylum Pseudomonadota; class Betaproteobacteria; order Burkholderiales; family Alcaligenaceae; genus Alcaligenes; species Alcaligenes phenolicus. Next base: position 428,554 of record NZ_DAMBOE010000002.1, read on the forward strand.
AAGCCTCACACAATCTGGTGCTGGTTCAGGTCATGCGGGGCCTGTTTGATCTGGTGCTCAGCAGCGTGACGCAAAACCGGGACATCATCATGTTCGTGCATGACTCCCCCGAGACCATCGTCAATCTGACGGCGCAACACGAAGCCCTGGTCAAAGCCATTATCGATGGCGACCCCGCTCAAGCACGCCACGTCGTGAACGAACACCTGGGCTACGTACGCAACACCCTTCTTCAGGCTGACGAAGACCTTGCACGCCGCGAACGTGCCGCGCGCCTGCAAACCCCTCCTTCCGTCTTATCCGACCCGACTCTGCCATGATTATTTCCTCCTCGACCGACTACCGGCGTGCCGCCCAAAAACGACTGCCTCCTTTCCTGTTTCACTACATTGACGGCGGTGCCTACGCCGAGCACACGCTGCGCCGCAATGTGGACGATCTGGCCAATGTCGCCCTGCGCCAGCGTGTCCTGAAGGACATGAGCCAGCTCGATACCAGCATTGAGCTGTTTGGTGAAAAACTATCCATTCCGGTGGCCCTGTCCCCGGTAGGTCTGACAGGCATGTACGCGCGTCGAGGTGAAGTCCAGGCTGCCCAGGCAGCCGATGCACATGGCATTCCGTTCACCATGTCCAGCGTGTCAGTCTGCCCGATCGAGGAAGTTGCCCCGCGCCTGAAGCGGCCCATGTGGTTTCAGCTGTATGTGCTAAAGGACCGCGGCTTCATGCGCAATGCACTGGAACGCGCGCAAGCTGCAGGCTGCAGCACCCTGGTCTTTACCGTGGACATGCCCGTACCCGGCGCTCGTTACCGCGACGCCCATTCGGGCATGAGCGGCCCGAATGCCGCTCTGCGTCGCTATGCACAGGCTGTCATGCACCCGCGCTGGGCCTGGGATGTCGGCCTGCTGGGTCGCCCGCACGATCTGGGCAATATCTCGCGCTACCTGGGCAAGCCTACGGGTCTGGAAGACTATATGGGCTATCTGGGCGCGAACTTTGACCCCTCGATTTCCTGGAAAGATCTGGAGTGGATACGCGAATTCTGGAAAGGCCCCATGCTGATCAAAGGCATTCTGGACCCCGATGACGCCCGCGATGCCGTGCGCTTTGGTGCCGATGGCATCATCGTCTCGAATCACGGCGGCCGTCAGCTTGACGGCGTCTTGTCCTCGGCACGCGCGCTGCCTGCCATTGCCGATGCCGTCAAAGGCCAGATCAAGATTCTGGCAGATTCGGGTATCCGCAGTGGCCTGGACGTGGTGCGCATGATTGCCCTGGGTGCCGACGCTGCCATGCTGGGCCGCGCCTATATCTATGCCTTGGCCGCCGCCGGGCAATCCGGCGTGGACCACCTGCTGGGCCTGATTGAAAAAGAAATTCGGGTCGCCATGACACTGACCAGTGTCAGCAGCATTTCCCAGATCACCTCTGACCTGCTTGTACAGGAGTCTTGACCATGTCAGTGTCCACCAGCGCTGCGGATTTGTTGCAGCAACTGCGCTCTATTGTCGGCAACCCTCACGTCCTGACGGACGACCGCAGCACGCGTCGTTACCGCAAGGGCCATCGCACGGGTGAAGGCAAGGTATTGGCCGTTGTGCGGCCCGGAACGCTGCTGGAACAATGGCGCAGCCTGCAAGCCGCTGTCGCTGCCAATTGCATCGTGATCATGCAGGCGGCCAACACCGGCCTGACGGGTGGCTCCACCCCCGACGGGGACGACTACGACCGTGACATCGTGCTGATGAACACCATGCGTCTGCAAGGCATACAGGTCATCAACGATGGCGAGCAGGTTGTCTGCCTGCCCGGTGCCACGCTGGACCGTCTGGAACAGACCCTGGCCCCGCTGGAGCGTGAACCCCATTCGGTGATTGGCTCCTCGTGTATCGGCGCCTCTGTGCTGGGCGGTGTCTGCAACAACTCCGGCGGTGCACTGGTGCGACGTGGGCCAGCCTACACGGAATTGACGTTGTACGCGCAAGTGCTGGACGATGGCACCCTGCAACTGGTCAATCATTTGGGCATTAATCTGGGGGATACCCCGGAAGAAATTCTGAGCCGCCTGGAGCAAGGCAAGTACAGTGTGGCGGATATCGTCAACGACCCGGAACGCAAGGCCAGCGACCCGCGCTACGCCGAAGATGTGCGCGACGTGGATGCCCAGACCCCGGCCCGTTTCAATGCCGACCCTTCACGCCTGTATGAAGCCTCCGGCTCGGCAGGCAAGCTGTGCATTTTTGCCGTGCGTCTGGATACCTTCCCCAAAGAAGCCAGTACCGTTTTCTACATTGGCACCAATGACCCGGACGAGCTCACGGCTGTGCGCCGTCACCTGCTGACAAAACTGCCCCGCCTGCCTATTGCGGGCGAGTACATCCATCGCACCGCCTACGATATTGGCGAGCAATACGGCAAAGACACCTTCTTGCTGATCGACCGTTTTGGTACCGCCAAAGTGCCATCCGCCTTTGCTATGAAAAGCCGTGTGGATGGCTTTTTTGAGCGCTTTGGCTGGCGCGGCGTGACTGATCGCGTGATCCAGGCCATCATGAACCGCCTGCCCAGCCACCTGCCGCCACGCATGCGTGAATGGCGCGACCGCTTCGAGCACCACCTGCTGCTGCGCGTCTCCAACGACACCGCGCAGGCCACACGCGAATTTTTGAGCCAGCAATTTGAAGGCAGCCAGCAAGGTGCCTATTTTGAGTGCGATGCCGAAGAAGGTCGCAAAGCCTTTCTGCACCGTTTTGCCATTGCCGGTGCCGCCATCCGCTACCGCGAGGCACACCCCGACAGCGTGGAAGATATTGTGGCGCTGGACATTGCCTTGCGCCGTAATGACAAGGAATGGGTGGAGCAACTGCCGGACGATATGGAAAAAGACATCGTCCACAAGCTCTATTACGGCCACTTCCTGTGCCACGTATTCCACCAGGACTACATCGTCAAAAAAGGCGTGGTTCCTCTGGATATGGAACACCGCATGTGGAAGCTGCTGGATGAACGCCGTGCCGAATACCCGGCCGAGCACAATGTCGGCCACCTGTATATCGCCAAACCTGCCCTGGCCGGTTTCTATCGCGAGCTGGATCCAACCAACACCTTCAACCCTGGCATCGGCCACACCTCGCGCCGCAAATGGTGGAGTGTGTGCTGCGGCGGCAAACACGACTAAACACCGCCTTTTCTTGAAGGCACTAACGGGCTGCCAGCCATTCCTTTGCTTGCAGCGCAGTCCGTCCCTTCAATAAACCGCCCTTCATGCAGACAAGCAGGCCCCCAAGTTCGACTTGGTGGGCCTGTTTTTTTGTGCGCTGTGACAAGCAGAACACAAAAATATTCTGTCTCCTTTCCTATTTAGTTTAATAGGTTCCACTAATTCAAAATTTAGATTACATTATCGATAATGATTCTCAATACCTTATATTGAAGAGCCTAATTCTCCGGCTTTTTAGATACATACCACCTCTCATGACCACTCGTGAAACTACTACGGACGCGCGTAAAGAGCCTGGCCCCATCAGCCAGATCCTCAGCTCCATACGCTCACGTCTGATTGTTGCCGCCGTTCTGGCGGCCTTGGGTTCAATGCTGACCCTGGTGCCTTTGGCCGGAATCGCCCACATCGCCAAGCTGACTTTGGGCAATACCCTGTCTGGCGAGCTGCAAGGCGATATAGGCTGGACGGTTCTATTGAGCATCATCAGCATGTTTGCAGGCCTGGCCCTGATCTCGGCAGGCGAGCTGCTGGCCCATCTGGCCGACAATCAGCTGACACGCGGTCTGCGTCTGAGCGCTGCCCAACGACTGGCCAAAGTGCCACTGGGCTGGTTTACCGGCCAGGCTTCAGGCGAAGTGAAACAAGCCATGCAGGATGACATCGCCACCCTGCACAGCCTGACCGCGCACTTTTACACCTCGGTAGGCCGCGCCCTTGGTGCCATTGCGACCTCCGTGCTGTACCTGTTTTTCATGGACTGGCGCATGGCCATTGTGGCGTTGCTGCCCTTCCCCGGCTTCTTCCTGTTCCTGCGCCACGCCATGAAGGCCAGCAGCGCCAATATGCAGGGCTTTGTTGAAAAACTGGGCCGCCTGAACAGTGCCACGGTGGAATTTGTCAGCGGCATTCCTGTGGTCAAAGCCTTTGGCTCCAGCGGGCAGGCACATGGCGGCTATAGCAAGGCCGTGGACGGCTTTGCCGACGCCTTTCTGAACTTTGCCCGCCCACTGGTCGCCCGCATGGCCCACGCACACGCCATGATCGCTCCGGTCACTGTATTAGGTGTCGTGCTGGTCTTCGGCGCCCTGTTCAGCTATCTGGACTGGATGGCGCCTGTAGACATTCTGCCCTTCGCCCTGGTAGCCCCCGGTATTTGTGCACCTCTGCTTTTGCTGCACACCTTGCTGCACGACCTGGGCGGAGCAACAGGTGCCGCGCAGCGCGTGCAAGCCTTGATGAAAACACCCGTGCTGGAAACACTGACCGCCGATCAGCAACAAGTCCCGGCAAATCAGGAAGTGCGGGTCGAAAACGTCAGCTATGCCTATGGCGAAGGCCATCAGGCGCTGAGCAATATCAGCTTCACCCTGGAACCGGGCACGGTCACCGCAATTGTGGGCTCCTCCGGTTCTGGCAAATCCACCATCGCTCGCCTGCTGCTGCGCTTTTTTGATCCCAGCGAAGGCCGTATCACCCTGGGCGGTGCAGATCTGCGCCAAATCGAATCCACTGAGCTGTACCGCCGCATAGGTTTTGTGCTGCAGGAAGTGCGCCTGATCAATGCCAGCGTGCGCGAGAACATTGCGCTGGGCCGCCCCTCGGCCAGTCAGCAAGAGATTGAAGACGCCGCCCGCGCCGCCAATATTCATGACCGTATTTTGAGCCTGCCTCGTGGCTACGACTCTGTCGTGGGTGAAGATGCCCAACTATCCGGTGGCGAACGGCAACGCGTCAGCATTGCACGCGCTGTTCTGCTGGACCCGCCGATTCTGGTGCTGGACGAAGCCACCGCCGCTGCCGACGCCAGCAATGAAGTCGCCATTCAGGATGCCCTGTCGCGCTTTGCCCAAGGTCGTACCTTGCTGGTCATTGCTCACCGTCTGGACACCATCATGCACGCCGACCGCATTCTGGTGCTGGAAAACGGCGCCATTGTGGAGCAAGGCAATCACGCCAGCCTGCTGGCTGAACAAGGTCGTTACGCACGGCTCTGGACCCTGGGTGGCTACGACAACAGTTCCAAGGACACATCATGCTAAAGACCCTGATTCAGCTGCTGGGTACGGATGCCCCCATTTTCCGTCGCTATAGCTGGATGGCTGTTCTATACGGCCTGCTATGCGGTCTGACCATGACCACCCTGGTCCCCGTTTTCACTCATCTACTCAATGGCGAACCCAAACAGGCAGGCGGCTGGCTGCTGGTCTTGCTGCTAGGCGTGGCTGTCTGCTGGGCATGGCGTCGCCATGTGGAGCAAGCCGGTGTGAATGTAGGTGCCGCCATCCTGCAAGGTGGCCGTCATCGTCTGGGCGAACATATCGCCCAACTGCCCGTAGGCTGGTTCTCCGCTCAAAACACCGCGCGGCTGGGGCACATCGTCACCCAAGGCATGATGTCTGTGGCCCAATTGCCAGCGCACGTTTTCACCCCGCTGATCGCCGGGATTGTGACGCCTATCGTGCTGGTTGTGGCCTTGTTCATTTTGCATTGGCCATTGGGCCTGATTGCCCTGATCGTGCTGCCTTTGCTGGCCGCTGTTCTGGCCCTGACCGCCCATTTGGGACGCAAGGCTGATGATGCCTTCCAAGCCCACTTCGCCCATGCCAGCCAGCGCGTGGTGGAGTTTGCCCAGGCCCAATCCGTGCTGCGCGCTTTCAATGGCGAAGGCGGTGGCACCCGCCTGCTGGAAGAAGCAATTGAACGACAGCACCAGGCAGGCAAGAAACTGATCTGGCAATCCACGGCCTCGGCGGTACTCAATGCCTGGGCCGTGCAAGCAGCCTTCGCGGCCTTGCTGATTGCCGCCACGCTGTGGTTGAACAGCCATACGGGTCTGGGCCTGAGCAGTGCAGAGGTCATCGCCGTCATCGTGTCCTTGCTGCTGAGCGCACGCTATATCGACTCCTTACTGGAAGTGGCCAGCTACGGTGAAGTGCTGCGCGGTGCACGCGGCCAGCTCGATGCGATTCAAGAACTGTTTGCCGTTCAGCCCCTACCCGAACCCGCTTCGCCCCAAACCCCAAGCGACGGCTCGATCGTGCTGAACAATGTGCATTTCCGCTATGCCGCCGACAAGCCCGATGTACTGAATGGCGTCAGCCTGAACGTTGCGCCTGGCAGCATGGTGGCCTTGATCGGGGAATCCGGCTCAGGCAAAACCACCCTGGCTCGTCTGATTGCCCGCTTCTTTGATGTCAGCCAGGGCAGTGTCTCCATTGGAGGCGTGGATGTGCGCCAGATCGGCAGCCCCGTACTAGCCACGCAAATCAGCCAGATTTTCCAGGACGACTATCTGTTCGCGGGCAGCATTGCCGAGAACATACGCCTGGGCAAACCGGACGCCAGCCAGGCCGAGCTGATGGAAGCAGTGGAACAGGCCGGTGTCAGCGAAATCATCGCGCGCTTGCCAGAAGGTCTGAACACAACGGTGGGCGAAGGCGGGGCCCGCCTGTCCGGGGGCGAGCGTCAACGCATCGCCATTGCGCGCGCTCTGATCAAGAACGCCCCCATTTTGCTGGTGGACGAAGCCACCGCCGCACTGGATGCCGAAAACCAGGCGGCCATTGCCCAGGCTTTGGCCCGTCTGCGTGGCAAGCGCACCCTGATCGTGATTGCCCACCAGCTCTCTACCGTCGCTATGGCCGATCAGATCGTGGTGCTGGAGAACGGCCAGATTATCGAACAAGGCCCGCCGGCCCAACTGCGCGAAACCCAAGGCCGTTACGCCCACTTCCTGAACCAGCGTCATGCCGCCAAAGGATGGCGTATTGCCACCGCAGCCCAGAATAACGGTGTGTGATGCGAGCTAGATCTTTTGTGCTGTTGTTTCTGATGCTCTGCAGCCTGTCTTTGCTGATAGGTGCACGGCAAATCAGCTGGGCACAATTATGGAGTTTTTCAGGCGATGCCTGGCTGACACTGAGCGCCAGCCGCCTGCCCCGTCTGGCGGCACTGGTCTTGAGTGGCATAGGCCTGTCGGTCTGCGGGGTGATCTTGCAGCACATTGTGCGCAATAAGTTTGTGGAACCGGCCACCTCGGGCGGGCTGGATGCCGCCAAGCTGGGCATTCTGATCGCCCTGACTCTGGCCCCCACCAGCAGCACATTGGGCAAGCTGCTGTTTGCCCTCTTGTTCTGCTTTGCCTCCAGCCTGATCTTCATCGCTGTGGTACGCCGCATCCGCTTCAAGAACACCGTGCTGGTGCCGGTGATTGGCTTGATGTATGGCGGTGTGCTTAGCGCCATTGCCGAGTTCTATGCCTACCAGCACCAGATTTTGCAAAACATGCAGGGCTGGATGCTGGGCGACTTTTCCAAGATCGTGCAGGGCAACTACGAAATCATTTATTTGATCCTGCCCATTGTGTTGCTCACCTATCTGTATGCGCATCGCTTCACAGTGCTGGGCATGGGCGAAGGCATGGCCACCAGCCTGGGCCTGAACTATTCCGCCACCGTGGCCCTGGGTTTGATACTGGTTGCGGTTACCGTCTCGGCCACGGTCATCACCGTGGGAGCCATCCCCTTTATTGGTCTGGTCATCCCCAATCTGGTGGCGCTGCGCTATGGCGATAATCTGGCTCGTACCTTGCCCATTGTGGCGCTGGGTGGTGCCAGCCTGCTGCTGGCTTGCGACATTCTGGGCCGCCTCATCATCTACCCTTTTGAAGTCCCTATTGGCCTGACCGCAGGCGGCGTGGGTGGCCTGCTGTTTCTGTTCCTGATTTTCTGGAGGAACAGATGAAACGGCAACATCTGGTCTGGATACTGTTGCTGGTGTTGGTTCTGAGCTTTGTGTTCTATCGCTCCGGCCTGGACTTCGACTACATCATCCCCAAACGCCTGAACCGTTTGGCGGCTATGGTGATTGGCGGCATCTGCATTGCCTGGTCCTCGATTATTTTTCAGACCATTACCGGCAACCGGATTCTGACGCCCGCCATCATGGGATACGAAGCGGTTTACCTGCTGTTCCAGTCCCTGCTGATTTTGCTGCTGGGCACACAAAGCCTGGTGATGCTGGGAGCCAATGGCAATGTGGTGCTGTCCATTGTGCTGATGCTGGCCTACTCGCTGGCAATCCATCACTGGCTGTTTCGCCAGGGCAAGAACAATGTGTATTTCCTGCTGCTGATGGGGCTGGTGTTGACCATGATCATCAGCACCTTCACCCAGTTTGTGCAGCTAAAGATCAGCCCCGGCGAGTTCTCCATTTTGCTGGGTTTTAGCCAGGCGTCCTTTAACCGGGCCGAGCCTTTGCAACTGCTGATTTCCGCGATTCTGGTGGGTGGCATTTGCCTAGGCAGCCTGCGCAGCTTGCCCACGCTGGACGTATTGTCTCTGGGCCGCGAGCAAGCCATTTCTTTGGGGGTCGATTACCGCCGTACCGTGCGCATCCAGCTGGCCCTGATTGCTGCCCTGGTCGCCATTTCCACCAGCCTGCTCGGGCCCACTGCCTTCATGGGGATTTTTGTAGCCAACACCAGCTATGCGCTGGCCCGCAGCTTCCGACACCGAATCACGCTGCCGCTAGGCTGCGCCATCGCCATCGTCATGTTTTTGCTGGCACAGATAGCGGTGGAACACATTTTCAATTACCGCACGACCGTCGGGATACTCGTCAACCTGGTGTGTGGCGCGTACTTTCTGGGACTGATGGTTCGTACCCGAGGCACTGCATGATTACGATCGATCAGCTCTCCAAACACTACAAGAAGAAGGCCGTGCTTTCCAAGGTCAGCACACAGTTCCCCGCCGGACAGCTCAGCTCCCTGATCGGCCCCAATGGTGCCGGTAAAACCACCTTGCTGATGAGTATCGCCCGCTTGCTGGAGGCCGACGAAGGCCAGATCCAGCTGGACGGCCGCAACATTGCGGATATACGGATTGCTGACTATGCGCGCCGGGTAGCCACCTTGCGCCAATCTCCTGATTTCAATTTGCGCCTGACCGTGGAAGAACTGGTCGCCTTTGGCCGCTTCCCCTATAGCCGGGGCGTGCTGACGGATGAAGATCAACAAGCCATCTCCAACGCTATTCAGTTTCTATCGCTGGAACCCTTGCGCCAGTCCTATCTGGACGAGCTGAGCGGCGGTCAGCGACAGATGGCTTTTCTGGCCATGACCATTGCCCAGCAAACCGATTATTTGCTGCTGGATGAGCCGCTGAACAATCTGGACATCAAGCACGCTGTTCAGATCATGCGCGCCTTGCGTCGGCTCTGTGACGAGTACGGCCGTACCGTGATTCTGGTGGTGCATGACATCAACTTTGCCGCCAACTATTCCGATCACATTGTGGCCATGAAAAACGGTGCGCTGTACTGCGCAGGACCGGTGTCAGAGGTCATCACGCAAGCACGGCTGACCGAACTTTATGGCCTGGATTTCGAGATTACGCACAGCAAGCGTGGCCGCCTGTGCAATTACTTCACCCCATCAGGAGAACTAGCATGATCGCCAAACACGGATACGGGCTGATAGCCCTGTTTGTGGCCGCCAGCTTTGCCTTGCAAGGCTGCGAGAAAAAGACCCAGGCAGCGGCGGAAACCCCGGCACCGCAAGCCGCCACCAGCCCGCAGGCCAGTGCCCGCTATGAACCGATTGTGGTCGAACACAAGCTGGGTTCGACACGCATCGACAAGCTGCCGCAACGCGTCGTGGCGCTGGACATGAACGAAGTGGATTTTCTGGATGCCTTGGGAGTCCCGGTTGTAGGCATGCCCAAAGACTTCATCCCGGCATTCCTGGACAAGTATAAAAATGCCCCTGAAATTCAGGACACCGGCGCAATTGTGCAACCCAATGTGGAACAGGTGTACGCCGCCAAACCGGACCTGATTCTGATCACCTCCTTGCAAGCCAATCACTACAAGGAACTGAGCCAGATCGCCCCCACCATTCACTTTGACGTGGATTACCGCGATAGCCAGGTCAATCATATTGAAGTCATCAAGAATCACCTGCTGACTCTGGGCTCGATTTTCAAGAAAGAAGAGCTGGCCCAACAAAAAGTGACCGAACTGGATGCAAAAGTCGCCCAAGCCAAAGACATCACCCAGGATCGTCCTGAAAAAGCCCTGATTGTTCTGCATAACAACGGCTCGTTCAGCTCCTTCGGGGTGCAGTCCCGCTACGGTTTTGTATTCAATGCGCTGGGCGTACAGCCTGCCAGCCCGACGGTAGAAACCGGCCTGCACGGACAGCCTGTTTCCAGCGAGTTCATCCAGCAAGCCAATCCGGACATCATTTACATCATCGACCGTACCGCCGTAATGGAACGTCGCCCTGCCCTGAACGCCGACAGCCTGAGCAACCCGCTGCTGCGTGAAACCAAAGCCTGGCAAAACGGCCGTGTGGTATTTGCCAATGCCGAAGCTTGGTACGTAACTGCCGCCAGTGTCACCTCGCTGAAATTGATTATTGATGACGTGATCAAAGCCTACCAACAACCATGATCTAACGGTTTTTACACGGGCAAATAGACAGTAATGCGACTCAATCCAATTTCTATTTGCCTTAATAAAAGCAAAGAAACACACCCCGCTACATAAAGGAAACTGGCATGTACACACCACGCCACAATGGGACGTTTGCGCCCTCGATACGTAAAATCGGCAGTTCCAGCCGCTCCGGCTTTGCCCTGAATCGCACCTTCAGTGCCGTACAAATGGCGCTACTACTGGGTTTGGGAGCCAGCGCGCTGGCCTTGATGGCCTCGCCAGCACAGGCACAGAACAGTACGGCTGCCCAGGCCGATGAAGTCGTCTCCTTGCCGTCCGTTACCGTCAAAGGTCAGCGCGACAAGATTGTCGAGAGCTATGCAGGCGGACAAGTCGCTACCGGCGGACGCGTCGGTTTGCTGGGCACCAAAGACTTCATGGAAACGCCCTTCAACACCATCAGCTACACCGAGCAATACATAGCCGATCAGCAGGCGCGTGACATCAGCGAAGTGATCGCCAAAACCGATCCCAGCGTGTTCATGAGCGGCATTGCGGGCGAGAGCAACGAGAGCTACTCCATCCGCGGCTTCCGCTCCGATGTGGGTGATGTCACCGTCAACGGCCTGGCCGGGATGGGTGGCTACTACCGCAACTCGCCTGAAGCCTACGAGCGCGTCGAAGTGCTGAAAGGTCCCTCCGCCCTGCTGAACGGCATGCCACCCAAAGGCTCGGCAGGCGGTGCGGTAAACCTGGTCACCAAACGCGCGGGCGACGATCCCCTGTTTCGCGTCACAGGCAGCTATATGTCCGACTCGCACTTTGGCGGCCACGTGGATCTGGGCCGTCGCTTTGGCGAGGACAAGCAGTTCGGTATACGCCTGAACACGGCCTACCGGGATGGCGAAATTGCCGTCAAAGACCAGGACAAGAAAATTACCCAGACCTCTCTGGGTCTGGACTGGCGTGGCGAACGTGTACGTCTGTCTGCCGACCTGTTTCACAGCAAAGACCGTGCCTACGGGCTGACACGTGGCCTGACGTTGGACCCCGGTGTAGAACTGCCCAAACCACCCAAACCCGATGTGTCATGGAACCCGCCCTGGGCGTTTTATGACACCACCGACAAAGGCGCCATGATCCGGGGCGAGTTCGATCTGAACGATCAATTCACTGCCTATGCCGCCGCCGGTATCAGCCGCACCAAATTCAGATCCAATATGGGCGCTGGTCAGGTGATCAATAACGCAGGCGACTTCAAGATCAACTTCAGCGGCGTGGCCGATGAAATGCGGCGCAAAACCGCTGAAGTGGGTCTGATGGGCAAGCTGCAAACCGGCCCGGTCAGCCATCAATTCGCGATCAACGCCACGCAGTACAACGAAGACTACGACCTGAGCGGCTTCCGCAACCTGCTGCCCACCGCATGGGAAACCAATATCTACGATCCCGTCTGGGGTCCAGAGCCTTCCTTGCCGAACAATATCCCGCTGATCAGCACCACTAAGACTCGCTTGAAGAGCATCGGTTTTGCTGACACCCTGTCCTTTGCCGAGGACCGCGTACAAGTGACACTGGGCGCACGCCGTCAACAAGTGATCAACGAAAGCTTTAACGGCAGCACCGGCCAGCGCACAGGCGAGCGCTACAAGGAAAGCGCAACCACTCCGGCCGTCGCCTTCCTGGTCAAAGCCACTGATCAAGTCTCGGTCTACGCCAACTACATCGAAGGCTTGTCCCAAGGCGCGATTGCTCCCAACACCGCCGCCAATGCAGGTCAGGTTTTTGCCCCCTTCAAAACCAAGCAGAAGGAAGTGGGCCTGAAGCTGGATCTGGGTGACTTTGCCCACACCCTGGCCTTGTACGAAATCAAACGCCCCAGCAGCTATACCGACCCATTCACCAATGTATTCTCCTTTGGTGGCGAGCAGCGCAACCGAGGCATTGAATGGGGCTTTTTCGGCTCCCCCCTCGAAGGCCTGCGCTTGATGGGTGGCGTGGCTTACTCCGACCCGGAAATCACCAAAGCCGCCAACCCGGCTGAAGAGGGCCGCCAGGCCACGGGCCTGCCCAAGTGGCAAGCCAAGCTGGGCGTGGAATGGGATGTACCCAACTTGCAAGGTCTGACCGTGATGGCCAACGCCACCACCTCATCCAAGCAATACCTGAGCGCGGACAACTCCCTGTCCATCCCCGGCCATACCGTGTTTGATCTGGGCGCACGCTATCGCACCAAAATCTCCGGCCGTCCGCTGACCTTGCGGGCAACGGTGAATAACGTAGCGAACAAGGCTTACTGGGCCAAGCCGCACTTCACCAGCCTGGGTGTGGGCGCACCACGGACTTTCATGTTGTCAGCAACGATGGATTTCTAAGCTGAAGAGCTGAATTTGATGACAGGGCCTTGTTGCTGCTGAGTGGTGTGACAAGGCCCTTGTTTGATGACAAGCAGATGCTGCCATCGGTATTTTCAGGTGAGCTCACCAGCGGTCGACTCACCAGTTAGCTGACTGGCGTACAACTGAGCAATTTCTTAAGCCACGAAGCACAACAGGTGAATATCTTCCGGGTCCAGCTCAAATAAACGCGGGTCTGGCTCTGGCGCGATTTCAAAGCCGTGAGCCATATAAAAATCCACCGTATTCACCGAAGGCGTGGCCGAGGCATAGACCGCCTTCGCGCCCCACTTCACGGCCTGCTTCTTGGCCTGATCCAGCAGCCATACGCCCATCCCCTGCCCGCGCAAGGACTGGCTGACGTGCAGAAAGAACAACTGACGCCACTCCCCCTGTGGTCCCAAGGGAAGGCTATCCAGGCCGACGGCGGCCAACAGGCTATCCCCCTTGAATACGCCCATGAACCAGGAGCCTCGATGAAAAGCGTCCTCATGTTCCGGGTGATATTTCTCCGGGTCACCTTCCGGCCAACCCCGCAAATCAATATCAGCCGCTTGCTTGTGCAGGACGCCATCGCGCAGCTCGTACAAACCGTCAATCCGTTCGCTGCGGTCTATAGACCACAACAGGTTCAGTTCGGTTTCCTTCAAAGGGCGCAGCGTCAAGCCTGGAGGTAAAGAGGGCATGGTAATCAAGGTGATGTATTTCGGGTTTGCAGAGGATTGAATCCGCCTCAACGCTCAAACAGGGGACTCGCCTCGCCAAGTCCTGCATGAAACTTGCCCCCTGTGTGAACGCGCCCGATTATAGGCGTACATCGCTCTGAATGCCTCGGCGAACAGGACGGCGCAAGACCGCAGCAGCTCGCAAATCAGGCTGTAGATCACGATCCTCTGCCTGCGCCAGCGTACTTAAAATCGAGCAGTCAGGCTGTTCATCACCCGGACAACAACCAATGGATGCTTCCAGTGCCAAGGCCATTTCCTGCATGTTTTTAATGCGGCTGCTCAGCTCAGTCAGGTGCTGTTGCGCGACCCGCTTTACATCTGCACTCTGACGCGACGGGTCGTGCCACAGGCTCAGCAAATCACCAATGGCTACCATGGAAAATCCCAGATCGCGAGCACGTCTTATAAAGCGCAAGCGCTCCACATCTTTTCGGCTATACGTCCGGTAACCCGCAGCAGTGCGCTCGGTTTCCGGGATAAGGCCAATCTGCTCGTAATAACGAATCATTTTGGCCGACACTTTGGATACCTTGGAGGCTTCACCAATATTCATCTTGCTCCCCTTACTCAATGAAAGGACTCAAAAGTCGGGTGTCAGTGATGGCAAAAGGTGACAGGCCTTGTCCAAAGCCCCATCAGTCTTTTCTGCCTGCCAAGGCCTGTGTTGCCAGCACTGACAACACACAGTGTGAAGATTCCCACGGTAGGAAGGTCAAGTATGCGCGCGTGACCCAAGCTTCCGGCCCCAGAACGCTATGGCGTAAAAAATACATCCACATGCAAATCCTGCACTTTCAAACCGCGCTTGAGCACCATGCCCATCGTGGCATCCACCATGGATGGAGAGCCGGCCACATAAACCTTCCAGCCGCTTAAATCAGGCTGATCGTGGCCAACGATATCGGTGACAAGCCCCCGGCGATAGTGAGTGGCCGGTATCCCGGAGATGACAGGAGTAAAAGCCAGATTGGGGTATTGGCGCTCCAGCGCCCGGAAGTCATCAATAGCATATAAATCCCGCAGTTCGCGCGCTCCAAAATACACATGAATGGGCTGGCTCATGCCACAGGCCAACGCCGTTTCAACAATCGATTTGATAGGGGCCAGGCCGGTGCCTCCCGCAATGCACAAGATAGGGCCGCCATGCCCCTCGCGCAGATAGGAGGAGCCACGGGGCACTTCCAGGCTGACCTTCTCGCCCGGCTGAAGCACGGTGTGAACATACGAAGACGTCACTCCACGGGGAACACGGCGTATGTGAAACTCCAGCTCAGGTGCACCAGGGCGGTTGGCCATGGAGTAACTGCGCACGGGTGCCTGCCCGAATTTGATATCCGCGTACTGACCGGCAAAAAACATCAGGGGCTCAGGCTCATCCAGACGGATACGCACAAGGCGCACATCGTGCGTCAGTTCTCGCAAGTCGGACACTGTGCCGGTCACGCTACGCGACGGGGCTAGCCCCCTCACATCATCCGTGCCAATCCAGTCTACGGTCACATCACTTAAGGGGATCGCCCTACAGGCCAGAATCAGACCGCGGGCCTGTTGCTCCTCGGTCAGGGCAAAGCGGGAGTGTTCCAGCCAGTCAATTTGCCCATCAACCAGCCGGGTTTTACAGCCCCCACAACGCCCCAGACGACAGCCATGCGGATAGGCCAAGCCGCTTTGCAAGGCAGCCTGCAAAATATTTTGCCCCTCCTGAACGGCGATCCGCTGACCCGTCTGACGGATAAGAATTGTTTTGCTGCTCATTGCTCCCCCCATCACGTATCGCCCCACGGGCCACACACTGCTATCAGCTCCCGCCCGGTTCTTGTTGACCAATAGGGATCTGGCTGTCTCATTCTTGTATTTGACATGGCGACTCCACACAAAGTTGCTGTTTAACGACACAAAAGGCTTATTTCTCAATGCCTTGTGAACAAGCTAAAGCTTCCAACGATTGGAGAGTCAACCCCTTCAACAAGGTGTGCAAGCAAACCTTGACCTTCCAATCGTTGTAATGCCTAGCCTTGGCTAACAACTTTGCACAGACGCTTCGGAAGGGCCGAAGCCCTGCTGCAAGAAAGGGATACAGCCATGCGTCGAACATTCAAATTTGCTTTAGCGGCAAGCGCCATCGCCGCCGTCGGAACCGCCTACGCTGCCCGCGATAGTTCCGATCATAAAGACAAGGCGGCAGAACCGCCACCAGAAGCCGCCAGTGCGCCCGCAGGCCCAAGCGTGCCTGTTGCTCAAGTTCTGGAGCGCAGCATTCTTCCCTCTACGGATTTCACCGGATTTCTTGCCGCCCCTCAATCCGTAGAACTACGTTCGCGCGTAAGCGGAGCGGTCGAAGCGGTCAGCGTCCCGGAAGGCAGCCTGGTACGTAAAGGGGAGCCTTTGTTTCATATAGACCCGCGCCCCTTTCAAGTGGCTCTGGATACAGCCACAGCGCAATTACGTCAGTCCGAGGTCCTGGCCAAACAAGCGCAAGATGATCTGAACCGGGTGCAGAAACTGGTCGAGACCGGCGCCGTTTCCCGCAAGCAATACGATGATGCACTGGCCATACGCAACGCCCAGCAAGCCCAGGTCCAAGTAGCCAAAGCGGCGGTCGCCGCCGCTCAGCTTAACCTGTCCTACACCCATATCCGCTCGCCCATCTCGGGTCGAGTAGACCGGGTTCTGGTCACGGCAGGCAATCTGGTCAAAGGCGGCGCCACTGACCAGGCCAGCCTGTTGACCACCATCGTCTCCACAGACCCTTTGTATGCGTACTTCGACATAGACGAAGCCACCTACCTGAAAGCCATCCGCCAGACCCGCCCCGAAAAGGGTGACAAAACCTCCGGGCCACCCGTTTCCGTTGGACTGGCAACAGATCAGGGCTTTCCGTATCAAGGGACATTGGACTTTGTGGGAAACCAGATTGATCGCAGCACCGGGACCGTACGGGCGCGCGCAGTCATTCCCAATCCCGACGGCATGCTGGCCCCCGGCCTGTTTGCGCGCATCAGACTGGCTACGGGGGCAGAACAAGCCGCTATCTTGATTGACGACCAAGCCTTGGGTACTGATCAAGGGAAAAGATATGTGCTGGTTGTAGACCAGAACAATCAAGCCCAATACCGCGTGGTCGAACCTGGTCCGATGGTTGATGGTTTACGTGTCATTAAAAGCGGTCTGCAAGCAGGTGAAAAAGTCATCATCAAAGGCTTGGTACGCCCCGGCATGAGCATCGCTCCTCGCCTGGTTCCCATGCAGGCAGGCAATGAAACGGCACGCCCCGCGGAGGCCCAGCCATGAAGTTTCCCCACTTTTTCATCGCCCGGCCCATCTTTGCCATCGTGCTGTCCTTGCTGATGCTGATCGCCGGCGCCATGGCCTTCTGGCAATTGCCGCTCAGCGAATATCCGGCGGTCACGCCCCCTACCGTGCAGGTAACGGCCAAGTATCCAGGTGCCAATCCCGAGGTCATTGCCGACACGGTGGCCGCGCCGCTGGAGCAAGCCATCAACGGCGTGGAGAACATGCTGTACATGAACTCCCAAATGGCGACCGACGGCCAGATGGTTCTGACCATTGCCTTCAAACAGGGAACGGATGCCGACATGGCGCAGATTCAGGTACAGAACCGGGTTTCCCGCGCTCTGCCTCGTCTGCCCGAGGAAGTTCAACGCATCGGTGTCATCACCCAGAAAACCTCGCCTGACGTCCTGATGGTGGTCCATCTGGTCTCCCCGGAAAAGCGCTACGACTCGCTGTATCTGTCCAACTTTGCCATTCGGCAGGTGCGTGACCAGCTGGCCCGCCTTCCAGGGGTGGGCGACGTGCTGGTCTGGGGCGCCGGGGAATACTCCATGCGCATCTGGCTGGACCCGTCCAGCGTGGCAACACGTGGGCTGACAGCCAGCGACATCGTGGCGGCCTTGCGCGAGCAGAACGTGCAGGTCGCTGCCGGTTCGGTGGGGCAACAGCCCAATGCGGACTCGGCCTTTCAAGTCACCGTCAATACCTTGGGGCGTCTGTCCACAGAAGAACAGTTTGGTGAGATTGTGGTCAAGACGGGCGAGGACGGGCAAGTTACCCGCCTGCGCGATGTGGCCCGAGTCTCTTTGGGTGCCGATGGCTACACACTGCGCAGTTTGCTCAATGGCGAATCCGCCCCTGCCCTGCAAATCATTCAAAGCCCAGGTGCCAATGCCATTGATGTCTCCAATGCGGTACGCGCCAAGATGCAGGAACTGCAAGGCGGTTTTCCGCAAGACATTGAATACCGCATCGCCTATGACCCGACAGTCTTCGTTCGAGCCTCCTTGCAATCCGTAGCCATCACCTTGCTGGAAGCCGTCTTGCTGGTCGTGATTGTGGTTGTCCTGTTTCTGCAAACCTGGCGTGCTTCCATCATCCCGCTGGTCGCCGTGCCGGTGTCCCTGGTAGGCACCTTCGCCTTGATGCATATCTTTGGTTTCTCCCTGAACACGCTCTCGCTGTTCGGGCTGGTCTTGTCCATCGGCATCGTGGTTGACGATGCCATTGTGGTGGTAGAGAACGTGGAACGGCACATGGCGCTGGGCGAGTCGCCTAAGCAAGCAGCCTTCAAAGCCATGGATGAAGTAACCGGCCCGATTATTGCCATCACATCCGTTTTGGCAGCGGTCTTTATCCCCTCCGCGTTTCTATCCGGACTGCAAGGCGAGTTTTATCGACAGTTCGCCCTGACGATCGTGATTTCCACCATTTTGTCGGCCATCAACTCCTTAACCCTGTCACCCGCGCTGGCCGCCATTCTGCTCAAACCTCATAACAACAAGGCACGTCCAGACTGGCTGACACGGCTGATTGATGCCCTGTTCGGCGGATTCTTCCGCCTCTTTAACCGTTTCTTTGACCGCGCTGCCAGCTCTTACGTAGGGACAGTGCGCCGTGCAGTCCGTGGCAGTGCGATTGTTCTGGTGTTGTATGCCGGCTTTGTGGGTCTGACCTGGCTGGGTTTTCATCAAGTACCCAACGGCTTTGTACCCGCTCAGGACAAGTACTTTCTGGTGGGCATCGCACAACTTCCTAGCGGGGCCTCGCTGGACCGCACGGAAGCGGTGGTCAAGCAAATGTCGGACATTGCCCTGGCCGAGCCGGGCGTGGAGAGTGTGGTCGCGTTTCCGGGCCTGTCCGTCAACGGGCCGGTCAATGTCCCCAACTCCGCCCTGATGTTCGCCATGCTCAAGCCCTTTGACGAGCGCCAGGACCCCTCGCTTTCTGCCAACGCCATCGCCGGCAAGCTGATGGGCAAGTTCAGCCAGATCCCTGACGGATTTTTAGGGATTTTCCCACCGCCACCTGTCCCCGGACTAGGCGCCATGGGCGGCTTCAAACTGCAAATTGAAGACAGAGATGGTTTGGGCTTCGAAGCTCTGGTGCAGGCACAAGGGCAAATCATGGCCAAAGCCATGCAGGCCCCGGAGCTGGCCAATATGCTGGCCAGTTTTCAGACGAATGCCCCCCAGTTGGACGTGGAGATTGACCGGGTCAAAGCCAAGACTCTGGGCGTATCCATGACAGACGTATTCGAGACCTTGCAGATCAACCTGGGATCGCTGTATGTCAACGACTTCAACCGCTTCGGGCGCACTTACCGCGTCATGGCACAGGCTGACGCGCCATTCCGCGCCCAGGCTCAGGACATTGGTCTGCTGAAAGTACGCAGTAATAAAGGCGACATGATTCCCTTGAACGCCTTTGTCACCCTGACCGAAGGCTCCGGCCCCGACCGGGTGATCCGCTACAACGGCTTTCCCTCCGCCGACATCAGTGGCGGCCCTGCCCCTGGCTACTCATCCGGGCAGGCTACGGATGCTATCGAAAAAATCCTTAGGGAAACCCTGCCCGAAGGCATGGTCTACGAATGGACAGACCTGGTCTATCAGGAAAAGCAGGCCGGCAACTCTGCCCTGTACATATTCCCTCTGGCCGTCCTGCTGGCCTTCCTGATTCTGGCCGCGCAATACAACAGCTGGTCCCTGCCCTTTGCCGTCTTGCTGATCGCCCCCATGGCCCTGCTCTCGGCCATAGGCGGTGTCTGGCTATCCGGTGACGACAACAACATTTTCACGCAAATTGGTTTTGTAGTACTGGTCGGGCTGGCCGCCAAAAACGCCATTCTGATTGTGGAGTTTGCCCGCACGCAGGAAGAGGCGGGAGCTGACCCATTGACGGCCGTCCTGGAGGCCGCCCGGCTACGACTGCGCCCCATCTTGATGACCTCCCTGGCCTTTATCGCCGGTGTGGTGCCCTTGATGTTGGCCAGTGGAGCAGGTGCAGAAATGCGCCACGCCATGGGGGTGGCCGTGTTCGCCGGCATGTTGGGCGTCACCCTGTTCGGCCTGCTGCTGACCCCTGTGTTCTATGTGCTGGTACGCAAACTGGCATTACGCCGCCAGCACCGCCGGGCCCCTGACAGCCACGACCAGCAACACGCATGAAGCCAAGGACAAGCATGAACATGATTTTCCCCTCTCTGCCCCGCGTTCGACGCCTCAGCCCCTTTGCCCTGGCATTGATACTGACAGGCTGTACGCTGGCTCCCAAGTACGAGCGGCCGGCCGCCCCTATCGACGCTACGTATCCCGCTTCCCCCCTTACTACGGAAGAGGCTAGCTCTGCTGCAGTCATCGCTGCAGAAATAGGCTGGCGCGACTTCTTCAGCGACCCGCTGCTACAGCAACTGATAGAAATTTCACTGGAAAACAACCGCGACTTTCGTACCGCGGCATTAAATGTCGAAGCGGCACAGGCGCTGTATCGCATTCAGCGCGCCAAACTGCTACCAGAGCTGGGGGCGGCCGCCAGCGGTGCCTCCGAGCGACTTCCCGCCGACCTAAATCCAACTGGCACCAGCCAGCTTAATCGTCGCTACGAGGTGGGCGGTGTCAGCACAGCCTGGGAGCTGGATCTATGGGGCCGCATCCGCAGCCTGAACGAACAGGCACTGGCCAACTATCTGGCCCTGGATGAAACTCGCATAGCGGCCCAAACCAGCCTGATCGCCGAGCTGGCCAATACCTATCTGACGCTACGGGCCGACCAGGAGCTGCTACGCCTGAGCAGCGACACGCTGGCAACACAACAGCGCTCCTACGAACTAAGCCGCCAGTTAAAGGAGCTGGGCCATGCCACCCAACTGGACCTGCGCCGGGCGGAAGTCGCCCTGCGACAGGCAGAATCCAGCTATGGCGCCTATAGCCGCCAGGCAGCCCTGGATCGCAACGCTCTGGTCCTGCTGTTGGGACAAGCACTCAGCGCCGATCTATCCAGACAACTGGATGAGGCAGTTACGCTGCCCGATCAGATCCTTGTGGCGGATCTACCTGGCGGCCTGCCCTCCGACCTGCTGGTACGCCGACCCGACATTCGGGCAGCCGAGCAAACCCTTCGAGGCGCCAACGCCCATATTGGTGCAGCACGAGCTGCTTTTCTTCCTACCATCAGCCTGACTGGGTCCATCGGAACCGCCAGCGCTTCACTGGAAGGTCTGTTCGACTCCGGTACACGCGCCTGGAGCTTTTTTCCCAGCATTAATCTGCCCATTTTCAGGGGCGGTGCCCTACTGGCAAATCTGGATGTCGCCCATGTGCGCAAACGGATAGAAATCGCCCAGTATGAAAAAACCATTCAGGTCGCTTTCCGGGAAGTCGCGGACGGGCTGGCAAACAGAAGTCTGCTAGACCAGCAGATCCAATCCGAGAAGCTGGCGGTCACAGCCAGCCTTGAGGCTCAAACCCTGGCCGAGCAACGCTTTCAGGAAGGCCTGGTCGACTACTTGAGCGTTCTGGATGCACATCGCAGCCTGTACAGCAGCCAGCAAACACTGGTCAGAACGCGCCTGGCACGACTGAGTAATCTGATTGATCTGTACAAGGCTTTAGGGGGTGGGTGGAAGGAGCATACTTCTGCAGCCGATAAAACCACCTAAATATGTAGGCGGCCTAATCACGGGCTATTCCTAACAGGCCACCTGCCCCCGTCCTAGTCCGGGTTCTTCGGACCGCGGCGCTTGGGCAAGATGGCGGGCGTATCGTCATGTGGCTTGAACAAATACGGACTCTTGTCGGGTTCCGGATTCGGAGAACCATCAAACTGCGTGGCTTTATGGTCTACCGGCCGCCTTCGCTCCTTGTCTTTGCGGCGTTCATTCACCTCCTTCAAGTCTTCCTGCACCCGCCCGGCAATATCCACTTGGGATTCGCTGCTGGGCTCCAGTGCTTTAGCTTGATTCGAACGTTCGGTGTTGCCTTTGCGTATGGGACTCATGTGGACTCTCCATAGATCAGGTTTCGCAGACAGGCTCCAGCAAACAGTGTGCCTGGCGGCCTTGGTGCTCGCCTCCAAGCTACTAGCCTGTCGGGCGAGGCCATGAACAGGCTGGGACTAAGGCTTGGCCTGACTGTGACCTTCATTGGCACGAGCCAGAAAGATCCGTATCAACTCCGGTGAATGCTCTTCCAGCCAACGAGCCATCGCGCGCTCTTGCTCCAGGATTTGATGGCACACCATCGCCGTCTCCGTGTCACCCACAAAATCAGCGGCCTCCTTGAGCTGACTGTAAGCCGCAATTTCCAGGTTTTCGAAGGCAAAGCTGAACATCGTGCCTTTCACCACCTCATCAGAGGCAAAGATCCCGGAAAAGCCCTGAAACGCTGCCATAACTTTCCCGCCCAGGTCTTTGAGCAAGGACGTATCTCCACCGCGCCGCTCTATGCATTCGCGCACCAGCCCCTGCTGTGTCTGAGTTTCCTTGATATGTTGCTGAATACGCTGATGCAACTCCGGGTAGTTCTCCACCCGCGAGAGCATGCTGTTGAGCATCGTCTCAGCCTGTTCTTCCATGGCATGCGCGTCTCGAAGCCAGTCCATCAAGTGTTTGTCCGCGCGTGTTTTATTGGTATCCATGACATTCTCCTGTCGGTTTGCCTTGCCGCAACTGCGACAAGCAACTGATACCCAGCATATGGCGTTCCCAAGGTGCCAGCGCCCCGCGCACACCTTGAGAAACACCAAACAGCTACCTACTTCCTCGTGAATCAGCCCCCATACATCCCGGACCGAAAAATTGAAGCCAGGCAATCACGCACAGCAAGCAAAATACTTAAATAATCGACATTAGAAAGGCGCCCAGCCCCGCCAAAAGTACAACCAACGCCGGCGGCACACGCCCCACCGTCAACAAGCCAAACAAGAGCAAGACCAAGCCGAAATCCGCCTTGTCATGAATGGCACTGGTCCACACCGGGTCATACAGGGCGGCCCCCAGGATACCGACCACCCCTGCATTAATCCCTGCCATCGCCGTGCGCACGCCAGTCCGATGTCGCAGCCCTTCCCAAAAAGGCAAGACGCCAATCAGAATCAAGAACGCCGGGATAAAAATCAGTGCCAACAGCGCCATGCCCCCCAGCCAGCCTTGCAAAGGCCATTGCGCCATCGCCCCGATATAAGCCGCGAAGGTAAACAGGGGCCCCGGCACTGCTTGCGCCGCTCCATAACCCACCATCAAATCCGCATTGCTGACCATTCCTGTCGGTACGACAGAGGCCTGCAACAGCGGCAACACGACATGACCCCCACCAAAGACCAGCGCCCCGGAGCGGTACACCCCTTCCAGCAATTGAACGGTCGATGAGCCCGTAGCCGCTGCCCACAAAGGTAGAGCCACCAAGAGCCCCGCAAAAATCAACAAAGCCCCCATGCCCACCTTGCCAGACACCGGATACGAATGCGCCTGAGCCGCCCCAGCTTGAGCAAAATCCAGCTTCCACCACGCAATCAGACCAGTCACCGCAATGGCCAGCACCTGCCCAAAGGCTGAAGGCAAAGCCAGACTCAATAAAGCAGCCACAATCGCCAGCGCGGAACGGGACCGGTCAGGACATAAGGACCGAGCCATCCCCAGCACTGCCTGCGCAACAATGGCCACCGCCACAATTTTGAGGCCATGCACCCACGACGACTCCGCGATCCCCGACTGCCCCGCCAAGCCTAAAGCAAACAGAATCAACGCAATGGCCGAAGGCAAGGTAAAGCCTGTCCAGGCAGCCAGCAAACCCATCCACCCGGCACGCCCCAAACCCAGCGCCATCCCGACCTGACTGCTTGCTGGCCCCGGCAAGAACTGGCATAAGGCCACCAGGTCGGAGTAGCTGCGGTCATCCAACCAACGACGGCGTTCCACGAACTCGGTACGGAAATAGCCCAGGTGCGCGATAGGCCCGCCAAACGAAGTCAGCCCGAGTTTAAGGAAGGCCCAAAAGACCTCCAGCGGACTGCCTGGCCTATCCGCCGCCTGCGCCTGCATTTCTGGCGGTGCTGATGCTGATGCGAGTGTCTGTGCCGACGCCTGTGTCTGCTCATGCAGCCGCGTCTGTGTCTGTTTCTGTTTCTGTGCCTGTGCCTGTGCCTGTGCCTGTGCCTGTGCCTTCACAGGTTCGTTCGAATTATTCATTGCTGCCTGTTCCCCCCTTGATCAACATCCGGCACACGTCATCTGCACCACCTGTTTTTACTGCTGATTTTTTTCCTGCTTACAGCCCGATATCCACGCTACAGGCACCTTAGCCTCGCAACATATGAATACTGTGATGTAGAACGTCAGAACCGTCCTCATCACGCGCTATTTCGACCCACCCAGCCCTGCCTCCCAGCACTCGCTCAGATAGCTTACAAACGTGGAAATCCGCGCCGATAAAGCCGTATTGCGGTAGTACACCGCATTGATAGGCTGACACATCTCCAGCGTGCGTTTCGGGAACAACTGCACCAAACGTCCTGCCTCGCGATCCCGGTGCGTCATGAAGTCCGACAACGACACAATCCCCACGCCATCCAGCGCCAATTGCCGCAAGGTTTCCCCACTGGAAGCGGCAATACTTGGCTTGATATGCACCGGCATCCCATCCAGCGCAGGCAAGGGCCATTCATTCAGGGATAGCGGCTGGGTAAAGCCCAGCAAAACATGATTATCCAGGTCGGCCAAGTCACGCGGATGACCGTGCTTTTCCAGATAAGCAGGTGAAGCCATCACGCGCAGACGCGTGTTGCCAATAGGTCGCGCATGCAAGGTAGAGTCCTTGAGCCGACCAATCCGAATAGCCACATCCGTGCGATGTTCCAGCAGATCAATCCACCCTTCATTACTGGTCAGCTCCAGGCTGACCTGCGGATAGCGCTCCATATAGCCGCGCACGATCGGCACCACGCAATGCAGAATAAAAGGCGAGGCAGCATCCACCCGCAAGCGCCCCACTGGCTGCTGCCGGCGTATGGCCAGATCCTCCTCCGCCTCCTCCACATGGGCCACAATGGATCGGGCCCGCTCCAGAAAAACCGCCCCCTCCTCGGTCAGCTCCAAGCGCCGCGTGGTACGCCGTAGCAAGGTGGTGTTGAGCTTCTCCTCCAGCCTGTTCAATGTGCGGCTAACAGCCGACACCGTCAGCCCCAGATGCTCGCCCGCCCGCGTGATGGCACCGGCATCCACCACGGCAATAAATGCCTGCATTTCATCCAGAGTTGTTTTCATTGTTGACTTTAAATCAAATGTATTTCGACCAATATGGGCTTTTTTGACTAAATCATCAAGAACACAATGGCATCTTCTGCAATGCTCCACGCAAGGATGCCATCATGCCTCTCGCTCTACTGGCGCTGACCATCAGTGCTTTTGCCATCGGAACGACAGAGTTCGTGATCGTTGGCCTTCTCCCCACCATCGCGGCAGACCTGGCCGTGAGCCTGCCCTCTGCCGGGCTGCTGGTCAGCTTGTACGCCCTGGGCGTCGCCGTAGGTGCCCCCGTCCTGACCGCCCTGACCGGCAAGGTCCCCCGCAAAGCCTTGATGCTGGGTTTGATGGCCCTGTTCACCATCGGCAATCTGGTGGCCTGGCAAGCACCAGGTTATGAATCCCTGATCGTGGCCCGTATTCTGACCGGCCTGGCTCATGGCGTGTTCTTTTCCATTGGCTCCACCATTGCTGCCAGCCTGGTCCCCAAAGAAAAAGCCGCCAGCGCCATTGCCATCATGTTCACCGGCCTGACCGTTGCCCTGGTGACGTGCGTACCGCTGGGCACCTTTATCGGCCAGCAATTCGGCTGGCGCACCACCTTCCTGGCCGTCGCGGCCCTGGGTGTGATCGCCTTCCTGGGTAGCCTGCTCTTTGTGCCCAAGAACGTAGTACACAGCAAACCGGCCACGCTGCGTCAACAAATCCGCGTCTTCGCCCAACCACGACTGTTGCTGGTGTACGCAATGACAGCAGTGGGCTACGGCGGCTCTTTCATTGCCTTCACCTTTCTGGCACCCATGCTGGAACAGATTACGGGCTTTTCCATTCACGCCGTGGGCGGGGTCATGCTGGCATACGGGGTATCGGTTGCCATCGGTAATCTGTGGGGTGGCAAGCTGGCCGATCAACGCGGCCCCATCCCCGCCCTGAAACAGATTTTCCTGCTGCTGGCTATCGTCCTGCTGGCCCTGACCTTTACCGCCCACAACCCTTGGTTGATGCTGGCAACCGTACTGGCCTGGGGTGGCGTGGCATTTGGCAACGTCCCCGGCCTGCAGATTTATGTTGTTAACCAGGCCCAACGCTTTGCTCCTGAAGCAGTCGATGTGGCCTCCGGCCTGAACATCGCCGCCTTCAATATCGGAATTGCAATCGGAGCCTGGGGGGGGGGCCTGATCGTCGCCAACGTCGGCCTGATTCACACCGCCTGGATCGGTGCCATCGTCGTCCTGCTGGCCCTGGGCCTGACCGTCTGGGCAGGCAAACTGGATCAGCGAGATCAAGAAGATCAACTGGAAGTGAAGGCAAGGCCCTTGGCAGCTTGCTAAGCATCAAGCATTAACATCGCAACAGCCCAACACTACAGCTGAACCAAAGCAGCAAAAACGCCCCCGCAATCAGCACTGGACACGTTCCCCAATACTCATCAACGGGTGATCTTGACACCCGTACAGATTTACTCAAATGGAGTTAACACTATGTCTATCCCACAAATCGGCGTCGGCACCTTCCGCCTGAAAGAACAAGCTGCCATTGATTCAGTACGCACCGCCCTGGACGTTGGCTACCGCGCCGTCGATACCGCCCAGATCTACGAAAACGAAGCTGAAGTTGGCCAAGCCATTGCCGAATCCGGAGTGCCCCGGGACCAACTGTTCATCACCACCAAGATCTGGGTCGACAAGCTGTCTGCGGACAAGCTGATCCCTAGCCTGGAAGCCAGCCTGGAAAAGCTGCGCACTGACCACGTAGACCTGACCTTGATCCACTGGCCTTCACCACAAGGCGCTGTGCCTTTAAAAGAGTCGCTCCAAACCTTGCTACAAGCACGCGAACAAGGCCTGACCCGCCAGATTGGCGTGTCCAACTTCAACATCGCCCTGCTGGACGAAGCCATCAACGCAATTGGTGCAGAAAACATCGCCACCAACCAGGTAGAAATCAGCCCCTACCTGCAAAACGCCAACCTGGCTGCCTTTGCTCGGGAGAAAGGCGTGCACCTGACGTCCTACATGACCTTGGCTTACGGCAAAGCGGTGCAGGACTCGGTATTGCAGGAGATTGCAGCTAAACATGGAGCGACTGCGGCCCAAGTGGCACTGGCCTGGGCGATACATCAAGGGTTTTCGGTGATTCCTTCGTCGACCAAACGGGCGAATCTGGAAAGCAACCTGAAGGCTGGCGAGCTGAAGCTGGATGCGGAGGATTTGCAGAAGATTGCGGAGCTGGATCGCGGGGAGCGTTTGGTTGATCCGGAAGGGTTGGCGCCGGTTTGGGATTGAGGCCAACACCAGTGAGCGGCTAGACTCGCTGAAAAAAGCAAACCAAACCTAGCTCGAAAAATATCTGCACGGAACGCTAGAAACATGCCCCTTTTTGGGGCATTTTCTTTTTCGTCCCTCAGAAAACACACCACAGTTCTCGCCAAGACTTTGCGGGCAGCCCCTGCCTGAGTCAAGACAAACAGATACGAGGCCTCTTCAACCCAATAGGCTATGATTTACAAGCCATGCCAAACGGACAATAACTGAGCAAAACCTACCAAAAAATAGAGATCATTACTCCAGAGCCATGAGTCAGCCACATCTTGTAGAAATAAACCAATATTCGTTCTCACCGGCGGCTTTAGCGGACATAAGAAATAACGCTTATGCCGTCGGTAACTGGCCTTTGGTTTATATCCTCAGTGACGGAGCCAAACGCCGAGCTTATGTGGGTGAAACAAGCAGTGCGCTGACCCGTCTGAATACGCATCTGCAGCATGAGCATAAGAAAATGCTCACTACTGCCCATTTGATCAGCAGCTCACGCTTTAACAAGTCCGCTACGCTAGATATTGAATCAGCGTTGATCAAATACATGGCAGCGGATGGTTGCTTCGAATTGCTCAATGGCAATTTGGGCCTGTCCGATCACAACTATTACCAAAGAGATGAGGTCTACACGCAGATCTTTCGTGAGACGTGGGACAAACTCCGTGGCCAAGGTATCGCCAGGCATTCGTTAGAGTCGATTGATAACTCCGACATTTTTAAATATTCCCCATACAAAGCGCTATCTTTCGACCAGCGTCAAAGCCTGGTGGAAATGATGCGCGCTCTGCTCAATGGCAATCTGCGCCATCTGGTCGTTCAAGGCGGGGCAGGCACCGGAAAGTCTGTTCTCGCTATTTTCCTGTTCAAGCTGATCCATACCGATGAAGCGGAACTGAATCTTCAGGAGTTTTCCGAAGAGGAAAACGAGCTACGTGAACTGCTCTGCCAGCTAAAACAACGTTTCCCTGCCCCTCGAATGGCCTTGGTAGTGCCTATGGCTTCATTCCGCGCCACCTTGAAGCGGGCGTTCAAGAATGTGACTGGTCTGCGCCCTGACATGGTGATCAGTCCGTCACAACTGGCTCGGGAGACCTACGATATCGTGTTGGTGGACGAGTCCCATCGACTCCGCAAACGAGTCAACCTGGGATCCTACTACGGAATATTCGACAAGGTCTGCACCGACTTGGGTTTGGATAAAGAAAGCTGCAGCGAAGTGGATTGGGTGACGCAACAGGCTAAAAAGGCCATTTTTTTCTACGACCCCGATCAGTCCATCAAACCATCGGACGCCAACGCGTCAGACTTTCAAAAGATCAAGCAATCGCCCGACTCTAAAGTCATGACACTGACTTCTCAGTTTCGTGTCCAAGCAGGCCAGGACTATGTCGACTTCATCGACAAGCTTTTGAATGTCCACCTTGCAAAGCAAGAGCAATACCGCTCTAAAAAATATGACTTTCTGCTCTTTGAAAACATCGCAGATCTGGTTCAAGTTATTGAGCAGAAAAACCAGACTTACGGCTTGGCCCGCTTGGTAGCCGGATATGCCTGGCCATGGCATTCAAAAAAAGACTCTACGCTTTATGACATTGAAATAGACAATGTAAAACTGCGTTGGAATCGAACCAATACGGACTGGATTAACACGACGGGAGCAGAAGATGAGGTTGGTTGTATCCACACCACCCAAGGATACGACCTGAACTACACCGGCATCATTTTCGGAACAGAGATTGGCTACGACGCCGATACGAATCAGATCACGATCAACGAAAAAAACTATCTGGATCGAAACGGCAAGCAAACCATAAAAAGCACAGCAAAACTGAAGCAGTACATCCTCAATATCTACAAAACCATCATGCTTCGGGGCATCAAAGGCACTTACGTCTATGCCTGCGACCCGGCACTGCGGGCCTATCTCAAGCAACATATCCCCAGCTACCAAGCTCCCCCAGCCCAAGAGCTCTTGCCTGCACCTACGTTGGTGCCCTGGGTCAATGCCGTTCCCTTCTATGACCTGCAAGCCGCAGCTGGCAGCTTCAGTGAATTGCAACACGTAGAAGACAAGGAATGGATAGGCCTGCCCAAAGGGATGGAGGCGAAGCAGGACATGTTCGCGTGCCGGGTCGTGGGCGAATCCATGAACAAGATCATCCCTAGTGGCTCGCTCTGCCTTTTCCGCCAGGATCCAGGCGGCAGCCGAAATGGCAAGATTGTTCTGGTGGAGTGTTTGTCAGCTCAAGATAGCGACGATGGCTCAAGATTCACCGTCAAAGAATATGAAAGCATCAAAACCCAGACGGCAGAGGGCTGGGAGCATAAAAAGATTTTATTGAAACCCCGCTCTACCCAACTTACGTTTGAAGCGATTGAAATCCATGAAGACGCCGACTATCGCTATCGAGTCGTGGGCGAATTTATAAGGATTTTGAGCTGAACAATGCCTGTGTTTTGCCGAACACAGGCATTGCGCTACGCAAGCTCAGGATGGAGATATAACCGAAGGGAAGATTAAGCAAAAAACAGCAGACGACACGTCTACGGGCATGTCGCCTGCTTGCCTTCTACTACAGTGAACCGTTTAGAAGCGTGTGCGTATACCCACACCAAACGTATCGCCACGCGACAAACCAGTCAGTTTGTCGCTGTAATACGCGGCATAAACATCCGTGCGCTTGGAAAGCTCGTAGTCGTAACCCAAGGCCCAACTGTTGCGCTTGACCTCACTGGCCCCGCTGCTACGAGTATGACCATACGAAGCCAGCACCTTGCCGCCGCCCATGGGGACAGACACACCAAACTGCCCGCCCTTAATTGTGATGTCGCCGCTAGTAATGGTGTTCTTCACGTACTGAAACTGAGCAAAAACCTTGGCAAAGTCAAAGTCGTAAGCCATGCCTAACTGGCTTGCCCGCTGATGACGAAAGCCCACAATAATGTTTTCCAGATCATCGGCCTGATTGTCGAACTTGATCTGCTGATAGGCCAATGTCGCCGAGAAAGCACCATTGAAATACAGCGCATTACCACCCCATTTATTGGACCCAGACTTGTTAGGCTCGTTACTGAACCCGTAAATCAAGTTTGCGGTCAGACCATTGAAGTCGGGCGTGGTGTACTTGACCGCATTGCTCCAGCCTGAATCGCCCAGCACGCCTTGGCCTTCCATCCCCAGATACGTGTGGAACACCGACGGGGAGAACGTGTAGGAATCGCCAAACGGGTTAAACAAGATGGTGGAGACGAAATAAGGCGTAGTCAGCCGCCCCAGCGTCAAAGTGCCTGCATCATCACTTTGCAAACCCACATAAGCACTACGAGAAAACATGGGATCGCCATTGAACCGCCCCGCCTGACCTGTCTCTGGCCGGAAGAACCCTTCCATGGCAAACACGGCACGAACACCGTTGGACAAATCTTCCTGGCCTTTCAAGCCCCAGTAAGAGGTTGTCATCCCTCCCCCGCCTACCGTCCCTTCCCGCTTGTTGCCTCCTACAGGCTTATGTATGCCTGCCCAGGCATCAACCAGACCGTACAGCTGTACATTGGATTGCGCGTGGGCAGTTGACCCTATTCCCAGCAAAGCGGCCAGCAGCCCGCCTGCCAATATTGGCATCTTTAGAACCATTGTGTCTCCGTTATCGTTTTCAGTATTGTGGTGATCCCCCTTCCCTTTTTCTAAGGGGGAGCCCTGACTGGGTGTCATCCACTTCGGCAGTACAAACAGGCAAAGCGAACAACCCCAATTTTTCTAGGGGCTTTTAATTTTTACTGTCACTTACAAGTGGTTTGGAAAGATGCGGGTGATAACGGTTATTCCTGGGCCTGCTTTAAGAAGCACACACCTTGTCCTGGCACTACCGCCTTTTTTGCCTGAATTTGTTGCTATTGAGAACTTTCTACATAGCCAAAGAGAGCGCAATAGACATAGGCGTAGATGCGCAAACGCTTGGGAAAGATAGATCGAGAAGTTGAGCCTCAGGCCGGTTGTAGAGGTATTCCCTAACGTAACGCCTAGACTACAAAATCTTCCAAAGATTCGGCATGCGAACAAGGATTGAGCGTGCCAAGACCGGACTCAAACTAGCACAACTTGCCGCCTAAACCCCCAGTCGAAGAGTGGCCTGATGCCTACAGGAGAATGCTGATGTCTCTTACCTAAAGACGGGCGTTCTCTTCTTGCCTACTTGACCCTCTAAGGTCAGAAGCGGGAAAAAATTTTGCTAAATCCAAAAGTCATATTTTTTAAAAACAACAGAAATTAAAAATAAATGACAATTAATAATTAAAAATAGAATTAAAATATATTAATATTTAATTATTAGCATACTAATAAAAAACAATAAAAAAAGAAACCAATGAATTAAATCTGTTTCACATACCAATCCTTGATTTTGAATAAAAAACAAACGAATAAACTAAAAATTACTCTTAATCAAAAGCAAGGAAATGGCGTGAAAAATAGAATCTCTATAGCATCATTGATTTTTTTATTGCTGCAAAACCTGCTCTTTATCGCCCCAACATACGCCGCCAGCTCCTACTGGATGGGCACACAAACATTCCAACTGAACAGACTAAGCTCCTATCAGGAAACCTACGACCCAATCAGATTCGGCCACAACATCCCTCCCGGCTCTCGAATTACCCGTGTCGAAGTTGGCATGTCGGGAACTCAAGTCAACACCATCTCGGCCAACAACAAACTCTGCTGGAACAGCACTACAAACTGCGTCAGTTTTCTTGGCAAAGATCTGACCACTCGAGTTTTTAATGACCTCGATGCCAGCAAACCTTTCTACGTCATTTTTGATGTCAGAAGCTGGGGTAGCGGACGACCACCCATCTATGTCCCCACAACAGTGACCGTGTACTACTCGTACCCCTGATCTTCTCGGGGCTCCATAAACTCACTAGGGCCCCCACTTCTGGATGTGACCCATGCTTATCAACTCATCAACTCCCAAATTTGCTTTGGTTGGCACAAACGTCAATCAACAGCCGCCCAACGCAAGCACTACTACGACCAGCTTCCAAGCCGCTCTTGAATCAGCCTCGACACGAGTAACAATCTCATCCGCAGCTCAACAACAAGCTCAGGTCACCGAGCTTAAGCATGGCAGCTTTGCAATGCGCGACACCGTCAGCAAAATGGACGAAAGGGAATTTGGCGCTTTTCTGAAAGATATCGTGTATGAAGGAGGGCCCAAAAGACTAGCCCTGCACGAAATCATGGTTGATATCACCGACTGGTTAAAAGGTGGACCGATGTACTACTCAAATACACGGGAGCCGGTCACGGAAGAAAGCACCGCCTATTTCATGATGGCTGATGCCAAATACCAGGCGGAGAAAATCGCCTTGTATGAGCTGGAACTAAGTAAGGGCACGCCGCTTATTGATATTTATGACAAGTTGTCAGACTTGACGTCCAAACAACCTGCACGGCTTTTGGGGATGAGGGGGTATCTGGTGAAGCCGACTTAGGCAGTCAAACCCACAGCCGGATCAGTCAATGAAGCAAGCGCGATCAATGATTGATTTAAGTGGTTTGGCACAACGGCAGAACCACTTGCATCCCGCGTCTGAATACATCAGTCGCTAAAGCTGGCCGGGAGCTATGCGAGCAAGCGCATAGTCGCCGCCCAAGATCTCCTCCCACCAATCGGAATGATCTAAATACCATTGCACGGTCTTGCGCAAACAGACCTCGAAGTTTCTAGTCGGAGCCCACCCAAGCTCTTGAACAATCTTGTTGGTATTTACCGCATAACGCCGGTCATGGCCGGGCCTATCCGAAACAAGCCGAATAAGGTCGACGTAGTTCCTAACCCCTTCAGGCTTATTTGGCACAAGCTCTTCCAGTATCGTACAGACGCTGCGAACAACCTCAATATTCTGCTTTTCGCTCAGACCGCCAATATTGTAAGTTTCACCCACATGTCCCTGGCTAAAAACCTGCACTAAAGCTCGGGCATGATCTTCTACATACAACCAATCGCGGATCTGATCACCCTGCCCATACACAGGCAAAGCCTGGCCCTTGAGTGCGCTCAAGATAATATGTGGAATCAGCTTTTCGGGAAACTGGTAAGGGCCATAATTATTGGAACTATTACTGATGACAACTGGTAAACCGTAAGTACGATGCCAGGAGCGAACCAAATGATCTGAGCTCGCCTTGCTGGCAGAATAGGGAGAACTTGGTGCGTAAGCTGTAGACTCGGAAAAAGGGGCATCTCCCTGCTTGAGATCTCCGTAGACCTCATCGGTAGAAACATGATGAAACCGGAATTGACTTTGCTGTCGGCTATCTAGCTGCCCCCAATAAGCTCTGGCTGCCTCCAGCAAAGAGAAGGTTCCTATGATATTGGTATAAACAAATTGGATGGGGTCATCAATCGACCGGTCAACGTGACTTTCCGCGGCCAGGTGCAAGAGGACGTCGGGTTTGAATCGAAACAAGACCTGCATGACAGCCGCAGTATCACAGATATCTTGATGAACAAACTGATACCGTGGATGATGACAGACCTCAGCCAGAGAACGCAGATTCCCGGCATAGGTGAGCTTGTCCAGATTAAGAACACTATGAGCTGTGTCTTGAATTAGGTGGCGTATTACAGCAGAACCGATAAAGCCGGCCCCGCCTGTAACGAGTATCTTGAAAGAGGTACGCATCGGCAAAAAATTATATAAAAAACTGTTACAAGCACCATGACTGGGACGCGCCAATGCCCCCTGTAAGCAAGCTCAAACGCTACAGATTTAACTGTCCAGAGTGCGGTGTACAAGGGGTTACTTACTATATAATATCGAGAAGCAGGTGGAGAGGGGGCAGTGTATGCTGCCAAGCAGCACAGCGGTCAGGGGCTGATAAATATTGTCGCCAGCTAATACAGACGCCTGACATTGTTGCCATATTTCATGACGACATACTGACCGGTAATAAATAACTGGATTGAATAGAATGTTCTTGTCTCACCTCACTTTGATACGGCCCACTTCAACGGCCAAGTGCTAGCATCCCAATGTCTTCTAAAAGATAGAGTGTCCTGTGCTAGCTTCCATGCATTCACTTGGCCTAACGCGGCTGATAAATATAGGCCTCCGTGGTATGACGCTAGTCAGCAAGTTTTTGCTGATTTTTTTTTTAGCGGGGTACCTGGAGCCGGCAGAGCTGGGCCTGTATGGCTTGGTCGCGGCCACAATCAGCTACGCCATTTACCCCTTGGGCTTCGACTTCTACACCTACAGTACCCGCGAACTGCTCAAGCAGGATCGTAGTCAATGGGCGTCCCTGCTAAAAAACCAGGGGACTCTTCACCTGGCACTGTATGCCGTCGTACTTCCTCTCTTACTCCTGGTCTTTGTATATGAGCTATTGCCTTGGCACCTGGCAGGCCTGTTCTTTATCGTCCTGATACTGGAGCATATCAACCAAGAGTTAAACCGCCTGCTCATTGCCATTTCCATGCAGCTGACAGCAAGCTGGGTCTTGTTTTTACGCTCTGGGCTATGGGGCTTGATACTGGTTCTGTGGATGTACTATGACCCGACGGTACGCTCTTTACAGGTGGTGATGATCGCTTGGAGCATTGGTGGTTTCCTGGCCCTGACTCTGGCTTATCTTACCTTTTACAGGCTCAGGCTCACGGGATGGTGGAGCCCTATTGATTGGCGCTGGATCCTGAAAGGCCTGAAGGTTGCCATCCCCTTGCTGTTAGCCACACTTGCCTTGCAAGGGGTGTTGACACTCGACCGATACTGGTTTGAAACGCTTCAAGGCCTGGAGGTTCTGGCTGCCTACGTACTGTTCATGAGCATGGCCAACGCCTTGATGACATTTCTGGATGCAGGGGTATTCTCGTTTACCTATCCCAAACTGATCAGCACACACCACGAGAAAAGGCATGGGGAGTTCGGGAAAGCCTTAAAACAATCGCTCGTATTATGTGCAATATTGACCGGACTATTTGTAATCGGTGCCTCTATTGCTATTGTCCCGTTATTAAGTTTGTTGAATAAGGAAGTTTATATACAACAACTTTCCTTATTTCCATGGATATTGTTAATAGCTTCGCTCTATGCATTCAGCATGGTGCCACACTATGCCTTGTACGCTCAGGGGTACGACAAGGCAATAATTTATAGCCACCTGACTGCCTTCCTGTTATTCGGGCTGGTCACGTGGCTGTTCTCCACCTTTCTGCCTGAGAAAGCTGTCCTGTTAGGCTTAGTGGCCGCTTTTTCTGTACTTTTAATCTGGAAAACTTGGGCCTTCTATCGACTTACGCCCAAGTCATATCGCTCGGCTGCAAAAGCTGAGACACACTAAGCAAGGAACAAGAATGCTGAGTAACTCAACTATATTGGTCACCGGTGGCACAGGTTCATTTGGCAATACCTTTGTCCCCATGACCTTAGAAAAATACAATCCAAAGAAAATAATTGTTTTTTCGCGTGATGAGATGAAGCAATGGGACATGGCGAAAAAATATCAAGGAGATGACCGCATTCGCTTCTTTATCGGAGATGTCCGTGACAAGGAGCGTTTGTACCGCGCCCTAGACGGTGTTGATTATGTCGTCCATGCAGCGGCAACCAAAATTGTTCCTACCGCTGAATACAATCCTTTCGAGTGTGTGAAAACTAATATTAATGGTGCAATGAACCTGATCGACGCCTGTATTGATAAGGGTGTAAAAGGTGTGGTGGCATTATCAACCGATAAAGCCAGCAGCCCTATTAATCTTTACGGCGCAACCAAACTTGCCTCCGACAAGCTGTTCGTCGCGGGCAACTCGTACTCAGGTGAACACGGCACCAAGTTTGCAGTCGTGCGCTATGGCAATGTCATGGGATCTCGTGGTTCGGTCATCCCATTTTTCATGTCGGTAAAAGACAAGGGTGTCTTGCCTATTACAGACGAGCGCATGACCCGCTTCATGATTTCCCTGGAAGAAGGCGTCAAGCTGGTCTGGCACGCATTTGACGATATGGTTGGTGGAGAAATTTACGTAAAGAAAATCCCATCTATGAAAGTTACTGACTTGGCACGTGTAGTTGCCCCGGAAGCCAGGCAGGAAGTCATCGGTATCCGTCCTGGCGAAAAGCTGCATGAGCAGATGATCAGCGCAGAAGATGCCTACTACACTTACGAATATCCTGAGCATTTCAAGATATTGCCCACCATTCACGGATGGGCCACGTGTCCAAAACGTATCAAGGATGGCAAACGTGTGCCTGAAGGCTTCATCTATGCCAGCGACAACAACACCGAGTGGATGAGTGACGCGGAGCTGCAGGAATGGATCAATAAAAATCACGACAAGATTGGGAGCATCTAATGATTCCCTATGGCCGACAAGATATAGTTCAAGCCGACATCGATGCTGTTGTCGAGGTTTTGCAGTCCGACTTCCTGACCCAAGGCCCAAAGGTCCCTTTATTCGAGCAAATGATTGCCGACACCGTCGGAGTCAAACATGCCGTAGCGGTCAATAGTGCCACCAGTGCCTTGCACATTGCCTGTCTGGCCCTTGACCTAGGACCTGGTGACTACTTGTGGACAACGCCCATCACTTTCGTCGCCTCCGCAAACTGTGGTCTGTACTGCGGCGCTCAAGTGGACTTTGTTGATATTGACCCACGTACTTACAATCTTTGTCCACAGCAACTGGAAAAGAAACTACTTGCCGCTCAAGCTGAAGGCAAGTTACCCAAGGTACTTGTGGTGGTGCATTTGTGCGGACAACCCTGTGATATGGCAGCGATACGAGCCCTGTCACAACGTTTCAATTTCAAGATTATTGAAGATGCCTCCCACGCGATCGGGGGCAAATACAAAGGCGAATATATCGGCAACTGCCGCTACAGTGACATCACGGTCTTCAGCTTTCACCCAGTAAAAATTATCACGACTGCAGAAGGTGGTGTTGCTGTCAGCAATGATGACAAGCTGACAACCGCCATGCATTTGTACCGTAGCCATGGGATCACACGCGATCCCGCACAAATGACGCATGAGCCTGATGGTCCCTGGTACTACCAGCAAATTGCTCTTGGCTACAATTACAGGATGACGGAGGTCCAAGCGGCTTTGGGCCTGAGCCAGATGCAGCGCCTGGATGAGCTGGTCGCTCGGCGCCACGAAATTAGCGCACGGTACAACAACTTGCTCAAGGACCTTCCCCTGGTTCTGCCCTGGCAGCATCCAGATAGCTATTCAGGTTGCCATCTTTATGTCATCCGCTTGAAGCTTGATCAAATTGAACGTAGTCAGAGACAAATGTTTGACAGCTTGCGAGAACAAGGAGTGGGTGTAAATCTGCATTACATCCCTGTCCATACGCAGCCGTATTACCAGGCATTGGGTTTCCAGACGGGGATGTTCCCCGAATCCGAACGCTATTACAGCGAGGCAATCAGCTTGCCTTTGTACCCCACCCTGACTGCTGCAGAACAGGACCGAGTGGTCCACGTCCTGCACGACCTGCTTCAGTAAGCAGCAAGCTGGCATGAAATGCAGCGGTAGCAGGCAAGTATTTTTGGCTAAGGTTCTTTCAGCATGAGTTCAGTCGGTAAAGTTGGAAAGATTGCGCTAGGAACAGTTCAGTTTGGCACCGAATATGGGGTAGCCAATCAAACTGGGAAAGTGCCTGTTGACGTAGTAGCGCAGATCCTGGGACATGCGCGAAGCTCTGGTGTGTCTACTCTGGATACAGCAGTCGCCTACGGTGAAAGTCAGCGTGTACTTGGACAAAATGGAGTGGAAGGTTTCTCTATCGTCACGAAACTGCCAGAGATGCCCCCTCAAGCCGACATACAGGCCTGGGTCCAGGCACAATTGAGCAGTTCACTGGAACTGCTGCAAGTAGAACATGTAGATGGTCTTTTATTGCATAGGCCAGAACAGTTGCTGCAAAGCTCCGGTCAGGCGCTCTACGAAGCGCTCACAAGCTTGAAACAGCAAGGGCTGGTCAAACGTATCGGTGTATCGGTATATGGCCCTCAGGAACTGGACCTCCTCTGCGAGAGCTATCACTTTGACCTGGTGCAGGCACCATTCAGTGTTTTGGATCAACGCCTGAAACGCAGCGGCTGGTTGCAACGTTTGCAACAACAAGGGACTGCCCTTCATGTCCGGTCTGTGTTTTTACAAGGCTTGCTGTTGATGACGGTCACCAATAGACCCACAAAATTTTCGCGATGGAATGCCCTCTGGAATGAGTGGGAACATTGGCTGAGCCAAACCGGACAAACAGCCCTTGAGGCCTGCTTGCGTTTTGCAGTCAATACCCCTGAAATCGAAAAAGTGGTGGTGGGAGTGGACTCACTACGCCACTTGGAAGAAATCCTGCAAGCTACGGACGGCAATACACCTGTTTTACCCAATACACTTTTGACTGACGACAGTCAGTTGATCAATCCATCGATGTGGAGCTCCTTGTGAAAACTGTAGCGATAGTTCAGGCCAGGATGGGGTCCAGTCGTTTACCAGGCAAAGTCATGATGCCCGTAGCCGGGCGGCCAATGATTGAAGTCTTGCTGGCACGACTCTCACAGGCCAAGGAGATCGATCAGCTCGTAGTTGCAACTTCCGATGACAAAAACAATCTCCCTTTGATCGAACATGTTAAGCACTTGGGTTTCGAATGCGCCCAAGGCAGTGAGCACGACGTTCTGCAGCGCTATCTGGACGCAGCCAAGGCGTATGAAGCGGACATTGTGGTTCGGATTACCGGGGACTGCCCTTTAGTAGACCCAACGCTCGTTGATCAGATGATCTCGGCCTTCAAGACAGCCGGCCTGGACTATCTGAGCAACTGCGCCCCTCCTACCTACCCGGATGGGCTGGACATTGAAATATTTACCTTGCAAGCCTTGGAGCGTTCGGCAAGCCTGACAAACAGGCAACATGATCGAGAGCATGTAACGCCCTACTTGCGAGAGTCAGGACAATTCAGAACAAAAAACATCTGTCATGAAGAGGACCTGTCGAGCTGGCGTTGGACAGTGGATGAAAAGGTTGATCTACAAGTAGTTCAACAGGTTTTTGAACACTTCGCGCCAGACCTGCATTTCTCCTGGCAAGAAGTGGTTGCTTTACAGCGGGACACTCCAGATATTTTTTTGAAAAACACACAGTTAAAGCGTAATGAAGGAGCAGTTATGGGTAGCGGTCAGAAGCTTTGGAAACGGGCAAAAGAAGTAATTCCAGGTGGAAACATGTTGCTCTCCAAAAGAGCCGAGATGTTTTTGCCTGAACAATGGCCTGCATATTTCAGTAAAGCAAAAGGTTGTACGGTGTGGGACTTGGATAACAATGCCTACACAGATATGAGCCTGATGGGCATCGGGACCAATACGCTAGGTTATGGCCATCCTGAAGTGGATGAGGCTGTCATGCGTACAGTACAAAATGGCAATATGTCCACATTCAATGCCCCTGAGGAAGTGTACTTGGCTGAAAAGCTGGTAGAACTGCATCCTTGGGCTGACATGGTCCGCTTCGCACGTACGGGCGGCGAAGCCAACTCCATTGCCATTCGTATTGCTCGGGCAGCTAGTGGCAAAGAAAAAGTGGCAGTATGCGGCTACCATGGCTGGCATGATTGGTATCTGTCCGCAAACCTGGGCAGCGATGAAAGCCTGGCCGGCCATTTGTTGCCAGGTCTGGAACCTAAAGGTGTACCAAGCACTCTGCGCGGAACTGTTTACCCCTTCACCTACAACGACTACGCCGGTCTGGAAGCGCTGGTAAACGAGCACGATATCGGCGTAATCAAGATGGAAGTTGTCCGCAATATGGGGCCAGAAGATAACTTCTTGCATAAAGTCCGTGACTTGGCGACACGAAAAGGCATTGTGCTGGTGTTTGATGAATGCACCTCCGGCTTTCGTGAGACCTTTGGCGGCCTGCATAAAAAGTATGGCGTGGAACCAGATATGGCGATATTTGGTAAAACGCTGGGCAATGGTTATGCCGTCACTGCAACGATTGGACGCCGTGAAATCATGCAAGCGGCCCAGACGAGCTTTATCAGCAGCACGTTCTGGACGGAGCGGATTGGCTCTTCTGCAGGTCTGAAAACTCTGGAAGTGATGGAGAAACTTCGCTCTTGGGAAACCATCACTGCAACTGGCCTGAAGATTCGTCAGCAATGGCAGGATCTGGCAGATAAATATGAGTTGGGCATCAGCCACTGGGGGCTTGCCGCATTAACCGGCTATACCTTCAACAGCAAGAATGCCTTGGAGTACAAAACCCTCATTACCCAGGAAATGCTGGCCAAAGGGTACCTTGCAGGCAACTCCGTCTATGTTTGTATCGATCACACCGAAAGTGTGGTGCAAGGATACTTTGCAGAACTGGAGCCTATCTTCAAGCTGATCAAAGAGTGCGAAGAAGGTCGCCCGGTTAGCGAGCTGTTGAAAGGACCAGTGTGCCATAGTGGTTTCAAGCGCCTGAACTAAGTCCCCATGAACTTTGCTTTTCGTGTAGATGCATCTACTCAAATAGGCACCGGGCATGTAATGCGCTGTCTGACCTTGGCGGAAGAATTAAGACGCCAAGGTCACACATGCGTTTTTATATGCCGGGATCATCCTGGACACTTGGGCAAGCTCATCAGCACACGTAATTTTCTTGTGCATCTATTAACGATTGGTGATGAGCAGGAGCATCACCATGAGGTAGCTTATGAAAATGCACATGCAAAATGGCTACAAGTGTCTTGGCGAACCGATGCACTACAGACTCTCTCTGTGCTCGAAGGTCATGCTCAATTTGACTGGCTGATTGTGGATCACTATGCGATCGACAGCAAATGGGAACAACTGCTTGCAAGCAAGGTTCACAAGCTGATGGTGATCGATGACTTGCTGGATCGACCTCACCGCTGCGACATCCTGCTGGATCAGAATGTCCTGGATACGGCAGCTGAAACACGGTACAAGGAGCTGGTTAATCCCTCCTGCCAGCTTTTGCTCGGACCTCATTACGCTTTGCTTGCACCTGAATACGGTTCATTTGCAAGGTCCTTGCCCGAACGTGATGGGAGCATCTCGCGAATACTGATATTTGTTAGCGGTAGCGATCCTCATCACCTGACAGAACGATATCTGCAGGCAGTCAGCAATGATGCGCTCCATCATTTATCGGTGGATGTCGTCATCGGGAAGAACCACCCAACGCCAGCAGTTGTCA
The DNA here is from genome assembly GCF_032063905.1 of Alcaligenes phenolicus. Classification (NCBI taxonomy): domain Bacteria; kingdom Pseudomonadati; phylum Pseudomonadota; class Betaproteobacteria; order Burkholderiales; family Alcaligenaceae; genus Alcaligenes; species Alcaligenes phenolicus. Next base: position 470,412 of record NZ_DAMBOE010000002.1, read on the forward strand.
GGCAGCTGGCAACAAAACGTCCGAACACCAGAGTCTACGCGGATTTACCCAGTCTGGCCGCCTTGATGGTACGGGCTGACTTGATGTTGGGGGCTGGCGGTACTACTAATTGGGAAAGGCTGTGTTTAGGCTTAAATTCACTTGTAACTAGCGTTGCTTATAACCAGCAGGCCATCAATGAACAGTTGGCCAGCCGCGGCTTGATCGAGTTCCTGCAATCAGTGGAAGACCTCACTGAGGAAAAAATCTCGACAGAACTCAGGTTCGTGCTGTCCAACCCAAACCACTTGGCAGAACAGTCCAGGACAATGCGAGCAGCGGTAGACGGTTTGGGAGTAGCAAAGGTAATCCAACTTATGCTGGATCAGTAAGATGACGCTTAGAGAAATTAGGAAAGAAGACCTGTTACTTATTTTGCAGTGGAGAAACCATCCTGCAGTCAGGTCCTGCATGTTCTCCCAGGAAGAAATTGCGTACGAAGACCATCAAGCCTGGTTTGAGCGGGAAAAACAAAAAAAAGATTCGAAATGGCTCCTATTTCTGGGAGATGCGAATACCCCACTGGGCGTAGTCAGCATTACAAAAATCGACAACAGCTCAAAACACGCTTTTTGGGGGTTCTATGCAAATCCCGAGGCCCCAAAAGGAACAGGAAAAATCATGTGTATGGCAGCTATCAACTACTGCTTCTCTGATTTGAATTTGCACAAAATCAATGCAGAGGTACTGGAAAGCAATGTCCGCAGTCAGGAGCTACATAAAAGACTGGACTTCAAGATTGAAGGTATTTTCAAGGACCACTTCCTTTCCAACGATAAATTTGAATCGGTAATACGCTTCGCTAAAATTAGAAATAAATAAAATTTCATATGAATTTTAGCTTCTGTAAAAATTATTTAATATGAGGTAAAAAATGGTCGTAACAATTGATGGTGTAAAAATAGGTCCCCATTACCCTCCTTATATTATTGCTGAGTTGTCGGCCAATCATAATGGGTCTCTGGAACGTGCCTTGCAAACTATAGATGAGGCCAAACGTAGAGGGGCATCTGCAATTAAATTGCAGACTTATACAGCCGACACAATGACGATCCAAAGTGATCGCCCAGAATTCTTGATTAATGAGGGCCCTTGGCGCGGCTATACACTGTACGATCTGTACAAGCAGGCTCAAACCCCGTTTGAATGGCATCAAGCCATGTTTGAGCATGCCCGCAAAATCGGAATCACCGTGTTCTCAACCCCTTTTGATGAAACTGCGGTTGATCTACTGGAAAAGTTGAACGCACCCGCATACAAGATTGCCTCGTTTGAACTGACAGATCTACCGTTAATCCAGTACGTTGCCCGGACAGGCAAACCCATGATCATGTCTACCGGCATGGCCACAGAGCTGGAAATACAAGAAGCCGTTGATACCGCACGTCAGGCTGGCTGCAAGGAGCTGGTTCTACTGCATTGCATAAGCAGCTACCCTGCCCCGATGGAACAGGCAAATGTCGCCCAACTAGCCGAACTGGGACGCCGTTTTGACGCAGTCCCAGGCTTATCTGATCACACCTTAGGTACCGTTGCTTCTGTCGCAGCAGTCACACTAGGCGCGTGTGTAATTGAAAAGCACTTCATTCTAGATCGTGATGACGGTGGGCCCGATAGTGGTTTCTCTATAGAGCCACCTGAGCTTGAACGCCTGTGCTCTGATACACGCGACGCATGGGCAGCCGTTGGACAGGTTGGATACCAACGGCAAGAGGCAGAGCAAGCCAATAAGATTTTCCGTCGTTCAATTTATTTTGTACGAGACATGAAAGCAGGCGAGATCGTCACGGAAAGGGATATCAAGCGCATTCGTCCAGGTACTGGCTTGGCTCCCAAGCATTTTTCCGAGCTGGTTGGCAAGACACTGGCAATAGATGTTACCCATGGCACACCAACGAGCTGGGAGCAGTTTGTCCAGCAAGCTTCCTGAAAAAAATAACAAGGAAAATATTTCACACCCCAGTCAAATATTTTCAAACCTTAAACACACCTATTCGCACTGCCCGGTTTTCAATATGAAAATTTGTTTCGATTTTGTCTGTGATGAAGCCCTGATTTACTCCAGAGCAGCCCTTGCCTTGCAGAGGAAGGGGCATGATGTCTGTGCCATCACGCTTGGCAATCGCTGGAAAGAAGGTTGGACAGATCAAATCGACTTGTTTCCACTCGACCTGGAAGACAGCCCAATCGACTGGGACAAAGAGTTAGATAGAATCAAACAAGAATATAGTTCTGCAGTTGCTGGTTTTATACAAGCTGATAGGTTCATTGCTTATCTCGGCAGAGATGAACAAGTGAAACTGCTAGTTTGGACTTTTCTGAAAATAGAAGAGCTGGTAGCTGCTGGGGTAACTAAATTTTTCATTACCGGGGTAGCCTATCTGTACAATTTGGTAATGGTAGAGGTAGCCAGAAAGAATAATCTTGTCTGCTATTCACTATATGGCACCAGACAAAAAGAGTCCCGCTTCACTTTATCGGAAGGTTATGGTGGAAAATGGGACTTAGTAGACAAGATATATGCTGAAAACTTGGAAAATAAAGAAAAAATCGATTACTCTGCAGAAGCAAATGAAGTTATTGACTTCAGAATAAAGTTCAGCAGCCCCGATTACATGGCTAGCGCTCGACAAACAGGTGGGATCAGCAGTGTTTTTGTGAGAGAATTTTTTCACAGACTAAAAAATTGGTATTTTAAAAACTGGTCAAAGAAAGAAGATTACATTACCCAGCACCCTCTCTGGTATGCAAAAAGAAATCTGAAAAGAATCATCAATGGAAAATATCTAAAATTTGTCTTTAAATTTGACTCTGTCAATTACGATGACAAGTACTATATTTACCCCCTGCATTTACAGCCAGAGGCATCAACGCTGGTATTAGGCCCCGACTACGTAAATCAACTGGAAACCATCAAGGCCATTTCCAGACGCCTTCCTCTAGGCGAGTACCTGTATGTAAAAGAGCACCCTGCTGCCTACGGCATGCACAGCCATAAAATGTATCAGGAGATCCAGCAGCTATTTAATGTCAAACTAATAGCCCCAGGAGAAGATACAAAAAGGGTCATCAATAACTCTCAAGGCGTTATTGTGATCAGTGGCACCATGGGCTGGGAGGCATTCCTGGCCGGAAAACCTGCTCTTGTTTTGGGCGATGTTTTCTACGACCAGTTTCCAGGCGTCTATAAAATATCGAATATTGAGCAAATTAGAAGTCTATTCAACTCAAACCTGAAAGTCGCTGAAGTTGATGACATCGCTATAGCTTTAAATGCTATTTACAAAGGCAGCTTTAAAGGCATGTTTGATGTCCACAAATTGGATACAGCCCAGATAGTTCTATCCGAGGAAAACCTTTCCGCTTTGGAAGAGGGAATATTGAAGATTGTTGAATATTCAAAATAAATGATTTCAACTCACTCTCGATCATTAAGTATAAATATATTATATATTTATATATTTTTTACCGTATACATTGGCGCAACGTCACTGTTTGCGCCTCTAAATGAATATGGCGAAATGGTCATTCCCAAAGATATATATATATTCTTTGATCTATTTTCCATTCTGATTTTTTTTGTCCTATTATTCTCCTCAAAATGGAATATCAAAAACCCAGACCCTATTTTTATATTCTGGTTTATTTTTGTTTTTTCCTTATTTATTTTCTCAGCCAGAGGAGCATACAGCTTAAGAAGCATAGATTACATACATTATTTTTTCAGGAATCAAATATTCTATGTCTTTCTTGGTGGCTTGATTTACCACTACTGCAGCTCCATTGAAAAAAACCGCTTTAATTCTTTTCTTTTTTTACTTCTTTGCTCCCAACTTATTTTCTCATTTATTATTGTTTTATTGGAATATTCCATCGGCGGATTTTTCTGGGAAGGATCCAGGCTAACAGGAACCTTGTTAAACCATAATAGCTATGGAGTTTTCCTGACCTTTTTCTCTTTCTGGATCTGGTACTCCTACGAAGGAAAATTTTCCACGAAAATCTTCATCTGGTCCTTGATTGCATTATTAATAATTTTATCTGGCTCTGTCACAGCTATTATTGGATTATTTCTATCCATAGCCAGAAATTTGAAAATGGTTATTTTTCTTGGCCTTGCCACTGTCATAGGGTTCTGGCTTTTCTTTGATGACATCATGAACCTTCACTTTATTTGGAAAATAAACCAGATATTCTTTGAAAAATCCACTCATTTAACTTCGCTATCCGCCCGCGAAATGCAGCTTCAGCTCTTCCTGGACTCCATATCCAATCCTGTTAATTGGGTTTTCGGAGCAAGCCAGAATAGCAGCTACATGCTTTTTGACTCTCAGTACTACAATATTTTTTTCAATTTTGGAATTATTCCTGTTTTTCTATTTTTATTACTGGCAGCCACAATAATAAAAAAACATTCCAACAACTGGTACTCAATATATTATTCCTGGTTTTTCTTATTCGCCTGCTCAATGACAGCTTTTTTCTCAAGACCTATCATTATAATTTTATTTTTCTTTTTTCTCGCAAATACTGGATTGCCTGCAAATTCCAGCATAAAAAAAGTAATATTTAATACACTGACTCCAGAAAATTAGCGATATAGGGATACACATGAAAGTAGCAATAGTTCACTACTGGTGGTTAAGCAATCGTGGAGGCGAAGCTGTTTGCAAAGCCATTGCTGAAATCTACCCAGATGCCGATTTATACCTTCATGTATGTGACGAAAGTTTAGTAAGGGACTTCCTCCCAAAGCACTTCACTGGGAAGATCCATACCACCTTCATCTCAAGACTTCCGGGTGCTAAAAAACACTATCAAAAGTACCTGCCACTCATGCCCTTAGCATTGGAGCAACTGGACCTGGGGATGTATGACCTGGTCATCAGCAGTGAGTCAGGCCCCGCCAAAGGTGTAATTACTCGCCCTAATGCTCTCCATATCTGTTATTGCCACTCCCCCATGAGATATATATGGGACATGTACCATGACTATTTGGGCCGTGCCAGCTTTGCTATCAGGAAGCTATTCCCATTTTTAGCTCATAGATTAAGAATCTGGGACAGGCTATCCGCTGACCGTGTTGACCATTTCATCGCAAACTCAAGCTTCATCTCATCCCGGATAAAAAAATACTATAGGCGTGACTCGCAGGTTATTTTCCCTCCAGTGAGCGTCAATGATTTTGACTCCAACTGTGAGAGGGAAGATTTTTATTTGTGTTTGGGTCAATTGGTTGGCTACAAGAAAGCTGACCTGGCTGTTGAGGCCTTCAACAAGCTAGGGCTACCGTTGCGAGTCGTGGGTGAGGGAGAGCTCTTTGAAACCCTAAAATCCATGGCAAAGGAAAATGTCCAAATAATGGGCAGGCAGCCCTTTCCTGTCATAAAGGATCTGCTGCAGAAATGCAAAGGACTCATTTTTCCAGGCGTGGAAGATTTTGGCATTGTTCCAGTTGAGGCAATGGCAGCGGGTGCTCCAGTGATAGCGTATGCCAAAGGAGGCGCACTAGAGACCGTTATTGACGGAAAAACCGGGATTTACTTTCATGCACAAACTGTTGAAGCCCTGATGGAAGCAGTCATGAAAATTGAAACCAAGGAAATAATCTTTGACAAGAACACACTGCGTCAGCATGCAGAGAAATTCAATAAAGATAGATTCAAGAAAGAAATCAAATATTTTATTGACACAAAACTAAATGAAAACTAATTAAGTTCTCACCAGTTATTAGTAGGTCTTATTGAATATAGGATGCAGAATGGTTATTCCAATAATACTAGCAGGTGGGCACGGCTCTCGACTGTGGCCGCTGTCTCGTCAGCTAAATCCAAAGCAATTTCTGGCTATTTCTGACGATAAAGAATCACTTCTGCATAAAACATTAACAAGATTGAATGGCCTGGAGTTTGCGCCTCCACTATTGATCTGCAATGAAGAACATCGGTTTCTTGCTGCAGAGCAATTACGTCAATTAAACATGGATCAGGTAAAGATTATCCTGGAACCTGTAGGCCGTAATACAGCCCCTGCCATTGCATTAGCTGCCCTGTATCTCCTAAATATCGTTCAGAAGGATCCAGACACTGTTCTGCTAGTCTTGGCAGCAGATCACCTCATTCCGGATACGGCTGCATTTCACTCAAGCGTCAGCACAGCCCTGTATGTAGCCCAGTCAGGAAAGTTGGCTACGTTTGGAGTGGTTCCTACACGAGCAGAGACTGGTTATGGTTATATTCAGCGCGGGCCGAAACTGGAAGCAAAGAACCCTGCGTTCGTAGTGAAACGTTTTGTGGAAAAACCGGAACTATCGGTAGCCGAAGCATATGTAGCCAGCGGGGAGTACTACTGGAATAGCGGCATGTTTATGTTCAAGGCCAGCCGTTATCTGGAAGAACTGGAGCAGCACTACCCGGAAATTCTTGCTGCATGCCGCTTGGCTTTATCCAAAATCGATCAAGACATGGACTTCATTCGCATTGACGCAGACCATTTCTCCGCCTGCCCAAGCGAGTCTATTGACTATGCGGTGATGGAAAAAACAGATTCGGCGGCAGTGGTCCCACTGGACGCTGGCTGGAACGATATCGGTGCTTGGTCAGCGGTGTGGGATACCAGCACCAAGAACGCTCAAGGCAATGTTTGTATAGGCGATATCATTACGCATAATTCAACTAACAACTACTTGCGTGCCGAAAGCCGCCTTATCGCGACAGTCGGAGTAGACAATCTTATCGTTGTAGAAACTAAGGATGCCGTCCTGGTAGCCCACCGCGATGCGGTACAGGATGTAAAACAACTGGTTGACCAAATAAAAAGAGACGGTCGGCATGAGCACCTGGTTCACCGTGAAGTCTATCGCCCTTGGGGAATCTACGACTCCATTGATACAGGCCACAGATACCAAGTTAAACGCATAACAGTAAAACCTGGAGCCAAGCTGTCGGTGCAAATGCATCACCATCGTGCCGAGCATTGGATAGTGGTCAGTGGCACTGCAAAGGTTACCAAAGGAGAACAGGTCTACCTGGTAACCGAAAATCAGTCTACTTACATCCCTGTGGGGGAAATACATGCCTTGGAGAATCCTGGGGTTATTCCTCTGGAATTGATTGAGGTACAGTCCGGATCCTACTTGGGTGAAGATGACATCGTACGTTTTGAAGACCGTTACGGCAGGGTCGACAAAGACGACTAACTTCCTACCGCTTAGCCCGATCTTGCACTCCCTTTTAAAGCTCCAAGTCGGGCCAAGCCGGTTATTGTTAGAGGCTGTTTACTGCCTTTCTGTCCAGTGCCGAGCGCATCCACCACTCCTTCACAAGTATCCCGAATACACCCAAGATCAGCCCCAACACTGCCCCCAAGAGAATCAATAATAATTTCTTGGGTTTCACAGGTGTTTCCGGGACCACTGCATAGTTATCAATAGCGGCAAGTCTGAGTAGCTTGTCGCCTGGCTTCAGGTTCTTGAGCACAGCCAATTGCTCGTTCAGAATCGGCAGCCCTTCAATATAGGGATCATTATTTTCCCGCGCTTTCAATAAGGCCAGCTCAGCCTCCAGCACCAAGCTTCCCCGCAGATAGGCCGTATCGCTGGTGTGAGTTGGTGCTTCACCAGCATAGGTAATAATCAAGTTGGTGCTGTTCGAGGGAGCCTTCAGGTCTATTGATTTGGCGAGCAAAATGTCCTCTTTCAAGCGAGTGATACGGTTCACCCGGTCTTGCTCCGCAACCGTACGCAGCCCATCAATCTCTATATTCAGTTGTTGGACACGAGTATCGATAGTACTGGTCAATGTGCTCAAGGCTTGCTCACTGGAAGCATGCATCGCCATTTCTATGTAGTCATTAACCCAAGTGCTTGCGATGGTTGGGTTATGGTCCGCCAAGCTAACCGTGGCCAGATCAGGTGTATTGGTCGTGGGCAAGGCGATACCAAGAGCAGAGTTAAAGTCTTTCCATAGCTGCTCTCTTTCATTAGTACTGGGCTTGCGATCACCAATTTTTTCAGGCAAATAATATTTATCAAAAAATGAAAGTTTTAATGATCCAGAATTCAAATGTCGTAAAAATATACGATAAGCATCCTCTGGTCGCAAAAAGATTCGATACGCACCCTCAGCTTCCATTCCTGGCAACTTCTCTACGCTTTGAGCAACTGCATTGTAGCTACTCAGGTTAGCAGGCGTTGGCGGCAAAATATTACTACTGGCTTCATAAGTCGGGGCACTAATAAAAGCATAAGCAGCAGCTATTAATGTAGTGAACAGAATACAGACGAGCAAACGTACTTTATTCCGCCAAAGGATCAGAACAAGATCACGCAGGTCAATATCATCAACATGTTGGTGTTGCATAGTCTTGGGTACTCAAGTCACTATTTGGTTATTGTCAATAAGAACAAGCAGTCCATCGCATTGACGGCAATATGGAGTCACACCTTGCGGCTTCAGTCGCCAACTCTGACGGGTCTCTCGGCAATCGACTCACTGTATCCACGAATAATTCATATGTAAAGTAAGCGTCCTCAAGGAAATGTCACCGCAGCATAGCTCCGGGCCAGTGCCATCAACCGCACCTCACACCCCATCAGCCACGGCCGTTACGCAAATCGCTCTATCAATAATTTCAGACACTTAAAAACAGCTCAAAGAAGCTATCTATCGCCGCTATGGAGTCTCAGAGGGGGCACGACTAGTATTGAGGGGATACAGCTTTGCCCACAAGTAGACCAAAGAGATCAGAAAAAATATCAGCGTATTATTTCTGTGGAACATCACTTGAGATTGGCTAAAAATAATATAACCAACAATCAAACTGGCACCACAAAATGCCGTAACACGTAATTCCAGGTTATTGGATCGTAATTTCGACAAGAACCCATATAAGCCATAAAACAAGAGCCCCATAAAAGGTACTAGTCCGACAATACCTGATGTCACCAATACCTCCAAAAAGGAGTTATGAGTATTGGGCAGCCCCATGGCATTCTTTAATTTTGGATTTTCCACTGCAGCCTGGGCTAATACCTCGCGATACTTTACTGACGGTGCTCCAATCACGATATTTTCTTTGATCACAGCCGCTGTTTGCACCCAGAGTGCCAGGCGGTTCCCTATCGATGTATCGGGATTCCCCTTTTGATACTCAAGAATCTCCCATTGGGCTGCCTCTACCCTTTTTTGGAAAAAATTCGAATTCATAGCGACTACAGCTCCTGCTACACCCATAACTAAAGCGAGCAACGCTACAAATTTGATATTTTTCTTATGAATAAAGCCAACACAAAAAAGCACGGCAATAAACGGGAATGCAATCCAGCCACCACGACTACCGGACAAGAACGAGGCGTATAAGCCCGCCCCGCTAGAGAAGAGGTAGAACCAGGCCAAACCACTCTTCAGTTTTGCCTTTGTATAGAGCCACCCCGCAAAGGAGAAAACCCCCAGCATGAGAGACAAGTCACCAAACTGAATGACACCGGTATAGCCGCTGACTCGCTGGTTAACTGCAATGTCCATCTGTGACCAGGCAACCAGCCAAGCTGCACAAGCTCCCATGGCACAACAAACAAAGAACCAGCTCAAACTTGGTTGACTCAAGACGAACAAGACAAGTATGGGAACCACCAGCACATAACGAGATGCCAAGTCGTAATTACTTGCTGGTTCTCCATGTGCATAGCTAATAGCGAACCATATAACCGAGCAGCTAACCAGAAGCATCATCAAAGTACGCTGTTTAGGGTTCAGTTGCTTATTTGGCAAGGACGCGAGGGCAAACAACCCTCCCAGCAGCAAGAGTCCCACACCGATGATCGGTCCCCGATTCCAGGCCAGGAAAACGGGATAGCACAGAAGGAGTCCCAAATGGGCAAGCAAAGGCTGTGCAAGCTGTAAATTAGGCATTTTTAACGGCTAGTAAGGTACTACCATGAAGGCACTGAGAAAGGTAGCGTATTGTAATACTGCTAAAGTTTCGCGAGCTTAACTTAATAAGCTGCCTTTCACCAAATCGTCTTCGAGTGCTTCTAACAAAGCAATTTCTCTCGACCTTTGCTTATCTTGTTTCCTACAGCATAGAGAGCTGCTTAGCTGCCAACCCTTTCTTACCTATTAAAGGTATTCTTGTACATATTATGACAAGACTAAATAAACGCATGAGGTAAGACTAATAGGCTCAAACCCACTACACAGATGGACCTCAGCAAGAGTCACCATACATGCTCCGTCGACCGCATTGCGCTGCGTCAGTGTACCGAAACTGTACCTAAGCGAACTTTTAAGAAAATCCCCCAGTACTGGGGCTATGACTTGAATCGCGCTAGGTGCTTGTGAACACTAGGGATTTTTGAGTGGTGCCCGGGGCCGGAATCGAACCGGCACGCCTTGCGGCGGGGGATTTTGAGTCCCCTGCGTCTACCAATTTCACCACCCGGGCTAGGTATGGCAACCTGAGAATCCAGGCTTGGAAGGAAAGATTGTTATTATACGCAGATTCCTCGGGGTTTTGGCAAGTGCTACAGCAATTTTTTTAAATTTAGCCTGGCACTGAAAACATTTCCGCCTAAAGCCCATCTGAAGCTCCGTTTTCCGCCTGCTTTGTCACAACTGCTTAAGCATTAACGGACAGTTCTCGGCGAACAGGCACCTGCACCACTTCCGCCCATACTCAAACCTGGACTCCAAATAAAAAAACAGGCCAGGTATACCGTCCTGGCCTGCTCAATCTTTTTGTTCTAAGTTTGGGGTCCCTAGTCCCCTGCCACAGCCTGTCCGTTACGAATCCACTCTCTCCAGATCGCAACCAACAAAGCCATCAGGACCGGGCCGATAAACAAGCCCACGATCCCCATTGTTTGCACACCGCCAACCAAACCAAAGAAGGTCGGCAGGAAGGGCAGTTTTACCGGGCCACCCACCAGGCGTGGTCGCAGTGTTTTATCGACGATAAACAGTTCGATAGCGCCCCACAGGAACAAGCTCACGCCAGCTACCAGATGACCAGAGCCTATTAAATACAAGGACACCATTGTGAATGACAGGGGAGCGCCGCCAGGGATCAACGCCATAAAGCCGGTGATCACACCCAAGAGTACGGGCGATGGAACACCTGCAATCCAATAGGCAATACCCAAAACCACGCCCTCACCCAAGGCGATCAGGCCCATCCCGGTAACGGTGGAGTTCACAGTAGCAGGCACAACCCGGGAGAAACGCTGCCAGCGGCCTGGCAAAACTCGCTCGCCAACAATATCCAATTGCACCAGCAGTCTGTCACCATCTTTGAAGATGAAGAACAGCGTGATCAGCATGAACAGCACGGTCAGCAGCAGGTGAAACACGTTGCCGGTAGCGGACAGGACCATGCGGTAGATATTGCCCAGGTGCTGGCCGCTAACCATCTCGACCAGCTCGCCCAGCGCGTGGGGCTCGCCTAGGTAGACTTGCCAGTACTCGGTCAAGCGCTCGCCCATCAGGGGCATGGCTTTGATCCATTCCGGAGTAGGAGTGCCGTAGCGGTTGGCGGCTAGCGCCCAGGTAATGAAGCTGCTGGCTTCCTGGATTGCGAAGGACAAGGCCAGGGATAAAGGCACAACCAGAACCACGATGACGACCAGCAAGGCCAATGTAGCCGCCAGTGCGGTGCGGCCATTGCAGCGTACAACCAGCCGTTTATATAAGGGCCAACCGGCCAGGCCTATGATCAGCGCGGCCAGAACAGGGACCAGAAATCCCTTTAAAAAGTAGACGCCTGCGGCCAGCAATAGCAGCAATAGCCAGCGAGCGATTAGAAATGCGGGTAAGACGGGTTGCATAAACGGTGGAGACCCTCTTGTCTATTGGTCTGGGCATGGGTCGGTGCCCGAAAGTTTTTTGACGATAGCATGATCACAGCCCTAGGAATACCCGTTTCTTACAAGAAGCTGAGCGAGGCGTTTGATACGACAAACCCGCTTTAAGCAAGCCCGATCTTTCTGATCAAACCAGAATTGACATGGCACTGATCTATTCAGCGTTGGAGCTAAGCCAAGGCCCGAGAGCTCAACTACATGATCTGCATCGCCTACCAAGTATCCTCCTCGTCCAACTAAAGGACTAGGGAAAAGTTACTTCCAACGCCTTACGGCCAAGTTTGTATGTCCACGGCAACTCTCAGGCCTCTCTTGCTGCTCAGCTCAACACGCTAGGGCCCTCCCTTCACTCCCTCTCCCAGTCCTTCCACTTCGCGTGCCTGACTGCAATTCAGGTGCGAGCTGCCGCATCTTTTTCTGCTTAAACCCTCCCAATCAACCATCCACAGGTAAACCCCAGTTTTTTTAATTTTTCACATACGTAAAATATTTTTCTCACACAGGAAATTTAGAAATGAAAAAACCATCTTGGATTGTTAGTCCCGAAGACGCCATTGCCTACTCTCCCGCTAATCACACGGGCACTGTGAATCGCCGCTTGATCAGTCAGGCCAATGTCGGCGCCAAGCATGTGGAGGTGCTTTTGGGGGTGATTGAAAAGAACCAGGGCGCCCTGCCCCATGCGCACCCTGGAATCGAGCAGGTCTGTTATCTGCTCAGCGGTACTGCCGATGTGGAAGTCGATGGCGAACGCGGTCAGATGAAAGCAGGCGAGTGCTGTTATCTCCCCCCTGACAAAAAGCACGTTTTCACCGTCACCAGCGATGAACCCGCTCAGCTGCTGGTGATTTACTCGCCGCCCTACGAAGAACACCCCGATCGGGTTATCCGCTGATCCGCGTGCTTGCTGGTTTGGGCTAACGCGCCCTGCCTTTCCACCCTGAGGAGACCGCTATGAATTTCAAGAAAAATAATCTTTTGCTTTCGCTACGTTCACGCTGCAAGGCCGTATTGGCCTGTAGCGCCGCCATGCTGCTGATGAGTGGCAATGCCTGGGCTCAGTATCCGGAACGAGCCATTACCTTGATCGTGCCTTTTCCGGCTGGATCAGGCACCGATGCTGTAGGCCGGATCTTTGCGGAAGAGATGGGCAAGCGGGTAGGCCAAACCATCATTGTGGAAAACCGCCCAGGTGCCAATGCCTCCATTGCGGCCAACTATGTAAAACGGGCTGCCCCAGATGGCTACACCCTGTTCATCACCACCAATACCTCGCATTCTGCTGCGCCGTGGCTGATGAAAAATGTGCCCTATGATCCGATCAAGGATTTCACGCCCATTGCCCGTGGTGGCAACCTGCCTTTTATCCTGGTGACCAATCCCGATCGTCCCTACCAAACCGTTGAGCAGCTGCTGCAATACGCCAAAGCCAACCCTGGTCAGATTACGTACGCCTCTGGCAACAGTACCGGCATCGTGGCAGGCGGCACGTTGGATCTGCAAGCAGGCATGAAAGCGCTGCATGTCCCGTACAAAGGCACCCCTCAAGCACTGACTGACCTGATCGCCGGGCAAGTGGACTTCATGTTTACCGACGTCACCTCCGGGCTGGCGTTTATTAATAGTGGCCGTCTGAAAGCCTTGGCCGTGTCCACCGCCAAACGCAGTGCCTTGCTGCCCGATCTGCCTGCCATGGAAGAAGCCGGCTTGTCTGACTTTGACATTACTTCCTGGAATGGATTTTTCGGCCCGGCAGGGATGGACCCGGAGCGCGTGCAGCTACTCAACCGCACCATCAATGAAATTGTTCAGGACGAAACCGTGCGCCAGAAACTGGCCCAGCTAGGTTTTGATGCCTTTAGCGGCCCGCCCGAGGAGTTCGCCCAGTTTGTTCAAGAGCAGTATGTACTGTGGGGAAAACTGATTAATGACGCCAATCTCGGCCCTCAGTAATTGCGTGGACACCAACCATGACTGAACACAAGAAGGACAATGTGGGTCCATTGAGCGGTATCCGTATTCTGGATTTAAGCTCGGTGGTGATGGGGCCCTTTGCCACGCAAATTCTGGCCGATCTGGGAGCTGACGTGATCAAGGTGGAGTCCCCCAGCGGGGACACCATGCGGGCAGTCGGCCCTATGCGCAACGCGGCTATGGGGGCCTTGTTTCTCCATCTGAACCGCAATAAGCGATCCGTAGTTCTGGATTTGAAGACCTCTGCCGGTCAAGAGGCCTGCCTGCAGCTGATTCGGGAATCGGATGTGCTGCTCTACAATCTGCGCCCGGCCGCCATGGCACGCCTGGGCCTGGATTACGAGCGCGTCGCCGCTGCTAACCCGGCTATTGTGTATGTCGGCGCCTATGGCTTCGGGGAAGATGGCCCCTACGCCGGACGTCCTGCCTACGATGACCTGATCCAGGGCATGACGGGGCTAGGCCATCTCTACCAGCAGCAATCCGGTGATGTACCTCGCTATACGCCGTTGACCCTATGTGATCGCACAGTAGGTCTGCATGTGGCCGTAGCGGTACTGGCTGGTGTCATTGAGGCACGCCAAAGCGGCCAAGGCCAGGCAATTGAAATCCCCATGTTCGAAGCAATGGCGCATTTTGTGCTGGGCGATCATCTAGGCGGCCACTCTTTTGAGCCTGCACTGGGTCCCACCGGCTATGCCCGCCTGCTGGCTAAAGAGCGCAAGCCCTATCAAACCAGTGACGGTTTTCTGGTGCTGTTGATCTACAACGACAAGCATTGGACCAATTTCTTCTCCCTGATTGGTCAACCCGAACTGCAACAGGACCCGCGTTTCAGCTCGCACTCGGCCCGCGCCATTCATATCGGCGAGGTCTATGACTTTGTGGCCTCACAGATCAAGCAAAAGGACACAGCTTATTGGCTCCACGCCTTGCGTCAGGTCGACATCCCGGCCGCCCCCTTGTACTCCATCGAACAACTGATCGATGACGAACATCTACAAGCGGTACAGCATCTGCAGCATATGGAGCACCCGACCGAGGGCCCTATCCGCACCCCCTCCCCTCTGGGCAAATATTCGCGCACCCCTCTCAGCATTCGACGCCATGCTCCGAGCCTGGGAGAACACACTGCCCAGGTTCTGGCAGAGCTGGGCTACAGCGAGCAAGACATACAGGCCATGCTGGCCAGCGTTCACCCCTCACCCCGAGAACAGATTGTATGAATATTGAATTAAGCGAAGATCAACGCGCCTTGGTGCAGGCTATTGAGTCGGTTTGCCAGCAGTTTGATGACGAGTACTGGCTGGCCCGCGATCAGGATGGCGTCTATCCCCATGACTTTCATAAAGCGTTGGCAGACGGTGGCTGGTTGGGCATTGCCATGCCAGAGGACTACGGCGGGGCGGGCTTGGGCATGATGGAAGCTGCCCTGATGATGCACACCATCTCCCGTACCGGTGCCGGGTTCTCGGGTGCGTCTGCCGTACATATGAATATTTTTGGTCTGAATCCGGTCGTGGTGTTTGGCAACGATGAACAGCGCGCCCGCTTTCTGCCACCATTAATTCAGGGCAAAGACAAAGCTTGCTTTGGCGTCACCGAACCCAACTCCGGACTGGATACCAGCAAGCTGGAAACCCGTGCTGTTTTGCAGGGTGACCATTATCAGGTGCATGGTCGCAAGATCTGGATTTCCACTGCTCAAGTTGCCAACAAAATCCTGCTACTGGCCCGCACAACCCCGCTATCGGAAGTCAAAAAGCCGACGGATGGTCTATCTCTGTTCTATACAGACCTGGATCGCAGCACCATCGAGGTGCGTCATATCGACAAGATGGGACGCAACGCCGTGGACTCGAACATGCTGTTTATCGACGGGCTGCGTATTCCTGTTGAGGACCGTATCGGTGAGGAAGGTAAAGGCTTTAGCTATTTGTTGCACGGCTTGAACCCGGAACGAATTCTGATCGCCTCCGAGGCTATTGGACTAGGCAGAGCCGCCCTGGAGAAAGCCACCCTCTATGCCAAAGAACGGCACGTATTTGGACGACCAATCGGGCAGAATCAAGGTATACAGCACCCGCTGGCCCAAGCCTGGATGCAGTTGGAAGCCGCCGACCTGGTCACTTTAAAGGCTGCGGCTTTGTATGATGCTGGCAAGCCTTGCGGGGAGTATGCCAACGCCGCCAAATACCTGGCAGCCGAAGCCGGTTTCCAGTCTTGTCAGACCGCCATTCAAACCCTGGGAGGCATGGGTTACGCCAAGGAATACCATGTAGAGCGCTATCTGCGCGAAAGCTTTATTCCGCGTCTGGCTCCTGTCAGCCCGCAATTAATCATGTGCTATATAGCGGAAAAAGTGCTGGGACTGCCCAAGTCCTATTGAGCCGCCTTCTAGGCCTCTTCAATAAAACGGCAAGCTACACGCAGGCGCTCCGCGTAACTTTGCAGGTTCTGTTCAATACGATAAACAGGACCTGCAATCGAAATGGCGTAACTGCCGCCTGATAGCCGGATAGGCCACGCAATACCGCCCACATCCGACATGGACTCGCCCATATTGCCGTACCAGCCGCGCTGCGCAGAGGTTTCCAGGTCTGCATTCACACTGTCCAGGCTGGTCAAGGTCTTGTTCGTAAAGGCTTCCAAAGGTCCATCACCCAAGAGTTGGGCTCGCTCTTCCAGTGTCATCTGAGACAACAGCGCTTTACCAATAGAGTTAGCATGAACATGGCGTTGGGTTCCTGCCACCGCCACATAGCGTATGGGATGCGGGGAAGAAATCACCTCTACATAGACCACTTTCTTATCCAGATCCAGCTTGCCAAACACAACGGTTTCCTGCGTGGTGTTGCGCAGTTCTTCCAGGCTGGGGCGAACTTTTTCCAGAATCGGGTCTGCTTGAGAAATACGCTGGGCCATCGCCAGCAAACGGCCTGTCGGGTAATAACCTTGCCGACGGCCCGTCTCGTAGATATAACCCTGCCGAGACAAAGTGCGCAGCAAAGCCAGGCAGCTGGATACAGGCGCATCCAGCAATCGGGCCATTTCAGAAAGCGCTAAAGGGCGTGTCTCCCGAGCAAACAGTTCGATGATCTCGATAACGCGCAGAGCAGTTTTGACATTGCTCTCGGCTGGTTTGGTGCTCATGCTCAGGGCGCCACCGGTAATGCACGTTTATGCGCCGAAGCACGGAAGGTCTTGATGATGATCTGCGTGGCTTCATCATCAATCACCTTGCCTTCCAGAAAATCATCAATCTGGTCATAGCTGACACCAAAGGCGTCTTCGTCCGGTTTCAAGGGGCTAAGGCTTTCCAGATCGGCAGTGGGGACTTTGAACACCAAGGCGTCAGCAGCGCCCATCGCACTAGCCAAGGCACGCACACGGCGTTTATTCAAGCCAGCCAAAGGCGTAATGTCAGCAGCGCCGTCACCAAATTTGGTGAAAAAACCCATCAAGGCTTCAGCGGCGTGGTCTGTACCCACCACCAAGCCACCGTTCGCACCAGCAATCGCGTACTGTGCCACCATACGCTGACGGGCTTTGATGTTGCCCATCAGAAAATCCTGTTGAGCGTCATCGCGGAACTTCAGGCCGGAGGCCAGCAGCTGATCCAGCATGGCGTCCGATGCGGGCTTCACGTTCACGACCAAGGTCTGATCGGGATTGATGACCTTCAGACCACCTTGGGCGTCTTTCTCGTCAGCCTGCTCACCGTAAGGCAAACGCACGGCGATGAATTGCGCTTGATGGCCTTGCTCACGTGCCTGCTCTACGGCTCGCTGAGACAGACACCCTGCTGCCAGGGAGTCCACGCCCCCGCTGATCCCCAGGACCAGGCTGCGGCAGCCGGTACGCAGCAGATAGTCACTTAGAAAGCGGACGCGACGTTCGATTTCTTCCTGAGCATCGAAATGATCCGTGATCCCCAATTCCACACGGATACTGGCTTGCAAAGCGCGTTGATCATCTGTCATGGCGCAGGCTCTCTACACAAAGTGAACAATAGTTCGATTGTAAAGGACTGGGAGAGCTGTGCCATACCGCCTTATCAGGGGCTTTTAAAAAATTGGGATCCTTATTCATTAAAAATGGATTCTGTATATAATCTTCAGTCAAGAAAAACAAATCGCCCTTACTGAGACAAGCCCCTTAGCTACTGCTCGGGCATCATAAAACCCGCCCATGCCATCCAGTGCCTTGCGCGACATTGAGCGTGCTTACAGGCCCGGCTGGCAGCAAGCTCACCAGACGTATCCCATGAGATCCTCAACTGAAATCGCAGACGAAATCCTGAGACGTATTCAGTCCGGCCACTACCGGCCCGGCGACTCGCTAAGTCAATACGAGCTTGCGGAGGAGTTTCAGACCAGCCGCACCCCTGTTCGGGAGGCCCTGCGTTTTCTGGAGGCACGCCGCGTGACCTCGTTGACCAAGACCGGACGCACGATTGTGGCTATTCCTTCTGCCAAATCAATCCGCGAGGCATTTCAGATTCGGGCCGAACTGGAAGGCTTGGCGGCGCAGTTGGCGGTAGACTGGATCAAGGACTCAGATCTGGAGGTCCTGATGCAGCATCAGTCCGACTATGCCCGCACCTTGCGAACGCGTGTGCGCAGCGAGGAGGGGTCAGAATGGTTGCAACACAACCGCTCTTTCCATGACCTGATTACGATCACCAGTCACAACGAGCGCCTGCACGAGCTGATTCAGGAGCTGCAAAACGACAGCGTCTCCAGCGCTTTAAGTTTTGCCTCGAAAATGCCGCCGCGTTTGATGGAAGAAAATATTCTGGAGCACGAAGCAATTATCTCTGCACTGGCCGAACGCAATGGGACAGCAGCACGCGAAGCCATGACCGAGCACGTTGCCAAGACCATGAACCTGGTATTGGACTGGTTGCCTGAGCGCTAAATAAAAAACAGTGCCACCCGCAAGGAGAGGTGGCACCGCACAATCAAGGTGGTTTGCGATCCCCCGGACAAACCACCCGATTGTTAAAACCGCGGCCTGCGCACTTGCAGGCAATCCTCTACCAGTTGGGCAACATCCACCAGCCACTCATCCTGATACAGTCCCCCCACCAGTTGCAGCCCCACGGGCAAGCCAGAGGCGCTGATTCCGGCAGGCAAGGAAATGGCAGGCTGCCGCGTCAAATTGAAGGGATAGGTATAGGGATTCCAATCCAGCCAATTCTGCGAACTGGCCTCAGCTGGAGCTTCCCGACCTGCCTCAAAGGGCAATATTGGAACGGTAGGCGTCAGGACTAGATCAAACTGCGCAAAATGCTTAAGCATGGCCTCACCCAGCTTTTGTCGGCCAATCAGGGCTTGGTAATAATCTGACAAGCTGTTTTGCTCGCCCTTGCTGGCAACCCGGCGCAGGCCCTCATCAATTAAAGCGTGTTGCCCGGTAGAGACCTGACTTACCAACCAGGCCGTACCGGCTTCCCAATGCGCCGTAATCAGCTCTTTTGAGCCAGCCAAGGGTAGCTCGGTAGGCATGATATGCGCGCCCTGCTCTTGCAACTTGTCCGCCGCCGCCTGGATGATGCCCCTGACCTCGGGGCTGCAATACTCATCCAGATGCAGACCGATGCGCAGGCCCTGCAAGGTAAAAGCGGGAGCTCGCACATGACGCGGCAAGGGCACCGAGTTCCAGTCACGTGGGTCGGCCTGCATCATGACGTTCAGCAAACCTTCCAGGTCCGCCACGGTTCGGGCCATGGGACCGACATTGGATAAAGTCAGCATCGGACCAGCAGGCCAGGCAGGTACGCCCCCGAAGGTAGCTTTCATGCCGGTGACGCCGCAAAAGCTGGCGGGAATACGGGTGGACCCGCCGCCATCCGTACCGATTTGCAGCGTCCCCATCCCCGCTGCCAGCGCCGTGGCCGCACCGCCGCTGCTGCCTCCGCTGGTCAGACTGAAGTCCCAGATATTACGGGTGACTCCCGTTAAGGGACTGTCCGCCGTTCCCTTCCAGCCAAACTCCGAGGTCGTCGTTTTGCCGATCAGTACCGCCCCGGCTTCACGCATCCGCGCCACCGCAGGCGCGTCATCCTGGGCAGCGTCCGCCATCCTTGCTGCACTTGAACCATAGCCAGTCGGCAAGCCACGCACCAGAAGCAAGTCTTTAACTCCGTACGGAATGCCATCCAAAGGACCACGTGCCGCACCTGCCATCCAGCGAGCCTCTGATTCGGCTGCCTCTTGCAAGGTCAAGGCACGGTCCAGATAACAGTAGGCATTCACAATGGGGTTCCAGCGATCCACTGCATCCAGCGTAGCCCTTGCCACATCTACAGGAGACACCACTTTGCTTTGATACAAGCGCTGCAATTCATCCGCACTGGCATAAATCAGATCCATAAACGTGGGAGACTTCATGTCCACGGCGCTCTCAGATTTGGCGATTGGCTCGTCCTTGTGGGAACTACGCATCATGCTGACGCCTCCATCAAACGAACCAGCACCAGGGAGATCTCAGGCACATAAGCCAGGATGAACAGAACGATGATGGCTGCAATGACAAAGGGCATGACCCCTCTCACCACCACCTCGTAAGGCTGGCCTGATACGGAGACCGTCGTGAACAGATTCAGGCCAAAGGGAGGGGTAAAGAAACCCACCACCAGATTGACGCAGAACACCACACCCAAATGGATAGGATCCACACCCAAGGCAATGCCGATAGGAACCAGAATCGGTGCCAGGATCACAATGCTGGCTGCAGCATCCATCACGCAACCAACCAGCAGCAGAAACACCACCAGCAAGGCCAGGTACAGGAACTGTGTATCAAGCAAAGGCGTCAGTTCCGTCACCATCAGCATGGGGATACGCGCCGAGGCCAGAATCCAGCCAAAAATACCGGCTGCGCCAAGAATAATGCCCACCATGGAAGAGGTTTCTACCGAGCTTTTCATGACCTGCCACAGGGTACCTACAGTGAACTGGCGGTAGCACACGCCCAACACCAGGCTGAATACCACACCCACGGCGGCGGCTTCGGTAGGCGTGAACACACCACCATAGATGCCGCCCAGAATCACAACAGGCATCAACAAGGACGGAATCGCCTTCAAAGCCACCATGACCATCTCTTGCGAGGTATAGGAACGCGCTGCGGTTTTAGGCACTTTCAGCTTTCTGGTCAGCAGCATATGGGTCAGCATGAAAGCCAGAGCCATCAACAAGCCGGGCAGGATATTGGCTACAAACAGCTTGGGGATAGAAACGTTGACGGTTGCGCCATACAGAATCAAGGCAATGCTGGGCGGAATGATATTGCCCAAGGCACCGGACGAAGCCGTAATCCCTGTCGCCAAAGAAGCCGGATATTTCTGCGCGATCATCGCGGGCATCATGATGGCGCCAATAGCCGCCACCGTTGCCGGAGCCGAGCCAGTCAAGGCACCAAACATGGCACAAGCAATCACCGTCACATAGCCCAGTGCGCCATGGACGCGCCCGACCAGCATGTCGATCAGATCAATCAGGCGCCTGGACAGGCCCGCCTTTTCCATCAGGTTTCCCATCAGGATAAACAGCGGCACCGCCAGCAAGGGGAAGGAGTCCAGCCCCGCCATCACACGCTGCGGCACAACAATCAGTGGACGCATGCCGGTAAACAGCAAAAACAGCGCACTGCACAGCAATAAGGAAAAGGCGATAGGAATGCCCGCGATGAACAGCGTGAACATCAAACTAAAAAGTAAGAGAGCTTCCTGCATTTACACCCCCTCCAACGACTGGCTGGGCTGATCCCGATACCCGTCCAGCAGAGCATTCACACACTGCACGGCGATGATGGCGCCGCCTACCGGCAAGGCTGCGTACACATAGGCCATGGAGATACGCAGCGCAGGACTAAGCTGCTGGTAGACAATGGCAATCAGTTGCAAACCCTGCACCAGCAGGACCAGTGCGCAGGTCAAAATCGCAATCTGAACCACGCCGCTATGCACTTGGCGGGCTTTGCCTTTCAGTCGCATCACCAGCAGGTCAATCACGGCATGGCCATTGCTTTTAACCAGCACAGCCGTGCCTAGCATGATCATCCAGATAAAGCTGTAGCGTGTGATTTCCTCAATCCATGGTGGGGAGTAACCCATAAAATAGCGCCCGGCCACCTGCACTGATGCGGCCAGCACAATCAGCCCCAGAAATGCCGCCCCCAAGGTTCTGCATAAGCTATCCAGGCGGGTACTGACTCTATCGGCCCAATCGAGCAAAGAGTGTTTCATGATGGTTATCCGCCAGGATTATTGAGCAAGCGCCGCAGCACGGGTGACTAGATCAGGATCAATCACCGTCTTGTATTTTTCGTAAATCGGCATGACGGCTTGGCGGAACTGCGCTTTATCCACATCGGCATTAATGGACACGCCTGCCTCCATCAGTTTCTTCTCGATCTGCGCTTCGCTCTGGATCAGGAACTGACGTTGCTCCTGCACCGACTCGCTGGCCGCTTTCTGGAAGATGGCTTTTTCATCAGCCGATAAGGTGTCCCAGACCCGCCCGGAAATCACCAAAGGAATCGCCACATAAACGTGCTCGGTTCGGGACAGATAAGGGGCCGCTTCGTAGAAGCGACTGGTATAGAACAAGGCCGTGGGGTTCTCTGCACCATCAATGGTTTTTTGCTGCAGGCCGGTAAACAGCTCCGGATACGCCATGGAGGTGACATTCACGCCCAGCGCCTGCCAGGTATCCACATAAATAGGACTTTCCGGCGTACGCACTTTCATGCCGCTCAGATCCGACAAACTGCGGATTGCGTGCTTGGAGTTGTACAGATTCCGGAAACCGCCATGCCCCCAACCCAAAATTTTCAGGCCGGACTTTTCCAGATCTGCTTCAATCGGATCCGTGAAACTGGAGTCCAGGGTTTTGAAGGCGGTCTGGTAATCCTTGAACAGGTAAGGCAGATCAAACACCATCGCTTTTTTCTCAAAGGTGCCCAAGGTGAAGCTGGCAAGCAGGCTCATGTCCACCGTGCCCAACTGCATGCCTTCAGCCACATCGCGCTCGCCACCCAGTTGGGCTCCGCCCAACACCTGGACCTTGATTGCCCCCTTGGTTTGATCTTCCACTCGCTTGGCAAAACTCGTTGCCAGGTGGTGGTACATGTCTTCGCCCTGCTCTACCGAAACGTGGGCAAGCTGTAGTGTTCGCGGGCCTTTGCTTTCATGGTTTGCTGTCTCGCTCGAACCGCCTTTGCCACATGCGCTCAGCGCGCCCAGCATCGCCAGAGCCGCGATTCCCACTCGTGTCATTCGTTTCATGATCGTCCCCCTGCATCCTGTGGTATTGAATTTCTGTTCAGTTTTATTTGTGTTTCAAGCCAGCCCTGATCGGGCTTTTTTTGCTTGTTGATGCTGCCCATACGCAAAGGCATGGGCAGCTTTCCTGTAGCTCGCTGTTAAAGCGGGACTGCTTACACCGCTCTGGATTCTTCGTCTAGGGAACGGCGGGTTTTCATATTGAAGCGGCCTTCATAAATCGCAGGCTGGCGGGTGGTCGGACCCATGTACTGCACGTACAGAATCTCGCCATCTTCCAGGGTCGTCAGTGCGTGCTCGTAATGCGGGTCCGGGTGAAACACCATGGTGCCCTCGCCGTAGATCACGCCATTGATCTCGAACTTGCCCGCCAGGATGTACCAGATCTGGGCAAAGTAATGGCTGTGCAAAGGGTGCCCGGAGCCCTTCAGATACTTCACGACCCCGGCGTTGGGAATGGTGGGGTCGTCTTGCGTGGGGTGGAACATCATCTTGGTGAACTGCCCTTCGTAGCGCAGGTTGTCCCACTCCAGATCATCCCGATGCTTGACCGCCATTTCCCGGTGAGCTGCCGTCAGCGGGCCGCCGATGCCACCCGGATTCAGAATCGGAGCCAAGGTAATTGGATCTATTTCACTCATCACTTCCTCCTTAAAAACCAAATTAACAAAATGGGATCCCGTTTTATATGAAATGGATTCTATCAGGACGATGGCACCGGAATATTCGTATTTACCCGGTACGTTTCTACCAGGCATAAAAAAACCCCACCTGCTTCAAGGCAGGTGGGGTTTTTACAAGCAGAACTAGTGCTTAGCGGTCCAGTTGCGACACATCACGCACGGCACCACGGTCAGCCGATGTTGCCAGCGCGGCATAGGCTTTCAGTGCTTGCGACACAACGCGCTCGCGGTTCACTGGCTTCCAGGCCTTGGAGCCACGCGATTCCATTTCGGCACGGCGTGCGGCCATTTCTTCATCGCTGATGGCCAAGTGGATACGACGGTTGGGGATGTCGATCTCGATGGTGTCGCCATCTTGCACCAGGGCGATATTGCCACCCTCGGCAGCTTCAGGCGACGCATGACCAATCACCAGACCGGACGAGCCACCGGAGAAACGACCATCGGTGAACAAGGCCGAGCTTTTGCCCAAGCCCATGGATTTCAGATAGGAGGTGGGGTACAGCATTTCCTGCATACCAGGGCCACCTTTGGGGCCTTCGTAGCGGATGATGACCACATCGCCTGCCTTGACCACGCCATCCAGAATAGCGGCTACGGAGTCATCCTGGCTTTCATAAACACGCGCCGTGCCGGTGAAGGTCAGAATGCTTTCATCTACGCCAGCGGTCTTGACGATACAACCGTTGATGGCCAGGTTGCCGTACAGCACAGCCAAGCCACCGTCTTGCGAATAAGCATTAGCCTTGTCGCGGATACAGCCCTTGGCGCGGTCTGTGTCCAATTCCTGGTAGTAACGGTCCTGGCTGAAGGCCACTTGGGTCGGAATGCCGCCGGGGGAAGCACGGAAGAAGTCGCTGATGGCTTTGACGTTGTCGCCCTTGACGTCCCAACGCTTGATGGCTTCACGCAAAGTGCCGCTGTGTACGTTGCCTACATCCAGGTTCAGCAAGTCGGCACGGGCCAGCTCGGCCAGAATAGCCATGATGCCACCTGCGCGGTGCACGTCTTCCATGTGGAATTCGGGGGTAGCGGGGGCCACTTTGCACAGGCAAGGGACGCGGCGCGAAATCTTGTCGATATCGGCCATCGTAAATTCCACACCGGCTTCCTGGGCAGCGGCCAGCAAATGCAGCACGGTGTTGGTGGAGCCGCCCATGGCCACGTCCAGGGTCATGGCGTTTTCAAAAGCCTGGTAGGTGGCGATGTTGCGTGGCAGAACGGATTCGTCGTCTTGCTCGTAGTAGCGTTTGGCCAGATCCACGATCAGGCTGCCAGCGCGCTCAAACAAGCCTTGGCGGCGAGCGTGGGTGGCAACAATGGTGCCGTTACCAGGCAGGGACAGGCCCAGCGCCTCGGTCAGGCAGTTCATGGAGTTGGCGGTAAACATGCCCGAACAGGAACCACAGGTCGGACAAGCGCTGCGCTCAACGGCTTCAGCCTGTTCATCAGTGACATTAGGGTCAGCGGCTTGAATCATGGCGTCCACCAGATCCAGCTTTTGCACCACGGTCTTGCCGTCTGGCGAGTAGACCTTGCCCGCTTCCATCGGTCCGCCCGACACAAAAACCACAGGAATGTTCAGGCGCATGGCGGCCATCAACATACCGGGGGTGATCTTGTCGCAGTTGGAGATACACACCATTGCATCGGCACAGTGGGCGTTGACCATGTATTCCACCGAGTCGGCGATCAGTTCGCGCGAAGGCAGGGAATACAACATGCCGCCGTGGCCCATCGCAATACCGTCGTCCACCGCAATGGTGTTGAACTCTTTTGCCACACCGCCGACCGCTTCAATTTGACGGGCAACCAGCTGGCCCATGTCTTTCAGGTGTACGTGACCCGGTACGAATTGCGTAAAGGAGTTCACCACCGCAATGATCGGTTTGGAGAAATCCTCGTCTTTCATACCGGTGGCGCGCCACAGGGCACGCGCGCCGGCCATATTCCGACCGTGGGTCGAGGTACGGGAGCGATATTGGGGCATGACTACTCTCTGAACAGGAAAATTATGTAAAGATACCTATCATAAACGTCCCAAGGCGCTTTGTGCGCGTCAAGGTCGGGAAGGCGTCTTACCGTAGGGCGGCTACCGATCTGGCACCCAGAATCCTTTGCAGCAAAACCCCTTAGTTAACAGGAGATATATTATGCCGCAGGCCGTGCCTGACCTTTCCAACCTGCTTCGACAGGACATCCGCTTTCTGGGCAAGGCCCTGGGAGAGGTGATTCGTGATAGCGAAGGAAAGGCAACCTTCACGCTGATTGAAGCCCTGCGCCGGGCGGCTGTCAGTTTCAGACGTGAACACGATCCGCAGCAAGCACGGATTCTGGAAAAAGACATTCCCAAGCTGAACGATGCGCAGGCCCGTTCCGTGGCCCGTGCCTTTGCCTACTTTTTGCACCTGTCCAATATTGCCGAGGACCGCGACCAGAACCGTCGCCGCGAAGAGCAAGATCCCGAAAAGCTGCTGGGCAGCCTGCAACATGCCATTCAAACCTTGATGGACCAGGGTTTGAGCGCCAAGAAAATTCGCCGCTATCTGCAAGAAGCCTGTGTGATGCCGGTGCTGACGGCTCACCCTACCGAAGTTCAGCGCCAAAGTACGCTGGCTGTGCATATGGCCATTGCCGATGAATTGAACGGCCTGGATCACAAAGCCAGCGCCACGCAATCAGCCCGCACCCAGGAAAAGCTGACCGGTCTGGTGTCCCTGCTGTGGCAAACCCGCATGCTGCGCGATCACAAGCTGACGGTGATGGACGAGATCGATAACGCCTTGGCCTATTACGGCTCCACCTTCCTGCCCACCATTCCGCAGCTGTACCACGATCTGGACCGTTTGCTGGAACCGGGCAAAAAAAGCCTGCTGGATCAGAAAACACGTTCCCTTCCCGCCTTTTTGCGCATGGGCAGCTGGATTGGCGGCGATCGCGATGGCAACCCCAATGTGGGCCCTGAAACGGTTGAACAAGCGGTGCTGCGCCAGTCGACACGCGCGCTGCAACACTATCTGGAGCAGATTCGTCTGCTGGGTACAGAAATCTCCGTATCCGACGCACTGAACCGCGTCAGCAAAGACCTGGCGGCCTTGTCGGCCAGCAGCCAGGACCCATCGCCACACCGTGTAGACGAACCTTATCGCCGCAGCTTTATTCATCTGTACGCCCGTATGGCGGCCACAGCGCAGAACCTGCTGGGCCGCGACCTGGCCGATCGCCCCACTTACGCCGCCCCACCCTACGCAAACCCGCAAGAATTCAAGGCTGATCTGCAAATCATTGCCGACTCCCTGGCTGAAAACAAAGGCGGCGCCATTGCCGGCCTGCGTTTGAACGAATTGATTCAAGCTGTGGAGGTTTTTGGCTTCCATCTGGCCACTTTGGACCTGCGCCAAAGCTCGGACGTGCACGAGCGCGTACTGGACGAGCTGTTCCGCGTGGCAGGCACGCTGTACAAGGACGAACCCGTCAATTACCGCCAACTGTCCGAAGAAGACCGCATCACTTTGCTGCGCTCGGAGTTGCGCCACCATCGCCCCCTGGTTTCGCCCTGGTATCGCTACTCGGAAGAAACCGAGAAAGAACTGTCCATTCTGCGCAAAGCCGCCGAATGCCGCCGTCGCTTTGGTGCGCGTGCGCTGGAACAAACCATTGTGTCGCACACCGAAACGCTCAGCGACTTGCTGGAAGTACTGGTGCTGCAACAAGAAACCGGCCTGATCGTGCCCAACTCCAACGAGCCAGAGCATCAAGGTCTGATGGTTGTACCGCTGTTCGAGACCATTCCTGACTTGGAGCGTGGCCCGCAAATCATGCAGGAATGGCTGGATATGCCTGAAATCCGCCAGCGCGTGCGTCACGCTCAGGACAGCGTGCAGGAAGTGATGCTGGGCTATTCGGACAGTAACAAGGATGGTGGCTACCTGACCTCCAACTGGACGCTGTACCGTGCCGAGCGTGAATTTGCGCAGGTTTTCTCGCGCCGCAAAGTGCGTTTGCGCCTGTTCCACGGTCGTGGCGGTTCGGTAGGCCGAGGCGGTGGTTCCAGTTTCGACGCGATTCTGGCGCAACCTCCAGGCACCGTGAATGGCCAGATTCGTCTGACCGAGCAAGGCGAGATGATTCAAGGCCGCTACAAGGATGCGGACGTGGGCCGCTGGCACCTGGAGCTGTTTGTCGCTGCCACGCTGGAAGCCAGCCTGGGTTCACGTAAAGGCTCGTCCAATGACGACGAACATCTGGCTGCGTATGGTGACGCCATGGCCTGGATGTCCGAGCAGGCCCATCAAAGCTATCGCCAGCTGGTCTACGGTACGCCGAACTTTGATCAGTACTTCTTCCAGTCCACGCCTATCAAGGAAATTGCTGGCCTGAATATCGGCTCGCGTCCTTCCTCGCGCAAGGCCACGCAAAGCATTGAAGACCTGCGTGCCATCCCCTGGAGTTTCTCCTGGGCGCAATGCCGTCTGCCTATTCCTGGCTGGTACGGCATGGGCACGGCCTTGAACCGCTATCTGGAATCGGGGCTGCCCAATGATGGCCTGAACCGCGCCAAACGTTTGGCCCAACTGCAAACCATGGCGCGCGACTGGGCCTTCTTCCGCACGCTACTGTCCAATATGGAGCAGGTGCTGGCCAAGACTGACCTGGATATCGGCCTGAAGTACGCCGGTCTGGTCGAGGACGAGGAACTGCGCGAGACCATCTTCACGCAAATCCGTGACGAGTTCGAGCTTACACACCGACTGTTCCGTGAAATCACCGGCCATGAACTGCTGGCGCACGATCAGGCTTTGCAAGATGCCCTGGCCGAACGCTTCGCCTACATTGACCCGCTGAACCACTTGCAGGTGGAACTGCTGCGCCGCCATCGCCGTCAAGGTGAAAAGGCCAACAAGCCCACACGCAGCGGTGTGAACAAGCAACACGTCATTCACCTGACGATCAACGGTATTGCGGCTGGCCTGCGTAACTCGGGCTAAAGCGAAACCATGGAAATTGGCTCTATTAATTACTTTTATAAATAAGCTAATTTCCAAAAGAAGTTAAGAGCGTACAATAAGCCATTACTACGCTTTCTGAAAAAGGCGTGATCCCTACCGGGGTCACGCCATCTGGCTTATGGCGCTTGCAATCATCCTGGGAATTCTGACTGGCCTGTCGCTGGGCCTGACTGGCGCGGGTGGCGGTATTTTGGCCGTGCCCGCTCTGGTGCTGGGCATGGGCTACAGCATGACAGCGGCCACTCCGGTGGCCTTGCTGGCTGTGGGCGCCGCAGCCCTGGTCGGCGCACTGGATGGTCTGTACAAACATATCGTGCGCTATAGAGCTGCCATGTTCATGGCCGTAACAGGCGCTTTGGTCACGTCTTTGGGCGTACGCATCAGCCATGCCTTGCCGGAAAAAGTGCTGGTAACGCTGTTTGTCGCCATCATGCTGTGGATTGCCACCAAGATGCTGCGTCGTCCGGCGGCAACGGCCCATGCTCATACACCCTGTTGTCTGAACCCGGAAACCGGCCGCCTGCGCTGGACACCAGCAGGCACGGCCACCCTGGCTTCCATTGGTGCCGTAGCGGGTTTGTTTTCGGGCATGTTGGGCGTGGGCGGTGGCTTTCTGATCGTGCCTGCCCTGAAGCGTTTCAGCGACCTGTCCATGCACAGCATTGTGGCCACCTCCTTGATGCTGATCGCCCTGATTTCTCTGAGCGCGTCGGCCATGAGTCTGGCACACGGGGCAGTGATCCCCCTTAGCGGCTGGGTATTTGTGGCCTCGGCCATGGGTGGCATGGTGATAGGCCGACAACTGGCCCCTCATATTCCGCCTGTGCGCTTGCAACAGGGTTTCAGCATTCTGACCGCTATTGTGGCCCTGTCCATGCTGGCGCGTACCTATCTGTTTTAAGCCGCGATTCGATACGCGCGCTCAAGCAACAACGGATACATGGCTTTGAGCCAAGCGCTGCGCTTGGCTCAAAACTGCACATACTTTACTCGCAGATACTGCCACCACCGTCTTGCGGATTCAGACGGTAATCGCTGAAAGAGCCGCCCTCACGCGGACGCACGGCGACAACGCGCTGAACAATATGGTCCGGATCGGCCCGGAAACCATGCTCATAGGCCACGATGTCGAAGTCTGCACACCAGCGCAGCAGCTCACCCGGCTGCAACAGAAAGTCCGGATTACGCGGCGTGTTGTATTGCTCGTTGCCCACCCCAAAGGTTTCGTAAACCAGCACCCCACCTGGCTCCAGACTCTCCAGCAAAGTCGGCATCAAGGGGCGCCACAAGTACTTGGTCACCACCAGAGCATTGAACTTGCGCCCGGCAAAAGGCCAGGGACCATTTTCGATATCAGCCTGGATAATTTCCCCGTAAGGCGAAGTCGCTGCCACCGCTTCCGGGTCCCGGTCTACACCGATCACGGTATTGCCGCGCTCGGCCAACCAGCGGGCATTGCGCCCCCGACCACAGGCCACATCCAGAACCGTGCCCGGATTCGGAATCAAATGGGCCCATGCCTGTAACCAGGCGCTGGCCTGTCCCCTGTCGTTCATCCTTACCCCTTTGCTAAGCAGACAAAACGCCCATGGTAACGCAGCAGTGGGCAAGCTCAAGCACAGCACTGGCCTGGGCTACAATTGGCCCCGATTCCACGCTATTTTTTGAGGGTGTATGAAAGTTCTGCTGCAAAAACCCATATTGCTGATGGCCGTTCTGTGCCTGCCTTTATGGTTTGTCTACGGCAACTTCATCCTGGCCGCTGTCACCTCCATCCTGATCGGGATGCTGGTGGGCATGATCCGCACCCTGCACCAAGTGACCCAGGCCAAGAAAGCCAGCGCCAAGAGCGCCGCCCCGGCTTCTTCCGAGACACCTAACGACAAGCCCAACTGACGCCATGAACGTACTGTCCGCCCCTGCCCTGCCACACGGTTTACCTCCCCTGTCCGAGGAACTGAAAAAACACGTCGCACAGGTTAACGATTACTTGCTGGACCGCATTGCAGATGAAGGCGGTTTCCTGCCTTTCGACCAATGGATGCACCATGCGCTGTACGCCCCCCATCTGGGCTACTACACCGGTGGCAGCACCAAGTTTGGCAGCAATCAGCCAACGGGCGACTTTACGACGGCGCCCGAACTCTCCCCCCTGTTTGCTCAAACCTTGAGCCGTCAGGTCATGGAAGTACTGGAAGGCAGCCAATCCCTGTCCATTCTGGAGTTTGGCGCGGGCAGCGGCGCTTTGGCCGAAGCGCTGATTACGGAATTGCGCAAGCAAGGTATCGAGCCGCAGTATTCAATTCTGGAAGTATCACCGGACTTGCGTGCGCGTCAGCAAGAGCGTCTGGCCCCCCTGCAAGCACAAGTGCAATGGCTGGACAGCACCCCACACAGCTTCAAGGGTTGCGTGGTGGCTAATGAGGTTCTGGATGCCATGCCTGCCAGCCTGTTCACGTTTGATGTGGCTGGCAAGGTGCTGGAAGTGGGCGTTATTGCCGCAGACGACAGCACAGCCCAGGGCCTGCCAGCGCCTTTCTACCTGGCTACCCGCCCGGCTCCCGACCATCTGGCTTCGCTGGTGGCCGAGCGCGTGGAAGCGCAGCCCTTCTACCTATCCGAGATCAACCTGCAAGCCGAAGCCTGGGTGCGCAGCATGGGTACTTGGTTAAAGCAAGGCGCGGCCATTTTGATCGACTACGGTTTTCCGCAGCGCGAGTACTACCACCCGCAACGTGACAAAGGCACCTTGATGTGCCACTTCCGCCACTTTGCTCATGCCGAGCCGCTGGTGCTGGCTGGCTTGCAGGACATTACCGCCCACGTGGACTTCACCGCCATGGCGGATGCCGCCCTGGAGGCCGGTTTGGATGTGCTGGGCTATACCAGTCAGGCACGCTTCCTGATGAATTGCGGCATCACCAACTTCCTGGCTTCTCCGCCGGAAGACCCATCGCCCGCCGTGCAACAGCAATGGGCACAGACCATGAGTGCCGCCAACAAGCTGCTGTCTGAAGCGGAAATGGGGGAACTGTTCAAGGTGCTGATTATTGGGCGCGATATTCCGGCTCCCGTGCTGGGCACGATGAGCGGAGATCGACGCGAGCGTCTGTAAGTGTTTTCAGCTCCGGCCTTTGGCCGTTTCTGACTAAAGGGCGGTACACCTGAACGGTGAAATGGCAAGGCACGTACCTTGCCATTTTTTTGCTGTAAATAACCACGCCCAAGCCAAGACCTCTAGCTACGGCAGCGGTGCAAAGAGGATCTTGCAGATCATCCTGTCTTGAAACCAGAAACCAGCTTGAATGGTCTATCTGTTCCTGAACCCAGAACAGAACCGCACACACGGCTCCAAGCCCACAAAAAAGATAAGCGGCCAATGGGCCGCTTATCTACTTGTGTACTCCGGACTGATCACTCACTACTCAACTGATTGCTCCAGGGCCGCCAGTCTGGCCGCACGTACCTCTTCACGGATTCTGCCAGGCTCAGCCTTGAATTTCGCCGCCACTGCACCTGCGTCCACACCAGCCATAACCATGCGCAGCTTATCCCACTCCCATTCCGGGACCGCTTCCAGACATGCAGCCGCATTGACCAGCTGCATGAAGCGATCCGGCTTGCGCAAGGCATCCAGCGACTCCATCACCTGCAAGGCCGACTCCACATCTGCACGGGGTTGCTGCAAAGCAGGACTGCTCAGCAGTACGGGCAACAGACGGGCCTGATCGCGCCATTCCGACGGAGCACGAATCTGCTCCGCCACCTGCGCAGGCGTTTCTGAGACATGGCACAAAACAGCAAAGCAGCTTGCCAAATCCAACTGACGTTCTTTAGCGATCTGAACTTGCTCGCCCACCTGATCGCTGTAGCTCAAACCGGGCATGACACGCTCTAGCGCGCCGACTTCCCGCAGCACTTCAAACATGCGAGCAGGTTGATTGGAGGACAGGCCTTTGGCTATTTCCAGATAAATGCGTTCAGGCACCAGCTCATCCACCTCGCCCTGCTCCACCAGCTCACGTGCCAGAGCCCAGGTATCGTCGGCCACGGTGAACTCGGAAAAGCGGGCAGCAAAACGTGCCAGACGCAGCAAGCGTACCGGGTCTTCGCTAAACGCGGTGCCCACATGCCGGAACAGACGGGCCTGCAAATCCGCCAAACCATTCAAGGGATCATGCAGATTCCCCGCCGCATCCACGGCCATGGCATTGATGGTCAGATCCCGGCGACGCAAATCGTCCGCCAGGCTCACGTCTGTGCCGGTGTAAAAGGTAAAGCCCTTGTAACCACGGCCCGACTTGCGCTCAGTCCGGGCCAGGGCAAACTCTTCTTTGCTATGGGGATTCAGAAAGACGGGGAAGTCGCCACCTACGGGGACAAAACCTCGGGCAGCCAGGTCTTCGGGCCGGGCACCGACCACGACCCAATCCTTGTCACCCGCTGGCAGTCCCAGCAAGGCATCGCGCACCGCACCGCCCACCACATAGACCTGCAAGCCTTCAAGAACAGAATCTGGCGGCCCCATCAGGGCCGCCAGAGCTGCTTGCTGTCTGTTATCAAGCATGGACGGACTCATCAAGGCGAAATAGTACCCAAACGCCCTTTGAGGGACTGCGGCTGACCGCTGAACATCATGGCGTAATAGGTCGCGTTGGAGAGCACGTTTTTCACGTACAAGCGCGTTTCGGTAAAGGGAATGGTTTCGGCAAAAATGGCCCCTTCCACCGGAGTGTTCAAGCGCGAGCGCCACTGGCGGGGACGTCCTGGCCCTGCGTTATAGCCTGCCGATGCCAAGACCTGCGATCCATCCAATTGGCCCAGAACCATGTTCAGGTAGTTGGTGCCCAGCACTGTGTTCACCTCGAACTCGTTGACTCGCGAAGGCGAGAAATCGCGCATATCGATCTTGTTGGCTACCCACTTGGCGGTGGCAGGCATCAGTTGCATCAAGCCTGATGCCCCGACGCCCGAACGCGCATCGGTAATAAAGCGCGATTCCTGACGGATCAGGCCATAGACCCAGGCCGGGTCAAGATTGATGGACTTGGCCTGCTCGGTCACGCGACCTTCAAAAGGAGCGATAAAGCGCTGGCTGAAGTCGATTTCATTCTTGGTCAGCAAGGACGTATTCACGACTCGGTCGTATATGTGCTGCTCGCGCGCGAACTCGGCCGCTGCACGCAACTGTCTGTCGTTCATGCCACGCAAAGCATAATTCCACTCGGGTACGGCTTCCGGACGCCAGCCCAGCTTGAACAGCTCCACCGCGCGCAGCAGGCCCGCGTTGGTACGAGCATCCTGCATGTCCAACGGCGTCAAAGGTTGTGGCTGAGGAGGCAAAGAAGGCGTCAGGCCCAACTCTTCTGTAGCCAGCTGACCGTAGAAGTTCAGATCACCCACAATGGACTGGAACTTGGCTCGCGCCTGCTCTTTATGACCTAAGGCATCGTGTGCACGTCCCGACCAGTAGACCCAAACCGGCTCGGCCTTTTGTGCATCGTTCATCTTGTCGATGGCGGCAGAGACATGCTTCCACTCGATGGTGCCCTGACGCAGCTCGGCGCGCACTTGCCAGGCATTGTTGTAATCCGTCATGGGGGTACGACCGGAGCGGCGATACCATTTGGCCGCATCGTCCTCTACCCGCAAGGCACTGATCAGACCAAACTGGCCCCACACCCAATTCAGGTTTTCCTGAGGGATTTTGCCCGCCCAGGTACGGTCTATATAGGCCGCTGCAGCATCACGCTGACCACGACCCAGACGGGACAAGGCCAAGGACACCAGCTCCGGATTGACCGAACTGTTGTTCACATTACGATCCAGCCACTTCTGCGGCGAAGCCATCAAAGCGGTGTAATCCTTCATTTGCGGCGCAGTGAAGATAATCGCAGCCAGGCGGCGGGCCTGGGATGTGCGGTTATTTTCCAGAGCATCACGCATCAGATCACGGACCTGATTCTTGCTGATCACTTTACGGGCGTACAACTGGTCCAATGCCGACCAGCAGGCCTGGCTTGGAGAGAATGACGCCAGCAAGTCCTGCACATCCACAGGCTGACCGGCCACGTTCTGTGCCGACGCTACTGCACACTTCACAGCCGAGGTAGGGGCGTGAACGGGGGCCAGCTCACGCACCAAAGCATAGTTGCCGGTACGAGCAGCCGCCACAATCCAGTCGGACTTCAGGCGATTTTCCAGGTATTCATCTTGATTGCCGCTCAGGAACAAACGAATTTGCTCATCAGGCACGGGCGTGGTCGTGTCCTGCAAAATCCGGCGCAAGCGCCAGTACTCGGCATAAGAACCCAGAACAGGATCATTGGCGGCAACCGGAGCCAGAGCATCGAGCGCCGTCCAGCGCTTGGCCTGCATGGCATCACGGGCGTCAATCAAAGCCTGGCGGGCCGTTGGCGGCACAGGCGGGACTCGATCCCAACGACGCACGGCTTCTTTGGCAGGCTGCAACACGACAGCTTGCTTGGCAACGACAGGATCCGGGGAATGTGTCTGGGCTTGCGGCGACTGCGACCCCGCACAGCCGACCAAACCCAGAGCAAACACCACCAAAGCGCTCAAGGGCGGGCGAGGAAGCATGGATGCCATGCCCCAAGCTGGTGTTTTCTGGTACTTTAGCTGGTTGATACCCATAGTGACGGCCTTTAGAAAATCACCCATGATTCAGAACGTAGAGCATAACGCAGCCGCGCTGCGCACGCGACTAAAAGACCTGCGAGCCGGGCAGCCCTCCATCGACACCAACCGGGGCGCTTTGCTGATCCGGGGCCGTCTGTTTACCTGGCTGGCTACCAACCGCAGCCGCCTGCGTGAACAGGGCCGTGCCGAACCCACCACCATTGCCGCTTTCTGGCCTATGGCCCAGGAGCCGGACTTGCGCCCACTGCTGCTTCAATGGGTGGAAGAGGAAGGCATCAATGTCTGTCTGCCCGTTGTCAAAGAGGCCGATGCCCCTTTGAGCTTTGTCGAGTGGACACCCGAGACCGAAATGGAAAAGGGTCGCTACGGCATCGAAATCCCCATTTCCACTAAAACCATGCAACCGGATATTGTCCTGGTCCCCACCCTGGGCTACACCAGACAGGGTGATCGTCTGGGGTATGGCAAGGGTTACTACGACCGGACCTTGGCGGCGCTGAAAGAACAAAACCACGCGTTTACCAGCATTGGTATTGCCTGGGCTGTGGGCGACTTGTCGGGCCAATCCTACCAGCCTGCCCCGCACGATCAACGTCTGGACAGTATTCTGACTGATAAAGGCTGGGCTGTACCCGCCCCGGAACTATAAGTAACCCGCTACCACAAACTGTTTAATCGAGAACTCTGTTTACAAAGCAGTCGATCAAACCGGAAAAGGTACAGGCCATATAGCCGCCCCATAAAAAAACCCGCCAAGACCTCTGGCGGGTTTTTTATTAAACATCTGAGAGCCTAGCGCCAGGTCAGATTCGGCAAAATAGCCATGCTCGCATCTGCCCCGTTCAGGGTGTACATGTGAATGCCAGGAGCGCCGCCATCGAGCAGGTCCTGACACAAGCGTGCCACCACATCGATACCGAAAGCACGAATCGATGCACGATCATCACCAAAATCGGCCAGTCGCAGGCGAATCCAGCGCGGCACTTCTGCACCGCACATGGTCGAGAACCGCAGCAACTGCGACGAGTTGGTAATGGGCATGATGCCCGGTGTGATCGGAATCGTGACTCCTTGCGCCTGAGCTCGCTCAACAAAGCTGAAATACGAGTCCGGGTTGAAGAAGTACTGCGTGATCGCACCGTGCGCACCTGCCTTGACCTTGTTCACAAAGTGACCCAGGTCGTCGCTAAAGCCTGTGGCCTGAGGGTGCATCTCGGGATAAGCGGCCACTTCGATGTGGAAGTGTTCGCCATAGTTTTCACGAATGAATGACACCAGATCGCTGGCATAGCGCAGCTCGCCCGCATCACCGCCCATACCCGAGGGCAAGTCACCGCGCAGGGCCACGATACGTCGTATGCCCTGATCGCGGTAATTGTCCAGCATCTCTTTAAGCTGCGCGGGTGCCGTACCAATGCACGACAAGTGCGGTGCGACATCAAAACCCAGTTTTTGCAGCAGTGCCACCGCATCGACCGTGCCCGCACGGGTGGAGCCACCGGCTCCGAACGTCATGCTGACATAGGCGGGATTCAAGCCCATCAGGGACTTGGCGGTGCGCACCAGTTTTTCCTGCGCCGCGATGTCTCGCGGCGGGAAAAACTCCAGGCTCAAGGTTTGCTTGTTGCTCATTTCATTAACAATCCCGACAGCAGCCCGGAAACCAGACTGTAGACGATCGCCCCAATCACGGCCCACCAGAAGCCTTCAACCTGGAAGCCTTTGAGGATGGAGCCCGCAAACCAGAACACCAAGGCGTTGAGCACCAGAAGGAACAAGCCCAACGTCACAATAGTGATGGGCAAGGTCAGCACAATCAGCAAAGGTTTGACCAAGGTATTGAGCAGGCCCAGTACCAGCGCAGCGATCAGTGCCGAGCCAAACGAGGCAACCGTAATACCAGGCAGGATGTAGGCGACAACCAGCAGGGCAACAGCATTCAGGATCCAGACAAGTAGCAAAGTCATGATAGGGCTCCAAGAATAGGCGTCCAAAGACGCCGGTGCGTTTTAGTAGCGGTAGTGCTCAGCCTTAAATGGCCCTTGCACAGGTACGTTGATGTAATCCGCCTGCGCCTGAGACAAGGTCGACAAGTTCACACCCAACTTCTTCAAGTGCAAACGAGCAACTTTTTCGTCCAGATGCTTGGGCAGTACATATACTTTACCCGTTTCGTAGTTCTCGCCACGAGTGAACAGTTCAATTTGTGCAATGGTCTGGTTCGTGAACGAAGCCGACATCACAAAAGAGGGGTGGCCAGTAGCACAACCCAGGTTCACCAGACGGCCCTTGGCCAGCAGGATGATGCGCTTGCCATCAGGGAAAATGATGTGATCAACCTGAGGCTTGATCTCTTCCCACTCCAGATCTTCCACCGAGGCCACGTCAATTTCATTGTCGAAGTGACCGATATTGCACACGATGGCCTGATCTTTCATGCGTTCCATGTGCGAGCGGTCGATCACGTGGTAGTTACCGGTGGCAGTCACGAAGATGTCAGCCTTGTCGGCGGCTTCTTCCATGGTCACAACGCGGTAGCCTTCCATCGAGGCTTGCAGGGCGCAAATGGGGTCAATTTCGGTAACCCAAACTTGGGCGCGCAAGGCGGCCAGTGCTTGAGCACAACCTTTACCCACGTCACCAAAACCGCAAACCACGGCGATCTTGCCGGCAACCATCACGTCGGTAGCACGCTTGATACCGTCTACCAGGGACTCGCGGCAGCCGTACAGGTTGTCGAACTTGGACTTGGTCACCGAGTCGTTCACGTTGATGGCGGGGAAAGCCAGCTCGCCTTTCTTGGCCATCTGGTACAGACGGTGCACGCCGGTGGTGGTCTCTTCGGTCACACCCTTGATCTGGGCCAGACGGGTGGAGTACCAGGTCTTGTCGTTTTGCAGACGGGCGCGGATCGAAGCGAACATGACACGCTCTTCTTCGCTGCCGGGTTTGTCCAGAACGGACAGGTCTTTTTCTGCACGGGCACCCAGGTGCAGCAACAAGGTTGCGTCGCCACCGTCGTCCAGAATCATGTTGGCCTGTTCGCCGGGCCAATCGAAAATGTCATGGGCGTATTGCCAGTACTCTTCCAGGGTTTCGCCCTTGACGGCGAACACAGGCACGCCAGATGCGGCAATGGCAGCGGCAGCATGGTCTTGAGTGGAGAAGATATTGCACGATGCCCAGCGCACTTCAGCGCCCAGGGCGGTCAGGGTTTCGATCAGAACCCCGGTTTGGATTGTCATGTGCAAACTGCCGGCAATGCGTGCGCCCTTCAGGGGCTGGGAGGCAGCAAATTCCTCGCGGGTGGCCATCAGGCCAGGCATTTCGGTCTCGGCAATGGTCAGCTCGCGGCGGCCCCATTCAGCCAAGGAAATATCGGCAATTTTGTAATCGGTAAAAGTCACAGTCGGGCTCCGTTATACGGCACGCAGACTGCAGGGAGAGCAAATGAATTCTCACCAGCAGCCCGCCATGCAGGTCGTGGTGAGCGTCGTTCTCCAAGGTGGATACCACCTATCCATGCCCCGAGCCTGGCAAGACCGTGGGTCTTGTCGCAACGCCCCTCGAGGATGGCAAATGAATGTGGGTGATTGTACCCGTTTGGATCGTCTTGGGAAGACGGCTCCACGGGTAAAAATCATAATTTCTTCTCATGAGACTGGCACTTGCCCGTCCCACCCAGCGTTGCTGGCTGACTGGTTTCCCGGCCCCGACAACGCTGTCAAACTGCAGCAAAGCGCCGCCCGCAAGCGGCCTTTGCCTATCTGTGCATCGCTTAGATAGCCTGACGCAAAGCCTGGGCCTTGTCCGTGGCTTCCCAGCTGAACTCGGGTTCGCTGCGGCCAAAGTGACCGTAGGCAGCAGTCTTGGTGTAGATGGGACGCTGCAGATCCAGCATTTCGATGATGCCACGTGGGCGCAGGTCGAAATGTTGACGAACCAGCTTGGCGATCTCGGTGTCCGGGATCACGCCTGTGCCTTCGGTGTAGATGGTGATATTGATAGGCTCGGCCACACCAATGGCGTAGCTCAATTGCACCTGACACTGGCGGGCCAGACCGGCTGCCACAATGTTCTTGGCCACATAACGGGCGGCATAGGCAGCGGAACGGTCCACTTTGGAGGGGTCCTTGCCGGAGAAAGCACCGCCGCCGTGAGGGCATGCGCCACCGTAGGTATCCACAATGATCTTGCGACCAGTCAGACCGCAATCGCCTTGAGGGCCACCAATCACGAACTTGCCGGTGGGGTTCACCAGGAAGCGGGTTTTCTCGGTCAGCAGGTCCGAAGGGAAGCATGGACGAATGATGTGTTCGATCACGGCTTCGTGAATGTCTTTCTGGGACATTTCAGGCGCGTGCTGAGTGGACAGCACCACAGTATCCACTTCGGTAGGACGGCCATCCACGTAGCGGAAGGTCACCTGGGACTTGGCGTCAGGACGCAACCAGGGCAAACGGCCATCTTTGCGCAGCTCGCTCTGGCGCTGCACCAGACGGTGGGCGTACCAGATAGGAGCAGGCATCAGATCAGGGGTTTCATCGCACGCGTAGCCAAACATCAGGCCCTGGTCGCCAGCCCCCTGGTTCAGCAACTCTTCTGGGCTGCGGTCCACGCCTTGGGCGATGTCAGGCGACTGCTTGTCATAGGCCACCAGAACGGCGCAGGACTTGTAATCAATGCCGTAATCGCCATTGTCATAGCCAATGCGCTTGATGGTGTCACGGGCAACCTGGATGTAATCCACGTTGGCATGCGTGGTGATCTCGCCAGCCAGCACCACCAGACCGGTATTGCACAAGGTCTCGGCAGCAACACGTGCCTGAGGATCTTGCTCGAAAATAGCGTCCAGGATGGCGTCGGAGATCTGGTCGGCTACCTTGTCGGGGTGGCCTTCAGAAACGGATTCGGATGTAAAGAGAAAGTCGTTGTTGTTCACAGCGTAGCTTCCTTGAATAAGGGCTGATAATCAGCACGAGGTTGAACAAACTGCGTTGCACCTCGAAGCCAGCGATGTGGATACGATAGACGGGGCGCGACGCTTTAGCGGTTTATAGAGGGCAGTTTGCTGCCCGATCGCTCCGCAAGTTGTCGTTTAACTCAGCGATACAATCCATTTTAAGCGAAAATACGTATTTATTTCAGCAAAACTTCACACTAAAGGATTGCCTGGCCCATGCTCGCGGCACTTTTACGTCTGATGGCTCGTCTGCCTTTACCCGTTCTTCATGGGCTGGGCAAAGGAATCGGACGCCTGATTTACGCTTTTCCCGGACGCTACCGCCGCCGTCTGCAAAGCCACTGCCGACAAGCGGGTTACGACTCCCCTGCCTTTTTCCGGCAAGCAGCCGGACAAACCGGCGCCATGATCCTGGAAACACCACGCGTCTGGCTGCATCCGCAAGCCTGTCTGGCCCGCTGCACCGTCGATAATGTGGCCTTGCTGGAGGCCACCCATGCCGAAGGACGCGGCGTGCTGTATCTGACCCCGCACTTGGGTTGCTTTGAGATTACGGCACGTTATCTGGTGGGTTTAGGCCCACTGACCGTGATGTTTCGCCCACCACGCCAGGCCGTACTGGAACCCCTGATGGTGGAGTCACGTGAACTGCCCGGCCTGCATGCCGTCCCCGCCAACATAAAAGGCGTGCGCGAATTTGTCCGCGCGTTTCGCAAGGGCGAATCTGTCGGCATGTTGCCCGACCAGGTCCCCAGTGGTGGCGATGGTGTGTGGGCCCCATTTTTTGGCCGCCCTGCCCTGACCATGACACTAGCTGGCAAGCTGGCCCGCCAATCCAATGTGCCTGTAATTGTGACCGCAGCCGAACGCCTGCCTAAAGGGCGCGGCTGGCATATTCACACCTTGCGCCTGCCCGAACCGTTGCCCGAAGACCCGACGGAACTGGCCACCCTGATCAACGAATCCATGGAAAGCTTGATACGCCGTTTCCCCACCCAGTATCTGTGGGGCTATAACCGCTACAAGATTCCCCATGATGCGCCCCCTTTGCCTGGCGATACCACCCCATGAGTTTTAATTCTTACCCGCTGCTCAAATCCGTTTTCACCTACTTTGGCCGTGCCTCGGTACGCACGCGCCAGCGTTGGGGTGCTGTGCTGGGCGGGCTGGTGCATCGCTTTGCCTCCCGCCGCCGTCACATTGTTCGCACTAACCTGGATTTGTGTTTTCCCGACACCCCCGAAAGCACACGCCGCGAATGGGAGAAGCAGCACTTTCGCCTGCTGGCCCAATCCTATCTGGATCGGGGCCTGCTCTGGTTTGGCCTGCCCAGCACCATTCTGAACACGCTGCACCTGACGGGCGAAGAACACATCACCCAAGCCCTGGAACAGGGCCGCAAGGTCATGCTGCTGGTCCCGCATTTTCTGGGGATGGACGCAGCCGGGACACGACTATCCATGTCCATCTCGCCCTTGGTCGCCTTTTACACCCCCCAACGCGATCCCCATGTGGATCGCCTGATGTACGAAGGCCGTAGCCGCTTTTCCTCGGTCCCGCTGATTTCCCGCAAGGATGGTATTCGTGGTCTGATGCGCGCGCTGCAAAAAGGCCAGCCGATTTATTACCTGCCTGATATGGACTTCGGCACCAAGGGCTCGGCCTTTGTGCCCTTTTTCAATGTCCCGGCGGCCACGCTCTTGTCCACAGCCCAGATCGCACGCAATCAGGACGCGCTAGTGATCCCCGTTATTTCCCGCGTGGACGCCGAGACTGGTCACTACCACATTCAGGTGCTGGAACCCATGTCCGACTTTCCGGGTGAAGGCAGCCTGGAAGAAGCCACGGAACGCATGAATGCCCTGATTGAAAAATATGTGCGCGAGGACCCGCCGCAGTATTATTGGGTACATCGACGCTTCAAAACCCGACCTGAAGGTCAACCCGGCATCTACTAGGCCCATCATGCACAGTCCCACCGCCCCCCAGCCCGTTTCCTCTCTTTGGCGTTTCAGCAAAATGCACGGAGCGGGCAATGACTTTGTCATGCTGGATGGTGTGACGCAGCACATCGAACTGACACCTGAACGAGCCCGCGCCTTGGCCGATCGCCACTTCGGGATTGGTGCCGACCAGATCTTGCTGGTCGAGGCCGCCACCGAAGCAGGGGCCGATTTCCGCTATCGCATCTTCAATGCGGACGGCAGTGAGGTGGAACATTGCGGCAACGGCGCACGTTGTTTTGTCCGCTTTGTGCATGAACAAGGCCTGTCCTCGGCCAACCCTTTGCGGGCGCAAATCCGCACCGGCATCATCAGCCTTAATGACGACCCGCAACGCGGCGTGGATGTCATGATGGGCACCACCCGCTTTGCGCCTGCCGATGTGGGTTTTGACAATAAGGGCCTGGAAACGCGCGCCCAAGGCGAAGACACGCTGTGGCTCTTGCCTGTGCCCGATCAAGCCGCCCCCGTCGCCCTGTCACTGGTCTCGATTTCCAATCCCCATGCCGTGCAGGTCGTGGACGATGTGAAACAGGCCCCGGTTGCCACGGTAGGCCCCTTCATCGAATCCCACCCCCGTTTTGCCCACAAAGTGAACGCGGGTTTCATGCAAGTAATTGATCCCCACCACATCAAGCTGCGCGTCTACGAGCGCGGAGCCGGTGAAACCCTGGCCTGCGGTACAGGCGCGTGTGCGGCTGTGGTGGCGGGAATACGCCGGGGATTGCTCCAAAGCCCGGTTGTCGTTGATACTCGTGGAGGCAGTCTGCGCATTGAATGGGACGGACAGGCGCTACGCATGAGCGGCCCGGCCCAAACTGTCTTTACCGGACAAGTCGATATAGATGCACTGTGTGCGTCCCTAGCCAGAAAGGAAACCTTCTAGACATGGATACCCCCAACAGCCTTAGCGCCGTGGAAGTGGCCCAGTTTTTGAAAGCCAACCCTGATTTCTTCGACGCACATGCCGATGTTTTTTCCAAACTGATGGTGCCGCATCCCCATCAAAGTCGTGCTATTTCCTTGGGCGAGCGCCAGATCATGCTGCTGCGCGAGCGCGGCAAGAAAACCGAGCGCCAACTAGCCACGCTGGTTGCCAATGCCCGTGGCAATGAAAAGATTTCGCGCCAATTGCACCAATGGAACTGCCAGATGCTGGCCGAGTCCGACCCGGCAGCCCTGCCCGAACTGATCTGCAGCAGCCTGGAGCGCATTTTTGAAATGCCCCTTGTCCGTCTGCACTGCTGGAATCCGGACGAAGTGCTGGCTGACGACGCCCTGGTCAGCTGGGCCTACACCTTGATCAATCCCTATTGCGGCGCCCGACGCGAACAGGAGTTCCTGGCTGATTTGCAGCAAGACGCGCAATCGGTGGCCATTGTGCCCTTGACGTTTCCCGAGTCGAACACCTTGTTTGGTCTGCTGGTTCTGGGCTCGCCGGAAGCCACGCGTTTTACGGCCGATATGGGTACGGACTTTCTGGAAGGCATTGGTGAGCTGTGCAGCGCCGCCCTGCAGCGTTTGTACAAGCCCAGCAGTGTTGATCAAAGCGAATGTCCGGCCTGAAGAAACAAGATCACTCC
This sequence comes from Alcaligenes phenolicus, assembly GCF_032063905.1. Lineage (NCBI taxonomy): Bacteria > Pseudomonadati > Pseudomonadota > Betaproteobacteria > Burkholderiales > Alcaligenaceae > Alcaligenes > Alcaligenes phenolicus. The sequence continues at coordinate 514,475 of NZ_DAMBOE010000002.1, forward strand.
CCTTCCGGGGACAAGTCCCAAAAGCAGCCAGCCGCCCCCCAGGCCCTCAGCCCGGCCATGCAAAGCTGGCTGCATCAACTAAGCCACGAAAAACGCTATTCGGAACACACGCTCAGTGCGTACCGTAATGATTTGCGTCATTTGCTGGCGCAGTACCCAGGTACAGACCCCGACACTCTGACTCAAAGCCAGTTGCGACAAGCCGCCGCCCGTTTGCATGCACAGGGCCTGGCGCCGCGCAGCCTGGCCCGTATTCTGGCGGCCTGGCGTGGCTACTATCAATCGCGCACCAAAGAGCTGGGCTGGCCCTTGAACCCGGCTGCCAGCCTGAAGGCACCCAAGATAGGCCGCCCTCTGCCCAAGGCCTTGTCCGTAGACCAGACCCAGCAGTTACTGGACCGCCCGACCGCCCCCATTCAGGACGACCCGGTCAGCTGGCGCAATCAGGCCATGTTTGAATTGTTTTATTCCAGTGGACTACGTTTGTCCGAGCTGGTCAGCCTGGACACGCACTATCACCAGGACACCCAATACCAGTCCAAGAGCTGGTTACTGCTGGATGATCGTGAGCTGGTAGTCAGTGGCAAAGGCGGCAAGACGCGCCGCCTGCCTGTAGGTGAAAAAGCCCTGCATGCCTTGCAGCAATGGCTGGAAAAACGCCCCGCTTTGGCATCGCTGGCGACTAGTGCCGATGCCAGTGCGGCCCTGTTTCTGGGTGCCCGTGGAGCCCGCATTCACCCACGCGTGGTGCAGCAAGAACTGGAAAACTATGCCCTCGCCAGCGGCCTGCCGGTGCATGTTCACCCGCACAGCTTGCGTCACAGCTTTGCCAGCCATTTGCTGCAATCAGCACAAGACTTGCGGGCGGTGCAGGAACTATTGGGTCATACCAATATTTCCACGACTCAGATTTATACCCGTCTGGACTTCCAGCATCTGGCCCAGGCTTACGATCAGGCCCACCCTCGGGCGCAACGCAAGAACCGGGCCAGTGACAAGTCGGAGGAGTGAATCAGGGCTGCAAGGCCTTGACCAACTGGTCTGTATTCGAGCGCATCATGCCCAGGTAGGTATCCACGCCCGAGCCTGGGGCTCCTAAAGCATCGGAATACAAGGTGCCACCAACTTTGGCGCCGGTCTCCCGTGCCACTTGCTCGACCAGTTTTGCGCTGACCGTGTTTTCCACAAAAATGGCCTGAATCTGCTCGCTACGCGCTTGCTGGATGACCTGCGCAATATCACGGGCTGAAGGCTCCGCCTGGCTGGATACCCCCACCAAGGGAATGAAACGGATGTCGTAAGCCTTGCCCATATAAGAGAACGCATCGTGCGAGGTGATGACCTTGCGCTTTTCTACTGGCACCGCCTGCAGGCGGGTTTTGATGGAATCGTCCAGCTCCTGAATGCGCTGTGCGTAATCCTTGGCGCGTCGCTGGTAGTACTCGGCATTGGCCGGATCAGCCTGCTCCAGACCTTTGCTGATATTACGAACATAGATCTGTGCCAGGCCCAGGCTTTGCCAGGCGTGGGGGTCCTGGCTGCCGTGCTGATGACTATGGTCATGCCCGCTGTGGGACCGTGTATCCTCTTTGGCGTGGGTCTGCTCATGGTCGTGGGCATGCTCGGGTTCAGCATTGTGACCGTGATCATGGTCATGGTCATGACCGGCATGATCCTCGTGTCCGCCCCCTTCAAATGCTAAAGGCGTAATACCCTCTGTCGCCACCACTTGCGGCCCTTTATAGCCTGCCGCCTGCTGCAAGCGTGGCAACCAGGTCTCGAACTCCAGACCATTGATCACCAGCAGTTGCGCATTGGCCAAGGTCTTTGCATCACTGGGACGCGGCTCAAACGAATGGGCATCCCCATTGGCGGGCACAATCGTGCTGGCCATGACCTTGTCGCCGCCAATCTCCTTGACCATATCGTTCAAAATCGAGAAGCTGCTGACCACACGCAAAGGCTCCGCCTGCACCGACAGGCTGGCCGCCAGCAGGCCCAAGGCCAGCGCCGTGCGGCCTGAGTAAATGTCTCGCATTTTCATCAATCGTGCTCCAAGAGAGAGGCCATGCGCCGACGCCGTGCACGCCATTGGGAATAAGCACGCAGCAAACCGCCTTGGGGGCCAAGGGTGACAGAAAGAAAATAAAACACGCCAGCGGCCAGAATAATTGCGGGCGAGGCAGGCACGTTGTAGTAGTACGAAAACAGCAGGCCCAGATAGGCGCTGATCATGCCCAGCAAGGCCGCCACCAGCATTTGACGACCAACGGAATACACCCAGAATCGGGCCGAGGCAGCGGGCAGCATCATGATCCCCACCACCATCAAGGTTCCCAGCACCTGGAAGCCAGCCACCAGCGTGATGACCAGCATGAACAGGAACAACATATGGACGACGGAACCGCGCCCGCCTTGCGTGCGCAAAAAGATCGGGTCCATGCACTCGAGCACCAGAGGCCGGAACACCAGAGCCAGAATAATCAGCGTAACCGTCGTGCTGCTGGTCACCAGCAGCAAGGAGGCATCATCCAGGCCCAGCACCGTGCCAAACAGCACATGGATCAAATCCATATTGGAGCCGCGCAAGGACACCAGCAGCACCCCCAGACCCAGGGACACCAGGTAGAAGGCAGCAAAACTGGCGTCCTCCCGTTGTGGTGTCAGGCGGGCCACCAGTCCGGCCAGCAAGGCGACAACCAAGCCGGTAATCATGCCGCCTATGGCCATCGCGCTTAAAGACAGGCCCGCCGTCAGGAAACCCACCGCCACACCGGGCAGGATGGCATGTGCCATGGCATCTCCCATCAGGCTCATGCGGCGCAGCACCAGAAACACACCCAAAGGCCCGGCCGCTGCGGCCAGGGCAAACGAACCGGCCAGCGCACGCTTCATGAAACCAAAGTCCATGAAGGGGCCAAACAGCACATCGACCAGGGACATCATAGGTAGTCCCCCGCACACAAATGGCGAGCCAGATGCAGGTTCTCGGGAGTTAGCACCGCTTCAGTTTCACCCCAACCCACTACCTGACCGGCAAGCAGCACGGTTTGCGGAAAACAGCTACGCACCATATCCAGATCATGCAGCACGGCCATCACGGTACGGCCCTGCTTGTGCCAGTCCAGAATCAGGTTCATCAATTCATCCGAGGTTGCTCGGTCCACCGCAGCAAAAGGCTCGTCCAGCAACAAGATCTGGGCGTCCTGCATGATCATGCGGGCAAACAGGGCTCGCTGTAATTGCCCACCCGACAAAGTGCCTATGGAGCGACGCGCAAAGTCGGCCAACCCCACCTGCTCCAGCGCATGACCAATACGCTCATGTTCTGCCTTGGGAAATCCGCCCCAGGCACCCACGCGCTTCCAGGCTCCCATGGCCACCAGGTCATGCACTGTCACCGGGAAGCTTTTGTCCAGATCGCCCATTTGCGGCAACAAGGCCAACTGATCCAGAAAACCGCTATCGACGGCAATGCGCCCTTTCAGGGGATTGATCTGCCCTGTCAGCCCTTTCAACAAGGTGGATTTGCCCGCCCCATTTGGCCCCACAATGGCCGTCAGCGAGCCGCGTTTGAAACAGCCGCTGATGTCGCGCAAGGCTATCTTGTCTTTCCAGCCCAGCGCCACATGGTCAAGCTCGATCAAGGTTTGGTGTGAACTCATGCCTCTACCACGCACCCAATGCCCAGGTGGTCAGCAACCACAGGACTGCTGACACGCACAAAGCGCCCAATACGCGCTGCCCGGCCGAAGCCAGCAGGAGCGAACGGCGGGGTGCCGGACTACGGGGAGTCGAGGAAAATTGAGAACAGGACATGAAACAGGGATAATGCGGCTAGATTGGGAATTTAATTTCTCCAAAGATGTTATAACATAACAAACACCCTATCAAGCGCCATGCCTGTACATATTCTTACGCCCAACGCCATTGAAGATCAGCTCGCTACCGCTGAACAGCTTTGTCTGGAACGCGGTAAACGGCTGACTTCAATTCGCCGCCAGGTGCTGGAAATCCTGATTCAGGCCCAGCGCAGTTTGCGCGCCTACGAACTGCTGGATCTGGTTCGCGAGTTCCAGCCCGGCGCCAAACCCCCTACCGTTTACCGTGCCCTGGACTTTCTGACTGAAGAAGGTCTGATTCACCGCCTGGATGCCGTCAATGCCTGGACGGCCTGTGTGGATGCCGGTGGCCACCCCCACGACTTGCTGATTGTCTGCACCCAGTGCGGTACCGTGGTGGAGCTGTGCGCTCCGGACCTGAGCCAGCGGCTGGCTGACTGTGTGCGCGGAGCCGGCTTTGCCCTGTCCGGTCACGAGACCGAGTTGCGTGGCCTGTGCCAGCGTTGCGTTGCCGCTAAAAACGAGCGAAAACCCTTATCTGCCCCCTAAAACGTGGCATTTTGCCTCCAATCGGTATATATTCCCCGATCTATTGGCAAACCTCTGTGAATTTTTACAGATCACCGTTTGCCCAACAGGCAAGGCTGTGATGTAATCGCACGTTGTTTTCGTGCGGAGCAGATGGGTGCAGGAAGCCGCGGTTGGTGCCGTGCCTTGTACCTTTCGCCCGCCACTGCGAGGCATGTTTATGAACGCGGCATCAGATCTGAACAACATGGTTCCAGTCACTGTTCTGACTGGTTTTTTGGGCGCTGGTAAAACCACGCTGCTCAAGCGCATCCTGAGCGAATATCACGGTCGACGCATTGCCGTCATCGAAAACGAATTCGGGCCGGAAGGTATCGACAACGAACTGTTGGTGCAGGACTCCGAAGAAGAAATCGTTGAGCTGAGCAATGGTTGCGTATGTTGCACCGTGCGTGGTGACCTGATGCGCACCCTTAATGATTTGCGCGTTCGCCGCCAGGCGGGCGAACTGAAGTTCGAGCGCGTCATCATCGAGACCACCGGCATGGCTAACCCCGGCCCGGTCTGCCAGACCTTCTTCATGGACGATGATATTGCCGACTACTATCGGCTGGACGCGGTCATCACGGTCGTGGATGCCAAACACGGCATGGCCACACTGGACCAGCAAGAAGAAGCTCAAAAACAAGTTGGTTTTGCGGACCGCCTGCTGATCTCCAAAAAAGATCTGGTCAACGATGTGGATTACGAGGCCCTGCGTGCCCGTCTGATCCGCATCAACCCGCGAGCCACGATTACGCCGGTTCACTTCGGTGAAACCGACATCAAGGATTTGCTGGAAGTCAGCGGTTTCAACCTGAATTCCATTTTGGACATTGATCCTCAATTCCTGGCAGAGCAACACCCCGATGCGGCGGACGGCCATGATCACCACCACGATCATGCCCACGGCGACGAAGGCGAGTGCGGTCCGGGCTGCGGACACGATCACCATCATCACCACCACGAGCACGCAGCTCACAATGACGAAATCGGGGCTTTCGTGTTCCGTTCGGACCGTCCTTTCGACCCCGAGCGTCTGGAAGATTTCCTGTCGGGCATTGTCCAGGTATTTGGACCAGATCTGATGCGCTACAAGGGTATCCTGTATCTGAAGGGCATCAATCGCCGTATGCTGTTTCAGGGCGTACACATGATGATGAGCGCCGAGCCTGGCAATGCCTGGCTGGCCAAAGATAAAAAGGGCACCAAGCTGGTCTTTATTGGCCGCAAATTGCCACAAGACATATTCACCCAGGGCCTGGAGAATTGCCTGGTTTGAATTAATAATTATTCAGTAAATGCGGAGCGATTGCGCGTGACGACAGTTACAGGCTCCCAGACGTCAACAAGAGGTAAGCATCATGGCAACTAAGTCACATGACAGTACTACAACCCTGCTGACCGAGCAGGAGCTTTTGGCGATGCCTGAGTCAGACTACATGAACGCCGCCCAGCTGGAGTTTTTCAAGCATCGTTTGCGCCAGCTGGAGCAAGACATTCTGGCCAACGCGGGTGCTACAACGGAAAACCTGCGTGAAACCCAGTTCGTTCCTGACCCGGCTGACCGTGCCACGATCGAAGAAGAACACGCTCTGGAGCTGCGTACCCGCGACCGCGAACGCAAGCTGCTCAAGAAAGTGCAACAGTCCATCGCCCTGATCGATTCGGGCGAATACGGCTGGTGTGAGGAAACTGGCGAGCCCATCGGCCTGCCACGTTTGCTGGCACGCCCAACGGCTAACCTGTCTCTGGAAGCTCAGGAGCGTCGCGAGAAGCGTCAAAAGATGTTTGGGGATTGATAGGCGGCAACGCCCATCACCCTGATAAAAAGCCCGCCTGATCATTCTGGCGGGCTTTTTTTTGCCATTTCGTCCAGCCACCGCAGCCCTTATCAACGCAGCAGCGTGCACTCCTTCACCCCCGTTCAGCGCAGCGACAGAGCGTCCGGCAAAAACTTCCTGCTGTCATGCGCTTGAAATTTCCTGCCCGGCCCCCAGATGGGAACCTTAAAGGAAGGAAATCATGGAACAATTTCACGCCACTACTATTGTCTGTGTACGCCGCGGAGATCAGGTCGCCATTGGCGGCGATGGTCAGGTCACCCTGGGCAATATCGTCATCAAGGGCACGGCCCGCAAAATTCGCCGTTTGTACAACGACAGCATCCTGGCCGGTTTTGCCGGTGCGACGGCTGACGCCTTCACCTTGCAAGAGCGCTTTGAAGCGAAGCTGGAAAAGCACCAGGGCAACCTGCTGCGCGCCGCCGTCGAACTGACGCGCGACTGGCGTACCGACCGCGTTCTGCGCCGTCTGGAAGCCATGCTGCTGGTGGCGGACAAGGAACACACGCTGGTGCTGACTGGCAATGGCGACGTGCTCGAACCCGAGCATGGCCTGGCTGCCATCGGTTCGGGCGGCTCCTATGCCCAATCGGCCGCCATGGCCTTGCTGCAAAACACCGATATGGCTCCCGCCGACATCGTCAAGAAATCGTTGGAGATCGCAGGTGATCTGTGCATCTACACCAACCAGAACCATATCGTCGAAACACTCTGACAGCCGGATACACCACCATGTCTACACCTAATATGACTCCCGGAGAGATCGTCTCCGAACTGGACAAGCATATCGTTGGCCAGGGCAAGGCCAAGCGCTCCGTGGCCGTGGCCCTGCGCAATCGCTGGCGCCGCCAGCAGGTTGCCGAGCCCCTGCGTAGCGAGATTGTCCCCAAGAACATTCTGATGATCGGACCCACCGGCGTGGGTAAAACCGAAATCGCCCGTCGTCTGGCCAAGCTGGCCAACGCGCCTTTCATCAAGGTCGAAGCCACCAAGTTCACGGAAGTGGGCTATGTAGGCCGCGACGTTGAAACCATCATTCGCGATCTGGTGGATATTTCGGTCAAGCAAACTCGCGAAATCGAAATGCGCCGTGTGCGCACCCAGGCCGAGGAAGCCGCTGAAGACCGTATTCTGGACGTGCTGGTGCCCCCTTCGCGCGATGCACACGGTCAACCCCAACGCGAGGACAACTCTGCCCGCCAGGTGTTCCGCAAGCGCCTGCGTGAAGGCAAGCTGGACGATACCGAGATTGAAATCGAGATGGCCCAGGCCATGCCTCGTATGGAAATCATGGCCCCTCCCGGCATGGAAGAGATGACCGAGCAGCTGCGCGGCATGTTCTCCGGTCTGGGCCAGGAAAAGACCAAAGCCCGCAAGCTGACGGTCAAGGAAGCCTTCAAGCAACTGACCGAAGAAGAAGCGGCCCGTCGCGTCAATGAGGACGATTTGCGCACTGCTGCAGTGGCCAATGCCGAGCAGAACGGCATCGTGTTCCTGGACGAGATCGACAAGATCACTGCGCGAGGCGAAAGCCAGGGTAGCGGCGGCGATGTGTCCCGCCAAGGCGTGCAGCGCGACCTGCTGCCTTTGGTAGAAGGCACCACCGTCACCACCAAATACGGGGTGGTACGTACCGACCACATCCTGTTTATTGCCTCGGGTGCGTTCCACCTGTCCCGCCCCTCGGATCTGATTCCTGAACTGCAAGGCCGCTTCCCCATCCGTGTGGAACTGGAATCGCTAAGCGCCCAGGATTTTGTACAGATTCTATCCACGACCGACGCTTCGTTGACCAAGCAATACGCAGCCTTGCTGGGCACCGAAGACGTACAGCTGGACTTCCGTCCCGACGGTATCCAGCGTCTGGCCGAGCTGGCCTTTGAGGTCAACGAGCGTACCGAAAACATTGGTGCCCGTCGCCTGTACACCGTCATGGAAAAACTGCTGGAAGAGCTGTCCTACAGCGCTGGCAGCCACGGTGAGCAAAACGTGGTCATTGATGCGGACTACGTGAACAAACAGCTGCAGGAAACCGCAGCCAGCCAGGATCTGGCGCGCTACGTGCTGTAAGCCTGACTTCGGTCGGACATGAAAAAGGGGGCAGATTTCTCTGCCCCTTTTTTTACATTCCGCTTGCAGACCACATCCAACACGGCAACAGGCTCTACCCTGTCAAAGTAAACGCGATGGTCATCACATCACCCTGTCATCCCGACCACGAGCCCACACCAGTGTTTCTCCTGCGTCGGAGATGAAAAAAACCGGGCGAACCCGGCTTTTATCAACCCACTCAAGCGGGCTTACTTGCTGATCTTGGTGACCACGTAATCACCACCGTCACGTTTGGCAGTGAACTTTACCTTGTCACCCGGTTTGATGTTGGCCAGCAAGGCGGGATCAATTTTGTACACCAATGTCATGGCAGGCAGTTCCAGGTCGCTGATCTCACCATGCTTGATGGTAATTTTGCCGGCCTCGGCATCCAGTCGGCGCACTTCACCCGAGGCACTGGCTTCCTGAGCCTGGGCGACCACGACATATGCCGAGCCAGCTACCACACCCAAAGTTCCCAACGCCAAGGCTGCGCTTCGTTTCGTACACGTCATTTTTCACTCCTGCAAATTGGGCAGAGCCAGACAATTAGCTCATAATGCCTACTTTCGGACGCCTGATGCGTCTGTTTCCGATCAAGCATAACGCTAAACCTTTGCAAAAGCATGAGCGAATTTATTAAAGGGTATGTGCTGCGTCCAGCCACCCCCGCAGACCTTCCGGCCATTTTGGGCCTGATGCGCGATATGGCCGCCTTTGAGAAACTGGAGCATATTTTCAAGGCCAGCGTTGAGTCTCTACGCAACAGTTTCTTCTCGGACGAGCCCAGTGCCTACTGCCTGGTGATCACTCCTGAAGATCAGCCCGACGCACCAATTTCTTACATTATGTGGTTTTACAACTACTCCAGTTTCCTGGATCGCCGCGGCATCTATCTGGAGGATTTGTATATAGACCCGGCCCACCGCAAGCACGGTCTGGGCGCTGCTGCCCTGCGCCATCTGGCTCAAATGGCCGTGGCCCAAGGCTGTGGCCGCCTGGAGTGGGTAGTACTGGACTGGAACCAGAACGCCATCGACTTCTACAAGTATCAGGGCGCCCAAGTGCTGGAAGACTGGCGCGTGGTACGCGTCACTGGCGAGGCCCTGGTCAATCTGGCTCAAGGCACCCCTACTCCTGCCGAAACATAAGGCGTCTTCATGTCCACACGACTTTCCATTATTAGCACCCGCACCGGCGACGATGGCACAACGGGCCTGGGCGATGGCAGCCGCCTGCCCAAGACCGCTCCCCTGATTCATGCCCTGGGCGACGTGGATGAACTGAACAGCCATATCGGCATCCTGCGCAGCATGGCACTGCCCGAGGATGTTGATGCCCTGCTGTCCGACATTCAGCACGACTTGTTCGATATGGGGGCCGAGCTGTGCATCCCTGGTCATCAGGTCATAGGCAGCGTCCATGTGGAACGTCTGGACCAAGCGATTCGTCACTACAACGAGCCCTTGGGCATACTCAAAGAGTTTATTTTGCCCGGTGGCAGCCCGGCAGCCGCACAAGCACATGTACTGCGCTGTGTGGCGCGTCGTGCAGAACGTAGCGTCGTGGCGGTGCCATCAGAATCTTTGCCGCAAGAAGGCCCGCGCTTGTATCTGAACCGCCTGTCGGATTTGTTGTTTGTGCTGGCACGCACCTTGAACCGCCATGCAGGTCGCTCTGACGTGCTGTGGGAGCCCAAGCGCAACGAGCCTGGCAAGGGCTGATCATCCCATCGCGACTGCGACTGCGACTGCGACTGCGACTATAAAAATAGGACCCTGCTTTAGCAGGGCCCTATTCCTTTTCAGGCCAGATCAATGCGAGTGGTATCCGCAAACTTCAGCACAGGTTCGTCCGTGGGGTCTTCGTAGACCTGCCACTTCAAGGACTGGCTGCCCACCTGAATATCCACGGTAGCCAGGGTGTTTTCCGCGTCACTGTCCGCCGGGTCACAGCGCCAGATCGGAAATTCAGCATGGTGCTGATCCGCCAGGACCGTCAAAGGATCAAGCGCAGCACCGGCTTGTGCCAACAATTGTTCCCCACGCTCCTGCCGCAGTTCGGACGACCGGGTAATACGCTGTTCAAAGCCTTTCATGGACGGATGGACCGCATGGTTGGCGTGCAGATGGTTTTGCTCAATGGTCTGCACAGAAACGGCCTCGGCACTGAACTCCACGCTCAGCAAGCGTGGATCGCCACGCTGCGCCAGACTCAAATGGAAAGCGCCGGAACGTGGGTGATCCTGCAAGATCCCTACTGCCTGATCCAGATCAGGCTGATCCAGCATGGCGCGGGTCAGGACCATGCGCGGCACCCCTGGGGCCACATGACGAGCCCGCACATTATTCACCGTCATGGCCAAACCGGCCTGGGTCACTGCAAAGCTATGGCCCGGCAAGGAAGCAGGGTAAAGAAAGGAGACAAAGGACATGCCGCTGTCGGGGATGAATTTGGCCACCCCGCAGTAACCGGCAAAACCTGGATCACCATCTTCGTTATGCACCAGACGAGGCTCGCCCTGGGCGGGCATTTGCACGGTGGTGCAACCATCGGGAGCCATGGCCCACACGTCGCCCCGGCAATTCCACAGGAAAACGTCTTCAAAGGGGAGCTCCAGACCCAATGCCAGGCCCTGGAGCTCGGTCCATATTCGGGGGAAATAACGCTCGGTGTACTGAGCCAGCTGACCGGCTACAGCCGCCCCCTTCGATTGCATGATGCCTTGCCATGCTGCTGAGTTCAGCAAGTAGGCATGCACGGCGGGGGCTCCGAAACGTCCCAAAGAATGGCCAATTTCTTTGGGACCACCACTTAACTCCAGATAGGACAACTTAGCCATTGCGTCTATTTCCAGTAAGCACCGGACTGGTGCAATTGATTTTCAACCAACTCAATACCGCTGACAGCACGACTGCCCGCCTTGGCCAGAACCTGTTCCAGCAAGACCTCCACCAGTGCCTGCGCAGCAACCAGAGAAGGAAAAAAAGACGGACTGTCGGTTCCAAACAATAATGTGGCATCTGCCTGCTGCGCAATAGGGGCAAGCAAGCTGTCGCAAATCGCCAGGATTTGTGCATCTGCCTGTCGAGCCGCTGCATGGGCCAGCACGGCTTCCTGGGAATACGGTGCAAAACCGAACAAGACCAGCACATCCCCTTTTTGCAGCGCCCGCAGATCCATATCCAGAGTACCGGACTCGCCACGCAACAAGCCAATCGAGGGCCGGAACAGACGGTACTGATAATGAAAGGAAAAAGCGGGTGCAAAAGAGGCCCTGAACCCGGCCACAAAAACCCGCTTGGCCTTGTTCAGCAATTCCACAGCCTGTGGCAAGCGTGCTTCATTCGCCTCGCGCAGCAGCGCCAGAGTATCCATTTGTGCTGTCAGCGTCTGCGCCAGGCGATCTTCTTTATTTCGATTGCGTACCACCGCCCGAGCCTGATCGGCATAGCGCCGGCCCCCCTGACCATGCAGCGCCTGGGTGAACACAGCCTTGAATTCCGCCCAACCGCCAAAGCCCAAAGACTGGGCAAAGCGCAGCAAGGTGGCAGGTTGCACCTGTGCCTGCGCGGCCAACTGACGCATGGACATCAAGGGCACCTGATCGGCATGATCCAGCACATAGCGCGCGCTTTGCTGGAACTGCGGCGACATGGTGGTAAACGCTGCCTGAATACGCTCGGTCAGATTGCTCAAGGAGTTCATGGGCCAACACGCTTTAAAAAGGGACACCAAGTATATATCGGGCGCAAATGCAGTCTGGGCGCAACAGTGAGGCCTTTATCCACCTGTCCCGACAAATCAATGATGATTTATTTGTTGAAAGTATTATTATATATTCAACATACGTTGAAAATCCTTCCGGGCCTACTTTCTGGATCTGCGCCATGACACATGTCTTTCATCGCAACCCCAAACAAACCTTGCCCTGCGCCGTCAAAGGCGATGGCATCCGCATCGTGGACAGTAATGGCAACGCTTACATAGACGCCAGCGGTGGCGCGGCCGTATCCTGCCTGGGCCATAGCCACCCTGTCGTGATCGCTGCCATCAAGCAACAGCTGGACCAGATTGCCTACGCCCACACCTCTTTTTTCAGCAGTCAGGCCGCCGAGGACCTGGCAGATTTCCTGACCAGCCGATCCCCCGGTGATCTGGACCATGTGTACTTTTTGTCCGGAGGCTCGGAGGCCGTAGAAGCCAGCCTGAAGCTGGCACGGCAATATTTCGTGGAGATTGGCCAGCCCGAGCGTCATATTTTCATCGCACGCCGTCAGAGCTATCACGGCAATACGCTGGGAGCTTTGGCCATTGGCGGCAATGAATGGCGTCGCAAGCCGTTCCTGCCTCTACTGGCTCCGGCCCAGCATGTCTCGCCCTGCTACCCCTATCGCGACCAAGGCAATGATGAAAGTGCCGAGCAATATGCCGACCGTCTGGCTCAGGAACTGGACGACATGATTCAAAGCCTGGGTCCCCAGAACGTCGCGGCCTTTGTCGGCGAGACTGTAGTGGGCGCGACCGCTGGTGCCTTGGCGCCAGTAGGCGACTACTGGAAAAAGATCCGTCGGGTCTGCGACAAGCACGGCGTGCTGCTGATTCTGGATGAAGTTATGTCGGGCATGGGGCGTACCGGCTATCTGTTTGCCTGCGAAGAGGACGGAGTCGTGCCGGACATCATGGCCATTGCCAAGGGTCTGGGGGCGGGCTATCAGCCTATTGGTGCGATGCTGGCCAGTGACCGGATTTACCAGGCCATACTGAATGGCTCGGGCTTTTTTCAGCACGGCCATACTTATATGGGTCACGCCACAGCCTGCGCTGGTGCTTTAGCCGTGCAACAAGTGATTGAGCAAGACCAGTTGCTGGAAAACGTCCGTCAGCGCGGCGAGCAATTGCGCCGGGAGCTGCATCAGGCGTTGGACAGCCACCCCAATGTGGGTGATATACGTGGTCGTGGCCTGTTTGTCGGAGTCGAACTGGTGCAAGACAAGGCCAGCAAGCAAGCGCTGGACCCTGGCTTGAAAACCCACGCCAAGATCAAGCAGCATGCGTTTTCCCAAGGTTTGATGCTCTACCCTATGGGTGGCACGATAGATGGAGTTCACGGCGACCATATCTTGCTGGCACCGCCCTTTATCTGCACCGAGGCCGACATTCACGAAATCGTGACCCGTCTGACCCAAACCATCGAACACATCCTGCCCCGATAAACCCGTCGAGCAGAGCGTCGAACAAGCAGTCAGAACGCTCTGCTGACTGCGCTGCGGCAAGCCAGCCGCATGAAGCACCGCTAGTTATACATAAAGGAGAACCATGGCCCGCCTACCCTATGCTGACCTGAAAGCCCCCGACGCCGCCCCACTGGTAGAACAGATCATTGCAGAGCGCGGCAGCGTCTTGCATCTGTACCAGATGCTGCTGCACAGCCCGCCCATTGCCAAAGGTTGGCTCAATCACCTGACCGGCATACGCCACAACAGCAGCCTGCCGGGCGATCTGCGCGAACTGGTCATCATGCGCGTAGCCCTATTGAACCGTGCCCCTTACGAGGCCGATCAACATGCCCCTATTGCGCTGGCAGAGGGGCTGAGTCAAGCCCAACTGGATGCCCTGCCCGACTGGCAAGACTCCGATGCCTTCACGCCCATTCAGCGTGCTGTGCTGGCTTACACCGATGCCATGACTCTGAATGTGCAAGTGGAGCCCGCTGTTTTTCAGGACGTACGCCAGTATTTTGATGAAAAACTGACGGTTGAGCTGACCGCCACGATCGCTACCTACAATATGGTGTCGCGCTTCCTGGAAGCCTTGCACATCCATTCCGACGACTCGCGTTAAAACGGCACCCTGAGCGCATCCGTCCGGCCACCTCCCAGGCGCCCCGCCAAAAACTCCACAAACAAACGCAGTTTGGGAGGCAAATGGCGGGTAGGCGGATACAAGGCCCACAAGGCACCGCAATATTGAGTGCGGAACTCCCAATCGGCCAGCACGCGCACAATACGCCCTTCCTGCTCGGGCTCCCTGGCCACAAAGCAAGGCAGGCTGCCTATCCCCAAGCCCCGCTCCACCGCATCCAGACGCACGCCCGTATGGTTGGCCGCGTAGCGTCCGCTAACCGACACATTCAGTACCCGCCCGCCTTTATTGAAACGCCAACGTGAATCACTGGGCGCCTCGCCCAAGTAGATGCAGCTATGTTCGCGCAACTGCTGGGGATGAACGGGCAGGCTGTGTTCGGCCAGATACTCCGGACTGGCGTACAAGCCATGTCGAATATCCGTCAGATGACGCCCCATCAAACCGGGCGGCGGCTGATCCGTGATGCGTATCGCCAGATCCAACTGATCGTCGATCAGGTCTGCATAGCGATCATCCAGATTCATCAGCACATTCACTTTGGGGTGCGCCGCCAGGAAATCCGGCATATGCGGATGAATCAGAAAATGCCCCACGGCTTTGGGGACACTCAAGCGTATCTGGCCCTCCGGCTCGGTCTGGAACTGCCCCGAGATCTCCATAGCGGCCTGGGCGCAGGACAGCATGTCACGGGCATGCTCGTAAATCGCCTGGCCACTGTCGCTTAGCCGTAATTTACGCGTCGTGCGCTGCAATACCCGCGTTCCCAAACCTTTCTCCAGACGCGCAATGGAACGGCTGACTGCCGACGGCGTATAGCCCAGTTGGCGAGAAGCTTCGGAAAAGCTGCCTGTCTCCACCACTTTGACAAAAACCACCATATCGCTCATCAGGGACGTGAGATTACTTGTGCTCATAGGGAATAAATTATTTCAATGAATTGCAATTATCAGGACTGCCCACTATGCCTACAATGCCTTAAAACCAACCTACAGGTAATAAAATGCAAGATAAATTATATTTGACTAGCAATAGCCTTACCTGCATAGCGGAAATCCTGGAGTGTTATCACTCCGAAAATGAGCGTTATGCTGTCAGGCTGGATAAAACCTTATTTCATCCCCAAGGCGGGGGTCAGCCTTGCGACAAAGGCACGATAAATGGGCACGAGGTCCTGCATGTGGCTCAAAACCGCGACGGTCACGTGCTGCACTACCTGCATGTGCGCCTGCCGCTGGGGCCCGTAGAACTGCATATTGATCGCGCTCACCGACTGGAGCACGCCCGCCTGCATACGGCCGGCCACCTTATCGGCCATCTGGTTGAACGCATAGGCTGGCAGGCCGTAAAGGCGCATCACTGGCGGGGCGAGTCACGGGTGGTCTTTCGCAACCCCAAGGATGCTCTGCCCCCCTTCCTGGATGATTTATCCAATCGTTGCGCTGAACAGATTCAATTGGCTCAGCCAATTTCCATCAGTTTTCAGGAAGGGCGCCGCCAGGTTGCGATTGGCAGCCTGGGGCGCTACCCCTGCGGCGGCACACATGTTGAAAACACATCCGAATTAAATGGACTGAAAATAATCCGTATAAAAAACAAAAAAGATGAATTGAGCATTCATTATGAAATGATGAATTAATAAATAATAAAAACCATGGCAGTTTATTAGCTCTGGCTATTATCGGAAAAGAAAAACAATTCTTTTAGAACCCCCAAGGGAAGTGAGATATGTATTTAGAGACAGAACGATTGCGGACTGAGCATATGCAGTCCCTGCTAAATGGCGAACTCCTGGCTATCCGCCTCTCCGGCTTCATTGATGCTCCCACCTCACAAAAGCTGGGCGAGCAAATCATAGACAAAGGCTTTGATCGCTATGTGAACGCTCCCAGCATCGGCCGTATTGGCATGGCTTTTTACGAAGCCGAAAACCAGCCCGAACGCATGGCCTCCTATTTCGAGGGGGTTTTTGACAATATCGACGAACTGCGCCGCCGCTGCGCCCCCTACCTGTCCCCGATTGACGTGCTGCGTTGCACGCTGGATGAAGTCTGGCCTGCCGGAGCCACGCTGGAGACCTTGTACGGAAAGAAAATGTATGTGGGCTTGTCGCGCGTGGTGCAACCCGATGTGCGCTTTCTGGCGCATCACGACATTTTGGCCAAGGACGCCCCCGGTAATTACCAGGCCATCAGTCTACAAGGCCAGTTGGCCGCCAATGTCTATTTGAAAATGCCCGACCAAGGAGGTGAACTGCAAATCTGGCAAACCGAACTGAGCCCGGATGAATTTGATGAAATGCGTGGCGACAGCTATGGCATCCATCCTGATTTGTTGGGCCCCCCCGAAGTACAGATACGTCCCGGTCCGGGCGATCTGATTATTTTCAATTCTCGCAAAATGCATGCCGTCACCCCCGGCAAGGGCGATTTGCGCTTGAGCCTGTCTTGCTTTGTGGGATATCGCGGCCCGGCCATGCCGCTGACCTTTTGGAGTTAATGTGTTGCAAACCTATTGGCCGGAGTTCGCTACTCTGGCTTTGATTCATTTTTTGGCCGTTATTGCCCCTGGGCCTGACTTTGCTGTCACCATCCGCCAAAGTGTGCGGCTAGGCCGCCAGGCCGGTATTGCCACTGCCATTGGTATTGGCGCCGGAATCTCCGTGCATGTGATCTATACCTTGATGGGCGTGGGTGCCCTGCTGCACTCCAACCCCTGGCTGATGAGTGTGGCCGAGGTATTGGGAGGTGCCTACCTTCTCTATATAGGCTGGGGGTTCCTGCGCCAGGCCAGTACGCCGATGGAAGTGAGCCTGGCCGAGTCCGACAATGGCAAACCCGCTGCTGTCAGCGTGCGCCAGTCCTTGACGCTGGGCTTCATGACCAATGCCACCAACCCTAAGGCTACGCTGTTCTTTCTGGCCGTGTTCACTACGGTGGTCAGCGCCAGCACGCCTTTGACGACCCAGATGCTCTACGGCGTCTGGATGTGCCTGGTTAATGCGGGCTGGTTTATTGTGGTCAGCCTGATCTTTACCAATCCTCGCGTACGTCAGCGATTCCTGCGTATGGGGACCTGGTTTGAGCGCGTGACAGGCGTTTTACTGCTGGGGTTTTCGCTGCGCCTGCTGATCCATGCCGGTCAGCGCATCCTGCTTTAAGCCCGCCAACAAGCCAAGAAGCCTGAGGCTACGAGTGATAAGGTGACAAGGTCTGCGCGGCGCTTTGGTCTTGGCTTGGGCTCCGCGCATCATAAAAAAATCCCCGCCCTGAAAACAGGGCGGGGATTTTTACTCCTTAGACCATGGACTCACCCGTCTTGCGGGCGATGCGCCAGTCACGTACCAGGTTACCGACCAGCAGAACCAGAATGATGGCCGACATGACCGGCCAGACCAGAAAGTAAATCGTCATAAGCATAGTGTTCTCCTTTTAACGTCTTGTCTCATACTCTCAAGCACGAGCCGAGGCCGGCTCACCTTGTTTCGACTCCCGAACTTTCTGCTTGCTCGGTGCAGGTGTGTCATCGTAGTGAAACGACTGCACACGCTCGGCAAGCACAGAGAAATCAAAACGTTCCTGACTACGCAAGCTGATGGCCACACACACCACAGCGCTAACGCCATAGGCGGTCAGGGAACCCAGCAAAACAATGTACTCACGCAAGAAGCCAATGAAGTTGGGCAAAAGAATCGCAGTGGCAATCACCCCCACCGCAATCGCAATACGGCTGCGGAAGAAGGCAAAAGCCATCAAACCGGCAACCACACCGCCACCAATCGAAGCGGTAATCTCGTAGAACACGGCGACCGCAGCTTCGATAGGAATCAGCTCGAAACGCACGATCGTAAACAGCACGACGGCACACAACACCGACCAGCTAAAGGCTTTGTTGGTAACACGATCCCAGTAAAAGCTGACAATGACCGGGAACACAATCGCGCCCCACAACGCACCCACAAACACCAGCATGACCAGAATATCCAGCTTCAGACTGGCGAAGATCACACCCACCATCGTGGCAACCACCATGGTCATACGGCCCCACCACAACATGCGGGCTGGTTTTGGACGACCACGGGCAATGTTCTTGGCGTAGATGTCGGTCATCACAATGGCCGACAGTGCAGCCAGGTCCGAGTCCGCCGTGGAAGACAAGGAGCCCACCACCAGGATGAAGAACAAGGCAATGCCAAATGGCGGCAAGTAGGTGGACGCCATCTGCGGGATGATGTTGTTCATGTTTCCATCCACAGGCTGCAAGCCGGTGAACAGAGCCAGCAAACCCAACATGCCCAGACCAATCACCACGGCACCATAGCCAATGGTGGCCGTGAGGAAAGTGGGTTTGATCAGGTCCTCGCGTACTGCGAACAGGCGCTGGGCAATAGTTTGGTTACCAATCGCGTAAGCCAGCACCGCCACAAAATACGGCGCCCCCTGCTCCAGAATTGCCTTGGTGGAATAGAAGTTGGCTTGCTCGGAATCCAGACGCCACCAGTTGGCCTGCACCATCTCCGGGCCACCGGCGTTAAAGAAGATCAGCGGGATAATGACCACGGCCGACAAAATCATGGCAACCAGCTGGGCAAAGTCCGTCATCACCGAGGCGCGGAACCCCGACCACAGGGTATAGGACAAGACGCCCAGACCCGCAATCAGCACACCTTGAATAAATGTCAGAGGGCTAAGGATCGAGACCAACGCACCTGCCGCGGTGAAGTTCACCATCAGGCTGATACCACTGCCTACCACGTTGGAAATCGCCATAATCATCTGGCTGGACGAGCCGTGCCGTGCATGCAGCACCTCGGCCAGTGTGTGTGCCTGCGGGGCCAACTGGCGAAAACGTCGCCCGAAGGGGTAGATGAACAAGATCATCAAGGCTCCCCATAGCCCGTAATGCAGAGGGCCGGATAGCCCGTACTTGAAGCCCGAGGTCGCGCTGGCATAAAACGACGCCGCCCATACCCAGGTGGCAATCATACTGGCCGCCGACAGGCCAAACCCCACCGCACTGTTGGATACCATGTATCCGTCCACGTTTTCTTTCTTTTGACCAATCATGAGCGACATCAGGAACGTCGCGCCATAAAAGCCGACCAATAACAATATGGCCGTCGTGGTTGAAAGCGTAAAAAACTCCGCCTCTTGCATGTCTTTCCTTTTCTCTTCTGCGCGAGAGCCACTTGCACCACCTGGCTCACTCGCATGCATGCCAATTCCGCATTAACGCGCTGGGCGACACCCATCCCAGGACCAGAACCGAAACACTTGAACCGAACGCGCGCACAAACGCCCCCGCCCTTGGCACAAGCCAAAGCGAGAAAAAAGCAAGACACAGCGCAAAGTGCCTCACATTGCGGCGAGTCTGCGGGCCTTACAGCAAATAAACATGGCCAGAGACAAGCCGCTCTGTTGCAGGCCGATGTCGTGTGAGACAGTCGGCTGGTTGTTCCGCGACCCAAGGGCCGGGCAAGGTGTTTCGGGCTAAAGCCGGGTTGTTGTGCAACAACCTGTTGAAGAACGGGCCGTCATTTTTTTATGCAATTTTGTCGCACCTGAACGGCCTGTTCGAGAAGCTGATTCAATGAACCAGAGCGATCAATTATACATATTTAAAATTTAAGGGTCTATATCATGCTGTTTCAGCATCGAGAACGGGCTATCAAACCCTTTCCGAGTCATTCCTAGACCTCATCATTATTAAGGCTCACGCGTGCCAGCTCCTGACATGCTACGGGCACTTTACCCACAAAGGCGTAGCCTTCCCCGCGTACTGAACGAATGGGCAGCTCCTCTCCCATGGCGGTTAATTTACGTTTCAAGCGACTGATCAAAACGTCCACGGAACGGGCAGTTGCCTCCCGCCCTTCCTCCAGCGGAAAAAGACGATCGCGCTCTACGGTTTGGGGGCTGACCGCAAAGAGAACCTGGACAATACGCCGCTCGCCGCGGGTCAACATGACCGAGTGCCCTCTGGGCGTGATCATGGTCCAGCCATTCTCCATCAAATCCCAAAGCTGGGAATCTGGCTCCTGCTCGGATCTATAAGCGATATTGCCTGCTTTGACCGGCTCTGCAGGAGAACCACGCAGGCTTCGCTGCAGGGCATAAGCACGCCGGCGCAAGGCCTGCACGCAAGCGACCACCTCCACCGGCAAAGCCTCCTGATCGAAGCAGGCGTCCGCCCCGGCAAGCAACAAATGTCCACGTTCCAGGCCGGCCATTTTGTCGCGTCGCACAACGATGACGCCGGCGGCAGGAAAATCCATACGCAAACGATTGATGTGTAAAAAAACGTTGTCTGCCTGACACACCAAAGCAAACACCGTCTCCGCCCCGCAAGCATGTGCCTGAGACAGACACTGCTCCATCGTCTCCACCGTCTGAATCCTTACCCCCCACTGCTCCGACTCCAAGGCGATCTGCTGCAAACCAGTCTTGTCGTCATACAACAGAAAAATCTGTTCTACCGTCATAGTCCTCACCCTTGCTGGCCCTATCAGGCACTTTATGTTTTTTTACCCTTGGACCTGCCTTAACAAACGCTGTGCTGCTGCGTCGTCAGGCATGGATAGATAAATAACCCCCTGCTTCAAGGGCTCGCCAATTCGGGCGACTTGTGCCACTTGATCTTCCATGACCAAAACCAGCAAGGCTCCCACATTACCAGAGCTGATCTCGGCCAACTTGCGCGCGCCCAAAGAATTCAATTGGAATCGAACAAGATGCTGTCCCTGTTCGGTCCGCAAGGACGCCACACGCGTCAAATCGCTGCGCTGCACAACAACTTGCGGATACAACCACAGGGGGCCTTGCGGTCCCTGCACCTGCACCAGACCGGGGATGGCTTGGCGCATTCCGACGTAGAAATCTACTTGAGGAACCTGCACCGAGCGCTGTGTCTGAGAGGCCAGAAAACTGCGTGTTCCATCTGCCCCTTCCCGCTCATAGTTGCTTGCCAGTGCAGGCGGGCTCAAATCAGCCCCACCTCCTGCTGTTGTGCTCTGGCACCCGGCCAGTAAAAACAGCATCATGCCTATCGCCGTGCCCAGTACTGCCTGGCCTGTTTGTCTATGCGTTGTCGCCATACTCACTCTCCGCTTTGACCCGCCGCTGCGGCCCCTTTCAAGACGCCGGGCATAGCCCAGAAAAAAGGGCCGCGTACCCAGGCACGCGACCCTTAGCCCTCACCCCTTTACCATTGATACCCCACGCCCACCGAGCCACCGTAATCACCACGGGAGGATCCCGCAACGTTGCCCTTCAGGACCCAACTGCCGCTGTCTGTCACCGTGGACAAACCCATGGCGTAACCACTTTCACCACGCCATACACCGCCAGAAACAGAGAACATGCTCTTGCCGGGGACATAGGCTTGCGGCAAACCTGCCATTGCCATGGCGGCTGCCACGCCAGCACTCGCCCGGTTCTCCACCTTGTCGATACGACGGTCCAGATGGTTGAACTGATTAGTGATATTGGAGGTCGCCTGGCTCAACTGACGCACGTTGACGGCATCTTGCGGTGCCTGACCATCAGCCAGATTGCTGATGGTCTTGTCGTGCATGTCGATACCCTGCTGATTCATGGTTGGGCCATCGACAATCTTCACTTCATTGGTGGTGACGGACTTGGCCACCACACTGTTCACCTTGATGTCCTGCGCCAAAGCCACCGTCACGTCCGTACCAGAGCGCGAGATTTCGATGTTGTCGCCATTCAGGAACTGCACTGTAGACTTGGGGGCCACATTGCTGGCCGTATCGCCATTGGTCTGGATGTTCCAGCCCGCACTGGCCAGCTCGGTCACGTTCTCTACCTTGGTATTCAAGCCACCCAAAGCATCGTTCACGTTGTTGTAGGTTTTATCGCCTACGTTCAGCTCCGTAACCAGCTTGCCATTCTCGAACTTGGAACCCCCCCCCATGCCGCTGGCGATGCTTTCACCCATATCGTGAATCTGGCTGCCATTGACCGCATCGGTACTGTTCGCGGAGATATCGCCACGCGCCACATTAGTGATGCCCGTGCCACCCGTACGACCACCATCAGTAGACTCGGCTCCGGCCATGGTGACCTTGCCATAGTTCACTGACTGGTCCGGATTCAGGTCGTACTTGACAGCACGATCCCCCAGATTCTGGGTTTCGCCCCGCACCAGATCCAGTTGCTCTTCAGTGGCGGCACGACCGCTCTTGCCAAAATTGGCCCCCGTCAGGGTACGGTTGCTCAAGCCGGTAATGTCATTGTCTGTTGCCGACACCATCACATTGCCAGCGCGCAGACCGGCATTGCTCAAGGCAATGTTCGTCCCGATGGCAAAACCCAGATTATTCATGACCACGTCAGGAGCGCCACCCGTGCCTTTCACGGTCACACTCTTGAGGTCCAGATCGTCATTCAAGGCAATGCTCAAGGTATCGCTGCCGTCGCCACTGGTGCTCAGATTGCTATTGCTGCCTACAATCTTCAGCGTCTCTCCCAGATCACGATGCACTGCCGTGCCGGTGCTGCCCGCAAAGTTCATGCCCTTGGCGGTCAAACCATCATCACGACCTTCCAACTGACTGACGTTCACCGCATCAGTAGGCGCCACGCCTTTGGCCACGCCGGTAATCTTCTGATTACCAGCATTGATGCCCTGGTCATTGATCACCACATTGAAGGCGGTCAGACCGGCATTGGTCAGATTGACTTGCCCGATCGTCAAGCCGGTATTGCCCAGAATGACATCAGGTTTGCCCGTGGCACCCTTGACCTTCACTCCCGCGGTCGTCATCTCGGTATCACCCGTGGTGACGCTAGTCAGTGTCAGATCATCATTCAGAGCAACTTGCACCGTATCGCCGCCCACAGTAGAGGTACTCAAGTTGGCATTGCTGCCCTTGATAGTCAGCGTCTGGCCCAGATCACGATGTACGGCCGTGCCGTTTTGTGCAGCAAAACCCATGCCCTTGGCGGTCAAGCCGCCTTCGGCTTCCGTCAACTGGCTCAGATTCACTGCGTCGGTCCCTGTGGTTCCCTTGGCCACATTGGTGATCTTCTGGCTGCCCATATCAGCACCCTTGAAGAACGGAGTCTCGGCAATCTGAACCTGCAACTGACCGTTCAGGACCTGAGTACGCAGGTTGGCACCGCTGTAATTACCTGCGGTCGTCGCCCCACCCAGAATCTCCAGGCGTTGCCCCAGATTCTTGTGAATCGTCGTATTGCTGTTACCGCCGCTGAAGTTATTGCCGCTGTAGTTGGTCCCCAGGGCCGTCAGATCCTCGTCCAGCTTGACCAACTGAGCAACGTTGACCGCATCCGTCGGATCCTGACCACCGGCCAGATTGGTGATACGGCGTTTTTCTGAACCATTACCGATCGACACCACACCCTGCCTGGCTTCCTGGGTAACCGTGCCGGTATAACGCGCCGTCGAGGACGTGTAAGCCGCATTCGTTTTGGCTCCCGCCCCCAGCGCCACTGCACCGGCTGCCGACACGGTTGCACCCGCACCCAGAGCCATCCCCTGAATTGCCGTCTCATTGGCAATCGCGCCCTGCCCCATCGCCAACGACTTCTCGGCAGAAGCGCGCGTATCCTTACCCCAGACCTGGGATCCGGCCGCCAAAGCCTGGGCATTAGTCCCCAGGGCCGAGGCATCCAGACCTTCGGAAATGGCCTTGAAGCCCAGCGCCAAGCCACCATCTTCCTTGGCGTTGGAGCCTGCGCCCACGCTCATCGCCCCTTCACCGTGCATGATGAATTCGATCAAGCCATTGGGACCTGTTTTTTCTTCGATCCAGCCGGCTTTGGCCTTGTCGCCCACAGCAATGGAACGGCGACCATCAGCCTCGACATCCGAACCGGCACCCACAGCATTGCTGGCACGGGTCTTGCTGCCTTGACCCAAGGCCAGGGAGCCACTGCCTGCCACAAAAGCCTGATGGCCCAGCGCCACGGACTGGCTGCCCGAGGCCGAGGAGCCGCTGCCCAGGGCCACGCTCTGCGCTGCTCCCCGAGCAACACTGGAATTGGTCCCAATCGAGATGCCATCTACTCCTTGATCGTAGGCATTACGCCCAAAAGCAATCCCCCCTTCCTGGGTAACTCGAGCCTGCTCACCAATTGCCACAGCTCCTTTGGCGTGCGCCAGCGCATCACCCATCACCTCTGCTTTATAGCCAATGGCCACCGCGTAATTCGAAGTGTCCGACACCCGCGACTCCTGACCAAGGGCAATGGAGCTCTCGGACGCTGCCGTGGCAGAGGTGCCCACGGCGGTAGCCCCCAAGCCCGAGGCCTCGGTATGTGAACCAATAGCGGTGGTCAGATTTGCCTGCGTCAACCCACCCGCTGATGAATTCAAGCCAATCGCCGTTGCCCCTGTTCCGGAACCGCGAGCCACAGCCCCAATGGCTATCGCATCGGCACCAGTGGCACCGTTATTATTTTCATTGGGATTATTGGAAGAGTTGACACTGACATACCGCTGGCGGCTCGCAATCAGCGTTGACTCCAGCTCTTCCAACTGCCCTTTGTTGACAGCATCACCTGCAGCTACCCCTGCGGCCAGGTTGGAAATTCGCACAGGTGCTCCTGTCGCACTGTCAAGATCAATCAAGCTGCGATCGGCATTGGAGTAGGTGACAGCAGACAGTCCCGAAATCGCTCCTGCCACCCCCGTGCGCATGGCCTCAAATGCGGACCCGATAGAGGTATAGGTATGGTCATTGCCGTTTTCGTCTTTAATAATAAATGCCGGGCCAGTCATCTGCCCGTTTGCGTCCCAATTCAAGTTGCCACCCACAATGGCCGTTAGATCGCCATGGAGCAGCTTGAGCTGACTGACATTGACTGCATCCGTATCCAAACGGCCAGCAGCCAGATTACTTAAGCGACGCTCCCCTCCTACCGTGCCAATTGACACACTGGATGACGGTAACAATGCCCCAGATGCGGAGCCGTAACCCGCTCCCACTGTCTGAACGGACCGCGAATTGGCACCAATTGCAACGCTATTGGCATGCGTGACATGTGCCTGATCGCCCAACGCAATTCCACCTGCAGCCGCATTGGTCGAGGTACCCGCATAAACCAAGGCCTGATTACCAATCGCAATGCCGCCAATATCGTAATCAGCGACGGTAGCCATGGAACCCAGTGCAATAGAGCCATCTGCGCCTGAACGAGACCGCTCACCAATGGAGACAGCGTGTGCCGCTTTCACGGGTGGGGCAACCGGGCTGCCTGACCCCGTTTGACCGGGCAGATTATTGGCCCCGTAGCCGATGCTGACCGTACGGTCACCAGTAAGCTTGTTGCCCGCCTCCCGTCCAATAGAAACCGTATCGTCGCCCGTGATATCACTACCTGATTTGTAGCCAAGAGCGACGTTATAACCACCATATACACCCTGGCCTGCCAGCCCCCCAACAGCCACCTGACCGAAACGGTTGCCAATCACCGGTGTACCCGCATTGGAACCAGCGCCTTCTCCAATAGACACACCTGAAGTGGTGTTGCTCATCGCTCCTGCGCCTACTGCTACCGAATTGCTACCGAATGCCTTGGAGCCGCTCCCCCCGGCAAAAGCGGCACTGCCGGAGGCCTCGGCCACGTTACCAATCGCTGTGGATCCGGTCCCGGAACTACTTGCACCAGTACCCATGGCGGTACCAGCCACGCCCCAAACCCTTGCTCCTGAACCCACCGCAGTTGCCCCGGCAGCATCCTGCGCAACAGTGGAGTTATGCCCCAATGCAATGGCATTGGTCGCCAACAAACCTACATTCGCGCTATTGCCCACCGCAATAGCTCCAGTTGCCTTGGCCTGTGCTTGATTACCAACCGCAACCGTGTTGTCGACTTCCAGAGGATCGACCAAGCTGCCTGCCGCATTACCAATCGCTACATTATTGTTACCTTCCAGCCGCTGGCCCGCCTTGTTACCCAAAGCAATCAAGTCATTGCCCTTGCTCTGTATCCCGGCATCACTGCCAATCATCACCCCATTGACAACCGTGTTGTCGACTCCAGCACGAGCCCCCAGGGAAACCGATTCCTTGCCCACAGCCTGAGACTGCAGCCCCGCCGCCAAAGATGCCTCACCGGAGGCTAAAGCCTGCGGACCGATAGCCAGCGCATCCGCTGCACTGGCCACTGAATCGGCCTTGGTTGACTTACTATGGAAGTACTTCATTCCATCGCCCGAGTTCAACGCACCATACAGAACCTTGCCAGACACCGCCTCTGTGCTGGCAGCGCTGACAGTCGCATCCGCCAGGCCAGTGATTTTGTTGTTATTTACATTCACCCCGCGCAAGCTGCTGTTGCCTGCAACTGTCAAGCTTCCGGTGTTCACATTACCAGCCGTGACAGTATTGGTGATAGCCGCTGAGCTTGCCTGTAAACCGCCTTGCAAGACGGCTGAGCCCGCGCTTAACTGCCCCGTGAACTCCCCACTCGCCCCTTTAATTGCGCCAGTGGCCGTGACAGAGTCCACATTAAGGTCAGAACTCAATGCAACAGAGACGGCCTGACCTGTCTGTGTCAAGACCATATTACTGCCCGAATTCAAGACGAAGGCCCCGCCCGGAATAACATGAAAGGGAGTGGCCCCATCCACGCTAAGCTCCCAACCCTCTGTTATCTGGGCTGTAACAGGAGAGGAAAGTCCACCCAGGAGCAGTAAAGACAGAACAACTGAACGCAACTGCAGGGCCGGTCGCAAGCCTGCAAAAACTGGCGATGCACTGCACCCTGCGTTGCTGCGCTTACCGCAGGTTTTGGTATTTTCCGCAACAGCCACAAAGGTTGCTGTCCGCTCGTTCCAAACCGACTTATAGATTCTGTTCATGATCTGTTCGCTTACAAAAGTAATTAGTCATGTCTGCCCCCTGAGTTCATTCCTCGCGCTGGCGTAACAAAGTTTCAAGGCACAGCACAGCCCCTCACCTCGTTATGGCGATAAATTGAAATTTATTACTCAGAAAAGCCTTACCGAACCCTTGCACCTATTCGGATATCTTTTATTCTCTTACCATCTTTTAATAATTACTTTTGAATTTTTACTTTAGCCGTTTGAATTATTGCAAAACATGAACATTAATTAAATTGGCGATTAAAATTCCGATTTAAATATTAGTTCTGTTCTGCTGTCTATAGACTGATGGTGACAAGCCGCTGTACTGCCTGAAGGCAGTAGCAAAATTGGCAGGGTTCACATAACCGGCCTCAACCGCCACATTCGTGACAGCTATATCCGTGCCCCTGAGCAAATGCATGGCATACCTCATCCGGCTGGAACGCACGTAATCATGCACAGTCAAGCCGCAGCTTGTCTTGAAAAGCTCATTCAGGCGTCTGCCCGTCGTCCCGAACAAGTCAGCCAGACTCTCTGTGCTCAGGGGCTCAGACAGATTGTGAAGCACGTACTGCTGCACAGCCTGCACCAAATGGTGGCGCACCTGCAGCCCATGACAAGCCTCCAGGTTAGAAGGGGAATCGTGAGAACCACCCGCTTTAGGCATCTCCTTCAAACTCAGATGCAAACGAATCCGTTCCAGTACCAACTGAACATTCGTTCGATAGTCGATGAAGTCACGAGCACCACTGCGCAACGCCATCAACTGGCTGTCAGCACACGACAAGGCCGAAAAAAATACGACAGGGATAGCCGCCGTCTGGGGATCGGCGCGCAACAGGCGCATGAAAGAATCCCCGCGCAGGCGAGGCAGGTGATATTCACTCAAGATGAAATCAGGCCGCAATAACTGGCATCGAGCCAAACCTTGTTGCGCATCCAGCGCAAAACTGATTCGACCAAAATGAGTCCGTAATAAAACCAGCAAGTCTGCAACACCGGCCGGTTCCGGAGCAATAAATAGAATATGAGCTTCAGACGAGACATGCATAAGCTATCCACCCATGTTCAGACACGCCGTATTACTCCAAGTTAGATCAAATTCTGACAATCAAAAAGACTTGTATATTAATGATCTATTTTTCTTAAATCCCCCATTTAATTAATTTTCAAAAACAAAAGTTACATCATTTCAATTTCTTTCTTTAAATACCCATTAATTGCTTAGCAAAGCGCAACGAATAGAAATCAAACCTTCATTAATCACCCATATTTTATTTTTGTTTCTAAAGAGTAAATATAGATTCATAAAGCTACGGAAAATCCAAATAAAAACCCCGCCGTAGCGGGGTTCATCGTGTCCAGCAGGGTCAAACCCAAGGATCAGGCGCGGCGAGCATAGCCTGCACGAGCCAGCACACCCAGCGGGCCAATTTGGCGGACCAGATCTATTTGCTCGGGGGTGCGCACATAAATGCAGCCTGCATACGACAGTGCATTGACCGAAATACCGTCAACTAACTCCACGCTGCGGGGCACCACCAGCATCCACCCCTGGCCTGCCAACATATTATGTGGCGGCAACAAGCCATCTTCTGCCGGTTCCAATCCCAACTCATTGCAGGCAGTTCGGTATGAACTCAAAAGACTGGCTGTCAAGACATCCGGCTCCTGCGCATCCTGCAACCGCACAAAACAGTGTTCAAAAGCCAGCGCGGGATGTTGATGCGCACTGCCTGCCGCAGCCTGGGCGGGGAGCTTGTCCAGATACAGGGCCAGCGAGCCGTTGCTAGCCGCCTGCGGAATCCATTGTGTATGTTTATGACGCTGACTGGCCCCAGCCGGGCCACCGCCGTTATAAAAGCCCAGACCGCCTTGCACGGCCAGGAAATCCGCCAGAATTCGGAAATCAATCTCGCGCAACGGGCTGAGCTGTTCGGAAAACACCTTGTCGGCCAGCACCAGATGCAGATCACAGACGGCAAACTTGTTCAGCACGATATTGTGCGTACTACTGGCGTCATCCACTGTCAGTGCCGGAGCAGGTGGCAAAAAGGGATTGAAGTTGGGGTCACGTGGTCCACCTGGAATCGAGACGCTGGCGGCATCCTTGGCCGCCAGAGTGGATACCCAACGCACAAAAAATGTCAGCCCCTGATCGTGCATCAGCTCTTCCTGAGCTTGCACGGGCAACAAATCACCGCTGGCCAGCGCGGCCTGGCTTAGTTGGTCCAGGCGTTGCAAAATTTCCTTGCTCACGTCGTCTCGCTCCTCATTTGAAGTTGTATAGTGACGCCTTATTGTAGGCAAGAGACGCGAATAAACGCGCATTGCTGCCTAGTCCGAATTTTCCACCATCCCTATCAGGAGTATTCCATGTCCGGTATCCGCCGTATTGCCAGCCCACTGCCACTGCCCTTCTCGCGTGCCACCATGGCTGGCGGCTTTCTGTTCTTGTCCGGCCAGATTCCTTACGACGCCCAAGGTGAAGTGGTGCGCGGTTCCATCCAGGACCAGACCCACGCCGTATTTGATCGCCTGATCGAAGGCCTGGCTCTGGCTGACGCCACCCTGGCCGATGTAGTCAAAGCCACTGTCTGGTTGTCCGACATGGCCTTGTTTGCCGACTTCAACAAAGTCTACGCCGAGCGCTTTGGCGACACCCTGCCTACCCGCTCGCTGGTTGAAGCCAAGCTGGCCAAAAACGTAGACGTAGAAATCGAAGTGCAGGCCTGGCTGGGCGATCGCGCCTAAGCAGCCTTCAGGCCGACGGGCCGTCACACAAATTAACGCTGCCTGGCCCTGGCTATGGCACACTGAATTCCCCTAGTCCAAGGAGAATCCTGATGCGTTTTTTTGCTTCGGCCCGTCACATTTTGCTGGCTTGTTCTGCCTTAGGTCTTGGCGCCAGCAACCTCGCCTATGCCGCCAACACGGGCAAAACCGCAGAACCGACTGCGATCAAACGCTATCTGGGCGACTCGGACATGCCTTTTTCCCGCGCCGTGCAGGCCGGGGACTTTCTATTCCTGTCGGGACAAATCCCGCTGAATGAAAAAGGCGAAATCATACGCGGCAGCATTGAAGATCAAACCAATGCCACGCTGGACCGGATTGAAGAGACCCTGAAGCTGGCAGGTGCCGACTTCAGCCATGTCGTCAAAGCCACGGTCTATTTATCCGATATTGCCTTGTACGAGCAATTCAACAAAATCTATAAAGAACGCCTGGGCAGCAACTTCCCGGCCCGCTCTCTGGTACAAGCCAAACTGGCGGGTGGTGTGGATGTGGAAATCGAGGTTCAGGCCTGGATGGGTGCGCAAAACAGCCCCGCCAAGCATTGATACAGGCCACTTACTATAGTCAATTCGATATAAGCAGCACGCTTACAGCCCGGCTATCTTGTATGGCACACTAACACCCTTAGCCAGACCCTTTACCCACGCCAGGCTTGCCGCCTGGCGTTTTCGTGCCTTTACGGAAACTCTCATGATCTACGCGATTACTGCCCTTTTCGCCTTTCAGCTATTAGGCGAGATTCTGGTGCAGACCTTGTCCCTGCCATTGCCAGGCCCTTTGGCCGGCATGCTGCTACTGACTGCCGCCTTGCTGATTCGAGGCGGCGTGCCCAGCTCTTTGGAGAGCACGGCCAGTGTCATGCTGCAGAACCTGATGCTGCTGTTCATCCCCGCTGTCACGGGCGTGATGTTGTATTTTGATCGGGTGGCCGAGGAATGGCAGCCCTTTTTGATCGCCACCCTGGGCGGCACCGTCATCACCATGGTGGTCACAGCCCTGGTGCTCAATCGTCTGCTTAAAAATCGTCAGGAAGAAGAATAATGACGGACGGACTTTTTCAAATCTGGGTCTTTTTATCCAGTACACCACTGCTATGGCTGACATTGACCTGCTCGGTCTACGCGGGCTCGGTCTGGATGTACCGCCAGTCGGGCAGTAGCCCCTTTTTGTTGCCGATTCTGGTCTCGGTCGTTGTGATTGTGGCCCTGCTCTTGCTGACCCGCACGCCTTACCCCGTTTACTTTGAAGGGGCCAAGTTCATTCACTTCCTGATTGGACCGGCAACCGTCGCCCTGGCTGTACCGCTCTACAGTCAACTGCGTCAGCTGCGCAAGATCTGGAAGCCGCTGACCATTGCCCTGATCATTGGCTCGGTTACCGCTATTTTCAGCACGGTCCTGATTGCCTGGGCTTTGGGCGGTTCAGTTGAAACCATCATGTCGGTTGCCCCACGCTCGGCCACCATGCCGATTGCCATGGCCTTGGCAGAGCAATTTGATGGTCAACCTTCCTTGGCCGCTGTAGCGGTTGCCATTACCGGGATTGCGGGCACGATCATGGCGCGCCCGCTGTTGAACTTGCTGCGTATTGATCGCCCCGAGGCTCGGGGCTTTGCGGTAGGTGTAACGGCACATGCCATTGGTACGGCACGTGCCTTGCAGGTTCACGAAACGATTGGGGCATTTTCCGCCATTGGCCTGAGCCTGAACGGGATCATGACCGCCGTACTGGTGCCTTTTGTTCCTATAGTCCTGCGCTGGTTAGGCGTGGCCTGACCCGGCAAGACAGGCTGGCTCTAGCGCCACTCGTCTCGATAGACGAAGCGGGGCATCTGCCAATTGCGGTGCAGAGCCAGCATACGGAAACTCAAGCCGATAATCATGGGACCCAGCAGGGTCACATACGGGTGCCAGTCCAGATGCTGGGCACCCAGATACAAAGCGCCGGTCAGCATGGATACGCTGGCATACATCTCCTTGCGCAGCAGCAAGGGGATGTCATTACACAAGATGTCGCGCAAGACGCCACCGGCACAACCGGTAATCATGCCGCTTAGCAGCACCACCGTAATGGGCAGCTTCATTTCCAGTGCGATCTGACAGCCAATCACGGTAAAGACCACCAGTCCCATGGCATCGAGCAGCAGGAACAGGCTGTGCAAGCGCCGCATGATCGGAGCGATCAAAGCTGTGAGGATGGCCGCGCCTGCCGTGATCCAGAGGTACTCAGGATGCTGTACCCAGGTCAGCGGGTAATGCCCCAAAAGCACGTCCCGCACCGAGCCACCGCCCAGGGCGGTGACACAGGCGATGGTACAGACCCCCACCCAATCCATGTCACGACGGCCAGCGGCCAGCGCTGCGGTCATGGCTTCTGCGGTGATGGCGATAATGTAGAGAACAAGTAAAAGCATGATATTTTTTAAGCATCAAGCTGTTGAATAAGGCCCCGATAACAACGCAACATCAGCAAGCCAGGCACAGCAATAAAGACGGTACAAATAAAAAAGCCCGGCCAGCCCAAGGATTCGACCAGCACAGGCGTCAAGGGCCCGGCCAGATAGGTGCGTCCCACTGCCGACAAGGCCGACAGCAGCGCAAATTGAGTGGCGGAATAAGTTCGATTGCACAAGGCCATCAGCAAAGCGACAAAAGCCGCTGTGCCCAAGCCACCACACAGGTTTTCCAGACCGACCACAATCCCCATCAGCCACATGGACGGCGCGGTTTCAATCGCGATCAGCCAATAGCCCAGGTTGGAGACGGCCTGCAAAATACCAAAAATCATCAAGGCCCGGTATAGCCCCAGGCGGGCCATGATCGCCCCGCCCATCAAGGCTCCGACGACCGTAGCAGCCAGACCAAATACCTTATTGATGGTGCCGACCTCGGACAAGGTAAAACCGGCTGCACGAATCAGAAAGGTAGTGGACAAGGCGCCTGCAAAAGCATCACCCAGCTTGTAGAGCACAATCAGCGCCAGAACGCTCCAGGCACCTGGACGCGAGAAAAAATCGGCCAAAGGCGCGATCACGGCTTCTGACAAACTGCGCGGTGGACGGCTTTGTTCCTGTGGGTCGGGTGAAATCAGGGTCACCAGCGCGCACAGCGCCATGAAGGCACCCATCAGAAAATACGTGTTTGACCAGCCCAGCCAGCGGTCCGCCAGAATCAGGGCCAGGCCGCCGGACACAATCATGGCAATGCGATAGCCCATGACCTTGACCGCCGCCCCCGCCGCCCGTTCATGCGCTTGCAGCACGTCCGTGCAATACGCATCGAAGGCTATGTCCTGCGTGGCCGACAAGAAAGCTACCCACACGGCCAGCAAGGCCAGTGCGGTCAAATTCACCGAGGGAGAAAACAGGCCCATGGCCGCAATGGAGGCGGCCAGCAGCAGTTGAGTGACCAGGATCCAGCCGCGCCTGCGCCCCATGAACGGCGGCGCATAGCGATCAATCAGGGGAGCCCAGAGAAACTTCAGCGTGTAGGCCGAGCCGACCAGGGTCAGGAAACCGATTTCGGTCAGCGAAACATTTTCAACTGTTGCCCAGGCCTGCAAGGTGCCTGAAACCAGGGCCAGAGGCAGGCCGCTGGCGAACCCCAGAATCAGCAAAGGCAAGACTCGGGGACTGGTATAGACACGTGACACGTCAGGCCTTATTAGCGCTAAGCAGCAAGAAAATGGGGAGACTCGAAACGATACATGGCCAAGGTACTGCGCCAGCCCGGCAAAAAGCGCACCGTGTCGCGCCCATTGAAGGCAGCACGATCAAGAATACGTACGCCCACCGCCTGGGCCAGATCCTGAAAGTCTTTCATGGTGCACAAATGGATGTTGGGCGTGTTGTACCACTGGTAAGGCATTTCGCCCGTGACTGGCATGCGCCCGCGCAAAATGCTCCAGCCATGCGGCCAATAACCGAAGTTAGGAAACGAGACGATACCATACCGCGCCACCCGCGCCATCTCGCGCAGGATGTGCTCGGTATGGTGCATGGATTGCAGTGTCTTGGACAGGACAACGGTATCGAACTGCTGGTCGCTGAACAGCGCCAGGCCTTTTTCCAAGTCCTGCTGAATGACATTGACTCCACGGCGTACCGAAGCAATCACAAACTGGTCGTTCAGCTCCACCCCCGTTCCGACAACCTGGCGCGTGTCACGCAGATGCGCCAACAAGGTGCCATCGTTACAGCCCAGATCCAGCACACGCGAACCTGGCTCAATCCACTGCGCAATGCGCAGCAAGTCCGGTCTTAACATGACGGCATCCACCTGAGTTTGCGGCTTAGTCATTCTGCCAACACCCCTGTAGTACGGGTGCGCGCAGGCAAACCCAAATTAGCGGCAATCTGGTCATAGTATCCCTGCACAACGGCATGATAACGAGGGTCCTCAAGCAGGAAAGCATCGTGCCCGTGCGGGGCATCAATTTCGGCGTAAGTGACCTGACGCTGGTTGCGCAACAAAGCCTGCACGATTTCGCGCGAGCGCTCGGGCGAGAAACGCCAATCCGTGGTGAAAGACACCAGCAGAAATTTGGCCTGCACCTTTTCAAGCGCCTTGACCAGGTCCCCCTGGTGCTGACGCGACGGATCAAAGTAATCCAGCGCACGGGTGATGATCAGGTAGGTATTGGCGTCAAAGTAACGCGAGAACTTTTCGCCCTGATAACGCAGATAGGACTCGACCTCGAATTCCACGCCGTAGTTGTAGTGGTACTCGCCGCCTTGGGCTGGGGCGCGCTGATTGCGGCCAAACTTCTCGGCCATGACAGTATCGGACAGGTAGGTGATGTGGCCCACCATGCGGGCAACACCCAGGCCGGCCTTGGGCACCACCCCATGTTCGTAGTAATTACCACCGTGAAACTGCGGGTCGGACAAAATGGCGCTGCGGGCCACTTCGTTAAAAGCGATGTTCTGGGCCGACAGGCGCGGAGTACTGGCAATGACCACACAGTTTTCCACGCGCTCCGGGCAACTGATGGCCCAGCTCAGGGCCTGCATGCCCCCCAAAGAGCCACCCATGACAGCCGCAAACTTGCGAATGCCAAAGTAGTCGGCCAGACGGGCTTGGGCACGCACCCAGTCTTCTACCGTCAAAACGGGAAACTCGGAGCCCCAAGGTTTGCCAGTAGCCGGATTGATGCTGGACGGGCCGGTAGAACCAAAGCAGGAGCCGATATTGTTGACCCCGATGACAAAAAAACGATCCGTATCAACAGCTTTGCCGGGGCCGACCATATTGTCCCACCAGCCAGTGCTTTTAGGATCGTCGTCGTAATAACCGGCAACGTGATGCGAGGCATTGAGTGCATGACACACCAATACCGCATTGTTGCGCTCTTCGTTCAGGGTGCCGTAGGTTTCGACCGCCAGCTCGTAGCTGGGCAGCACTTGCCCGCTGCGCAGATGCAGGGGTTCGTCAAAGGCAATTAGTTCGGCATGTACAGGGCCCACGGAACCTTCGGGGATCAAACCGCAGGATGGGCTAAGGGCGCCAGTGTCGGCGCTAGGGACGGAATCAGTGGCCATCAGGACCTCTTTAGCTGGATTTATGGAGCGCCCGCAAGCGGATCAGGCAAATCGGCGCAAAACGTATAAGACAAAATTCTAGCATCGCTGCGGCGCGACGTCCAAATCGACCAGCCAGGATCGATTCAGAACTCTGGGCAACGGTAACGTCAGAGAAAAGACAATGCTTTGATTTACATCATTATTTTCATGCACATTTGTCTGCCAGCTAAGCTAAATTTGAGTACATTGGCCCGACGTCTACCACGAATGCATGAGGAATGGCTTTACCGTGACGCACTTAACTTCACGCGAGCAGTCCTGCCTGAACTGGGCTGCCCATGGCAAGACCAGCTGGGAAATCAGCATCATCCTGGGCATTACTGAACGCACGATCAACTTCCACTTCCAGAACGCCTACGCCAAGCTTGGAGTCTATAGCCGCCAAGCTGCCATTACCCTGGCCTTGCAACAGCACCTGATCAGCGGCGACCCGGCTAGCGAGCTAAGCCGTCAAAGAAAACCTTTGCCTGAGCCGCGTCCGGGGCCTTCCCGGAATCCGTCATAACAAAACCCTGCACCAGCCAGCCTGGCTCCATGCGTATCATCGCTTCCAGGCGCAAGGCCACACCGCCCACATCGCGCGTCATGAAGAAGATCTGTCCGGGTGGCGGCAGTTGTATCTGGTTTTTCTCGCTGACTTGCCCATCGGGTATGAATTTCTCGCGCAGGGAATCGTGCAGTGCCTCGTACAAGCGTTGGCGAGCGGCCTCGTCCTGCTGCAGTTCCTTGGGCAAAATCACATGGCCCACGGTGTAGCTTTGCCCGCCCGCCGTGGCGGTAGTCAGGTAAAAATCCAGTTGATGCTGCTCGAAAACCAACAGTCGGTGACTGGTCGTGGGCTTGCCGGGCAGCATGGCTGACAGGCCCGTTTGTTCAAGCTGAACCTTGCGCCAGTTAAACTCTGGACTGCAGGCTGCCAACATCAAGAAAGCCGCCAGTACCGCGGTAATGCGCCTGATCATCATGGTGCTAATCCCATATCCCGTTTCATGCTTTTCATCGGCTGGCTAAACAGCCGTCTTATACTCGCCCTGCCCGATACGCCTTTTGGCGCAACTTAACAAAGCAAGTCTGGTCGGACTACTATTTATAGACGGGGCCAGGCCCCCTTGAACAGTCCCGTATCTTGCACCCGATTTCGAAAGTGGGAAACACCACCATGAACACCAGCCACGAACGCCGCCTTGCCCTGCAACAGAATCCCGAGATTTTGACGGGAATCTTGCGCGGCATCGAAAAAGAAGGACTGCGCGTCGATGCGCTGGGCCAATTGGCAAACACCCCCCACCCGCAAGCCATTGGGTCGGCCCTGACCAACGGTCATATCACGACCGACTACGCCGAAGCCCTGCTGGAGCTGATTACCGAGCCGCGAGCCCGGGTCGAGGACGTGCTGCAGGAGCTGACCGACATCCACACCTTTGTGGCCAGCAAGCTGGACCAGGAGATTATCTGGAGCCAGTCCATGCCCGCATTGCTGCCCGCCGAAGAAGACATTGCCATTGCCTGGTACGGCAAGTCCAACACGGGCATGCTCAAGCATGTATACCGCCGTGGTCTGGCCGAACGTTATGGCAAGCCCATGCAATGTATTGCCGGCGTGCATTACAACTTTTCCCTGCCTGATGGCATCTGGCCCTTGTTGAATGTCTGTGGTGACAATCTGCAAGACCAGCGCTCCAACGGCTATTTGGCGCTGATCCGCAACTTCACGCGCTATTCCTGGCTATTGATGTACTTGTTTGGCGCCTCGCCCGTACTGGACGCGAACTTCCTGCAAGGTCGCAGCAACAATCTGGACAAGATCGACGAGGACACCTTGACCATGCCCTGGGCGACCAGCTTGCGCATGAGCGATCTGGGCTATCACAACAAGGAAGCCCAGGCCGAGCTTCAGCTTTGCTACAACGACCTGGACACCTTTGTGATGCGCATGTATCACGCCGCCGTGACCCCTTGGCCGGACTACGAAAAACTGGGTACTCACCGCAATGGCGAATGGATTCAGCTCAACACCCATATCCTGCAGATTGAAAACGAGTACTACTCCAGCATTCGCCCCAAGCGCACCACCCAGCGCAGCGAGCGCCCGGCTACAGCCCTGGCCCAGCGCGGTGTGGAATACATTGAAGTTCGCTGCCTGGATATAGACCCTGAATCACCCACTGGAATATCCGAGCAAACCTGCCGCTTCCTGGATACGTTCCTGCTGTTCTGTGCCGTGCAAGACAGCCCCTTCTTCCCGGACGGCGGCTACTGTCAGGACAGCAAGAACAATTTTGCAACGGTCGTGCGCGAAGGCCGCCGCCCCGGCCTGATGCTGACCAATCAGCAAAAAGAAAGCGTCAGCCTGCAAGACTGGGGGCAAGAAATTCTGGAATCGCTGCTGCCGTATGCGCAAATGCTGGATCAGGCCCTGAACACCCAAGGTCACACCGAAGCCGTGCAAGCCCAAATCCGCAAGCTGGAGAATCCGGAGCTGACTCCGTCGGCCCAATTGCTGAGCCGTTTGCGCGAAACCGGTTTGAGCTTTCACGACTACGCCTTGCAACGCAGCCGCGAGCATCACCAAACCTTGCTGGCCCATCCCTTGCCTGCCGACAAGCAAGCCTCTTTCGAGCAACAGGCCAAAGATTCTCTGCAAGCCCAGATTGATATCGAAGCGCAGGATCAGGAGTCCTTTGAGGACTACGTCCATCGCTACGAACGCAATCTGATTCCGCCTGAACTGGAAAACAGCTAAGCGACACACAGCGACAAACCGCCGCCCCAAAGGGCGGCTTTTTTTTGGCCGCTACCTGCAGGCTCATACAGCAGCCGACTTTTCCCGGTCACCCAGCAAAAAGTTTCTCTTTCTCCCTTTTCTCAAAATGGCTTTTCCTCTATTTCAAATAATTATTGTTATGTTATAACATCTCGAAAATTAACAAACCGGAAGATGAGATGCGTTTCCAACCCCGTCCCCTGCCACTAGCCCTGGCTCTGCTTCTGTGCGCCTCGGCCCAAGCCAATGAAATTGAAGAAGCTGTCCCTGAACTGGCCCCTATCCGAATCTCTGCCAGCCCCCTGGCCTTGCGACAAACAGAGCTGGCCACCGCCAGCACGGTCCTGCAAGGCCCCAAACTGGATTTGCGCCGCAGCAGCACCTTGGGTGAATTGCTGGACGGTGAAGTCGGCATCCATGTAGACAGCTTTGGCAGCGGTGCCAGCCGCCCCGTCATTCGCGGCCAAACTGCACCCCGCGTCAAAGTTCTGAGCGATGGTGCGGAAGTCATGGACGCGTCGGCCATCTCGCCCGACCACACCATCACAGTCGACACCTGGCAAGCAGATCGCATTGAAGTGCTGCGCGGCCCCTCGGCCCTGCTTTACGGGGGCGGTGCTATTGGTGGCGTGGTCAACGTACTGGATCGCAAGATCCCCACGGCCATTCCCGAAAAGGGTTTTGAAGGCTCGGTACGTGCCCAGGGCTCCACGGCTGATCGTGGCAGGATCGGCGCAGTGGAAATGACAGCCGGTGAAGGCAATATCGCCTTGCACGTAGAAGGTGCCTCGCACCGTAGCCGCGACTATCGCGTCCCCAACTGGAGCGATGGCCGGGTCAAGGACTCCGACTCCAGCACGGACACAGGCAGCGTTGGCCTCTCCTTTATTGGGGACCGTGGCTATATAGGCGCGGCCTACTCCTACCGTGAAGGCAGCTACGGCTTACCCGGTCACAGCCACGAATACGAGGACTGCCACCCGCACGGTGCCACTCTGCATTGCGGCGGCCACAGTCACGATCACGGCCATGACCACGATCATGGCCACAGCCACGAGCATGATCACGAGCACTCGGCCACCGCTCACCTGCGCACCCAGCGTTTCGATCTCCGTGGCGAACTGCGTGACCCTCTGCCCGGCTTCAAACGAGCTCGCCTGCGCGCTGGTGCGACCAACTACCAGCACGTTGAAAAAGATGGCGATATTGATGGCACCCGCTTCACCAATCGCGGTTACGACACGCGCCTGGAGCTGGAACACAATCCGTTGGGTCCGTT
The DNA here is from genome assembly GCF_032063905.1 of Alcaligenes phenolicus. Classification (NCBI taxonomy): domain Bacteria; kingdom Pseudomonadati; phylum Pseudomonadota; class Betaproteobacteria; order Burkholderiales; family Alcaligenaceae; genus Alcaligenes; species Alcaligenes phenolicus. The sequence continues at coordinate 553,962 of NZ_DAMBOE010000002.1, forward strand.
TGAAGGGGTAATCGGCCTGCAAACCAGCCAGTCTGATTTTGCGTCCCGCGACGGCTCGGAAAACTTCATCCCGCCCACCCGCACTCGCAGCCAGGGCTTGTTCCTTCTGGAAAGCGTGAACTGGGACGACTGGCGTCTGGAACTGGGCGCACGCCAGGAATGGCAAACCGTCACGCCCGACTCGCAAACGCTGGAACGCCGCAAGGGCACAGCGACCTCCTTCTCTTTAGGTACGGTCTGGGACTTCGCACCCGAATACGCCGCCAGCCTGTCCGTGTCCCGCTCTCAGCGTCTGCCCACAGCTCAAGAACTGTTTGCCAAAGGCGTGCACTTTGCCACGCTAAGCTATGAGCGTGGCGACCCGAACCTGGATCGTGAGACCAGCCATACTGTCGACCTGGGACTGCAAAAGCACCTGGGCGATCTGCGCTTTGATCTGCGTACCTTCTACACCCGTAGCTCGAACTACATTTATGGCCGCAGCCTGGACCGTCACGAAAACTTTCAGCTGATTCAATACAGCCAGGACAAGGCCCAATTCTGGGGTCTGGAAGCAGAAGCCTCTTACCCCGTCACGTCCTGGGCCTCGGTCAGCGTGTATGGCGATCTGGTGCGCGGTAAACTGCAAGATCCAGGCCGCAACCTGCCCCGCATGCCCGCCGCCCGCCTGGGTATTCGCACGGATCTGAACTGGCAGAACTGGTCCGGCTTTGTTGGCTACACCCATACCTTTGCCCAGGACCGACTGGCTGAACATGAAGAGCGTTCGCCGTCTTACGGTTTGCTCAGCATGGGTTTAAGCTACCGCCTGCATATGGATCAGAACACCTACACCCTGTACCTGAGAGGAAATAACTTGCTGAACAAGTTGGCTTACCGCCATACCTCCTTTATTGCCCGTCAGGCCCCGCTGATGGGACGCAACATCCTGGCCGGGATACAGGTGGCATTTTGAGCAAGACCGCCATACACACGGGTAGCCGTCTGTACCAGATCGTGGCCGACATGCAGGGCGAGCGCCCTTGGGGCAACTTTCTGGATGCGGGCACCGGCAAGGGTTCGCTGCGCTGGTTGCTGACGCTGGACACAGAATGCTGGACGGCCATTACCGCCTCCCCCGGCATGGCCGAACAGGTGACCCGTGAGCTGGGCGATCAAAAACGCCCCGAGGACCGTCTGCTGGTGGGCAACTGGAGTGACCCTGAATTTTTGCAGGGCGAACGCTTTGATACGGTTCTGGCCGATTATCTACTGGGTGCCATAGACGGCTTTGCCCCCTACACCCAGGACCAGTTGTTCAGCCGCCTGCGGCCGCTGACCGGCCAGCGTCTCTACATTATTGGTCTGGAGCCCTACGTGCCCTATAGCAGCACGGACCCGGCGGGCAAATTGATTGTGGAAATAGGCCGTTTGCGCGATGCCTGCCTGCTGCTGGCAGGCGAGCGCCCGTATCGCGAGTACCCGATGGACTGGGTTCTGCGCCATCTGCGGCAATCCGGCTATCGCTGCGTGGATACACAACGCTTTGGCATTCGTTACGGCGACAGCTTTATCCACGGTCAACTGGATATGTGTGACGGGCGCTTGCGCCGTCTGAAGGACCGCAACCTGGCCATGGCCTTGTCCGAGCATGTTCAGGCCTTGCGCAAGCAAGCTCTGGCCTTGAACCAGACCTTGGGTGGTCTGCGCCATGGCCACGACTATGTGATTTGTGCCGAAGCTGTTTAAAAACCAGAAAGCTGCTCAGGAAAAAGCAAAGGGGGCCTCGGCCCCTTTTGTCTTGCATAGACTGCGATGGCAGCACATCTGGTTGTAGCGACGGCCACAAGTTCAAGACTCCAGGCACTGCCTGTCCAGACATCGCCATTGCCTATACGCCTGATCGTTGTCCCGGCCAAACTCCCAAGCGCAAGCTTGCCTGTCAACGCAGGGGAATACGCAATTTCGTCCCAGGCCAAATGATCGAGATCAATAATTAGCCTACTTCATCTGAACCGTGCATGAGGCCGTGTTTTGGCAAACAACGGGCAAAAAAAAAGCAGCCTTTGGCTACTTGCATCGCGACACTTTATAACTGGAAATTCAAACCAGGCCTTGAAAAACTGCCCCAAAGAGCCGTATAAACAAGGAGTTCTGGCGCGTCCGACAGGAATCGAACCTGTATCGAGGGCTTCGGAAACCCTAATTCTATCCATTGAACTACGGACGCCAAGCTCGCTATTGTAGCGCGAGTTTCGAGTTTTTTTCAGCATCTATCCGGCAATTATGAGTGCGCTAAATCAAGAGTCAGATACAAGAGCGACACACTCCGCTATAATCCATGGTTGCGCGATCTGGGTCGGTGGCTTGGTAGACACGTCCTTGCGCACACCCATTAGGTAGGCGCAAGCCTTTATTGGTGGCCTTTAAAGGCCCTCCCGTCATTTCTTGTACGAACTCGCAGGATCCGATAATGAGCAACACGGAACAAAAACCCGAAGAACACAACGAGGGTCACTCAGCCATGATCAAAACCCCTAAACAATTGCTTGTGACCGTGGCTCTGGCTTTCTTGGTGCCCATCGCGATTATTGTCATGCTGGTCAGCCTGGTTACCTCCACCATGGGTGCAGGTGCTGGCTCTGCCGCCCTTTCCCCTGAAGCCATTGCAGCCCGCATTCAGCCTGTTGCCGGTTTCAAACTGGTTGACGCCAATGCCGTCAAAGAGCTGAAGACTGGTCAGCAAGTTTACGAAACCACCTGTACCGCCTGTCACGGCGCCGGTGTAGCCGGTGCGCCTAAATTTGGCGACAAGGGCGCCTGGGGCGAGCTGCTCAAGCTGGGTCAGGACGAACTGGTTAAAAACGCTATCCACGGTATTCGTGCCATGCCTGCCAAGGGTGGTAACCCTTCGCTGGACGATATCGAAGTGGCTCGTGCTGTTGCTTACATGGCTAACGCTGCTGGCGCTGACTTCAAGGAACCTGAAGCTCCTGCTCCAGAAGGTGAAGAGGCTGATGCCAAGTCCGAAGCCGCTCCTGCTGCCGACGCCAAGCCTGCCGAAGCACCTGCTGCTGACGCTCCTAAAGCCACTGAAACCGCCGCTGCTGACGACAACAAGGTCGACCCAGCCGGTATCAAGCTGTACGACACCATCTGTTTTGCCTGTCACGCAGCCGGTGTTGCTGGCGCGCCCAAGTTTGGCGATCAAGCTGCCTGGAAGCCATATATCGAATCCGGTATGGACACTATGGTTCAAAAAGCCATTCACGGTGTAGGCGCCATGCCTCCACGCGGTGGCTCTCAAGCCTCCGACGACGAAATCCGTGCTGCCATCCAGCACATGGTTAACGCCGCCAAGTAAGACTGCGACAAGGCTCTGGCACCGTACAGAGCCTGCGAATACAAAAAGCCCGATGAATATTCATCGGGCTTTTTTATTGCCAAGTCCTGCTGCGCAGATAAGCATCCTCACGCCCAAGCCCTACAATCGACCAACGTGAGCCGCACACACTGTACTCCACAAACCCGAATAGCTATTACCATGACACGTGTCTCCCTCTTTGCACGACAAGTGCTCGCAAGCATCCTGTCGGCCTTTGTCTTTGCAATACTGCCCTCCACCACCGTATCTGCCAAAGAGCGGACAGAGGGTTCGGCAGCCGCTCAAGGGGCGCAGCAAGTCTGCGCCACTGTAAATCGAGACAATCTGAACCTTGCCATGCAAACCCTGCTGCGTGCCACCATGGCCCGCGACATGGAAACCCTCTTGCAGTTCCAGCCTCCTCGAAAAATCCAAAAAATGGCGGAGGCCATGGGAAAAAGCCGGCAAGAAGCACTTGTCGAGATTGCGAAGTTTGGCCGCGCTCTGGACGAGCAGCAGCCAGTAGAAATCCTTACCGGCTATTACGATCTGGAAACTGCCCGATTCGGCAAAACCAGCACGGGCCGCACCTACGCGCTGTTCAACTACAGCCGCACATTCAAGAAAGAAAGCGAGACTTTCGAGCTGACTTACCCTACGCTGGCCAGTCAGGATGGTGAACATCTATTCATCATCCCTTTAAGCGAAGACAAGCTTTTATCGGAGCTGGTCGAACTCTACCCAGACCTGGCAGAGGTTAAAGTACCCGCTGCTGTAAATGCTCCTTAGTAAACAGGCTTGTGCCAAGAAGAAGCAGGCTATGACTTGATCGGTTCAGCCAGCCGATGCGGGCTATGGCGCTCCTGGAAATACAGCACCAAACCACACACAGCAACAACAATCTGGGTTCCGATCAAGACACCAAAACCTGCCGCAAACCCGGCGCCGCTAGCCGCATTACCGCCGGCAAACTGCGTGATGACCCAGCCCATGATCGCTGGCATGAACCCGGCAAACAGACTGCCCACGCCATTAACCACCCCAAATGCACTGGCAACGTGCTGGGCCTGGGAAAAATACTGGACTGTGCTGGGAATTGCCGGGCTGGCCAGCCCCCAACAAAAGTTGGCGGCAATCAGACACATGGCAGCGGTATAACGATCTGGCACGCTGATCGCCAGCCAGATACATAAGCCCACCCCCGTTGCACCACCAACAAAGATCAAGGGCACACGTTCACGCGGCAAACGATCAATAATCATGCCGCCAATAAAGACCGCCACAATGGTTGCGTACTGCGGCAAGGAGGCAATCCAGCCCAGGTCGCGCAGATTAAAGCCACGAGCTTCTTTCAAGTACGCCGGCAGCCAGTTGCTGCTACCCCACAAGTACGCCAAGAAAGCCGAGGTCAGCAAGGTGATCAGAAAAAGATGGCGGGTTTGCAAAGAGCCGCGAATGATCTGCCCCACTTGCTGCAAGCTGGCCTTGGCACTGGAAGCCTTGGCCGTCCCGCGTTCCACTTTGGGCATGCGCACAAAGGCCAGAACCAGAGGAATACCCAGCAAAATATTCATCAGGCCCAATATATGAAAGGAGTTATCCCAGTTATGCGAGCTCAGCAAGAAGCCGATGAAAGGATAGCCAATGGCCAGCCCCAAACCCGTTCCCATATTCACCAGAGAATTAGGTTTGCCGTTCTCGCTGGCCTCGAAGTGGGCCTTGATATACGCCCCTGCCAAAGCAAACAGAGGCCCCTCTGAAATTCCCAGCAAGGCACGCGACATCAACAGCAGCCCATAACTGTGCATCAAGGGAGATACATAAGTGACTACCCCCCAGAAAATCAGCCCGATCACCAGGCTGCGGCGCACACCCAGCAAGGCCGAACAAAACGGTGTCAGAACTACTGAAGACACGCCATAGCCCACCATAAAAGCCGTCGCCAGCAAGCCCTGGCTGACGCGGTCATGGGCCTGCATGCCCATATGCCTCAAAAAGTCCTGATCGGTAATCAACACCGCAATATTGATGCGGTCAATGTAGGAGATGGCCACAACGATCAACAGGGTGATCACGCCATACCAACGAAATGTCTTTGGATTCATGATGTCTCTCTTGCTCTTGGAGGACGCGATCAAAAGAACTTCCGGATACCAAATTGGTAGCCCTGGGAGTTTCGACCTGCGCTGTTGATGGGCGAGTCCATGCCTTGCACGCTGATCGCTCGCGCCGAGCCTGACTGGTTATGCACATAGGCATAGGAGGCATAAATCTGCGTGGTCTTGGAGAAGTTGTAGGCGTAGCCCACGCTGTACTTGATCCAGTCCGCATTGGCTTGCTGACCGGTGACGTCGTACTTGCCAATGCTGCCGCGAATCAGGTGCTGGCCAATCGGTGCCGTCGCCCCCAGCTGATAAGCTCGAATCCGGGCCGAACCACGCTTTTCCTGCGCCAGAATCAAAGAAGGCTTGATGAAGCCAAAGTCATACGTTGCGGCCAGGTTGGCCAGACTCAAGCTGGGCTGCACATTGTCCTGCTGCCGTCCCGCCGCCAGCGCCACATTCAGCGCCCCTTGTGCATAGCCAAAACGTGCACCGCGATAGTTGCCACTGGTCGGTGTCGAGGTAGGCCCGGAGGCGTATTGCAGCTGCCCATACACACCTCCCAGATTGGGCGGCAGAAAATAGCTGATCGCATTGCTGATCTGGATGGGGCCACCCAGCATCATGAAGGAGTTGGTACCGGCTACCCCATTAGTCATGAAGGGGTCGAACAACAAGGTGCTCAGAAACGTGGTCGAATCGTCCCGCCCCAAACGCAGTTCGCCATACGGGCTAAATAGACTAATCGTTGCTCGACGACGAAAGTCCAGACCACCATCCTCGGCCGCGCCCTTGCCCAGATTCGGATGCAAGCCCCCTTCCAACCAGAACCCGGCGGCATAGCCCGAGCCCAGATCTTCACGCCCTCGAAACCCGAAACGCGAGATATTGGAACCGCTGTGCGCCAGACCGGTTTGGGACTGGCCATCCGTACGTAAATGCGTCACAGCCATATCCAGGGTGCCAAAGATCTCCAGCGTATTGGGAGCTGCCTGCACCGCCCCCGCCAAGCTGAATGCCGCACCCACCACAACGACAGGTTTTTTCATCTGCTCCGTCCTCTCTTATAAGTATGCTTATCGTTCTTTTTTGCAGGCACAAACCGCCCCTGCCCAGGTCCTGGAAACAAGACCGGCATATGCCAGACAACTGAAAATAGAGTGGAAGGCCTAGGCGAAACGGCACAGTCTCACGCTGTGCCTCTAACGTCAGGTCTTGCCTTGGGAATTAAATATCCAGCACCATAGGCCCTCGCTTGCAACGCGATACACACACCATCATGCTGCGACCCGCCTCACGCTCCTTTTTGGACAAGACCCCGTCACGATGGTCTGCTTCTCCTTCCAGAATGCGCGTCTCGCACGATCCGCACACTCCTTCCTTGCAGCTGTGTTCAATCGGGATTCCTGCATCCAGCAAGGCATCCAGAACGGATTTGCCGGCGGGCACCTGAATCGTCTGGCCGCTCTTGGCCAGACGCAGCTCGAAAGCGTCGTCCGGCGCGCTCTGCACCAGGGGGGCCGCCGCAAAACGCTCGATATGCGCGTGCTCATAGCCCAGGGACTGACAAGCCGCTTCAAAGGCATCCAGCATGGGCGAAGGCCCACAGCAGTAGTAATGCGTGTCAGCACCATGACCGGCCAGCAAGGTCTCCAGCTGCGGACCTGCGCCCTGCTCCTGGTCAAAGTGGAAATGGCAAAGGATGTTGTGGCTGTCGCACAGCGCCTGGATTTCGGCCACAAAGGCCGCTTCGCGACGATTGCGCGCACAATAAAACAGCTCGACCGCCTGCCCTTGTTCGGCCAGCTTTTGCAACATGCACCACAGCGGGGTAATGCCAATGCCACCGGCTACCAGCACAGACTTGGGGGCCTGATCACTCAAGGCGAAGTTATTGCGTGGTGCCGAAATTTCAATGGTCGAACCCACCCGTAACTGCTCGTGCACATAGCGCGATCCGCCACGGCTTTTGCGATCATGCAAAACAGCCACCACATAGCGCTGCTGATCCGTATGGGGATTGCACAGGGAGTAATTGCGCACCAGGCCATTGGGTAAATGCAGGTCAATGTGAGAGCCAGGCTCAAAGGACGGGAACAATACCTGTTCCGTCGCAGGCTGAAATTCGACACTGACGATACCGTCCGCCTCATAACGCATGGCATGGATGCGCGCTGTGAGAGTCTGGGTTGACATAAGAGAACACCTTGCCCGCCTTCAACAGCGGACCTTATCGGGAAAAACCGGCCCGCCTGGCGGGCCACCTGCAGGCAATCAAACGCTTGCTTCTACCTGGTCCTGCGCCAAGGAGCGCAGATGACGGCGCAAGCGGACAATGCCCAGATCATGCTGATACAGATTCTCGTAATCACGAGCATTGGGCTCCATATCCTCCAACAGGACGCGGTCCTGCTCCAGCACATGCCAATGGCGCGCTTCCAGGCGGTTGCGGTACAGGAAGCGCCAGGTATCACGCTGCCAACCCTTGGGCAAACGGCGAATACGCCAGAAGAAAACCGAACACAGGGTTTCATCAATCGGCGTGACACAACCCACAATAATGAAGTTGCCACCAGGGCCACCCGTCTTGGGATACGGAATCTCCAGACGCGTCCAGTGCATGCCGGTGTCGGCCCACTCGGTCCAGTCAAAGTTCACATCACGCTGGCCTTCTTTTTCAAAGACAAAACCGATATCGGTCTGACGAATGACGAACTTGGCCTGGCTATCGCCCTCGGCCATGGAGTGCGACTGCTTGTGCAAAAAGGTGCCGTGCATGGGGTCCATGACGTTATCAAGCACATAGCGGTAATCGCTCTTCCACTCGTTGTAGCAAAGGAAACTGGAGTAGGACTCCTGGTTGGCCAGTTCTTCAGGCAAGACCAGCTCGGGCGGTTCATCCACGGGCTCGACATCGTTGTACAAGAAGATCGTGTCCACAGCCTCACGCACATGGAAACGACGGCCCGCACGCGACCCTTCCAGAGAACAGCCGGGGCTGCCGGGCACACGAGTCACTACCCCGTCACTGCGCACTTCCACGCCGTGATACGGGCAGGAGATGCGATCTCCCAGCACCACACCTTGCGACAGCGGCGCACCACGGTGCGGACAACGGTCCAGCAAGGCATGCACGGTGCCAGTGGTATCGCGCCACAGCACAATTTTCTGTCCCAGACGACGCAGGGCAATGGGCGTCTCTTTGATGAAAGAAGCGGGGCAAATCGGATACCACAGGTTCTTCAGACCAACCTTCAGTAAATGCTCAACAGCCTGGTCGGGCGTATGGTTCATGGGAGTCTCCTTAAACAGGTTTGGTGGACGCGAGGGCCGGCGCTTACTGGGCCAGAGCCGCAATCGCGTCGCTGTAGTTTTCTTCTGTCCAGGCCTGTCCATCAGGGGTGGACAAGCCTTCACGATTCAATTGCTGAACCAGGCCGGGCAAATCATGCACGCCCTTGGCAAAGGCGCGCTCGATTGCATCGCCAAGCAGGTCTTCGTACAAGGTGGGTTCGCGCCGTTGCGCTTGATTGGCCTGGAGATAACGCACAGACATAATTCCTCCTGAAATACGTTCATGTATTGAAAATGAGCGGGCTAAGAGTGACTCCTGGCAGCCGCTTGTCGGGGCTGAGACCCGATCCCTTATTTTTTCTCGGTCAAGAAGGCCCCTTCCGGTGCCAGCGCAGTTTTCTGACGGCGGGTATTGCCATCCAGGCCGCCATCAATGGCCCATTCTGCAAACACGGTGGGGCCCGGCTCGAACTCGCGTGGCTCCCAATCCGCTGTTAACTGATCTTCATCCGCGTAATACTCGATCAGGCCTCCAGCCGGATTGCGGAAGTACCAGAAATAGGCTGATGACACCGGGTGACGACCAGGGCCCAGTTGGGTTTCCCAGCCGCAGCGCGAGAAGTGCAAACCGCCACCAAAAACTTCGTGAATATCGCGCACCGTAAAGGCGACGTGATTAATGCCTCGCTTGCCAGTAGGCAGCTGCAGCAGGAACAGATCGTGGTGCCCACCATCCTCAGTGCAGCGCAAGAAGGCGCCACGGCCCGGATAGCGATCCGACGACACAAAGCCCAGGTGTTCAACGTAGAACTGTTCCACGCGATCCACATCCGCCACAAAGAACACCACGTGCCCGACTTCAATCGGCACGGCACGTTCATAGATAGGGGCTGGCTGGTTGACACGACGGCGCTCGTTCCAGGTATTCATGGGTGCACTATCGATCTCTACCTCGCGCTTGCGAGTCACCTGCAAGGCAATGGCCAGACCATTGGGGTCCTGGCACGCAACCTGTCGTACACCCCGAACTGCTTGATCAGAAAAACCCGGCTGATCGCGCAGGGCAGCCGCATAGCGATCCAGGTCGGCCTCGCTCTCCACACCCCAGACCACTTCGCGTACCGTTGGACCATCTTCAATGGCGGTCGGCAAATCCACCTTGCCAATATCCACCACCAGAACCTGACAACCGTTCAAGCACTCAAAGTACAAGGTGTCCGCCGTTTCTTTTGCCAGCGTCAAACCCCAGTCCTGGAAAAACTGGCGCGATTCGTCCAGCGTTTCCACCCCGTAGGTGATCTGATCAATGCCTACTATGCTCATCTCCGCTCCATCCAAATTTCTGTTTTTTTATGGGTCTTGCCGTGCTGACGGTGTACTACAGATGATCGCGCTGCTTTTATAGGCCTGCGCGATCAAGTCTCAGGCCAGACGGCATGCCCAAAAGGCTTAACCTGCCCAGACAATGGGGGCCTCATTCGTGCCCCAATACATGCTTTTCTGCTCCATATACTGCAAAATCCCTGCCCGCCCTTTTTCACGCCCCAAGCCCGAATCGCGCCAACCTCCAAAAGGCGTCGACACCGAAAACTGCTTGTAGGTGTTGATCCAGACGGTGCCTGCCTGTACTTGCCGGCCCAAACGCCAGGCCCGCTTGAAATCACGGCTCCAAATACCGGCGGCCAGTGCATACACGCTGTCGTTGGCCTCTTCGATCAGGGACTCTTCGTTCTCGAACGGCATGGCAACCAGCACGGGGCCGAAGATTTCCTCCTGGGCCGTCCGTGCCTGATTGGTCAAACCTTCAATAATGGTCGGGGTGTAGAAGTAGCCATTGCGCAGACTGCCGCTTAAACCAGCATGGTCAGGGCGCACCCCGCCACTGCGTATCACTCCACCTTCCGACACACCCAGCTCCACATAGCGTTCGATGCTGTCACGATGACGAGCCGTAATCAGGGGGCCCATCTGCGTGTCATCACGCGCCGGATCGCCCACGCGCAAGGACTGTGCGCCCACGGTCAGACGATTCATGAATTCTTCGTAAATCGGGGCGGATACAAACAAGCGGGAACCCGCAATGCAGGACTCGCCCGAGCTGCTGAAAATGCCGTACAACACCCCAGCGACAGCGTGATCCAGATCCGCATCGTCCAGCACGATGGTGGGTGATTTACCGCCCAGTTCCATGGAAACCGGCATCATCTTGTCGGCGGCGATACGGGCAATATGCTTGCCAGTGCTCGTGCCGCCGGTAAAAGACACGCGCTTGACCAGCGGATGACGGGTGATTACATCTCCGATCACCGAACCCTTGCCGGGCAGCACGCTGACCATTCCTTTAGGCACACCAGCCTGTTCACAAATTCGTGCCAGTTCCAGCGCCATCAAGGGCGTAACTTCAGCAGGTTTGACGATAACGGCATTGCCGGCCGCCAAAGCAGGTGCCAGCTTCTGGGCTTCACTGGCAATCGGCGAATTCCAGGGCGTGATGGCCGCTACCACCCCCATAGGCTCGTACACGCTCATGGTCACAAAAGGGCCACGAGACGGCGTAATCGCTTCTTCCAACGTTTCGCAGGCGGCGGCAAAATATTGGAAGGTTGCAGCGGCGCTGGCCACCAGCGCACGGGTTTCGCTAATGGGCTTGCCATTGTCCAGGCGCTGCTTTTGCGCCAGCTCTTCTGCCTCTGCCCGAATCAAGGCGGCAATCTTGTGCAATACAGTGGCGCGTTCATGTGGCAGTTTTTGTGCCCACCCGCTGTGACGGAATGCATGATCCGCCTTCTCGATCGCCTCCAGCACATCGTCCTCGGACGCAGCGCGCACACGTGCAATCGGCTCGCCGGTGGCAGGGTACAGGCTTTCATACACATCGCCCCCGCCCTGACGCCACTGGCCTGCTACGCAAATATCAAGCACGTTCTGGAAAATCATAAAAACCTCTAATCCTGTTGCTGACTCAAATCGCCAAGGCATCCGCGCTATTGCGCAGGGCTCGCACGGCACTGAATACCGTCAATGCCGAGGTCTTGGGATTGCTCGCCAAAGGTTTGTTGCTCATGGTCAGCAACAGCTCGCCAAATGCGCCGCTGGCCTCAACCGTATGGGTATTTCGCTGGGCACCAGGGTCTGCCAAAAGACGAACCCGCGTCTGATCCAAACCCAGGCCTGCCAGGGAAATCGTGGCCGCTACATTGGCGTTCTTGGGGTACAAGCGAGCCGCTTCGCGGGCACTGCCCTCAAAGATCAACGTGGGTGCTTCCAGCTGTTCCAGATCAAAACTTTCTTCCGCGGGCGTGCCTTGCCAGGCATGGGCCGGTTTGCGGCCGGTATAGACCACCTGATCCAAGCCTCCAATACGAGCGGCGGCAATCGCATCTACTGCGCCAATCGCGCCGGCGATCAGCTCCACACGCGTGTCGCCAGCCAAGGCTGCCGCTTCCAGCTGTTCAGCCAGATCCGCTGACGACAAGGCTCCCACCGACGCGACAATAGCCGGGGTACCGCGACGTAAGGCGGGCAATACATGCCCTTCGATGGCCGAATGTCCAGCCACCTCTATGACCAGATCAATGCCGTCTACCGGCACGAGCTCACCTACCCAGGCTTGCGGAGCCAAACGGGAAGCGGTGGCCCGAGCCTGCTCCACCCAGGCCTCAGGCACCACAATCGCCCCGACACGCAAATTTCGGTCCTTCTGGATGGTTTCCAGCAAAGCGGTACCAATAGCCCCGCAACCAATTACGGCAATAGTCAGCATGTCCGCCTCCCTCACTCCGGATTGCCCGCCAGGGCGGGAATCTGGTTCAGCGTGTTGACGGGCGGGCCTGCAAAACGGCCTTTGAAACTGCCAATGGACACCATGTCAATTTCCAGCATGAACGGCCCTTGAGCCTGCAAACCCTGCTGCAACAGACGCGGCAAATCTTCCAGCTGCTGCACTCGTGCATGCGGTAACTGCAATGAAGCACACAGTTGTTCATAGTCAGGCGTGTGCAAATCCACATAGCAGCGACGGCCGCCGTATTGGGCATCCTGAATATTCTTGATCACGCCGTAGCCCTGGTCATTCATCAGGACGATCAGCATGTCGGCCTTCTCCTGCACCGCTGTTGCCAGCTCACCCAGGTTCAGGATGAAGCCGCCATCTCCGGCCAGACAGATCGTCTTGCGACCCGACTGAGTTTCCTGTGCGCCTACAGCGGCACCGATAGCCATGGGCATGCCTTGGCCAATCCCGCCACCAGTGGCATGCACTCCTGCATCGGCTTCAAAAATACGGAGTTCGCGATTGCCCCAGGTGCTGTTGGAGATGGTCACATCACGCACCCAGTTGAACTGCCGGCCAGCCAGCTTCTGCAACTGCTGAACCAGTTCGGTGTAAGGGCCCAGACCGTCATGCAAACTGGCCACCGCGCTTTCGCGTACCTTGACCAGATCTTTCAACAGCTGCGGATCAGCCTGATAGCCTTGAGCTTCCAGACGATCGGCCAGCCCATTGAGCACACGTTCGGCGTCGCCACAAACAAAATCATCACTGACATAAGCGCGGCCTTGTGCCTCGGCATCCACGTCGCAGCGATACAAAGGACGGGGCAGCTTCAATTCATACTTGAGGGTTTCATTGCTGCGCAGACGCGAACCCACCACCAGCATGGCGTCGCAAGTCTGATAAAAATCTTCAACCGGCTTGTGAATGTTGTAGGCCCCCAGCGTGCCTGCATCGTCTTCAGGAACAATGCCGCGACCCTGCACGGTGCTGACCACACCAAAGCCCAACTTCTGCAATCGACGCACAGCGGCACCGGCCTTGCGAGCCCCACCACCCAGCCACAACAAGGGACGGCGAGCACATTGCAAGGACTTGGCAAGGCGGTCCAGCGCAGCAGGCTGCGGCTCAAAGCAAGGAATTGGCAAGGGGGACAAGTCCAGCGGCATGGGGATCAAGGCCTGCTGAATATCAATCGGAATCTCTACACTGACTGGACCGCTGGGGGCTGTCAGCGCACATTGCACGGCCTGCTTGAGCACGCCCAGCACATTGCCTGCGCTGCGTACACGAAAGGCCGCCTTGGACACGGCTTCCAGCATGGTCAGTTGATCGGGCGCTTCATGGATGTATGCCATTTTCTGGTCCAGAAAAGGCGTTTCGATCTGACCCGTAATGTGCAGCAAAGGCGCACCAGCGGTATAAGCTTCCACCAGGCTGCCCGCGATATTGCCAGCAGCAGGGCCGGTACTGGTCAGACACACACCCAGACTGGACGTGGAACGCGCATACGCATCGGCCATATTGCCCGCCCCCGCCTCGCCCCTTGCGGGCACGAAACGGATCTGCTCACGCTGGGCAAAAGCGTCCAGGATGGGCATGTTATGGATGGAAATAACGCCGAAGGCGGTCTTTACATCGCATTGCTCCAGAAAAGCCGCAACAACGGCACCGACGGTCACGAGCGGCTGTTTATTCGGGGCGTTACGCATGACGGGACAAACCTCCAGAAATATCGATGTGGCTGCCTGTGGTGTAGGAAGCCAGTGGGGATGAAAGAAAAACGATGGCGTTGGCGGCCTCTTGTGGCTTGCCCAGGCGTGCCAATGGAATCTGCTTGCTGCGCGCCAGTTGTGCGCTCCACTCATCCCAGTTCTGGCTGGCGTCATCACGCGCGTCAAAACGTCGTCGCCACTGCCCGGATTCCACCAGCCCAATCAAAATGCCATTGACACGCAAGCCGTCCGGCGCGAATTCAGTGGCCATGGAGCGCACCAGATTCAACAAGCCTGCGCGCGCTGCCGAGGTGGCCACCATATGGGGCTCGGGCTGACGTGCCAGCAAGGAATTCACACAGACAACAGCCGCATCACCCTGAACCGCACGCTGGGCCCGCAACTGTGGCAAGTAAGCACGTGTGGGGTTGAGTACGGAAAAGAACTTCAAGTCCAGCTCCGCACGCCAATCCTCGTCGCTGGTCGTGGCAAAGGTGGATACCCGCCCCTGACCAGCGTTGTTGATCAATATGGAAGCAGCTCCCAGCGCGTCCTGACTGGCCTGGGCAAAGTCGGCCACCTGCTGCGCATCCAGGACGTCACACTCTTGTGTGTACAGACTCGCCTGTGGCACGGATTGCTGGACCACTTCACGGGCACTGGCCAGACGCTGAGCATTGCGGCCGCAAAACGCAACGGCGGCACCGGCCTGCGCCAGAATGCGCACGGTCTCCAGGCCTATGCCTGAAGATCCGCCAGTGACGACGGCCACGCGACCAGCCAGCATATCGCTGGAGAACTGCACCCTATTGTCAACATTCATGGTTTTCTATCTCTTTCTTCCTGCCCCGGACCGATCGCTCATCCACGACCCGTCTAAGGGAGTCTTAACTATGGGGGGAATGCCTGACGAGCTCCGAGAGCTCGGCGGCGGCGGCCTTGACCTGAGCAATCATCTCGGCCAGACGCTCGCCTTCAAAACTGGCCGCCATGGCGGTTACGCCCAGTGCAGCTGCTACCTTGCCCGCACCATTGAACACAGGGGCCGCAATGGTTGAGATCGTGGACTCGAAATAGCCCTCACTCAGTGCATAGCCTTGTTCGCGTATGGCTTGGCAAAACTCGTACAGCTGGGGCACATTCGCTGGAGTATGGGAGGTAAAGCGCTCCAGTTCCGGTTCGGGGTACAGCTCTTTCAACTCAGTCAGGCTCAGTTGGCTAAGCAACACATGGCCCAGCACTGTGGCATGCGCTGGCAAGCGGGTCCCTACCGTCACCGAGCTGGCAAACGGGGTTGGCGCCGCAATGCGGGACACATACACAATCGAGCGCAAATCGCGCACCACCAGATTGCAGGGCAGACGCACCTGCTCACACAAACGCTCCATCACCGGACGGCCCAGTTCGGTCACGTCCAGGGAGGCCACGTATTCAAAACCCAGGCGCAAGACACCGACGCTCAAACGGTAATCACGGCCATTCTCGGTTCGCTCCACAAAACCCATGCCTTCCAGCGTGGACAGCAGGCGAAACACGGTCGAGCGGGGCAAGTCCAGGCGTCGCGCCATTTCGGGCGCACCCAAAGTGCGCTGATCCCGGCTGAACTGGGTCAGAATCAACAGGCCCCGCTCCAGCGCGGGCACGGTATAACGGTCAGCACTGGCATCGCTCTTATTCAATTCACTGCTCATGACTACTCCTGGTCGTGGCCACGGAACGCAAGGCTTGCGTCTGGCCCAGCAAAGATTGCAAGGCTTCCAGCATGGCACCAGGCTGCTCGACATAACTGGCATGTCCCGCTTGGGGAACCAGTTGTAAATGTTGGGAACAGGCCCGCGCCACCCCGGCGCACGCCTCAGGAGTTGTCACCACATCCACTTCGCCACAACTCACTGCGACAGGCACGCTGCTGGAAAGAGGCAGGTAGGTTAGCAGGTCTTCCTGGCACAACATCTGCACAGCTTGCTGATAGCCCGCCAGGTGCAGACTGGCCATAATCCACAACACCAACTCCCGGTTTTCGGCAGTCGCCTGCTCCGACAGTAATCGCTGGTGACGCTGACGAGCCATCAAGCTCATATCACCCGACGCCACCTGCGCCATACGCTGATCCCACACTGCCTGACGGCGCTGTTCCAAACCCGGGCGTCCATACCCAATTGCAGGGCTCATCAGGAACAACGCCTGCATCTCTCCCTGATCAAGATGACGAGCATAGGCGCCCGCCATCAAGGCACCCAAGGAGTGCCCAACCAGCACAAAATCCTTCACTTCCAGAGCATGCAGCAGTTCCTGAAGACGCCGGGCATAGTCCAGCGCCGTGGGCTTGTCCATTTCCAGAGGAGTAGACAAGCCATAACCGGGAGCATCCCAAGCCAGCAAGCGCAGGCCCGGTGGCAATTGCTGTGCCACCCGCAACCAGGACGCCGAGCCCGAACCTATGCCGTGCAAGCAGACGACCCATTGCTCACCGTCGCCCGCGCATCGCACCGCCACCTGTCGGCCACGACAGATGTCCACGGTCGACAAGGGCAGACAGGCCTGCAGATAGCGCAGCTCCTGGGCAGATAAAAGCGGCAAGTTGCTGGGTTGGGGGTTCATGACCTGGGGGCTCCGCTCAATCCAGTTAACGCTTGATCTTGGACAGGGGATGATCAGCCGGATAGGTGGGCGTAACGGGCTTTTTCGCGCCCAGCATCACACACATCAAGGCGTCTTCATCACCGATGTTGATCTCTTCGCGATACACACCGGGCGGCACCGACACCAGATCGCGATCCGTCAGGATGGTCTCGAACCGTTCACCATCTTTTTCAATGATCAGCTTAAGTTTGCCGCGCATCACGAAAAACACTTCTTCCACATCGGTATGCAGGTGTGGCGGGCCTTCGTGACCAGCCGGAATCACCATGGTCGAAAAGGTGAAGTTTTCCGCAGGCACCGTGTTCATGTCAGCCGTAACACCTGTGCCACCCGTACCCACATAACGCATTTGCGCACGACGGAATTTCGGGTCGTAATCAGCCTGGAACTTCAGCGCATTCCAGTCATATTTGCGGGTGGAATAACGGGCAATGCGGGTATTCATCCAATCCTCCAGCGAGGCACCCTCCGGGCGACTCCAGCTGCTTACTTCCGTCTCCACGGTCTGCTCACTCATCTTCATGCTCCTTGATCGATAGCCTTAGTGCATAACAAAGCCGCCGTTGACGGCCAGGACCTGGCCCGTCACAAAACGCGACAGTCCAGAAAGGGAAAAAACCACAGCGCCGCACACGTCTGCTGCCTGTTGCTCGCGGGCGATAGCACGTCCGTCCAAATAGGCTTGATGGCGACTTAAAGGCACGTATTCGGTGGCTTCCACCAAGGTCAGCCCCGGTGCCACGGCGTTGACGGTGATACCGTCCTCACCCCACTCCCGAGCCAGGGAATGCGTCATGGCAGAAACTGCCCCCTTGCTGGCCACATAGGCGAGCAAATTGGGGGCACCCCACAAAGCCGTATCCGAGGACAGATTCACGATGGCGCCACGACCACTGGCCTTGAGCGCACCATGCACCGCACGACTCATCAACCAGGTGCCACGCACATTGACCGCCATCACCTTGTCCCACATGGCGGCTTCCAGCTCATGCGCATTGCGGCCACCCGAGTTGGTGATGGCGGCGTTGTTGACCAAACCATCCAATCCGCCCATCAAGGTCACAGCCTGCGCGGCACAGCGATCAATCGATTCGCTGTCCTCCAGATCCAGTGCCACGGCATGAACCTGCAATCCATCAGCGCGCAAACGCTGGGCTTCTTGCTGTGCCAGATCAAACAAAATGTCGGCAATCACCACCCGAGCCCCGGCCTGTGCAATGCAATGAGCAAACGCCAGGCCAAGGCCACGCGCTGCACCAGTCACCAGCACTCGTCGCCCGGCAAGTAAATCGCGGGGAAGGTCGGCCAGCAGAACCTGCAAGGACGTCGGATCGATAGCGGTACTAATAGTCATGCGCTTAAAACCTTGGAATAGATCTGCTCAAGATCGTAAAACTTGTTTTGTTTCACTAATGAAACGTTGGTTTACTAATGGAATGAACAGAGATTAACGAAAGCCTTGTGGACGGAGTATCAGCAAAAACCCTAGTCGACAGCCCAAAAGGGTGCCTGCCACTAAACGCACAGACACTTAAAGATAAAAACCGGCGGGTAAAACAAACAGGGCCCCGCAAATGCGGGGCCCTGTTTGGTAGATAAAACGGAAAGGACTACAGCTTTATTGCGCCTTGCACTGAGCCAATGCCGTCAAGGACATACCCAGTTGGACACGGCGTTGCAGCCAGGGGCTGGCGCGATAACGCATATCGCCCGTGACAGCTTGCAGGGTGTTCAATACATCCAGCAAATCACGCGAGCCGACGGCATCACCCATGGACAGCGGGCCATTGTGCGGATAACCCAGGCCCAGACGCACAGCGGCGTCGATATCTGATGGGGTAGCAATCTGCTGCTGAGCGATATCGCTGGCGATGTTCACGATGGTCGCCACTAAACGCTGGGCCACAAAACCGGCAGAGTCTTCAATCACGCTAACCGCCGTACCATCGCTGGCCAACATGGCCCAGGCTTGATCGCGCCATTCTGGTGTGGTCGCAGCCGAGCACATCAGCACGCGGCGGCGGCCTTTCTCCAAGCCGAACAAGGTATCCAGCGCCACGGTGCGAGCTGGGTCCAGGCCATGCAAGGACACCAAAGTCGCCACGTCTTCACCATAAGGCGTCAGCAGAATCAGCGCATCAGCAGGTGGCTGGTCGCCTTCCACCACTTTCACACCCAGTTCGTTCAGCAACTGCAGAGCGCGAGCCTGACCTTGCTCGTGGTAAGGCGAGACCCACACAGGAGCAAAGGAGGTGACAGCGGGAACAGCAGGCTCTTGAGGAACCTGTTTCTTGCCATCTTCATACTTGTAGAAGCCTTCGCCGTTCTTGCGACCAAACAATTTACCGGCGTGACGCACGGCAGTAATGGGCGAAGGACGGAAGCGCGGCTCGTCGTAGAACTGACGGTAAATGGATTCCATGACCGGATGGGACACATCCAGCGCGGTCAGATCCAGCAGTTCAAAGGGCCCCATGCGGAAACCAGCCTGCTCGCGCATGATGGCGTCGATCTGGTAGAAAGGCGCCACGCATTCCTGGGCGATTTTCAGGCCCTCGATGTTCATGCCACGACCGGCGTGGTTCACGATAAAGCCGGGCATATCCTTGGCGCGCACCGGCGTGTGGCCCATATCGCGCGACACTTGCATCAAGGCATCGCCCACTTCCGGAGAGGTGCGCAGACCGTCGATAACCTCGACCACTTTCATCAGCGGCACGGGGTTGAAGAAGTGATAGCCAGCCACACGCTCGGGGTGACGGCAGGCTTGGGCAATGGCGGTAATGGACAGCGAAGAGGTATTGGAGGCCAGCACGCAATCGGCCGACACAATCTCTTCCAGCTGTTGCAGCAAGCCTTGCTTGACGTCCAGACGCTCCACAATGGCTTCCACAACCAGATCGGCAGGGGCCAAGGCTTGCAGATCGCTGGCGGTTTGCAGACACGCTTTGGCCGCGTCCACCTGTTCCGCCGTCATGCGGCCTTTTTCTTGCAAACGACTCCAGACGGCGTGTACATCCGCCAAAGCAGCCTTGACCGAATCCGCATTCAGGTCATACAGCAAGACCTGCTTGCCAGCCTGGGCAGCAATCTGGGCAATGCCCCGTCCCATAGCACCTGCGCCAACAATAGCGATGGTTTGTATCTGTTTCATGATTCACAACCTGATCGAAAAGCAATAAAAATTAAGCCTGTTCAGCGGAGCCGGATACCAGGGCCTCGACCTTGTCGGGCGATAGCTCCAGCACTCGCGCCAGGACCTCGCGGGTGTGTTCTCCCAGACGCGGAGGCGCACGGCGATACTGCACTGGCGTGGCCGACAAACGTAAAGGACTGGCGACCGAAGGCACGCTGCCACCCTGCCCGGTCGGCAAGTCCAGGCGCAAGCCGCGCGCCAGCACCTGCGGGTCCTGATAAACCTGTTCCATCGTATTGATGGGCCCGGCTGGAATACCTACAGCTTCCAGCGTCTGCAACCAGCTATCGCGCGTGCGGCTTCGCATGATCTGTGCAAGCATGGGCACCAGCTCGTCCCTGTGCATGACTCGTCCGGCATTGCGCGCAAAACGGGGATCATCCGCCCACTCGGGGTGACCCAGCTCCCGCGCATAACTGCGAAACTGGGCATCGTTGCCCACCGCCACAATCAAATGCCCGTCACTGGCTTCAAAGACCTGATAGGGCACCAAATTCTGATGTGCATTGCCGGGGCGCTGTGGCGCCTGTCCAGTACACAAGTAATTCATGTTCTGGTTAGCCATCATGGCCACCTGACAATCCAGCAGAGCAATATCCAGATGCTGGCCCAGGCCACTACGATGGCGCTCCACCACGGCCGCCAGCACAGCCACGGTGGCGTACATGCCTGTCATGACATCGGCCACAGCCACACCCGCTTTCTGCGGTTCACCACCTGGCTCACCGGTCAGGGACATCAAACCACCCAGCCCCTGGATCATGAAGTCATATCCTGGACGACTTGCATAGGGGCCAGTCTGCCCAAATCCGGTAATCGAACAATAAATCAGGGCCGGGTTGATGGCTTGCAGGCTTTCATAGTCCAGTCCGTACTTTTTCAAGCCACCGACCTTGAAGTTTTCCACCAGAATATCGCAGCGACTGACCAGCTGACGCACCACCTCGGCACCTTGTGCAGTGCCTATATCCAGGATGATGGACTCTTTATTACGGTTGGCAGCCCCAAAATAGGCGGCATCTTCCGTGTCCGCTCTGTGACCATCCTGCAGATACGGCGGCCCCCAGCCTCGGGTGTCGTCCCCGGCACCCGGGCGTTCGACCTTGATGACTTCCGCACCCA
Organism: Alcaligenes phenolicus; assembly: GCF_032063905.1. Classification (NCBI taxonomy): domain Bacteria; kingdom Pseudomonadati; phylum Pseudomonadota; class Betaproteobacteria; order Burkholderiales; family Alcaligenaceae; genus Alcaligenes; species Alcaligenes phenolicus. The sequence continues at coordinate 575,149 of NZ_DAMBOE010000002.1, forward strand.
GATCAGCCAGGTTTTGAGTACACCAGGGCCCGGCCAGCACGCGCGTCAAGTCCAGAACACGCAATCCCGCCAAGGGCGCTTTTCGTTCAGTCGTGGTCATAGCAAACAAAAATCCTTCAAGTCGCTTATTGTGCACTACGTCTTCTTAGTCCGGTCTACGGACAGAAAAAAGTGCTCAAACCATGGTCATTTTCGAGGCCGGAGGAATTTGTGCAGCGCACCAAGCCGGGCAACGATAAACCGTCCTAGAATAGGTGACGATAGATTATCAGCGGCAGATCTTCCTTGCAGGACCCCGCCCCTTCAAGAGGCAGGGCACTTCTTTCGATAACAGGAGACCGACCTTATGCCATCGGCATTAACGCAGCAGCTTTATCAATCTATGACCCTGCCTGTAATGGCAGCGCCCATGTTCATTGTTTCGAACCCCGCCCTGGTGATTGCACAATGCGCCAGCGGCATCATCGGTTCCGTCCCCGCCTTGAACGCCCGCCCCCAGGAAAAGCTCAAGGATTGGCTGGACGAAATCGACGACACCCTGGCCGAACTGCGCGAACGCCATCCCGAGCGCCGCATCGCCCCCTACGCCATCAACCACATCATCCACCAGTCCAACGACCGCCTGGAGCAGGATCTGCGTGTGTGCGCCGATCACAAGGTGCCACTGGTGATTACCAGCCTGCGCGCCCCGCAAGACATCGTGCCGCATGTACACGCCTGGGGTGGCAAGGTCTTTCACGACGTAACCACCTTGCGTCATGCTGAAAAAGCGCTGGAAGCGGGTGTGGATGGCCTGATCGTGGTGGCTGCAGGTGCAGGCGGCCACGCCGGTACCTTGAGCCCCTTTGTGCTGGTTAACGAAATTCGTCAGATTTTTGATGGCCCGATTGCCCTGTCCGGCGCCATGAGCCGGGGTCGCGACATTCTGGCGGCCCAAGCCATGGGGGCGGACATGGCCTACATCGGCACGCGCTTCATTGCCAGTACCGAAGCCAATGCCTCGGACGATTACAAGAACATGATCGTCAAGGGTCGTGCCGCCGATATCGTCTACACCCCGCTGTTTACCGGCATCCCCGGCAACTACCTGAAGGACAGTATCCGAGCTGCAGGCCTGGACCCGGACAAGCTGGACAGCGAAAAAAATGCCGACACCGCCTTCGGTTCGGGCATGAGCAAAGCCTGGCGCGACATCTGGGGCGCTGGTCAAGGCATTGGTGGCATTGACTCGGTGGAATCTACTGCCGACATCGTGGCCCGTCTGCATCGCGAATACCAGGAAGCCAAGGCAGCACTGCTGGCCTCCCCCTTCGCCTGAAAAGGAGCACGCCATGATACGGACTCATGACGCAGGTCACTGGCTGGAAGTCGTTCTGGACCGCCCGGAACGACGCAATGCCTTGACTGGCCCCATGTACGAAGAGCTGGCCGACATCATCGATCAGGCCGATCAGAACCAGAAATATCGTGCTCTGATTCTGACCGGCGCGGGCGAACATTTCTGTGCCGGCAACGACATCTCGGAGCTGTCCAATGTGCGCAACAACGACATGCCGCCGCCGATCAAATTCCTGCGCAGTCTGGTCAAGGCCGACATCCCTCTGATCGTGGCCGTAGAAGGCCACGCTGTGGGTATCGGCGTGACCTTGCTGCTGCATGCGGACTTTGTGTACGCGGCCCGTGACGCGCGTTTGCGCATGCCCTTCACCGCACTGGGCCTGTGCCCGGAAGGCGCCTCCAGCCACCTGCTGGCGCAGTACGTGGGGCCACGCCGTGCCAACGAATGGCTGCTGCTGTCACAAGCCTTCAGTGCCGAGCAAGCCATGGAAGATGGCCTGCTCACTGAACTGACCGACCACGGCAATAGCCTGGAAGCCGCCCGTGCCTGCGCCCACGCGTTGTCCGAGCAGCCTCCCATTGCCTTGCGCACCAGCAAGCGTCTGCTACGAGAACCCCAGCGCGAAGTTTTGCTGGAGGTTCTGGAACGCGAGCGCAAGCTATTTTCCAAACTGCTGGAAGGCGAAGAAGCTCTGCACATTCTGGGGCAAATGAGCCAGAATCGCAGCGGCAAATAGCGCTTGTGTGGACCTGATTTCTGCGCAAACCCGCATGTGCAGCGATCTTGCCACACTGCACCCGGTTCAGATGGGGTGATAAGGGGCCTGTGAGAGCAGGTCCCTAATTTTTTTTACCGTATTCGCAAAAATTTCTTGCGTGCAAAAAAAAAATCGCTGTATTTTATTTTTTGCGCTGCAACAAATGCACCGCTTTAACACGTTCTTTGCGGATACGCCCATGACACACTCCTGTCCCCCCCAAGCCCAAGGCTTGTACCTTCCCGCTAATGAACACGACGCCTGCGGCGTCGGATTTATCGCACACATCAAAGGCCAGGCGAGCCACGCCATCATCACCCAAGGCCTCAAAATCCTGGAAAACCTTGATCACCGCGGCGCTGTAGGCGCAGACCCCTTGATGGGCGACGGTGCAGGCATTCTGATCCAGATCCCCGACCAGCTTTACCGCGAAGAAATGGCCGCCCAGGGCGTGACCCTGCCGCCCCCCGGCGAGTATGGCGTAGCCATGGTGTTCCTGCCCAAAGAAACCGCTTCCCGCCTGGCCTGTGAACAGGAGCTGGAACGTGCGGTACGTGCCGAAGGCCAGCACATGCTGGGCTGGCGCGATGTGCCCGTGGACAGCACCATGCCCATGTCGCCCACGGTCAAGGCCAACGAGCCGGTGATTCGCCAGCTGTTCATTGGCCGCGGCCCGGATGTGATGGTGCCCGACGCGCTGGAGCGCAAGCTGTACGTGATCCGCAAGACCGCCAGCCACGCCATCTACCGCATGGCATTGGCCCACGGACAGGAATACTTTGTGACCTCGGCCTCGGTGCGCACCATCGTCTACAAGGGCTTGCTGCTGGCTGACCAGGTTGGCCGCTACTACCGCGATCTGGCCGACCCTCGCGCCTGTTCCGCCCTGGCTCTGGTGCACCAGCGCTTTTCCACCAACACCTTCCCTGCCTGGCCTCTGGCCCACCCGTACCGCCTGATCGCCCACAACGGCGAGATCAACACGGTACAGGGCAACTTCAACTGGCTGCGTGCCCGTGAAGGCGCCATGGAATCAGCCGTGCTGGGCTCGGACCTGCAAAAGCTCTACCCCATCGTGTACGAAGGCCAGTCCGACACGGCCACCTTCGACAACTGTCTGGAACTGCTGGTGATGGCCGGCTATTCCCTGCCGCACGCCATGATGATCATGATGCCGGAGGCCTGGGAACAGCACGCCGAGATGGACGAGAGCCGTCGCGCTTTCTACGAGTACTACGCAGCCCAGATGGAGCCTTGGGATGGCCCCGCCGCCATCGCCTTTACCGATGGCCTGCAAATCGGTGCACTGCTGGACCGCAACGGCCTGCGTCCGGCCCGCTACGTCATCACCGACGACGACATGATTGTGCTGGCCTCTGAAGCCGGTACTCTGCCCATCCCCGAGCACCGCATCGTCAAGAAATGGCGTCTGCAACCCGGCAAGATGCTGCTGATCGATCTGGAACAGGGCCGCATCATTGACGATGCCGAGATCAAGTCCCAACTGGCCAACACCCATCCCTACAAGCAGTGGATTGAACGCCTGCGCTTGCGCCTGGACTCCCTGCCCAGCGTGCCCGGTGTACGTCCCCAATTGGCCAGCCGCGACCTGCTGGATCAACAACAAGCCTTTGGCTGGACTCAGGAAGACATCAAGGTCGTGCTGCAGCCCATGGCCAGCAAGGGTGAAGAAGCCACCGGCTCCATGGGTAACGACGCGCCGTTGGCCGTGCTGTCCGACAAGTCCAAGCCCTTCTACAACTACTTCCGCCAGCTGTTTGCCCAGGTTACCAACCCACCTATCGACCCGATTCGCGAACAGATGGTGATGTCGCTGGTGTCCTTTATTGGCCCCAAGCCCAATCTGCTGGACATCAATAACGTCAACCCGCCACTGCGTCTGGAAGTCTCCCAGCCCGTGCTGAGCCCGTCTGACATGAACCAGATCCGGCGCATTGAAACGGCCAGCAATGGCAAGTTCCGCAGCCAGGAACTGGACATCGTCTACCCCAGCGCCTGGGGCCCGGAAGGCATTGAGGCCAGCGTGGCCGCCCTGTGCGCCCGTGCGGCGGATGCCGTGCGCGATGGCTACAACATCCTGATCCTGACGGATCGCCGTTGTGACGCCGAGCATGTGGCCATCCCCGCCCTGCTGGCGACCTCGGCCATTCACCAGCACCTGATCCGCATCGGTCTGCGTACCCGCACGGGTCTGGTTGTGGAAACCGGCTCGGCCCGTGAAGTGCATCACTTCGCCCTGCTGGGTGCGTATGGTGCCGAAGCCATGCACCCGTGGCTGGCTTTTGAAAGCCTGCAGCATCTGGCCCAGGACCCGATCAACCAGATCGACGCGTCCCAGGCCGAGGGCTACTACATCAAGGCCATCAACAAGGGCTTGTACAAGGTCATGTCCAAAATGGGCATCTCCACCTACATGTCCTACACCGGCGCGCAGATTTTCGAGACCATCGGCCTGTCGCGCTCGCTGGTGGACAAATACTTTGTGGGCACCTCCTGTCCGGTAGAAGGGATTGATATCTTCACCGTGGCCGAAGAAGCGCTGCGTCAGCACCGCGCCGCCTACAGCAAAGATCCTGTACTGGAAAATCATCTGGAAGCCGGTGGCGAATACGCAGTACGCGTGCGCGGCGAAGCCCATATGTGGACGGCCGACTCCATCGCCAAGCTGCAACACGCTACCCGCAGCCAGAACTACAGCACCTACAAGGAATACGCCCAGCTCATCAACGAGCAAAGCCGCCGTCATATGACCCTGCGCGGTTTGTTCGAGCTGCGTCTGGACCCGGCCCGGGCCATTCCCCTGGAAGAAGTAGAACCGGCCAGCGAGATCGTCAAACGCTTTGCAACCGGCGCCATGTCGCTGGGTTCGATTTCCACCGAAGCCCATGCCGTACTGGCTGTGGCCATGAACCGGATTGGCGGCAAGTCCAATACCGGCGAAGGTGGCGAGGACGAGCTGCGCTATCAGCACGAAATGCAGCACGGTAAAAGCGGCATTCGCCAGGGTGACACCTTGGCCAGCGTCCTGGGCCAGGATCGCGTGTTTGCCGACATTGATCTGCAAGAGAACGATTCGCTGCGCTCGCGCATCAAGCAGGTAGCGTCCGGCCGCTTTGGTGTGTCGGCCCAGTATCTGTGCAGTGCCGATCAAATCCAGATCAAGATGGCACAAGGTGCCAAGCCCGGCGAAGGCGGTCAATTGCCTGGCCACAAAGTGTCCGAGTACATCGCCAAGCTACGTTATTCCGTTCCCGGTGTGGGCCTGATTTCTCCTCCACCCCATCACGACATTTACTCCATCGAAGATTTGGCCCAGCTGATTCACGATTTGAAGAACGTGAACCCGCAAGCGGATATCTCCGTGAAGCTGGTGTCCAAAGTCGGTGTGGGCACCGTGGCTGCCGGTGTTGCCAAAGCCAAGGCCGATCACATTGTGATTGCCGGTCACGACGGTGGTACGGGTGCTTCGCCCCTGTCCTCCATCAAGCACGCCGGTACGCCGTGGGAACTGGGCCTGGCTGAAACCCAGCAGACCCTGTTGCTGAACCGCTTGCGCAGCCGCATTCGTGTGCAGGCTGACGGCCAGATGAAGACCGGCCGCGATGTGGTGATCGGCGCCTTGCTGGGTGCGGATGAATTTGGCTTTGCCACCGCCCCGCTGGTCGTGGAAGGCTGCATCATGATGCGCAAATGCCATCTGAACACCTGCCCGGTTGGCGTTGCCACTCAAGACCCCGTGCTGCGCCGCAAGTTCAAGGGCAAGCCCGAGCACGTGGTGAACTACTTCTTCTTTGTTGCCGAAGAAGTGCGTGAACTGATGGCCAAGCTGGGCGTGCGTCACTTTGACGATCTGATCGGTCGCAGCGACTGGCTGGATATGCGCAGTGGTATCGAACACTGGAAAGCACAAGGTCTGGACTTCTCCCGTCTGCTGCACAAAGTGGAAAACGAAGAGTCCCCACGTCAGATCGCCACCCAGGATCATGACCTGGAACACACACTGGATCGCCAACTGATCGAGCGCAGCGCCGTCACCCTGAATCAGGGCACCCCACTGTCCTTCATCACCCCCGTACGCAACCGCAACCGCAGCGTCGGTGCCATGCTCTCGGGCGTATTCACCAAGAAATACGGTCATCAAGGTCTGCCTGACGACAGCCTGCACATTCAATGCAAAGGCACGGCGGGCCAGAGCTTTGGCGCTTTCCTGGCCCAGGGCATCACCCTGGATCTGGTGGGCGAAGCCAATGACTACGTGGGCAAAGGCTTGTCCGGCGGCCGCATTATCGTGCGCTCGCCCAACGACTTCCGTGGCTACGGCCCGGACCACATCATCGTGGGTAATACCGTGCTTTACGGTGCCTTGGCAGGTGCAGCCTACTTCAACGGCGTCGCCGGCGAACGCTTTGCCGTGCGTAACTCCGGTGCCAGCGCGGTTGTGGAAGGCGTAGGCGACCACGGCTGCGAATACATGACGGGCGGCACTGTCGTTGTCCTGGGTGAAGTGGGCCGCAACTTTGCAGCCGGCATGTCCGGTGGCGTGGCCTACGTGTGGGACCCGCAACGTCGCCTGCAACTGCGCTGCAACCCCGGCATGGTGGATCTGGAGCCCGTTTTGAGCAAGGCCGAGCAAGAGATGAACAGCAGCATGGCGCAATGGCACAGCCGTAGCGCCCAGGGCGAACGCCAGACCGACGATGCCATCTTGCAAACCCTGGTTCAGGAACATTTCAAGGCCACGGGCAGCTTCCAGGCCCGCGAGCTCTTGAAAGACTGGGACAGCGCCCGCGCACAATTCGTCAAAGTCATTCCACGCGAATACCGCCGTGCATTGAGCGAATTGTGGCAAGGCCCGCAAGCGAGCAAAGCCGCGCCCAAAAGCAGTAAAACCCGCCGTTCGGCTTCGGCCTGAACCCTTCCCATCACCATCAGGAAACGACACATCATGGGAAAGACGACTGGATTTCTTGAGTTTCAACGTCTGCAAGAAGCCGTAGAAGCTCCTTTAAAGCGGGTCAAGCACTGGAAAGAGTTTGTCCAGGTATTGAACGACGAACAGGCAGGCCAACAGGCCGCCCGCTGCATGGACTGCGGCATCCCCTTCTGCCACAACGGCTGCCCGGTCAACAACATCATCCCCGACTGGAATGATCTGGTTTACCGCCAGCAGTGGAAAGAAGCGCTGGACGTGCTGCACTCCACCAACAACTTTCCGGAAATCACCGGCCGCATCTGCCCCGCTCCTTGCGAGGCAGCCTGTACCTTGAACATTGACCGTGCGCCCGTGGGTATCAAATCCATTGAGCACGCCATCATCGACAAAGGCTGGGCAGAAGGTTGGGTTGAACCACAAGTACCTACCCACAAAACTGGCAAACGCGTGGCCGTCATCGGCTCCGGCCCTGCCGGATTGGCCAGTGCACAGCAATTGGCACGCGTCGGCCACGACGTCACCGTGTACGAGAAAAGCGACCGCATTGGTGGCCTGATGCGCTACGGCATCCCCGACTTCAAACTGGACAAGCACCTGCTGGATCGTCGCATCGCCCAAATGCAGGCCGAGGGCGTGCAGTTTTGCCCTTCTACCTATATTGGTCAGGCACAAGATCAAGCCGCCCAGGAACCGGGGCTGACCGTGCTGTCCCCTACCGATCTTGAGCAACAGTTCGACGCGATCATCCTGGCCGGCGGCTCCGAAACCCCACGCCTGCTGGACGCCCCCGGTAGCCAGCTGCAAGGCGTACATCCCGCCATGGACTTCCTGCGTATCCAGAACCAGCAAGTTGCCGGTTCACGTGGCACCCCCGCCATCAGCGCCCAAGGCAAACATGTCGTGGTGATTGGTGGTGGTGATACCGGCTCGGACTGCGTGGGCACCAGCACACGCCAGGGCGCAAAATCAGTCACCCAGTTCGAACTGATGCCCCGCCCACCCGAGCAGGAAAACACGGAGCTAACCTGGCCCTACTGGCCCATGAAACTGCGCACCTCGTCCTCGCACGAAGAAGGCTGCGAGCGTGACTGGGCGATCAACACCGTAGAGCTGGAAGGCAAGAACGGCCAAGTCAAAGAACTGCGCGCCGTGCGGGTGGAATGGAAAACCGATCCCGCGACAGGCCGCATGAGCATGACGCCCATCGCCGGCTCCGAAATGACCTTCCCCGCCGATCTGGTCCTGCTGGCCATGGGCTTCACCGCCCCCGTACGCCAAGTGCTGGACGCCTTTGCCGTAGAAGCCGACCAGCGCGGCAACGTCGCTGCCAACACGGATGACTACCAAACCAGCCGAGCCAAAGTCTTCGCCGCCGGAGACATGCGACGCGGCCAGTCCCTGATCGTCTGGGCCATCCGCGAAGGCCGCCAGTGCGCCCGTTCCGTAGACGAGTTCCTGATGGGGAGTTCGACACTTCCCCGCTAAGTCTTCCTGGCAGTACCAGTACACAAACACCCAGCCGCGATTAACGGCTGGCTGTTTGTCTTCGGGCGAACGAGATCACTTCCAGGCCTCCTGACTTCGCAGGTTCTTATCTGTTGTTTGCAGCTCGATGCCTGATGCCTGATGCCTGATGCCTGATGCCTGATGCCTGATGCCTGATGCCTGATGCC